>JBMOMW010000032.1:0-15169 GCA_049325255.1 Pseudomonadota bacterium | reverse complement strand
TTGAACCATACGGTTCAATCAAAACGGAAATGGCTCTAGCGGACAACCCTAGCCATGGCATTGGGTTTTTCTCTCATATAAATATCGTTCAATTCCTCCATGGCTTCGGAAAGCTTGTCGCCCATGCCATAATAGCGCGCCTTTTCCATGAATTTTGGGATGCCCACTTCGCCAGGTTTATGAAGGCCCACAAGTTTGCCCTTGGCGTCCTCGCCCAGCACTTCATAGGACAGCACTTCCTGAGTGATAACAACGTCGCCTTCCATGCCGATGATCTCGGTGACGCTGATAATCCGGCGTGAGCCGTCGCGAAGACGCTGCGCCTGCACGATCACATCAACCGCCGACACAATCATTTCACGGATGGTCTTGGCAGGCAGGCTAAAGCCGCCCATTGTTATCATGCTTTCAACACGGCTGATGGCTTCGCGTGGCGTATTGGCGTGTAACGTCCCCATGGAACCGTCATGGCCGGTATTCATCGCCTGCAACAGGTCAAACGCCTCAGGTCCACGCACTTCGCCGACAATAATGCGTTCGGGACGCATACGCAGGCAGTTTTTCACCAGATCGCGCATGGATATTTCGCCAGCACCTTCCAGATTGGGCGGCCTGGTTTCCAGCCGCACCACATGGGGCTGCTGTAATTGCAGTTCGGCTGTATCCTCGCAGGTGATGATCCGCTCATCCGCTGCTGCAAAGGCGGAAAGACTATTCAGCAAAGTGGTTTTTCCTGAACCGGTACCACCAGAAATAATTACATTGCACCGTATGGCGCCGATAATCCCAAGTATGGTAGCGCCCGGCGGAGAGATGGCGCCGAAATTCACCAGATCGCTGAGCTTCAGCTTGTCTTTTTTGAATTTACGGATGGTCAGCGCCGGACCATCAATAGCCAATGGCGGAGCGATTACGTTCACACGCGAACCATCGGCAAGTCTTGCGTCGCAAATCGGGCTGGATTCATCCACACGGCGGCCAACCTGGCTAACAATGCGCTGACAGATATTCATCAACTGCGCATTATCGCGAAATTTGATACCGGCCTTCTCGATTTTGCCGTTCACTTCAATGAAAGTAAGTGCCGCACCATTGACCATGATATCGGCAATATCGTCACGCGCCAGCAGCGTCTCCAGAGGACCATAGCCCAGCACATCATTGCAGATATCAGCGATAAGGCGCTGTTGCTCGGACACGCTGAGCACCAAACTCTTGATGGCGATGATTTCAGTTACGATGTCGCCGATTTCCTCGCGCGCGGCCTCTGTTTCCAGCGCGGCCATTTGCGCCAGATCAACCGTGTCAATCAGTGCATTAAAGATACTTGTTTTAAGCTGATAATATTGCTCGGAGCGCGCATTGTCGCCGCCCAGAGGCTCCAGGTTTACTTCCACAGGTTCAGGAACCGGAACTGACGGAGAGATCGCCGGTTTTGCTTTCACCGCGCCCGCCGCCTCAGACGCGTTGAGCGTATCCTTGGCATTGGCCGGCGCGGGCTTCGGTTTGGTATCCGTGCGCTTGCCGAACATTTTGCTTTAAGCCTTCAGGCCTTTCAAAAGCGCCAACAACGGCGCCAATGGGGAAGTATCCTTGGCGCTTCCTGGCAGGCTAGCACTTCGCCGGGCCAGCACGGAAGCAAGATCAAGCAAAGCCAGCGAATTTTTATTTTTTGCATCCACTTCGCTGACCATTTGGCCATTATTGGCCGCAGTTCCGAATAAAAGGTTATCATAGCTCAAAATACAGGCCGGATTGGAGCCTAACGTATCAGCAATCTCTTTTATCGGGATTTCAGGCCGTTTAGGCGCCTCCATCATATTCAACACCAGGCGTGGCGCAACGTCATTTGGGCGCTGAGCAACCAAATAGTCCTTCAAATTCTTGGCATTTTTCAGGCTAGCCAGATCTGGCAGCAAACTGAGGACGATTTCATCGCTGGCCATAAGCACCCCGCGCGCCCAGTTCGACCAGGTATGCGGCAAATCAATGACAATATGCGCAAAGTTGGACTTCACGACATCAAACACTTTTTCCAGGGCCTTGGGCGCGGGATCGAAGCCGCTATCCAGTGTGGCGGGCGCGGTAAACAAGCTTAATTTGTCTGTCGCCTTGTAGAGCAGACGCTCCAGCAACACATCATCAAGCCGGTCCGGTTCCAGAAGCGCCTCGGTAATCCCTTTGCCGCCATCATGATTAAAATTCAGCCCCAATGTGCCAAATGGCAAATCGAGATCCAGGACGACGGTGCTTTCATTCAGCGTCTCGGCCAAATGCCACGCAACATTATGCGCGATCGTACTTGACCCAACGCCACCACTAACGCCTGTAAAGCAATGCACTTTCCCTACTGGCTGGGTGCCTGGATTGGCGTATATATTCGCGATGGTTTCGATAAGCTGCACCGCGCTAACCGGGCTGACCAGATATTCGCTGACGCCCTGCCGCATAAAGTCTCTATAGACACCGACATCATTCAGCGTCCCGACAACCACGACCTGGGTGCCTGGATCGCAGGCCTCCGCCAGCGTCTGCAAATAGGCAAAAGCCTGCTCGCGCTCCTTGGGGACATCTACAATCAGCAAATTCGGCGTCGGCTGATCAGAATAAAATTCGGATGCGTTTGCGACGCTACCTTCATGAATTTCGTGCGTTACCCGGATCATGCGCCGGTCACGGCAGGCCGTAGCCAGACTCTCCCGGTCCGCTGCCCTATCCATAAAAGCGTGCAACGTGATACGGGGGATCTGCTGACTACCCGTCGAGACGGTATTGCCGTCAGAATTGTTACCTGCTTCGCTCATTTCGACACTTCGCTGACAGTACCTTTTTCATCCTCGGACCGCTGACTGGTGGTTTTTTTGCCTTCACGATAGGCTTTTATCACAACAGTGCGCCGGTCAACGTCAACAGGTGTTGTTGCACGGGGCCGCTTCAGATCCAGCGGGTCAGCCACCATCACGGCCAGATTATGCTGGTGCGCACAACCAAAATTGTCCCATGTGTGGTTATCATGGCTGCGGCCTAAATCCTTTTCCCAATTCCCGCATGCGCCTTCTGCCGACGCCACATAACGGGTATAGCTGAATACAAGCGGATCAGGCCTGGCGTCAGCGCCATTAACGCCGCCGGGCGGGACCGCAACAACGGCCGGAGCCGCGCCGGGCGTTGCTATGCGCCACTCAATCCTGGAAGCAGGCACACCGCGTTCAGCCAAAATTTCGTTAATCGCCTGCATCTGCCCCTGCGTCCGGGGTGAATATGGAATATTAGGCAGAATGATGGCCAGCGGACCGTGACCCTTCTGGAGGAACCCCCCCGCAAAGGCCGTAACCTGCCTGGCGTCTGCCGGAGCAAGTTTGTTGCCTGCCAATACTGGCGATAGCTGCATGGTTTCCTGCACTGGCTCAACCGAAATTGGATATTTTTCTGAGACAGCCGGCTGGGGCGTTGCCTGTGAAAGCATCATGCTATTTTGGCATCCAGCAACGCCACCGGCCAGCAAAAGCAAAAGCGCAACGCGACGCCCATGCGCCATCAACGGCCACTGGGGAATTTGGTTCATCTGCATACGCAACACGTCCGATTACTCCATGATGTGGCCATATGGCCCCTGCAAGGATGTCCCTGGGCTTGGTTTGCGCTTGTACACACCGTGCAACTGACCAAGGAAATAGCTGTCGAAATCGCTGGATGGCGTAAAACCATCGGTGGGCAGGCGCAACTGATCTTCACTGACGCCATTCACAAGATAGGGCGTTACAACAATGACCAGTTCGGTTTCATTGTTCTGAAAATCGCTGCTGCGAAACAATGAGCCCAGAATAGGTATGTCCTTCAGACCAGGGATCCCATCAATACTCTTCTGGATATCATTCTGAAGCAGACCGGCGATCACAAGACTGCCGCCACTGGGAAGCTCAACCGATGTTTCGGCCCGGCGGACTGAAAGGCCCGGAATGACAAGGGTTTGAAGCGTAACCGATTGCTCATTGGAAATCTGGCTGACTTCTGTGGACAGACGCAAATTGATCCGTCCATCGCTCAGCACCACAGGGGTAAAACCAAGACCAACGCCAAACGGCTTGAATTCGATCTTGATATTGCCTTGTGTATCCACACCCGCCGGAACTGGAAACTCACCGCCAGCCAGAAATTTGGCTGACTCGCCAGATACTGCTGTCAGATTTGGCTCCGCCAATACGCGCACAAGCCCGTTACGCTCCAGCGCCTGCAATACGCCTGAAATGGAATTGGTCGCCACCGACACACCACCAAGCGGTCCAAACGGATCTCCGGCAGGTCCGGGCACGGTTTTGTTCGCACCCGCAGTCAAGCCGCCCAACAGGCTGCCCGACACATTAAACTGATTATTGGTGCCAAAACGGGAGGCGCTGCCGCCACCCCGATTTAACGTGCCAAACAGATTGATGCCCAATTGCTTGATGACGCTGCGCTGCATTTCCGAGACGCGTACCTTCAATAACACCTGATCGTCGCCCTCAACCGCCAATAGATTGACGACATTTTCTGGGGCGTCAACAAAGCGCCGGACAATGGCAAGGGCCTTCTCCGAAGCCGCCACATTGGGAACCCGCCCACTAATGGCCAGATTATTGTTCAGTGATTCAACCCGCAGATTACTATCTGGAAAATGCCGTTGCAGCGCCTCGGTTGCTCCCTTGGCGTCGAGTTGAACCAGCAGTTCAAGGTTTAATATCTGCCCGCCATGTTCATCAAAAAAGATGATATTGGTGGCGCCGATGGCGGTTCCGATAACATAAATCTGCCGTGGGGTGCGCACCCTCGCATCCGCAATTTTAGGGTCCGAAACCAGAATATCACGGGCATCCTTTGGCAATTCAACGATTGCCGCCTTGCCACGCTCAAGCTTGATCTGGTGGCGCGCAGCGGCACTCTCCGGATCATCAGACATGATCCGCACCTTGCTGCCGTCAAACTTCATGGCAACCGGAGGCGCGGCAGTTGTTTCTCTGATTGCCGGATCTGGATCTGCAGCGCGGGCAAATTGCGCACAAAAAGCGCCCGCCAACAGCAACAGTCCGGCAATGCCTATCACGCGGCTCTGGTTTTTATACTGCCTAATCATCTGCATTTTCAAAAGCATCTTCTATTTGGGGCGGAACTTGCCGGGTGTGCCGTACCGGATGATCGTGAAAGATTTATTCTTCGAACGCTCAGCCTCCAGCGCCGCCGCAGCCGCAGCTTCGCGCTCCGCAAAATCCGGATCTTCCTTGCGCTCCAGACTGCGTAACACAAGAACAAGTGAACCGCTGCTGGCGACTGCCTTCGACAATGTCTGCGCCTGCGCCGGCGTCAACTCAAGCGTCGCCGTCTTGCCAATTACCGAACTTGTCTTCACTTCCGCCCCTGACTCCACAACTGGATCGTTGACCGTTTGGTCGATAGCCAGTGTGCGTACATTTTCAAGAACGGTTTCGCTGACAATCTCCTGTTCGCTATTGCCAGTTTCATTTTCGACTTTGACTTCGCGACTTTGGATCACATCTACACGATCACCCGGCAGGATAAACCCGCCCGCCCCCGTTTCAGGCGAGACCTGCACACTCATGGCCCGCATGCCACCTTCAAGAATTGCGGACATGAAACCGCCATCGCCAGCGTTAACGATTTTTCCGGGGGTGATGGGCGAATCAGCGAAAATTTCCGAGCGCGCAATTCCCCCCACATGCTCCTTGACCGCATCGGGATTACGGTCCCGGGTAAAATAGGTGGAGGCGACAGAGGTCTCTGGAAAATCCTGCCAGCGCAAGTCGGCCTCGGTCAATTTAGTCCCGATTTCGATCTTGCGCGCGGCGACAAGCACCTGAGTTACTGGTATCTTGGCCGTCTCATCCGTTGCCACTTCCGGCGCACTGACAAGGCTGCTGACCAGAACGGCCGTCAGACCGGCAGCGGCGATGGCTGCAACCAGAATAATGATCCGCATCAAGTTCATGTATCGATGCCCCCCACCCGATCCAGCTTTCCAAACCTTCTGGATTGATGGAAATGAAAGCTAAACTTAGCCGTTACGTTCCAAGGTCTTACCTTAATTTATCTACATTTGCACTCAGGATATGAAAAAATCATTAACCATCGCTGCATCTTTCCCCCATGCGCTGAAAACTTGAATATTAACCCTGTTGTTCTTGTAGGCGCGGCTTATTGACCTGGCAAAATGAGCAGATCAGGCCAGGCCAGGATGGCGCCGGCGGCCAGTGCAATGCCATAGGGCGCGCCCTGTTCTTTCTTGTGCAAGGTAGCGATCCAGACCTGACGCAGGAGCCTTTCCGGTAGCGGCAGGCGGCGGAATAAAAGCAGGGTCAAGGCCAACACCCCACCACAAATACTGAACATTATCATATAGTTAATAACCCCATGCCACCCCATCCACAGGCTGGTGGCCGCAAACAGCTTGGCGTCACCCCCGCCCAATAGCCCCAGCGCAAACAGCGCCCAGCCGACCCCCAGCATGCCCAAACCAGCCCCGGCATGATTCGCTAATAGTGGCCAGGACAGCGCCTGCCACAGGGCGAAAACCACAAATACCCCAATCAGCAACAGCGGTAAAAAGTTGGGAATCGTATATGTAACAAGATCATAAACAGCCGCCACAACCATGATGCCCAAAAACAACAGAAAAAATAAAATCATGGCTGCGGACCCGACGAAAAGTAGGGGCATGTAATGTGCGAATCACCCGGCTAAAAAAGGGCGCCGCCAGAAAGTCTGGCGGCGCCATCAAAATTACCAGCCTAAGCTCCTGTCAGGCAGCTTTACCCCTACGGCGCAGGTGTAACTGCAGTTGTAAGCGATTGGAACAAGGTGTCCAGCTGCCCACCCAGAGTCTGCACCGCTATCAAAATGGCAATACTAATGCCGGCAGCGATCAGGCCATATTCGATCGCCGTGGCGCCCGAAATGTCTTCCTTCAAAGCCAGCAGTTTTTCCTGAGTAGCAACATACAGTTTCAACATGTCTATCTCTCCTACCAGTTGTCATCTGACAGCCATCCGTCAGATTATCCCCACCTTAACTCGCCCAAGGGCGGGGTATTTGCTCAACGTTACACTCCCGTTCTACCGAAGAGTGCTAATCTATGGGGTCAACATAAGATGTCCCCGGCACGTTAGACGCTAACACTTAAATTTTTGCCTCAAAAGCCGTTTTTTCTTACTGTCCCTGCTCTACAAACCAGATATGGGGACCGCTTCCGCTATTGCGCGTGATCACCATCACCAAACGCATTAATTATGAATGCTTAACGATTCCTGAAGCCTAACCGATGGCAATCCATCTATCCCAGCTCCGCCAGCAGGCGAACCTTGGCGCGGTCTATAATGTGCAGGCTGGGATAACGCCGTTTTGCCAGCCCCACTTTAATCAGTTGCCCCAGCGCCGTAGCGACACTTTCCTCTGTCGTTCCGGCCCAGGCGGCAATTTCCTTATGTTTTGGCATGCGGGTAATCAGCCAGGAACCATCCCCCCTGGGATCAGGCTCCGAAATACGCAATATTTCCGAATAAACCCGCTGCACGTCCGTGCGCGTACTAAGATCGACGATTCGTTTGTTATTGTTACGGATGATGCTGGTAAAATGTTGCAGCAGGGCGATGGCCACCTGCGGGTTTGACAGCAATATTTCATTGAACTGCGCAGCCTCCACAGAGGCGATGATGCAATATTCCTTGGCAAAAACATTAGCGGACCTTGGTTGTCCATCGATGGCGGATAATTCGCCAAATTGGGCCCCTGCGCCAAGATCGATAAAAGCAATTTCGCCTGTCTGTCCCACGGATGTCGCCACCCGTACCGCACCCGAAACAACAAAATATACGGCATCGCGCGGGGGAGTTATGCTGGCGTCGATGATGGTCTCATCAGGGCCAAATTCCTGCCATTTGCACATGGCTTCAATGTCTGAAATGGCCGGCCCGGGCAGGTTTGCGAACAGTTTGCTGCCCTTTAATGTGCAAACGGATGGATCAAGCATCCTTTAATCTCCTAAACCTGCAAGCTCCTAAGCCTGCAAGCATTGAGGTAACTGAATCTATCGCCAGGCTATCCTACCGTCAGTTTTTCGCTGCGGAAATCTTTTTTTACATGACAGAGTACACGGAAAGCACAGTCTATTTCTTTTTGCAGTAAAAATTACCTTCCTTGTCCCTATTTGCCTTTTATTTGGTTTATATTACGTTAATGTTTATGGTCCTATACTCACAACCGGCTGCTTGGTACAAAACTGACCAGACGAAAGAGAGGCTAACATGTTGGTCCAAAACCGTATAGCGCAAATCGGGAGACTTTTACCGGGGGGCTGTCTCGTGATAGCTGCGGCTATTCTGACGGGCGGCGCCTGGGCAAGCGAGAGTCTGCGGGTGACCATCGACAAAAATCATGTTCTGCGCACTGACCGGCCCGTAGAAACCATTATTGTTGGCAATCCCCACATCGCAGACGTTTCTGCTCAAAGCAACCAGTTGATGTTTGTGCTTGGCCGCACCAGTGGCGAAACCAATATTCTTGGCTTTGACAAAGAGGGCAATGTCGTCTTTGACAAGGATGTGATCGTGGTGCCGCACACGACCCGCACCGTGACGCTACATCGTGGCGCCTTAACTGAAACCTTTGCCTGCGCGCCGCGCTGCGAAAGCGAAATGCATCCTGGGGATGATCCGGAAAAATTTGGTTTGATCAGCGGTCAATCCAGCACCCATACCGGGATGGCGAGCGGCGCCGCTGCCGCTGGCAAAACAGAGTAAAAATCTTTTCTTCCGCCAGTCCAGCACAATCATGCCACAGGCAACCGGAATCGGTTGACTCCGGAGCCATGCTTCCTGTCATATAGGCCTCCGTGTCAGCCTCTAATCGGGCGCACTACTGCATAAGTACAGACATATAAATACAGATGATCCCTGCGGAAGAGTCCGGGCATTCGTAATGCACACGCATCGCAGTGAACCGGCGCCGAAGGAGCAACCGCCCCGGAAACTCTCAGGCAACCGGACCGCAGGGGGATGAAACTCTGGAAAGCAGGCGTCAATACCTCGCATGTGCGGGTGTTTGGCGCTTCACCGAAGGGGTAAGCCCGGTCAGCTTTAAAAGCACGGCAGGGTCAAATCTCTCAGGTCCCGTGACAGAGGGGGCAGCCGACGGCGTGCGTAACGCGCCAAACGGCAGGCGTTAGGGATTCCGGTTTTGGATGAACCTGCGTTGCACCAAACGGGACAGAGGATTATGGCTGATACGATCAACGCGCCGTTACGCAATACACCGCTTCACGCGCTGCATCTGGCGCTGGGGGCGAAGATGGTGCCGTTTGCGGGCTATGCCATGCCTGTAAATTATCCTGCTGGCATTTTGAAAGAACATCTGCACACCCGCGAACAGGCCGGCCTGTTCGATGTATCGCATATGGGTCAGGCGATGCTCAGCGCCCTGCCCGGTATTGATATTGCTGCGGCATTTGAAACACTGGTTCCCGGCGCCATTGCCGAACTGAAGCCTGGGCAGATGCGCTATACGACTTTGCTGAATGCACAGGGCGGCATACTTGATGATCTGATGGTAACGCGGCCGGTGCGCCCAGAACACCAGCATCAGCTTTTTCTCGTCGTCAATGCCGGACGCAAGGCCGAAGACTTCGCCCATATCGAAACGGCCCTTGCCGGGAAAGCCACACTGACCCGAATGGAAGATCGTGCGCTGCTTGCCTTACAGGGACCAGCAGCCGCAACGGTATTGGCGCGGCTTGTGCCGGAAGCTGCCAGTCTGGGCTTTATGCATGGCAGACGGTTTCGCGTTGATGAGGTTGATCTGATTATTCATCGTTGCGGCTACACCGGGGAAGACGGTTTCGAAATTTCGGTTCCCGCAAATGCGGCAGAAGCCTGGGCCAAACGATTGCTCGCTGAACCGGAGGTCGCGCCCATTGGCCTTGGCGCGCGCGACAGTTTGCGGCTGGAAGCGGGACTGTGCCTGTACGGGCATGACATTGATGAAACCACAACGCCGGTTGAGGCCAATCTGCTGTGGTCCATTTCCAAACGCCGCCGCGAAACCGGTGGCTTTCCCGGCAGCGCAATCATTCAGGCGCAAATCAAGGACGGCCCCAAACGCCTGCGGGTCGGCATCCGCCCGGAAGGACGCGCGCCCGCACGCGAAGGAACCGAAATCCTTGAGCTGAATGGCGCCGTGATTGGCCATGTGACCAGCGGCACATTCAGCCCGACACTCAACGCCCCCATCGCCATGGGCTATGTCAGCGCATCCCACGCCACCGATGGCACAGCCGTTAATCTGATGGTGCGCGGCAAACCGCTGGCCGCGCATATTGTTCCCATGCCCTTTATCCCCAAACGCTTTCACCGCTAGGACAGGACACATGCCAAACATTTTTTACACACAAGACCATGAATGGATATCGGTTGATGGCGATGTCGGCACCGTCGGCATTTCCAATTACGCGCAGGAACAGCTTGGCGATATTGTCTTTGTCGAACTGCCGCAATTGGGCACAAAAATCGGCCAGGGCGATGAGATCGCCGTCGTCGAATCCGTAAAGGCCGCCAGCGAAATTTACGCACCCGTGAGTGGCGAAATTACGGAAGCCAATACCGTATTGGAAGGCGCCCCGGTCACGGTCAATGAAGCCGCAGAAAGCGATGGCTGGTTTTTCAAAATCCGGATGACCGACAAAGCGGAGCTTGACGGACTTATGGATGCCGCCACCTATAAAACTTTTGTCGAAGGTCTGGCCTGATGCGTTACCTCCCGCTTACCCCGTCTGACCGTGCCGAAATGTTGCGCGCCATCGGCGTAACAAATATTGATGATCTGTTCATTGACGTGCCCCCGGCGGCGCGGCGATCCGAACCGCTTGATCTGCCGCCGCATCAGGGAGAGTTAGAAGTGGAGCGCATGCTGCGCGCCATGGCGTCAAAAAATCTTGCGGCCTGCGATGCGCCGTTCTTTTGTGGCGCGGGGGCCTATCGCCATCATATTCCAGCAACAGTGGATCATCTGATCCAGCGTTCGGAATTTCTGACTTCCTATACGCCCTATCAGCCGGAAATTTCGCAGGGCACGCTGCAATATCTGTTCGAATTTCAGACCCAGGTCGCCATGCTGTCGGGTATGGATATCGCCAACGCCTCTATGTATGACGGCGCAACCGCCTGCGCCGAAGCCGTGCTGATGGCCAATCGCGCCACCAAACGGCGCAAGGCGATTTTATCCGGCGGGCTGCATCCGCACTATCGCGCCGTCACCGAAACCACATCGCATTTTGCAGGCGGGATTGTGCAGGCCATGGCGGCCGCCCCCGATGGCGTCGAAGATCTTGTCAATATGATTGATGATGACACCGCCTGCATCGTGGTGCAGACGCCGGACTTCTTTGGCCATTTGCGCGATCTGCGCCCGCTGGCGGAAGCGGCGCACGCCCGGGGCGCGTTGCTTGTTGCGGTGACCACGGAAACGCTGGCGCTGGGCGCAACATTACCGCCAGGTGAAATGGGCGCGGATATTTTTGTGGGCGAAGGGCAATCACTGGGCGTCGGGCTGAATTTTGGCGGTCCCTATCTGGGATTGTTTGCAGCGCGCAGCGCGTTGCAGCGCCAGATGCCCGGGCGGCTGTGCGGCGAAACCGTGGATGCACAGGGACGGCGCGGCTATGTGCTGACCCTGTCGGCGCGAGAACAACATATCCGGCGCGAAAAGGCGACCAGCAATATCTGCACCAATTCGGGCCTGTGCTGTCTGGCCTTCACCATTCACGTGGCGCTGCTGGGCGAAGCGGGCTTTACGCAACTGGCGCTGCTCAACCATCAGGCGGCAATTGTTTTATCCCAGGCGCTGACCAGCATTCCCGGCGTGACCTGCCTCAATGAAAGTTTTTTCAACGAGTTCACGCTGCGCCTGCCAAAGCCCGCCGCACCGGCCGTCGAGGCATTGGCGGCGCGCGGCATATTGGGGGGGGTGCCCGTATCGCGGCTGATCCCCGATGATCCCGGTCTCGCCAATTTATTGCTGGTTGCCGCCAACGAAACCAATACGGATCAGGACAGGCTTGCATTTGCCAGCGCCCTGCGCGAGGTGCTGTCATGATGCGGCGGGGACGCCCGACAAATCCCGGCGAAGCGGGAAAAGACACATTGACCACATTTAGTGGCCATCGCGGATTGGACCATGAAGAACCTTTATTGTTCGAACAAAATGCAGACGGGCGATGCGGCGTTGATCTGCCAACGCCTGCACCAATGGCGAACCGTCTTGGCGCGTTGGCGCGCACCGGCGCCATCGGCCTGCCCGGCCTGTCAGAGCCACAGGTGGTGCGGCATTTTGTCCGTCTGAGCCGCAAAAATTACGCGATTGATAGCGGGCTGTATCCGCTTGGCTCCTGCACCATGAAACATAATCCGCGCCTGAATGAAAAGCTGGCGCGGCTGCCGGGCTTTGCGGATTTGCACCCGCTGCAACCCATTTCCACCGTACAGGGCGCGCTGGAGCTGATCAGCACGCTGGCGCATTGGTTGCGTGTGCTGACCGGCATGCCCGCCGTCGCCATGTCGCCCAAGGCGGGCGCGCATGGCGAGCTGTGCGGTCTGATGGCGATCCGCGCCGCACTGGATGCGCGCGGCGAAAAACGCAACCGGGTGCTGGCGCCCGAATCCGCACACGGCACCAATCCCGCCACCGCCGCCATGTGCGGTTTCAGCGTTGATCCGATTCCCGCCGATGCGCGCGGCCGGGTGGACCTGGCCGCATTGAAAGCCAAACTTGGCCCGGATGTGGCCGCGATCATGGTCACCAATCCCAATACCTGCGGCCTGTTTGAAAATGACATTGTGGAAATGGCGAAAGCCATCCATGACGCGGGCGGTTATTTTTATTGCGATGGGGCGAATTTTAACGCGCTGGTTGGACGGGTGCGCCCCGGTGATCTGGGCATTGACGCCATGCACATCAATCTGCACAAGACCTTTTCCACGCCGCATGGCGGCGGCGGGCCGGGTGCTGGGCCTGTGGTTTTCTCGCAGGCGTTGGCCCCATACGCCCCATTGCCCTTTGTGGTGGATCATGGAGCAGGGTTTGATCTGATTGAGCTCGGCGCCGATGCAGGTGGCGCCACACCATTTGGGCGCATGACCGCATTTCACGGCCAGATGGGCATGTTTGTCCGTGCACTGAGCTATATGCTGAGTCATGGCGGCGATGGCCTGCGGCAGGTGGCGCAAGACGCCGTATTGAACGCCAATTATGTATTGGCCAGCCTGAGCGGGGATATGAGCGCCCCCTTCCCCGGCCCCTGCATGCATGAATGCCTGTTCGATGACAGCTTTCTGAAAGACACCGGCGTCACCACGCTGGATTTCGCCAAGGCGATGATTGATGAAGGTTATCACCCGATGACCATCTATTTTCCACTGGTGGTGCATGGGGCGATGCTGATCGAACCGACAGAAACGGAATCAAAGGAAGCGCTCGATCAATTGATCAGTGTGCTGCGCAATCTGGCGCAGGCGGCAAAAGCGGGCGATCTGGCGCGCTTTACCCAGGCGCCGCATTTCGCGCCGCGCAACCGGCTGGATGAAACCCGTGCAGCGCGCACGCCAGTGTTGCGCTGGCGGCCGCAGGAATGACGCCGCAAATCAGGGTTTAGCGTCCAGCACATACGCCTCCAGCGCCTGTGCCGCAACCCTGTGGCCCCGTTCATTCCAGTGATTGTCGGAAACGAAATTCAATGGCTGGTGGTTCATCTGCCAGTCTTTCTGGAACAGCGGATGCAGATCGATAAATGTCAACCCTGCCTTTGCCGCCACCTCCGCCGCCATGGCGTTTAACCACAGCGCCCCGTCCCTGTACAGCGCCATACTGTCTACCCCGGAAACGATCGAACGCCGGTCGCCATCCATCATCAGCAAGGGACGAAAATGATGCTCTCGCGACAGGGCCTGAAACTGCGCGAAGGCATACCGGGTTGCGCCCCGGATAGCGGCCCGTTGCGCCGTCACAGCGTCCACTGCCACATTCGCCTGATAGGCAGGCGGTGCGGCCGGCGGCATTTGCATGATCATCGCAGCCGGGTTCAGCCTCTGCCGGTAATAGAGATATCGCAGTGTCGCCGTTTGGCGCAACCAGTCACGCCAGGTTGATTGATAGGGCACAGGCGGAATTTCGCCGGCCACCTGATTCCCATCCATACGGAATTTCAGAAAGCTGCTGGTATAGCGTCCCGCAACTGCAGAAAAAGATTCATCGAAATCATTATGCACCAGCACCATCACGATCATATCCGGATGATAGGTCTGCGCCACATGACGCGCCATCGCCAGATAATGGCTCAAGGGTGCGCCACTGATGCCAAAACGATAAACCTGAAGGCGGTCTTTTGCCGCCCCCTCAAGCTGCTCGGCCAGACTGGCGTCAAACGGCGCCTGCAACGCCTCGACAAATGAATCGCCAATAATGGCGATGCGCCGGACACCCGAAGGGGCCTTCGCGTCATATGTTGCACGACCTGAATTCCAGCCCTGCGCATTGATGCGATAGTGTCCCGCCACGTCATCACCAACGCGCCATACCCCCTCACTGCCGGGCCGAAGACGCACCAGCCCATCCACAAAGACATTTTCCGGGACGTCGCTGGGGATCAAAATAAAACGGAATAATACCAGTTCACACAGCAATAGCATGACCAGTATGCTGCTTATCATCAATGCAGCGTTCACCAGGCCATTGCGCCATCCACCCTCGCGCGGCCCGTGCGCGACAGGCGCACCCTTATTCCCCGTTGCGGCGGGACCACTCCCGATCCGCCCCCGCACGCCCGAAGGTTCACTCTTCTTCTGCACACCCTGTCCCTGTCACGCCACCATTCAGGCCATCTGCGTCTTTATTCGGGAAAAGCCAGGTTTTTGCAACGCCACGATTGCCGCCACCCCATGAATAGGCTAGTTTGCGCCCGTTCCATACCTTTACCGGATCAAATGCACCCGTAGCTCAGCTGGATAGAGCGCTGCCCTCCGAAGGCAGAGGCCAGGGGTTCGAATCCCTTCGGGTGCGCCAATTTAATCAATAAGTTATCAATCTGATACCAACCTTGGTGGGATCATAACTCACCAAATACTCACCAACCAGCGGC
>JBMOMW010000031.1:0-15243 GCA_049325255.1 Pseudomonadota bacterium | reverse complement strand
GTTCGGATCAGATGGAATCGCCACTGGCAATTCCATCTGATCCGAACATGGTCTAGGGGCGATGGTTCTTTTTTCAAATAAGACTGAACGCAATATTGTTCACCTGCACTTGGGCGGAAACTGATCATGAGTCCGAATACGATTGTTATATTGACGGCCATTCTTGCTGCGCTTAGTGCGGCGGGGGTGGGCTATGCCATATTTGGCCGGCGCATTGATGACAGCGACCGCGTACGTGGCCGTGTTCAGGCGATAAGCGGGACAAAGGGCGCAGCAGGCGTCCTGCGTGGACGTGATGGGCAACGCGGTGGTGGCGGCAAGCGCAATGTTCAGGCTGCGTTGAAGGATCTGGAGGATGCGCGCAAGGGACAAAAGAAGCGGCTGAACTTGCGGCAGATGTTTGCATTGGCGGGGGTGGAATGGACGGAGCAGAATTTTATCATTGGGTCAGTTGCCTTTGGTCTCATTGTATTCCTGGGCATTCTGATTGCCGGTTATGGAGTTTTGATTAGTCTTCCTGCCGGATTTGCGGCCGGGTTTGGCGCGCCACGCTGGTTGCTTGGATTTCTTTCCAGAAGAAGGCAAAAAGCTTTTTCGGATTCATTCGTTAATGCCGTTGACGTGGTCGTGCGTGGCGTGAAGGCCGGACTGCCTATCGGCGAATGCATGGCGATTATTGCACGGGAAAGCCCTGATCCTTTGGGGCAGGAGTTTCGCACGCTGGTCGAGGGACAAAAATTGGGCATCAGTCTGACTGCGGGGCTTGAGCGAATGTACGAGCGGATGCCCAGCACAGAGCTGAACTTTTTCGTCATTGTGCTGACAATTCAAGGGCAGTCCGGCGGCAATCTTTCGGAAGCGCTGGGTAACCTGTCCAGTGTGCTGCGGGAACGCAAGCTGATGAAAGCAAAAATACAATCAATGTCCTCAGAAGCCAAGGCGTCAGCCATGATTATCGGATCGTTGCCGATCGCGGTGTCAGGGATGATGTTTCTGATCGCGCCGGAGCATGTCAATCTGCTGTTTTCCACCACAATGGGAAATATGATGGTCGTGGGCGGGCTGAGCCTGATGGGGCTGGGCGTTTTCGTCATGAAAAAAATGATGAATTTTGATTTCTAGAGAAGGCAGGGAATGGATTTTTTTGCTTCCTATATGAATGTTCAGTTCCTGGTAACTGTGCTGACTTTTGTCGCCGCGCTGGGCACGATCGTTTCATTGGCCATGCCTTATCTTCAGCAGGATCGGCTTGGCGAGCGCCTGAAGGTTGTGGCGGAGCGCCGCAATGAATTAAAGAGTCAGGCGCGTTCCGAGCGCGACTCGAGAAAAAGCAAGCTCCGCCCGACAGCCAGCAGCTATATGCAACAGGTGGTCGACAGGCTTAGCCTACGCAAAATTCTCGAGTCACCGGAAACGCGATTGAAGCTTTCACAGGCCGGCTTGCGGGGGCAGGCGCCGCTAGTGACGTTTCTGTTTTTCCGCCTGGTAATGCCAGTTATCGTTTTTGCCGGAGCATTTCTATATCTTCTGGCTTCCGATAATTTTGCCGGAAACATGTTGGCTAAATTGGGCGTGTCATTTACGGCTGGTTTTATTGGCTTTTACCTGCCGAATGTGTATGTGGAAAATCTGATCGGCAAGCGTCAGCAGGCCATTTCACGGGCTTTTCCTGATGCGCTTGATCTGTTGCTGATATGCGTTGAAGCAGGCATGACCATTGAAGTGGCGTTTGGCCGTGTCGCCAAGGAAATAGGCGGTCAGTCGGTTGAGATGGCTGAGGAGCTGGGCCTTACCACCGCAGAGCTTGCCTATTTGTCCGACCGTCGCATCGCTCTCGAAAATCTGGCGCAACGTACGGGACTGGATGGGGTCAAGTCTGTCGTTACTTCGCTTATTCAGTCGGAGCGTTATGGCACGCCATTAGGACAATCGCTGCGGGTAATGGCGCAGGAAAATCGTGACCTGCGGATGGCGGCGGCAGAGAAAAAGGCAGGCGCTTTGCCCGCCCAGTTGACAGTGCCAATGATTGGATGTTTCCTGCCGGTTCTATTTCTTGTCATCCTTGGCCCGGTTGTTATCACCCTCATGAAGTGATAGTTCTTTTTTCCGTCGTGCAATTCCGGCCCTATTTTGGCGGTGATTGCACCGGGGTAAGTCCCTCAAAGTAAACCATATTGTTTTGCGCCATGGTGTTGGGCAAATTGGCCTGAGTGATCTGTCCTGCTTGTTTGACATCCCCATTCATCGCCATCAACAGGGATAAATTCTGACGTATCTGGATATTGGCGTCAGGATGCTGCGAAGCGCGCTGCAAGGTTTCAACGGCCTCCACATGGTGGCCGGCCAGTGCCAGATTTAATGCAAGATTGTTCAGGATTATTGGATTTCCGGGCGAAATGGCCAGGGCCCTGTTATAGGCCTCTGCGGCCTCGTTTTGCCTGCCAAGACGATCAAGTATTATCCCCCGCGCAGAATGGGTGCTCCAGTCGGCGGCGTTCCCGGCGCTGGCAATGGTAATATCCTCCAATGCAAGTTCTGTATTGCCCAATGCGGCATATGCCTTACCCCTTTCGGCAAGCAATTGTACGTTCCCCGGATGGATTTTCAGTGCGTTATTCAATATATTAACAGCGTCACCAGGGCTATTTGCATATCGCATATTACTGGCGCATTGCAGCGCTATATTAATATCCCCGGGATTTTCCTGATATAGCGCATACCAATAAGTCGCGGCCTCTTCATATTCCTGGTTTGTAGATGATTTAATTGCCGCTTCTTGCAGATAAGGCTTCAGCGTGAATTGGCCGCCGGTGGTCCCGGCCGCCTCTTTTTTGACGGGAGAGTAATTGGCTGTGTGTGGCGCGCCACTGCATGCCTCCAGAAGGATGGTAATAAACATGGCGGACAAGCTGATGGATTTATGGCCCATAGCGCCTTTTTCCTCGCTCTTGAGGCGGGAAACCCCGCGATTTCTTAAAAAAAGAGAAAGCTTCATACAGCCATATCTTTTCGATTTTTCATTGCAATCATTCTAAAATACGAATCACCTGCATTTTTATCTGTTGTCAAATATAGATATAGCACGGTTAACAATGATGAATGAATCCCGCTTCGAGAAAGTTTTTTTGCGCGCGCTGCCGGCAACCGGAAGCGATACTACGCCGTTGATCGACGATACCTGCTATTGGCAAGTAATAGTTAGCGCCTGATTTGGACAGGATGGCGTTAAACATGGTTGGCCAAATGGTGCATCTAATACTATCCTACGAAATCGACTGTTAATATTTCCAGTTTACAAATCAGGGTTCACTTTAGAAACATTGGAATCACCATGTCAGAATTTTCCTTAGAATCTTCCATTGAGTTTGCCAGAGATGCCCGGACGCTGGCGCTGCTCCGCGCAAGAACGCTTTGGCGTCCGCAAATACGGCGGCTGGGCATTGTTTCACTCGTAATGGCGGCAATCGTTGTGCATGGCTCTACAGGTGATCGGGCATGGGCGGCGAACGCAGAATCCAGCAAATATTTTCAGGAAGCCCAGCAGGCGGTGAAGGATGGAAATGGCAATGAAGCCATTATTCATTTGAAGAATTCCGTACGTGCCGATCCTGATAATGTGGACGCGCGGTTTATGCTGGGGCAATTCCATATGCAGCGCGGTGATGTACAGGGCGCAGAAAAAGAATTTCGCGAAGCCCGCAGCAGGGGAATGGATGACGCCAAGGTCTTGCCGCTTTTGGCGCAAACCTTATTGTCTCAGGGAAAAACAAAGGAGTTGCTGGCGGAAATCAACACTGATTCGATGAAAGGTGAGACTAAGATAACGGGCCATACCTTGCGGGCACGGGCATATCTGGCTGAAAATGATATTGCCAAAGCCAAGGCGGAGATGGAAATAGTGCGCCCTGAAGCAGCCAATATTGCGCCATTCCACGCTACGGAAGCCGAAATATTACAGCGCGAAGGGGACTTTCCCGCAGCTGAAAAAGCTATTGACCGGGCTATCGCCATAGATCCGAAATTTAGTCTGGCGCTATGGCTAAAGGGTGAGTTGCGGCGTGTACAGAAGGATCTTCCAGGTTCGCTGGAGGCGTACAACAAAGCGCTTGAGGTGGATAAAAACTCCATACAGGTGCTTATTGGACGCGCCTTTGTTTTTCTTGGTCTTAGCCGCTTTGAAGAAGCCGAAGCTGACGTGGATGCCATTTTGAAGCGATCCGCACAAATGCCCATGGCGCTGTATCTCAAAGCAGCCTTGCTGTCGCAACGCAACGAAGCGGAAAAAGCTTTGGAAGTAATGCAGCCGGTGGAATTCCGGATGGCCTCGTTCATGCCCGCTGTTTATTTAATGGCCAACCTGAACCTTAAATTGAACCGCCTTGAAGGCGCGCTAAATTATGCAGAACGCTATCATGCAGCGAATCAAAACAAGCCAGACGCTGTAAAGCTGCTGTCAGCCGTTTATTTGCGGCAAAAACGCTTTCCAGATGCAGTCAAGCTGCTCAAACCGCACGAAAACGAAGACGGTTACAAGGATGACATCTATTATCTACAGCTTCTTGGAAACAGTTATCTTGCTGTTTCAGATTATCCATCGGCGGCAAGAGCGTTCAAGGTGCTGCAAAAATTAGACCCGGAGAACACATCTGTCCGGGAACAACTGGCTATCACCAGCCTTGGCATGGGTGAGCAGGATGAGGCGGTGCGCGAACTGGAGGCAATGGCCGAGGGGAAGGAAGGTTCGGATCGCGTAAATCTTCTGCTTATTCTTACGCACATGCGGAACAAGGAATATGTCAAGGCTGAGGAAGCGGCGGTAAACTTCGTAAAACAACGAGAAAATAGCGGTACTGCCCATAATTTACTGGGTTCGGTTCTTCTAGCCCAGGACAAACGTCCAGAGGCGCGCGCATCGTTTGAAGCGGCATTAAAGGCGGATCCCAACTTTTCACCTGCTGTTTTGAATTTGGCGCAACTTGAGCGGATAGAAAAACGTCCGGAAGAAGCCAGAAAGCTTCTGGTGGCGCATCTGGAAAAAGACAAGAGCAATGAAAAGGTTCTGACCCAGCTTGCCGATCTGTCTATAGCGGAAAAAGATATGGAAGGCGCCGTTGCATGGCTACAAAAGGCGGTTGAAGGAAACCCCAAGTCTGAAGGGGCTCGCATCCGTCTTATCGAAATGCAAATGAGGCTGAACAAGGCGGAGGCTGCGTTGCAAACGGCAAACGATCTGAACGCTATTGCACCAGAATCACCAACCGCGTTAAACGCCCTGGCGCAGGTGCAGATACTGAACAAACAAATTGCAAGCGGCATTGCCACGTATCGCAAGCTGGTGGGTATTGTTCCAACTGCGCCACAGGGTCATATGTTGCTCGGCAAGGCGTTGCTGATGAATGATAATTTAGCAGAAGCAAGGGCCGCGTTCGACGAAACCATTAAACTTGCGCCAGACTATCCGGATGCGCGGGCAGAACGTATTGGCATTGAATTGAAGGATAATGGCA
This sequence comes from Pseudomonadota bacterium, assembly GCA_049325255.1. Taxonomy (GTDB): domain Bacteria; phylum Pseudomonadota; class Alphaproteobacteria; order UBA11222; family UBA11222; genus UBA11222. Next base: position 9,736 of record JBMOMW010000031.1, on the reverse strand, counting down.
TTGAAGCCGCAGTGAAGCTGGCCGAGAAATTCCGTGATGAAAAGCCGGAAAATCCCATGTTTCATCTAATTTTGGGTGATGTGTATATGCGGGCTGAAAAATATGCGGACGCCTCTGCTGCTTTTGCGAAGGCTCAGGAGTTAAAACCTGGCGGAAAGACTCTGCAACGTTTGTATGTGGCGCAAATCCGTGAAGGCAAGGAAGATGAAGCCTTTGCGAAACTGCAAAACTGGGTGACTAAAAACCCTGAAGACTGGGAAAGCCGTTTGATGTTTTCTACCGAGCTGATACGGCGTGGAAAGCTTGAGGAGGCCATTCTCGAAAATGAAGCCCTGAATGAAAAATTGCCGGGCCGCCCGGTGATATTAAATAATCTGGGTTGGCTTTATGCCCGCAAAGGTGACCCTCGGGGAGTTGAGCTGGTTCGTACTGCATATGAGTTGGCGCCAAATTCACCAGAAATCCAGGACACCTATGGCTGGCTTCTTGTGAAAGGAGGCAAAGTCAAGGAAGGTCTGGAGGTGCTTGACAAGGCAGCGAAGGCTTTGCCGAAATCAGCTGAAATTCAGTATCATTATGCCGCAGCGCTTGCGCAGAGCAATAAAAAAGCCGAAGCGCTTGAGATATTGACCCGGGTTCTGGCTGAAAAGAGTGAGTTTGACGAGCGCAAAGAAGCCGATGCGCTGCTGGAGACGCTTAAGGGAGGCTGACAAAAGCCCACTGGACTGTGGCCGGCGTCCTGATCGGATAGGTTAAGGCGCAGGCCACATTCACAGTGGCTTATTGCACAGTGGCTTATTGTTCTTTGAGCGAGGATCTTGGTGTGCGAATCCTGACTTTTACAAGTCTCTACCCTAGCGCTGCGCAACCATCACAGGGTATTTTTGTTGAAAACCGGCTGCGTGAACTGCTGCGAAGCGGCGCAGTGGAATCGCGGGTAATTTGCCCGGTTCCTTGGGCCCCCGCGGGCAGTCAATTTCTTTCCAGTTATGCGGTCTATCGAAAGATAGAGGCGCGGGCGGTGCGGCACGGGATTTCTGTCACCTATCCAAGATATTTTCTGATTCCGAAATTTGGGATGACGCTCGCTCCTAGCATGATGTTTTTGTCGATTTACTGGTCCGTACGCAAATTAATCCAGGATGGTTATGATTTTGACCTGATTGATGCGCACTATTTTTATCCTGATGGTGTCGCTGCGGCGATGATCGGGCGCCTTCTGAACAAACCCGTGGTGATTACTGCGCGTGGAACGGATATCAACCTTATCCCGGCCTATGATCTGCCGCGCCGCCAAATTTTATGGGCGGCGGAGCAGGCGAGCGGTCTGATCACAGTATGTCAGGCGCTAAAAGATTCGCTGGTTGAAATGGGCGTTGCTGAAACCAAAATTCATGCGTTGCGCAATGGTGTGGATCTGGTTCGTTTCCAGCCGCAAGACCGCATGGAGGCGAGAGAAGCATTCGGTGCTTCGGGAAAGACATTGCTGTCCGTTGGGCACTTAATTGAACGTAAGGGCCATGATCTGGTTATTCGGGCGCTGCCGGAACTTCCTGACTATCACCTGCTGATAGCGGGAGATGGCCCGGAACGTGAGGCATTGCACAGACTTGCGGAAGAACTGGCAGTGGCCAGGCGCGTTCGTTTTCTCGGTGCGGTGCGCCCGGAGAACATGGCCCGGCTCTATAATTCCGGCGACGCCCTGATACTGGCGTCCAGCCGTGAAGGCTGGGCCAATGTCCTGCTTGAGGCAATGGCTTGCGGCACCCCTGTTGTGGCTTCAAATGTTTGGGGAACGCCAGAGGTTGTTACCTCCCCTGAAGCGGGGGTATTGATGCAGGCGCGCACAGCACAGGGCGTGGCTCAGGGTGTGCGGGCGCTATTTGAGAACTTGCCTTCCCGCGATAAAACCCGCCGCTATGCAGAAGGGTTTAGCTGGGATTCAACGACGGCAGGACAAATCTCCCTGTTTAGAGAAATTTTGAAAAACCGGTAAACACAAATTTACCATAGTTCGCACTTAGTGATGCCGGTCACTTACCATTTCATAGAACTTATTTATATGGAATGCAGCAAATCGGTAACAGATTCCAGTTAATGTGCCGTGCACACGGCGGGTCTGTTACGGTTCGATGCATGCGGGATAGGGCGCGGGGTACTTAATGTTTTCTAGTAGGATGATCATAATTGGCGCGGCGGATTTATTGATCCTGGTGGTTTCAATTCTGTTTGGATTGATAACATCACAGGCCGGGGTAAACGTCCTTTTTAGCGGCTATGCAGAACCTTCAATTGAATGGAGCGCGTATATCATTGTCATCATGGGCTGTTTGATTTCCATGGGCCTGTACAATACAGATTACATGTTCGATATGCGCGAGGCGGTAACGCGGTTAATCACGGGATTTATTATTGCTTTTATCATGGTCTCGATTTTACTCGGACTGGTCAAGACCGGGCCGGCACTGAACCAGGCGCTTCCGCCCGCGATGGCGCTTAGTTTTGCAGGTTTGCTTATAATCCGCTTCACAGCCAGTCATGGCATAGTCTCGCAGTTTTTGAAACGACGCATCCTCATATTGGGCGCGGGCGTTCGTGCGCAGCGAATTGAATCTGAGGTGCGAAACAAGCGTGGCCATTGTGGTTTTATTCCGGTTGCCTATATCCCGACAAGTCCGGATGAAGCCGGTGTTTCAGTTGTTAATCTCATTGATGATCCGATAGACCTGAACAGCTTTTGCGCAGAAGCCGGCATAGATGAAATTGTGATTGCCGCCGATGAACGGCGCGGAACGATGCCTATCGACATGCTGCTGGAATGCCGGATGAGCGGCCGTAAAATTACGGCGGTTACCGACTTCATAGAACGCGAAGCAGGGCAGGTCGAACTGGATGGCCTATATCCCAGCTGGCTGGTTTTTTCACAGGGCGCGGCGCGCAATAATGTTGACCGTTTCCTGAAACGTGCGGTGGACATCGTGACCAGCAGTGTGCTGTTGCTGGCCACGTTGCCGGTTACGCTAATTATCGCATTGCTGATCTGGCTTGATGATGGCGACCCGGTTTTTTACCGGCAGACTCGCGTGGGATTAAATGGCAAGAATTTCGATGTCATAAAGTTTCGTAGTATGCGCAATGACGCCGAGAAGGACGGGGTGGCGCGCTGGGCCGCCAAGGATGATGACCGGGTCACCCGTATCGGGCGGTTCATCCGCAAAACCCGTATCGATGAAATTCCCCAAATTTACAATGTCCTGTTAGGTGATATGAGCTTTGTGGGGCCACGCCCTGAACGCCCTTCCATCGTTGCCGATCTGGAAGACAAGATTGCCTTTTTCAAATATCGTCATGTGGTGAAACCGGGCATTACCGGCTGGGCGCAGGTCAACTATCCCTACGGCGCCAGCATTGAGGATGCGCGCGAAAAACTGAAATATGATCTCTATTATGTCAAGAATGAGTCGATATTTCTGGATTTTTTGATTTTGATGGAAACAGTGCGGGTCGTATTCTGGCCCGATGGGGCGCGCTAGTAAAATCCTGCCTCCTCTATTTTCTTCTTTCACCATCCCCTAAGTCTGTGAAATACTTTGCGTGCCCCCTGCAACAGGGTGGCATTCAACCGGCCTCGACCAATGAGGGCCGGGATCGGCTGCGCCCTGTCGCGGTTGAATAACGGGGAGGGAATGCCATGTTTTACGGATGGATCATACTGGCCGCGCTTAGTTCAATTTATTTTTTAGTGATTAGCACCGTGCTGTATGGCTTAAGTATCGTCATCCCCGAAATGATCGAGGATATGAACTGGTCTCGATCAGAAGCCAGTCTGGGCTTTTCCATTCTTGTGCTGGCATTGGGCTTGTTAGGGCCGGTGGCGGCTATCGTGTTACGCCGTATTGGCGCCAGACGCATGATGGGGATTGGCGGACTGATCGCCATGGCGGGCGCCATCGGCAATTTTTATCTGAATTCCCTGTGGCATTACTATCTTGTCATTTTGATTATGGCCGTTGGCATTGCGATGCTAGGGGGCGTGGCTTGTACGCATACGCTGGCGAACTGGTTTGCGCGCAAGCGTGGTCTTGCGCTGGGCGTGTTTATGTCAACGGGGGGGATCGGCGCATTCATTGCGGCGCCCGCCATTTCAGCCCTGGTGCAGTCGACTGGCAATTGGCGTCACGCCTGGCTGGTGATGGCGTGCACGACATTGCTCGGCGCGATTATCGCGGTGGTGTTCGTGCGCGATGATCCAGCTGACAAGAACACATTTATTGACGGGATTGACCCGGCGCTGGCCCTCACAAATCCTGAGACCGCACCGCCGCGAAGGGTGTACCAGACAGATGTGTCGTGGGAAGTGAAGGAAGCCATTCTCACGCTGCCTTTCTGGATAACCGTCTTTGCGGCCGCAGCGGCGGTCTTTGGCTTCCTGGCGGTTAACACCCAGGGGGTGCTGCATCTGAGGGCTTTGGGCATATCCCCGATTACAGCGGCGTCGGCCATTGGCATTATCGGCCTGTTAGGCGCAGGCGGGCGCCTCTTCGGCGGTTTTCTGGGGGACCGGCTGGATCCGCGCTATCTGTTATCGCTAGGGCTTGCGATGGAATTGGCCGCGATCATTATGCTGATTTATGCAGATACGGTGATAATGACCTATGCCTGCGCGATCATTCTGGGCGCCGGCAACGGCGCCGCCATTGTGGCCAGCCCGGCTTTGGTGGCGAATTATTATGGCGGCAGGAACTATGCAGGCATGATTGCCGTGCATGGTTTGATCGTTATCGTCATCGGCGCATCGGGACCGGTTGTCGCCAGCCACGTCTATGAAGCTGTTGGCAGCTACACGCCGGTATTTCTGGGTTTTGCCATTGTATCCCTGATTCCGGTACTGGCCACATTGTGGATGCGTCCGCCGCAGCGTAAAGATGCGCTGACGGTGTCTTTGCGGCCAGCGCAGTGACCGAACGCACCTGACCGGGTTATCCCTCAACTATTAAAAGCATGAGGCATCAATGTTCTATGGCTGGATAATCCTGGCTGCGATTTGTGCAATTTATTTCTTGTCCCTCGGCACGGTGTTTTACGGATTTAGCGCCAACATGCCAGAAATGATCAAGGGCATGGGATGGACGCGCTCAGAGGCCAGTTTGGGATTTTCTATTCTGCTGCTGGTAATGGGCCTGTCGGGGTTGGTGGCGGCATTTTTCATACGGCGTATCGGCGCCAGATGGACCATGGCCGCGGGCGGTCTTATCGGTACAGCGGGCGCGATCAGCTGCTACTACATGGCTTCATTGCCGCAATATTATCTCAGCATCGGTGTAGTCGCCTTTGGCCTGGCGCTGCTAGGAAACGTTTCCGGCATGCAGGTCCTGATCAGTTGGTTTGTGCGCAAACGCGCGCTGGCCATCGGAATCTTCATGTCCATGGGGGGACTGGGGGCGTTTGTCGCAGCGCCGCTCATTTCTCTGCTGGTGCAGACGACAGCCAACTGGCGCGACGCCTGGTTGGCGATGGCTGGCGCAACACTGTTAGGGGGGGCAATAGCAATTCTAATCGTGCGCAATACCCCGGAGGAGATGGGAACATTCGCCGATGGGATTGATCCGTCATTGACATCGGCTAATTCCGGCACCGCGCAGCCTCCCCGGCGGGTGCATCAAACCATGACCTCATGGGAGACCAAACACGCTCTACGCTCGTTGCCTTTCTGGATCACTATTTCCGCGGCCGCTGTTACGATCTTTGGCGGCGTCACTTTCAACAGTCAGAGTGGATTGCACCTGCGCGATTTGGGCATTGCGCCGGTCACTGCCGCCTCGGCGATTGGTGTTTTCGGCATGTTCGCCGCAACAGGCAGCTGGTTCGCAGGATATTTGGGTGACCGTCACGATCCGCGCTACATGCTGGCTTGCGGCGTGACGATGCAATCGGCGGCGCTAATTATGCTGATTTACGCGGACGCGCCGCAACTGGCTTTCACGCTGGCGGCTATTTTTGGCGCGGGTAACGGTATGGCGCTGGCTGCCAGCCCGGCCCTACAGGCGAATTTTTACGGCAGCCAGAATTATGCGGCCCTGATCAGCATCCATGGTCTTGTGGTTACCGGCTCGGCAACTGCGGCGCCATTTTTGGCAGGCTCTATTTTTGACGCGGCGGGCAGTTATACGCCGTTGTTTGTTTCGATTGCCACGATTGGGCTTATTCCAGTGATATTCGTTTTATGCATGCGCCCACCGGTTGCCGCCGCCGGTTCGGCGTAATGAGTGCACGCACAATAATAAACCCGCGCTGAAGGTTTTTGCAAAACCCTCTTTCCCGCGCGCACCAGAGTGTGAAATACTTCCCACATTGATTTATAAACGGAAGCAACCGGCCCCGAACCATGAGGGCAGGGGAACAGTTTGCACGTCATCGCAAACGCAGGGGGATCGCCAGTGTTTTACGGATGGATAATTCTCGCAGCGCTTAGCGGTATCTATTTCTTTGCGGTTGGCACCGTTGTGTACGGCTTTAGCGTGATTATTCCGGAAATGATCACAGCCATGAACTGGACGCGATCTGAAGCCAGCCTGGGTTATTCCATTCTAGCGTTTGTCATGGGCATGTCGGGGCCGGTGGCGGCCTATTGCATCAATCGGTTTGGCGCCAGAATGACGATGACGGCGGGTGGTATAATCGGTGTGTTTGGCGCAGTTTGCAGTTTTTCTATGAACTCACTGGCGCAATATTATATCTTCATAGGAATTGTTGCTCTTGGCCTGGCGTTACTTAGCGTTGTTCCCGGGCTGCATATTTTAGCCCACTGGTTTGCCCGCAAACGCGCACTGGCCATAGGCATTTTCATGTCTATGGGGGGGGTGGGGGCGTTTTTCGCGGCGCCAGCGATTTCACTGATGGTGCAAGCCACCGGAAACTGGCGCGACGCCTGGCTGGTTATGGCAGGCACGATGTTGATTGGTACAGTTATTGCCGCGATTTTTGTACGCGAAACACCCGCGCACAAGGGAACATTTGTGGATGGTCTTGACCCTGCCACTGTATCAGCACAAACCAGCGCGCATAAACCTGCTCAGGTGCATCAATCCACGATTTCGTGGGAGATAAAAGACGCCCTTCGTACTATACCATACTGGATGATTGTCGCTGCCGTTTCTGCCGTGGTTTTCGGTCATGGCGTCGTCAACAGTCAGGGCGTGTTGCATTTGCGCGACCTGGGAATATCACCGGTTACAGCCGCGTCGGCGATTGGCATTATCGGCATGCTTGGCGCAGCAGGGCGATTATTTACCGGAATTCTGGGTGATCGCATCGATCCGCGTTATTTACTGGCCTTTGGGCTTGTTGCTGAATTGGCGGGTATCGTCCTGCTGATCTTTGCCAATAATATTGTGATGGTCTATATCTTTGCGGTAGTTTTTGGCGCCGGAAATGGCATGGCTATTGTCGCGGGCCCGGCATTGTTGGCGAATTATTTTGGCAACAGGAACTATGCAAGTCTGATTGCCATTCGTGGGCTGATCGTTACCCCTGTTTCGGCGTTAGGGCCCATCATTGCAGGCTATACATTTGACTCGACGGGCAGTTATACGTCTGTATTCCTGTCATTTGCAGTCATCGGTTTAATCCCGGTACTGATTCTTCTTATAATGCGCCCACCCATGCCTGCCGTGGCGCAGGGCACTCTTGCAGTCGGACCTCCAGGAATAAAGGTGTGAAGATATGTCGCTTTTTGATCTGACGGGAAAAGTCGCCATTGTAACCGGCGCCACCAAAGGCATTGGCGAGGCGATAGCCCATCGCCTCGCCGAACATGGATCTAAAGTCGTAATTTCCAGCCGCAAGCAGGATGCCTGTGAACGGGTCGCCGCTGCGATTAACGGGAAATGGGGCAAGGGGGAAGAGGTTGCCATCCCGATAGCCTGCAATATTGGCTACAAGGAGCAGCTACAGAACCTGGTTGACCAGACCGATGCAAAATGGGGCAAGGTCACTACCCTGGTTTGCAATGCCGCGGTGAACCCGCATTTTGGCTCGATGCTGGATATTCCTGATGACGCCTTTGAGCGGATCATGCGGTCGAATATCCTGTCGAACCAGTGGCTATGCAATATGGTGTTGCCGCAGATGATTGCGCGCAAAGACGGTTCCATTATCATTATTTCGTCAATCGGTGGTCACCATGGCAATTCAGTGATTGGGGGCTACTGCATTTCCAAAGCAGCCGATATGCAGCTTGCCCGTAACATCGCCGTTGAATTTGGGGTGCATAATATTCGCGCAAACGCCATTGCGCCCGGCCTGGTCAAGACAGATTTTGCAAAGGCGCTCTGGAGCGATCCGGAAATATTAGAGGATTCGGTTTCGGGTTCCACCCTGAAGCGAATCGGTGCGCCAGATGAAATTGCGGGGGCGGCGGTGTTTCTTGCCTCGGCGGCAGGGGCATTTGTTACAGGCCAGACCATAAATGTGGATGGTGGGGCGACCGCATTTTAATGAAAAAAAGCCCCGAACCTCTGAGGCCGGGGCAAGTTGGGGTTGGGTTCCTCATAAGAGGAAACATTACCCTAATGGTGAATGCATAAAGGTTTAGTGACGATGGTCACAGAATCAGGCATTTATTGGGTTCTTTTATATGTAATTGCGGGAATATGTGATTTTGGTCACAATGGGCTGGCGTGGCTCTTGCGTTTCACTCCCAGCCCGTCTGGACGTGATCAATGGGGTGAAGGCATTGTGTAACATGAGGGGGACATAAGTGGCTGAATCAAGGGACGACCTTCCCGGTATTGTCATTCCTGTCGATACACAGGGCAATTCGCTTGCATCAAACATGTTGTTTGCAGGGTTTGATGCGGCTGAATTGAAGCGCATCGAGCGCAATTGCGTCTGGCGTAAATGCAAGGCGGGTGATCAGATACTAACCAGGGACAGTCTCAGCCGGGATATTATTTTTGTTGTAACCGGCGAAGTCCGGGTCGTAAATTTTTCACTCACCGGCAGGGAAGTTGCCTATGCCGAAGTTAAGAGCGGCGGTTATTTTGGTGAACTCGCAGCGATTGACGGAGAGCCGCGATCAGCCAATGTCGTTGCCCACCAGGATTGTCTGATTGCCTCGCTTAGCCCCACAGCCTTTCGCGCCGTGCTTCAGGAGTATCCGGAGATTGGGGTGCGTGTTCTCGAAAAGCTGGCGCGGATTGTGCGTGTTTGCGATGACCGTATCATGGATCTGGCCACACTGGGGGCGCACCAGCGCGTCTACCGCGAGCTTTCAAAGCTGATTTCCGAAGATCCTGTCAGGCCGGGTTCCTGGATGATCTATCCAAGTCCCACCCAGTCTGCGATTGCGGCAAAGGCCAGCACGACCCGTGAAACTGTTGCGCGGGTTATGAGCCAGTTAAGCAGTGCGGGTATTCTTGAGCGGAAAACGAAAACTCTATATGTGCGCGACCGGGAAAGGCTAAATTTGCTAATTGAGCATGTTTCGTCAGTTGATGATGCGGCCCGCTAATTTGTAAAACGCCGCCTAGGCGTCCTGCTGAAAGCGGGTTCCACCGGTAGCGACGGCGATTGTTTCGATAGAGCACTTTGTGATCATATTGAAGCGTATCCCGCATGGCGGATGTAGTTTTGACATTCTGCGGGGTGGAAGAGATCGAGCAGTTTGCCGATGCGTTGCCAGAGCTGGTCGCGGTTTCGTTCAGCGGCTTTTCGCAGCAGCGTCTTGAATTTTGAA
>JBMOMW010000030.1:0-17612 GCA_049325255.1 Pseudomonadota bacterium | reverse complement strand
AATCGGCAATGCGCGCGCCATTGCGCGAATGTTCGCGTACCCGCAGATCCAGCGTCTCCAGCGATTTCAGCATAACCCAGGCGTTAAACGGCGACATGGCCGGCCCCATATGGCGCAGCAGGGGTTTCACTTCATCGTTAATATAGGATCTGGACCCCAGGATCACGCCACCCAGACAGCGGCCCTGGCCATCAATATGTTTGGTGGCGGAATAGACCACCACATCGGCGCCAAATTCCAGCGGGCGTTGCAGGATCGGCGTGGCGAACACATTATCCACGACCAGCCGCGCGCCCGCCGCATGGGCGATGTCCGCAACACCACGCAGATCGCTGACCTGCAAATTGGGATTGGTGGGCGATTCCAGAAACAGCACCCTGGTATTGGGCCGGATTGCGGCCTGCCATTGCGCCAGGTCACGCCCATCGATCAGTGTCGATTGAATGCCAAAACGCGGCAGCATTTCTTCGACAATATAGCGGCATGAACCAAACATCGCTTTGGCCGCCACCACATGATCGCCAGCACGCAGCAGCGCCAGCAGCGCACTGGATACCGCCGCCATGCCGGTGGCCGTCGCCCAGGCGGCCTCGGCCCCCTCCAGCGCCGCCATGCGTTCCTCAAACATGCCCACGGTGGGATTGGAAAAGCGGCTGTAGATAAAGCCGTCATCATCGCCCCTGAAACGTGCGGCGGCCTCTTCAGCGGAAGTGTAGACATAGCCCGAGGTCAAAAACAGCGCCTCGGATGTTTCGCCAAACTGCGAGCGCACCGTGCCGCCATGCACCGCCCTGGTGCGCGGCCGCCAGTGTTTTGAAGTCTCATTAGATATTGTTTCAGGCATTGATTTCTCTCACAAAAAAGCCCCGACCTCTGGTGCGGGGCTAGAGCGATCATCTCTGCACCCGACCTTTTTAGCGATACTTTTTAACGTGGCCGCAAGCCGGTCGGCACAAATCACCACGAGGCTTTGGGATAGACCTGGATGGGGGTCGCGTCAACCCAAAAGTTAGGCTTTCACGGCTTGCACGACGCGCCGCCCAATACGCAGAATTTGGCGCAATGCGGGTGGTTCAGCGTGACCGGGCCGCTGGCGCCGGCCAGAGTTTCGCCCATCTCAAAACGCGCATCATAGGGCAGCAGGGTGCAGGCGGTGACGGCAGGGCGCGCCGCACCCTTGCGTTTCACCACCATGCGGCTGCTTGCGCACATGACATCATCCGGGCTTTTATCCAGAATGCCCCAGCAGGCAGTGGTGATTTCCGGCACGTCCACCCGCGCATCCATTTCCGGGAACAGCACCAGTTGCGCCGGATCATAAGCATCTATGCGAATACCGAAATCGGCGAACAGGCTTGCATAGCCCGCCCGCGCTGTGTCCATGTCTTCGTCCCAGCATAGCCGGCCCGCCACATGGACTGAAAAACCGTTGGCGAATAAATATAGCAGGCCATCCAGCGCCTCTAGCCACGTCCCCGCGCCGCGCTCTTTGTCGTGCAGGGCTTTGGTGTAATGGTCCAGACTGACCCGTAGGGTAAGCTTTTCGCCAAAGCGTTCATGCAACGCATGCAGTCCCAGCGAAATTTTCGGACGCCGCATTGGCTTCATGGCGTTGGTCAGCACCAGCACCCGAAAGCCACGCGCCAGACATTCCTCCAGCATCGTCAGAAATTCAGGGTTCATAAACGGCTCGCCGCCGGTAAATCCGATTTCGGCGGTGGGCAGGTTTGTGGCGCGAATTTCATCCAGATAGCGCGTAATGTCCGCCGCCCGCAGATATTCAAGCCGGTCATTGGCGGGGGACGATTCAATATAGCAGTGCGCGCAGCTGATATTGCACAGCGTACCGGTATTGAACCACAGCGTTTCGAGCGCGCGCAACGCCACGCTGGCCCGCACCTGACCATCCAGCGTGCGGGCGGGATCGCAAAATTTTTCCTGGTTAAGCAGCGTTCGGATCATAGCCCAGTCTTGCACTTAAATGAAGTTTGCAGCAACCCTATCTTGCCCTATCCCGGTACCAGGCCAGCACGTAGCGCCGCACGGCGCTGGAAAGACCGCCCTGTCCGCCGAAGCCCTGGCCTAGGGGGATGGCGGTTTTTGGGGAGGTTGTACGCGCCGCGTCGATTCTGGAAATTAGTCCGTTTACAGAACTATTTTGACTTTTTGCAATATCCTGCAACGCATCCCAGAATTCCGCTTCCAGTGAAATACTGGTCCGGTGACCGGCAAGTGTCACCGAACGCTTAATGGGCAGGCCTGTCATGCCGCTCTTATTTCGGTCCGATCATATCCTCGGGACGGACGAGTTTATCAAATTCCTTTTCCGTCACAAACCCCATGCGCACGGCTTCCTGTTTCAGGGTGGTGCCGTTTTTGTGCGCGGTCTTGGCGACCCTGGCGGCATTATCGTAACCGATCTTTGGCGCGAGCGCGGTGACAAGCATCAGCGAGCGGCCCATCAGCGCCTTGATATTGTCTTCATTGGCGATGATGCCCTTGACGCAATTATCGGTAAAGCTGATGGCGCTGTCGCCCAGCAGGCGGATGGATTGCAGCAGATTGTAAATCATCACCGGCTTGAACACATTCAGTTCGAAATGCCCGTTCGATCCGGCGATCGACACGGCGGTTTGATTGCCCATCACCTGCGCACACACCATGGTCAGCGCTTCGCATTGCGTGGGGTTGACCTTGCCCGGCATGATCGATGATCCCGGTTCATTTTCCGGCAACGACAATTCGCCCAGCCCAGAGCGCGGCCCGGAACCCAGCAAGCGGATATCGTTGGCGATTTTCATCAGACTGACGGCGATGGTGTTCAGCGCGCCATGCGCCTCAACCACGGCGTCATGGGCCGCCAGCGCCTCGAATTTATTCGGCGCGGTGACAAAAGGCAGTTTGGTGATTTTGGCGATTTCGGCGGCGATCAGCTTGTCAAAGCCCTTGCGCGCGTTCAGCCCGGTGCCCACCGCTGTGCCGCCCTGCGCCAGTTCGTACAGCCGGGGCAGCGCGCCCTTGATGCGCTTGACGCCATATTCCACCTGTTTGGCGTAACCGGAAAATTCCTGGCCCAGGGTCAGCGGCGTTGCGTCCTGGGTATGGGTACGGCCGATCTTGATGATTTTCGCCCAGGCTTTGGATTTGGCGTCCAGCGCCTTGTGCAGATATTCCAGCGCGGGGATCAGATTGCGGGTGATTTCAGTGACGGCGGCAATATGCATCGCGGTCGGGTAACTGTCGTTCGACGACTGCCCCATATTGCAATGATCATTGGGATGCACAGGTTTTTTCGATCCCATCTCGCCGCCCAGAATTTCAATGGCGCGGTTAGAGAGCACTTCGTTGACATTCATGTTGGATTGCGTGCCGGAGCCAGTCTGCCATACCACCAGCGGAAAATTTCCGTCCAGCTTGCCAGACAGAATTTCATCCGCCGCCTGAACAATGGCGGCGCCGATTTTCCTGTCGAGGTCGCCCAGCTTTACGTTCACCGTGGCGGCGGCGCGTTTGAGAACGGCCAGCCCATGCACCACGGGTTCGGGCATGCGTTCCCAGCCGATCTTGAAATTTTCGATGCTGCGCTGGGTTTGCGCGCCCCAATATTTATCGCCGGGCACATCAATTTTTCCGAATGTATCCGTTTCGGCGCGGGTCTTTGCCGATAGTTTTTTAGCCATGATTTTTCTCTCTGGTTTTTTTACGCGGGTTTTTTTACGCGGGTTTTTTACGCGGTTTATTTTTTGCGGAATTGATCGAGGCTGACAACCTCGCCAGGTTTGCGGGGTGTGCCTTCTTCTTTTGGGATTTCCGCCGCCGCCTTGCCAGGCGTTTCCAGAACACGCGGCTCAGCAGACGCCGCTTCCATGCCCGCTACCGTGAATTGCAGGCCAAAGCGGGTGCTGGGATCAAAGAAGTTTTTGATGGCCACGTAGGGAATGCTCAGCTTTTCCGGAACATTGTTGAAGCTGAGCGTGATTTGAAAATCATCCTCGCCAACATGCAGATCCCAGAACTGATGTTGCAGCACGATGGTCATTTCCTGCGGATAGCGTTGCCGAATGGCCTCGGACACTTTCACCCCCGGATGCGCGGTGTGAAAGGCGATATAAAAATGATGCGCCCCCGGCAGGCGGCCATCCTTTGCGACACGCTGCAATGCCCCGCGCACTACGCCGCGCAATGCTTCCTGCACCAATGCCTGATAGTCGATGGAATCCTTGTTCACACGCCAGCCTCTGTTTTATTTTGAAGGCATTGTAAATCGCAGGCGCTGTAAATCAAAGTAAGGATTGATTTACAGATACAAATTTCGAGGAAAAGATGGCGTTGCGAGGAAAAGGTGGAGGGCTTCTGTTGCCCGGCGCCCTCCGGGCCGCGCTTACCTAGTTAGACTAGGCAGCAGCGAGGGCCAAACCCTCATGGTTGTCGTTCGCACTTAAGGAACTAGCCCGGTAACGGTGGTGCTATGCCGGGCGAAAGTAATGTCTTTACACGACCGTCGAGCCTATTTCGTCCCCATGCCAGACCAGCAAGGCATAACCCTTTGACTGGAAACTGTTTTCCTCTTTAGCCGGAAGCCATCTTTAGCCGGAAGCCAAAAGAGGAGGTAATGGTGGAGACGCCGGGTACCGCCCCCGGGTCCGATACGCTTATTGCACATCCGTTTATCGCCATAGCTGGTTGCCCAGCCCCCCTAATATGGCGATATCCGGTTAAATTTCAATGTTTTTTCGTCTGCATCACTGCTTTTCCAGCACCACCACGGGGATCTCCCGCTTGGTTCTGTTCTGATAGTCCTGGTAGGGCGGATACACCGTCAGCATATGGGCCCAAATTTTCGCGCGCTCTTCGCCGGCCGCAATGCGCGCCCGGGCGGTAAAATGTTCCGTGCCGGCCTGAACCTGAACTACCGGATTAGCCAGCAAATTCAGATACCAGGCGGCATGGGTTTCCGAGCCGCCCTTGGAGCCGATCACGATATGGTTTGCCCCCACTTTACCATAAATCAGGGGCATGGTGCGCTTCTGGCCTGATTTGCGCCCTACCGTGGTGAGCAACAGGGTTGGCGTGAGGCCAAGACCTTCACCGGCGATGCTGGCGTCCCAGAGATGCCCTTCCTTGCCGCCGCTTTCACGATATATCCGTAAATGCTCTTTAATCCAGTCCGGCACGTTGCCTGAGTCCAGATCGCTGACGACTTTATTGAGGTCAAATTTTTCGGCCATGGTTCTCTCCCCGATTTTTTCTCTGGATAAAGCCTATGCCTTTACGCAGCTGGCTTCAACCGTGCAGGTTTTTCCTTAGCTGGGCTGCCTTTCCAGCACGACCACCGGGATTTCCCGGTCGGTCTTCTTCTGATAGTCTCCATATGTCGGAAATACCGTCAGCATATGCGCCCATATCAGTGCCCGCTCTGGGCCGGTGGCGATACGCGCGCGCACTTTGAAATGCGCGGTTCCAACCTGAATTTCGGCGGCGGGATTATCCAGCAGGTTAAAATACCAGCCGGTATGGGTTTGCGATCCGCCCTTGGAGCCAACGATGATGTGGTTTCCCCCGAAAACGCCATAAACCAGCGGCGTCATGCGTTTCTTGCCGGATTTACGGCCCACCGTCGTCAGCAACAGCGTTGGCAGCGGACCAATCCCTGAACCGCCCGTGTCAAAAAGATGGCCCTCCTTGCCGCCACTCTTCAGATAGGCGCGCATATGGTCGATCACCCATTTCGGCTGCTTGCTCGTATCCAGATCGCTTACCAGATCGCTCAGGTCATATTTTTCCGCCATGGCGCCCTCCTGGTTTATTGCTCTGGGCAAAGCCTATGCCTTTGCAACGCGGGCTTCAATTGCCAATGTTTTGCGCTACAATGCGCCATGAGTCGCGCCATGAAAACCGGAAAGCCCGCAGATGCAGCCCTATCTTGATTTGATGCGCCAGGTGCGCGATCACGGCGTGGAAAAGTGCGACCGCACCGGCACCGGCACGCGCAGTATTTTCGGCCATCAGATGCGTTTTGATCTGGGCGCCGGGTTTCCGCTGCTGACCACCAAGCGGGTGCACCTGAAATCCATCATCCATGAATTGCTGTGGTTCCTGAGCGGCGACACCAATGTCGCGTATCTGCGCGAAAATGGCGTGACGATCTGGGATGAATGGGCAGACGCAAAGGGCGATCTCGGGCCGGTCTATGGCTATCAGTGGCGGTCCTGGCCCACCCCCGATGGCGGGCATGTGGACCAGATCGCCAAACTGATCCATGACATCAAAACAAATCCCAATTCCAGGCGTTTGATGGTCAGCGCCTGGAACGTGGCGGATGTGGACCGGATGGCGCTGCCGCCGTGTCATTGCCTGTTCCAGTTTTATGTGGCCGAAGGACGGCTGTCCTGCCAGCTCTATCAGCGCAGCGCGGATATTTTCCTGGGGGCGCCGTTCAACATTGCATCCTACGCCTTGCTGACGCTGATGGTGGCGCAAGTGTGCGATTTGCAGCCCGGCGACTTTGTGCACACATTTGGCGATGCCCATCTGTATCTGAACCATATGGAACAGGCGGAACTGCAACTGACCCGCACGCCGCGCGCTTTGCCGGTGATGAAGTTAAACCCCGTAGTAAAAGATATTTTTGGGTTCCGGTATGAAGATTTCGAACTGGTTGGATATGACCCCCATCCGATGATTGCAGCAAAGGTGGCGGTGTAAATGCGCATCTCGCTAATCGCTGCCGTGGCGGAAAATGGCGTGATCGGGCGCGAGGGGGGCCTGCCCTGGCGCATTCCCGAAGACCTGAAATTCTTCAAGGCCACAACGCTGGGCAAACCCGTCATCATGGGGCGCAAGACCTATGTCTCTATTGGCAAGCCACTACCCGGACGCCTGAACATTGTACTGACCCGCGACCGGACTTGGCATGCGCCGGGGATAAGCACCGCGCATGATCTGGATCGCGCCCTGCGCATCGCACAGGAGAGCGGCGCGGATGAAGCCATGATTATCGGCGGCGCGGATATATATGAAATGGCGCTGCCGCTGGCAGACCGGATTTACCTCACCCGCATTGAGCGCGAATTTGAAGGCGATGCGCTGTTTCCATTTTTCGATCCAGAGGAATGGACCCAGACCGCACGGATTGAAAAAACCGCAGGCGATCTGCCGTTCGATTACCATTTCGTGACGCTGGAGCGGCGGGGATAGTTGCCTAAAGCTTCGCCACCTTGCGCAGCGCATCATTGATCCGTGTCTGCCAGCCCGGACCGGTGGCGCGGAAAAAGGCCAGCACATCGGGGTCAAGGCGCAGGCTGATGGACTCTTTTGCGGCGTCCGATTTGGGCCGGCCGGGGCGGATAAGCTTATCACCTTCCCTTATTTCGGCGCGCTCGAACCAGTCCCGATCAAGATGCGGGGCTTCATCCGGGTCAATCCATTTGCTCCTGGTAATACGCTTCTTCGTCGGCATGTCCGTACCTCATTGAAATAATCCGCCGTCCGCGATCACGCTCTGTCCATATCAGCATCACGAAACGGCCCGATAACCACCCGGCAGTAATGAAACGTTGTTCGCCATAATCACGCCTCTCATCGGGCAAGGTCATGGTGCGGCCCGCAAACACCTTGCCCGCATCGGCGAAGTCCAGGCCACGCTCGGCGATTGTGGTCAGACGCTTGGGTTCGTCCCATGATAGTTTCATTTAACGTATATACAATAATTGTGAAAGTCAATGGATGATGACATATAATCGCATTGGATGTCCCGCCGGTCTCTGTTAGCCTTGCGCAAAATAACCGGGAGGAGCGCGGCATGAACGCACTGGCACTGAGCACCGATACGCTGAACGCGCTGGGCGCGCGCATGTCCGGCTGGCTGGTTAAAAACCCGGCCAGCGGCGAATATAAACTCGACCGCGAAGTGTTCACCGACGAAGCGCTGTTCGAGCTGGAAATGCGGCATATATTCGAAGGCAATTGGGTGTATGTGGCGCATGAAAGCCAATTGGCCAAACCGCATGATTTTCTGACCACCAGCATTGGCCGTCAGCCGGTAGTGCTGACGAAGCAGGCCAATGGCGAAATCGGCGGCTTTGTCAATGTCTGTTCGCATCGCGGCGCACGGGTGTGCCGGGAAAAGCGCGGCAACCAGAAAATCTTTAGCTGCGGGTTTCACGGATGGAGCTATGACAGCGCGGGCGCGCTGGTCAATGTCACAGACGAAAAAGGCGGCGCCTATCCGGAAAGTTTTGACCGCAAGAATTTCGGACTAAAGCCCGTTGCCCGGCTGGAAAATTATCGCGGCTTCATCTTCGCCAGCCTGAACCCGGATGTTGCGCCGCTAACCGAATATCTGGCGGGCGCGCGCGCCTTTATTGATCTGTATACAGATCAATCCCCCGGCGGCAGGTTTGAACTGCTGCGCGGCGCCACACATTATACCTACAAAGGCAACTGGAAATTGCAGGTCGAAAATGGCCTGGACGGCTATCATGTGGATTCGGTGCATGCCAATTATGTGATGACCGCCATGCGCAGGACGGCGGGCATATCCAAAAACGACACCAGGGTGGTTGATTTGTCATCCATTGCGAAGGGCGGGTTTTTTGCCTTTGATCACGGCCATGCTTTGTTATGGCTGGATTATAACAATTATCAGAGCCGTCCAAATTTTGAGCATCGCGAAAAATTTCTGAAAGAGTTTGGCCCGCAACGCACCCAGTGGATGTGTGAACGCATCCGCAATCTGCTGCTGTTTCCAAATGTGTTTCTGATGGATCAGACCAGCACGCAAATCCGCATCATCCGCCCCATTTCGGTGAATGAAACCGAAGTAACAACCTATTGCATTGCGCCTGTGGGCGAAAGCGATGCATCGCGCGCCGTGCGCATCCGTCAGTATGAGGATTTCTTTAACGCCAGCGGCATGGCGACGCCGGACGACCTGACCGAGTTTAACAATTGCCAGATCGGTTTTAGCGCGCGCGCATCACGCTGGAACGATATGTCGCGCGGCGCCACCCGCTGGACGGAAGGCGTGAATGAACAGGGTCAGATTCTGGGCTTTGACGCCCTTATGACCAGCACCGGCAAAGCGGACGAAGGGCTGTATATCAGCATTCACGAAGACTGGCTGGAGCGCATGCAAAAGGCGCTGGCGGCGGAGCTGGCGGCGGCGCAGTGACCGTTTGATTTTTTTTTGCAAAAAGGCTGTCTATGACATCACCGCCTTTCACGCTGAACCAGATCGACCATGTGGTGCTGCGTGTGCGCGATCTGGACCGCGCGCTTGCGTTTTACTGCGGCGTACTGGGCTGCACCGAGGAGCGCCGGGTAATGCAATTTGGCCTGGTGCAATTGCGCGCGGGCGCATCGCTGATTGATCTGATTGATGTCTCCCAACAGCCAGAGAAGCGCGATGGCCGCAATATGGATCATTTCGCATTGACCATCACGCCTTTCAAGGAGGCCGCCATTCGCGCGCATCTGGCTAGCTACGGCGTCAAGACGGGAAAAATTGAGCAGCGTTATGGGGCAATGGGCGTTGGCCCGTCCATTTACATCCATGACCCCGACGGCAACCAGGTGGAACTGAAAGGCCCGCCGTCAAGCAGCTAGCAGATTTCGGATCAGCACCCGCAATTTTCCCGGCGCCACGGGCTTTTGCAACAGATGCATAAAGCGGGTTCCCAGCGCCGCGCGCACTTGCGCAAGCGTATCCCCTGTCACGAAAATGACCGGTATATTTTCACCGAGCATGGGTGCAATGCGATCAATGGTGGCGATGCCGGTCTCGCCATCGCGCAGACGGTAATCCGTGATCACAATATCCGGTGTAAAATTATTCCGGGTCAGGCTTTGCGCCGCCTCAATCCCGCTGCGGGCGCAAAGCACCTGCATGCCCCAGACGCCAAGCAGTTTTTGCATGGCGTCCAGTGCGGGCGCATCGTCTTCGATCAGCAATACCCGGCAATCTTTCATTTTCCAGCCCGGACTGTCACCTGCCTCATCATGCCGGGTTTCTTCCGCCACCACACGATTGCCCAGCGGCGCTTCAATGGAAAAGACCGATCCCTTGCCCAGCCATGATCGAACCTTAACAGCATGGCGCAGCAACCGCGCATAGGCGCGCACAATCGCCAGGCCCAGGCCCAACCCCTGGCTGCTGTCCCTGTCGGGTGAACCGATCTGGTAAAACTCATCAAAAATATTGTCTAATTCATCTGCGCGCATGCCCGCGCCGGTGTCCCATACTTCTATTCTCAACGCCTTGCCAGCCCTGCGGCATCCAAGCAGAATTTTTCCCTGCCCGGAATACCGCACCGCATTGGCCAGCAGATTGCGCAGAATAGCGTCAAGCAGAATCCGGTCCGTGCGCACCACCGCGCTGCTGGGCACAATAATGAATTCGAGATTTTTTTCCCTGGCGAGGCGCAAAAAATCACCCCGCAGATCATTGAATATATCCGCAATTCTTATATCCCGCAGATCCGGCGCAATGACGCCCGAATCGATCTTGCTGATATCCAGCAACGAACCCAGCAGGCGGTCCATGACCTCCAATGCGCGTTCACTGTCGTGCAAAATATTCATCGCCACGTCATCGCTCAGCAGATATTCCTGCAACGCCGCATTCAACAGCCTGAGCGCCTGCAACGGCTGCCGCAGGTCATGGCTGGCGGCCGCAAGAAAACGCGATTTGGCCTTGTTTTCCCGCTCTGCCTGCGCACGGGCGGCAACGGCGTCTGCAAGTTCCTGGGCGGGCGTTAACTCCGGCGCCATGATTTAGCCCAGGCTGTTCAGAAATTCACCCATCGCATGATTAAATGCGGCAGGCTGATGAATATTGGCCGCATGTCCGGCATCGGCTATCAACGCCTTGCGGCCATCCGGAATTTTACCGGTCATATAATCTGCTGCGGCCAGATAACCGCGATCTTTTTCGCCGACAAGCACCAGCGCCGGGACCGTGATATGCGGCAGCGAATCAATAATTCGCGCGTCACTCTGCGCCAGCATGCCGCGCGCGCCATGCTCAAGCCCCAGCGCCGTGCGGTGTTTGCCGAGTTGCATTTCCTCACTATGCCCCACCGCAGCAAGGCCCTTTCTGGCAAATGCACGCGCCTGCTTTTCGGTCATTAGGTTCCATTCCGCGCGCGCCGCATCGCTTTTATATCCTGGTCCGGTATTGAACAGCATCAGGGCGCACACCCGTTGCGGGAATTGCAGATGAAACGCCAGCGACATAAAGCCGCCCAGCGAATGCCCGCCGATTACAGCCTTGCCGACTCCGCAGGCGTCCAGAATGGCGGCCATATCCTGTACTGTTGCGTCCATGGTATAAAGCGATGGATCATCCGGGCTGTCGCTTTCGCCATGGCCCAGCATATCCCAGCTAATGATGCGATAGTGCGGCTTAAACGCAGCGATCTGCCCGGCCCACATGGTGCTGGTTGCGCTGAAACCATGGCTTAGCAATATTGGCGGCCCCTGGCCATCAATGCTGTAAAAAATCTTCGCGCCGCCCCGTTTGATATAAGGCATGGGTATGTTGCTCCTCTGTCCCGCCGCACTTTCAGGTTGATCGCCCGTGGACTATTCAATAGAATTACCTTGTCTGGTGTATATTAACGGGTTATGTCCCATTGGGGTATTAGTGATTTTCTGGTATCGTCACGTGATTCCGGCCATCCGGGATCATTCCAATAGCAGGCTGTAGGGGGAAACAAAGTGCAATCAGTTTCGCGCAATCCGGCATTCGCTGGCCGGTCTTCGCTTCATGGAAAGCTTGCTGCGGCCGTCATCGGCCTCGCCCTGACGTTTCCCGCTTTTGCGAATGCGGCGCCCTGCGTGGCGGCCGATGAACTGCCCCCCCTGCAGGTGCGCATGTTACAGACCGAACTGATGGTGGCGGCGCTTACCTGTAATCAGCGTACGGATTATAATTCATTCGTTACCCGTTTTCAGCCGCAGCTTTCTTCACAGGGAAAATCGCTGCAATCATTCTTCAAGCAGAAATATGGTTCTGGCTCGGCCAAGGCGTTGAACGGATTTGTAACGCGCATCGCCAATGAATCCTCGCGTCGCGGCATGGTGCAGCGCGGGCAGTTCTGCCGTAATGCCGCCGGCATTCATGCCAGCAGCAAAAAAATTGCGCCAACCGGCTTGCCCGCTTTTGCGCAGACGCAGCAGTTCGCCAGCCTGCATGGCATTACACCATGCCCCGTCAAGGTCGCCGCAAAATAATTTCGATCAGGGAATCACAAACGCCTGGCCCAGCCAGCGCCAGCGTCCGCCGCGCTCTGGCAGGGTGCAATTAATGCGGCCACGCCCACGCGGAAACGGCGCCGGCATGCGCACCTCGATACGGTTATTCCCCAATCGCTGTACTGGCACGGGCGCATCTTGCGTACTGGCGTAGCATTGCAGCCGGTCAAGCCCGGTGACCATGCTTTGCACGGTAAAGCCGAATGCAGGCGGATTATTGTCCGGCCTCAATAATGGATCTTCGGGTGTAATATTCAGCACAGGCATGGGCAACGTATTCGCGGCCAGTTTAAAACGTTCTTTACTGCCATAACGTAAGTTCATTGCAAAGCGCGGCAGCGCAAAGCGATCCGCCCCGCTATGCACCACACCGGAATGCTGGCCAAACGCCGCCTTGAACCCAAGCGCCGCGATCTGGTTATGGTCCCGCAAGGTATATTCACCATAGGGATAGGCGAACAGGGATGGCTGCATCCCCAGTTCCGTTTTGAACCGCGCGCTGGCCCTTGCTATATCCGCACTGTTCGCCGCCTCGTTTGCCTGCGGCATATGCGGATGCGCCGCGCTGTGATGCCCGATTGTGACCCCGCCGCCCGCGAGCATTTCCCTGATCTGATCCCAGCTTAAATTATTGCTGGATTTTTCATCGATCGAATCTGTCGTGATAAAAAGCGTAAATGGCAGGCCTGCCGCCCGCAGCCGGGGCCAGGCTTGCGTGTAGGTGGAGGCAAACCCGTCATCAATGCTGATGGCCACGGCGTGTTCAGGCAGCGGCCGTCCCGCCGCCAGGGCGTCAATAATGGCGTCCAGCGGCATCACCTGATAGCGCCCGGATACAAGCTCGGCGATATGCGCCTCCAACTGGGCGATGCTGACGCTGGTTGTGGGATATTTCGTCTCGCCAAAGCGGTGATAGAGGAAAATGCTGGCCTGACCATGATCCTGCGCCACAGCAACGCCGCCGGGCAGCAGGGCAAGACAGGCCCCTGCCAGAACGCGCCATAAATTCACTTTCAACTTTCCCCATGCAGTCATTGGAATCGGCTTTCACTCTCTGTATGTTGACCCCAGAGCTAATTCCTAACAGTAACGCAATGATGAAAGCGAGGCGGTAATATGGCCAACATATTGAATGACCAGGGGCTGGATCTTCTGTTCCGTACGGCGCGCACCCATAATGGCTGGATCGCAGGCGGGGAGGTCAGCGATGCGCAACTCCGCGCTATTTATGACATATTGAAATTTGGGCCGACCAGCGCCAATTGCTCGCCCGCCCGCATCCTGTTTTTCCGCACCCCGGCGAGCAAGGAACGCCTGCGCCCGTTCCTGAGTGAGGGCAATCTGGCCAAGACCATGGCCGCGCCCGTTTGTGCATTGATCGCCTATGATATTGAGTTTTATGAACATTTGCCCAAGCTGTTCCCGCATGACCTGACCGCCAAGACCTGGTTCAACTGGAGTGCGGCGCATGCGGAAACCACCGCGTTCCGTAATGGCACCCTGCAGGGGGCCTATCTGATGATGGCGGCGCGGGCGATCGGGCTGGATATCGGGGCCATGTCCGGCTTTGACAATGCCGGCGTGGACAAGGAGTTTTTCCCGGACGGCAAGGTCAAATCAAATTTCCTGTGCAATATTGGCAGGGGGGATGAAAGCCTGCTTTTCCCGCGCCATCCCAAATTCAGCTTTGACGAGGTGTGCAAGATTCTCTGATGCGCATCCTGGCGCTGGATACCTGCCTTGCCGCCTGCTCGGTTGCGATCTGGCAGGACGGCGTGGTGCTGGCGCGGGACTGGCAACCGATGCAGCGCGGCCATGCCGAGGCGCTGCTGCCTATGCTGGAAAATGTACGGGCGCAAGCCGGGCTGGACTATGCCGCCTTTGACCGGCTGGCGGTAAGCATCGGTCCCGGCAGTTTTGCCGGGGTGCGCGTGGGGCTTGCCGCCGCGCGGGGCATTTGCGTTGCGCGCAGCCTGCCGCTGGTGGGAGTGAATACGCTGGAACTGATGGCTGCTGCGATTACAGGGGATGCGCCCATTGGGGTAGCCCTGGATGCGCGCAATGATCAGATCTATTTCCAGGCCTTTGCGAAGGGGGCGGCCTTGTGTCCGCCCGCACTGCTGACCCTTGCCGGGGCCGCAGTTTTTATCCGTGAATTGGGGGGCGCATTGCAGCTTGTTGGCAATGGCGCGGCACAGCTTGCCATGCACTGTGCCGGTACGGTGGTCCATACCAGTCATCCCGATTTACTGCCCGACGCAGTGCTGTTGGCGGGACTGGCGGCCAGCCGCGAGGCCTGTCCCGCAGACCAGGTCGCGCCGCTCTATCTGCGCGCGCCCGATGCAAAACTGCCTGCGGCGCCCATATGATCTGGGGCGGCGTTGATATTGTCCGGGCCGGCGCGGCGGCGCTGGAAATACTGGAAAGCCTGCACGGAGCCTGCTTTGCTATGGGCTGGGATGCGCTCGCCATTGCCCGGCTTCTGGCCATGCCGGGGGCCACCGGAACCATTGCGGTGGTGCACCCGGCGGCGCAACAGGACGCAACCCCCGCCGGGTTCCTGCTGGGCCGCGAGGCCGGGGGCGAGGCCGAAATTATCTCAACCGGCGTCTTGCCCGGTTTTCGCGGACGTGGCATGGGAGGCGCACTGGTTTCAGAATTTATCACCCGCATGAAACAGCGTGGCGCCGAGGCGGTATTTCTGGAAGTCGCGGTGGATAATGACGCCGCATTGTCGCTGTATAAACGTCTGGGGTTTGTATCCGTTGGCCTGCGCAAGGCCTATTACGAACCAGCGCCGGATAGTAGCAAAGCAGGCCCCACCGACGCCATTGTGATGCGCCGCAATTTATAGCTGATGCCGCAACCGCATTAATCCGTTATAATGGCGCCGTTGAGGGATAGTTTTTTACGCTAGTGAGGCGGTCATGGTTGCACCCATCGAAGATCTTTGTGAACAGCGCGGCATGCGCATGACGGACCAGCGCCGGATCATTGCGCGCGTGCTGTCCGGTTCCGATGATCATCCCGATGTGGAGGAAGTGTACCGGCGCGCCGCCGCCAAGGATTCAAATATCAGCATCGCCACCGTCTATCGCACCGTGCGCCTGTTCGAGGAAGCGGGCATCCTGGAACGCCACGAATTTGGCGATGGCCGCGCGCGCTATGAACAGGTGCCCGAAACCCATCACGACCATCTGATCAATATTCAAACCCGCGAGGTGATCGAATTCACCGACAAACAGATCGAGGAATTGCAACGCGCCATTGCCGAACGGCTTGGATACCAGCTGGTCGGACACCGGCTGGAGCTGTACTGTGTGCCGATTGAGATGGGTAAAAAATAATCTCGAATCATTCAGCGCTTTTGCAGGCGCCAGCGTTCGATGATCTCGTCGATGAAGGCGATATCGGTGTCTTCTGTGAGCCAGGCCTTGGAAAATGCCGCCGTGTCGGAAGCGGGGCGTCTTTCGGGCGCCAGATCGTCAAAGCGCATGCGCATCGGAATCGTCACGCCGTCACCGACAATGATGGCTTCCTGTTGCGCCAGCGATGGCAGCGCCGACAGCAGGCCGCCCGCACTTTCCGGCAATGCGTTGGCGACAAATTCCTGATCGCGGATATTGCTCATGCGCAGGGCGATCACGGTGTTGCACTGCGACAGCGCGCTGGTCGATAATTCCGCCGGGCGCTGGCTGACCAGGCACAGGCCCACGCCATATTTGCGGCCCTCTTTGGCGATGCGCGAAATGGCTTTTTTGCTGGGACCAAAATGGGTTTCCTCGTCGCGCGGGACATAGCGGTGCGCCTCTTCGCAGACCAGCAGCACCGGGGCCTGACGCGCGCGGTCGTGGCTGGCCCAGACGCAAAAATCAAATATCATGCGCGCCAGAACCGACACCACCACATCCACAACTTCCGATGGTATGCCGGAAATATCGACAATGCTGACCGGCTTGCCGTTCACCGGAATGCGCAGAATGCGTGATAGAATCCGCCCCATGCTGTCATCGACCAGCAGACGCGAAAACATGAAAGAGAATCGGCGATCAATCCGCAGGCTTTCGATTTTGGACTTCAGGCGCAAAAAGGAAACAACTTCTTCCGTGCGTTCCAGTTTTCCCATTGCCTCGTCGAAAAGCTTGATCAGGTCACCAAGCCGGTAGGGAACAGGCGTGTCCACAGTGATGTGATCACTGCGTTCGCCCTCGCGCAGAAACATTTTTTTGGCTTCGATGACGCCGGCCTTCAGAATTTCGATTTCAGGATAGGCGCGTTCCTGGTTTTGACCGATCACCACTTCGACCAGCTCTTCAAAATTCAGCAGCCAGTAGGGCAATTGCAGATTGCTGAGGTGAATGGCTTCCGCCATGTCGCCAAACGCCGCAGCATATTCATTATGCGGATCAATCAGCACAATATGGCCATTGGGGTTCTGATCCAGTATGGCGTGCAGCACCAGCGATACGACGCAGCTCTTGCCGGAACCCGTGGTGCCCAGCACTGCAAAATGTTTGGCCAGCAATTCATCGGTTACGGCAAAGGCCGGGATCGAGCGGTCCTGATGAATGCTGCCAAGCCGCGCAATGGCGACATCCGGCGGCGCATATACCATGGCCAGATCGCGGGCGTCCGCCGTCATCACCTGTGTGTCAAAATGCGGATAATAAGTCACGCCGCGACGAAAGCCGCCATGCCTGCCTTTTTCGCCGGTCAGAATTTCTCCGAGCAACTGAATTTCAATCATGCGCGCCTCGGCGCCCGTGCCGATCAGCGTGTAACCGCCGCCGCTCATGCTCTGCACCATGCCATAGACGGTGGATAAATCGCCGGGCATGGCAACCAGGGCGCCGATGGAAATATTCGCCTGACGGCTGGCGCCGGGCGCATTCAGAATCGCAGTGACATTGGCGCCCCGGATCGCGGTGATGGCGCCGATCTGCACCCGGACCGCACAGGTCTCCACCGCCTGACCCGCCATTGCGGGCGGTGCGGATGGCGTATGTGTCTGGGGTTCCGGTGCCTGGTTCATGATGGCTGCGCTTTCTCTTAATAACTCGCCATAAAATTTTGACGTGTCAACAGAAGGGCAGTTTCGCATCCCGCGATTACCAGAGGGTAAATTCCTGCGTTTGATTCAGTAGGGTTAAAAAAGTTTAAGCTTTGTTACGCGGTGGTGATCATACCAACGGTCCTGTATTTGGCCCCATCGTCTTCCAAAATAAAGTAATGTCATCTACCATGTTTATGCATTGGCATAATCGCGTAGTTTGGCGTTCAGAATGGTTATGAGTTTTCGCATGATAGCGGTAAGCGCCAGCATTGGTTTTTTGCCGTTGCCGATGAGGCGCTCGTAG
>JBMOMW010000029.1:0-17762 GCA_049325255.1 Pseudomonadota bacterium | reverse complement strand
CACCGGCAAAAATATCAGTGAATCGCTTCATTGCTCACCTCCTGAATCATGGAGATGCCTCAAGAATCAATTTCCTGATTCAGTTCAAGCTTTTAATCGCCATATGCGATTCCCCTGCCTGAAAGGGAGGGTTAGGGAGGGGATCAGCGATGCGCAAGAAAACCGGGTGCGTCTCAACCTGATCGCAAAACGGTCCAGTCTGAACCCGGGCTGTTTTAACGGCCTTTGAAAACCGGTTCGCGCTTTTCCATGAACGAGCGCGGGCCTTCGACTGCGTCTTCGGTTTTTAATACAGGGGCGGCGAATTTGCTTTCCATTTCCAGCGCCACTTTTTCCGGGTAGCCGATACATTCGCGCGCCGAACGGCGGATCGCCTGCACGGCGATGGGGCCGTTCTTGGCCAGCTTGGCGGCATATTCCATGGCCGCGTCCATGACCTTTTCCTGTGGCACAACTTTATTGACCAGACCGATCATATAGGCCTCCTGGGCGCTGATCAGATCGCCGGTGATCAGGATTTCCATGGCCCGGCAATAGGGAATTTGCCTGGGCAGGCGCACGGTCGAACCGCCGCCGGGGAAAATCGCCCATTTTACTTCCTGCAACCCAAAGCGGGCCTTTTCAGACGCCACGCGAATATCGGTGCCCTGCAACAGTTCGGTGCCGCCCGCGACTGCGAAACCGTTCACCGCCGCCACGACGGGCTTTACGGTGTCAAAATCCCGCAGAATGCCGATGCCGGTCAGGCCGCGATCTTCGACCACGCGCTTTTCATACTCATTTTGCGGGGTGCGCGCGCCGGTAAACAGCGGGATCAACTGGCCAAGATCGGCGCCCGAGCAAAATGATTTCGGGCCAGCGCCAGTGACGACGGCGACGCGAATATCGGGATTGTCGCGCACCTCTTTCCAGTAATCCACCAACTGGCACAGCATTTCCGGGCTAAGCGCATTCAGCGCATCGGGCCGGTTCATGGTGATGATGGCCACATGGCCCTGTTTTTCAAATAATGCGTGCATTTGCTTCCTCCTGATGTTCCGCCGGTTATGCCCCGTGCGGGGTGATGTGCAATCCTGATTTCTGTATTAACTGTTATACTAAATAGGCGGCTGTGAAAAGCCAATGGAGGATTCGCCCGATATCTTGTTGAGCATAGAATCAATAGGATTGCCATGCGATATTGAAGTATCTAGGGTGCCTGAAAATAAATAGAGAGGAACAGAGGAACAAATGGCGGGACGGGTAGAAGGTAAAATTGCGTTTGTAACCGGCGGCGGCTCCGGCATGGGGCGCGAACATGCGCTTTTGATGGCCGAAGAAGGGGCCAGCATTATCGTTTCAGACGTGAACGAAGCGGGCGGCCGTGAAACGGTTTCGATGATCAACAGCAAGGGCGGGCAGGGCCTGTTCATCAATTTTGACGTGGCGAGCGAGGCCGCATGGCAATCCGCCGTCAATCAGGCGGTGTCCACATTCGGGCGGGTCGATATTCTGGTGAACAATGCGGGCATCTTCATGATGAAGATGATGGCGGACACAACCGGCGAAGAATTGGACCGTATGCTGAATATCAATGTCAAAGGCGTATTCTATGGCTGCAAGCATATCCTGCCCGCGATGCAGAAGGCGGGCGGCGGATCGATCATCAATATTTCCTCGATCTATGGGGTGATTGGCGCGCCTGCGGCATCGGCCTATCAGGCGTCAAAAGGCGCGGTGCGCATTCTGACCAAGTCCGTGGCGGTGGAATATGCGCCATATAATATTCGCGCCAACTCCATTCATCCTGGCGTTATTCGCACCCCGATGACCAAGGATCTGATGGCCACCCCGGATTCCGAAAAGGCGATCCTGGCCTCCACCATTCTGCGCCGTGCAGCGGAAC
The DNA here is from genome assembly GCA_049325255.1 of Pseudomonadota bacterium. Lineage (GTDB taxonomy): Bacteria > Pseudomonadota > Alphaproteobacteria > UBA11222 > UBA11222 > UBA11222. The sequence goes on along the minus strand of JBMOMW010000029.1, from coordinate 15,877 downwards.
CACGCGAGGTGGCCTATCCGGTATTGTTCCTGGCGTCGAGTGAGTCCAGCTATATCACCGGCGCGGAAATCATGGTCGATGGCGGCTATACCACCGTATAAAAACAGCACTCAGCAGGGAGAAAAATCATGGCGGGACGGGTAGAAGGTAAAATAGCATTTGTAACCGGCGGCGGTTCCGGCATGGGGCGCGAACATGCGCTGCTGCTGGCCGAACATGGCGCCAGCCTCATTGTTTCTGACGTCAATGAAGCGGGCGGCCGCGAAACCGTCTCGATGATCAACAGCAAGGGCGGGCAGGGTCTGTTCATCAAATTTGATGTGGCGAAGGAGGTGGAATGGAAGGGCGCCGTCGATCAGGCCATGGCCTCGTTTGGCCGGGTAGATATTCTGGTGAACAATGCCGGCATCCTGATCATGAAAACCACACAGGACACCACAGGCGAAGAGCTGGACCGCATGCTGGACATCAATGTCAAAGGCGTGTTTTACGGCTGCAAGTATATTCTGCCCGCGATGCAGAAGGCGGGCGGTGGATCGATTGTCAACATCTCCTCCATCGCCGGCATTATCGGCATGGCGGGCGCTGCGGCCTATCAGGCGGCCAAGGGGGCGGTGCGCATTCTGACCAAGTCCGTGGCGGTGGAATATGCGCCATATAATATTCGCGCCAACTCCATTCATCCTGGCGTTATTCGCACCCCGATGACCAAGGACTTTCTGGTGAATGAGAAAACGGAGAAAGCATTCCTTGGCACCACCATTCTGCGCCGCCCGGCAGAACCGCGTGAGGTTTCCTATCCGGTGCTGTTCCTGGCGTCGGGCGAATCAAGTTATATCACGGGTGCTGAAATCGTTGTCGATGGCGGCTATACGACGATGTGACGTACATCGCGCCTATCAGATCAAAGCGGGGGCGTAATCCCCGCTTTTCTTTCTTCCAGCTGCCAGTAGGTTGACCATATGCGCTGCACTACCGTGACAAGGGTGAAGATGGTCAGTACATAAATAGCCATTTCCAGAAACCCCGCCATCAGCGCGATCGAAATCAGCAGCAGGCGTTCAAAGCGTGACGCAAAACCGCTTTTGCCCGCAAGGCCCAGCGCCTCGGCGCGCGCGCGGGTATAGCTGACCATGAATGATCCCAGCAAGGCCAGGACGACGGCCGATGCGGTAACGGCGTTGCCGCTGGCGGCGAACAGATAGGCGATGGCGGCGAAAATCACGCCTTCCGCGATGCGGTCGAAATTCGAATCGAGAAATGCGCCAAATTCTGTGCTCAGGCCGCCGCGCCGCGCCACCGTGCCGTCAAACAGATCAACAAGTCCGGCAAACAGATAGATAAACCCGCCAATGAACAGGCCGCCCTGCAGAATGCAGAAAGCGGCCAGGAAATTCAGCAAAAGTCCAATAACCGAAAGCCTGTTGGGTGTCAGCCCATGGCGGATCAGAAAATCCGCAATCGGGATCAGCGCAAAATCAAAACTGGCATACAGCTTTTTGCGGAATTCCTCCATTCCTATGCAACAGCCTTTTCTTTTTGTATCACGCCTTCTTCCACCAGTTTGTCGAAGTCCGCCTGCGGCAGGCCTAACAGGCCGCTCAGGATTTCCGCATTGTTCTCGCCCAGGAACGGCACATGCTCGCGGATGCGCGATTCGGAATCGCACATGCGCAGCGGCGTATTGGCGACCCGGAACGAACCCGCGCCATCCTCGATTTCCACGGCGCTTTTACGCAGCACGGATTGCGGTTGTTGCAGGGCGTCTTCGACACGGCGCAACTGCCCGACCGGGCAACCGCCTTCACGGATAATGTTTTCCACCTCGTCAACGGTGCGGTCTTTGGCCCACTCTTCAACCTCGTTCAGAAGATTGATCCAGTTCTGAAGGCGCTCGGCCACCTGTAAAGGATATTTCGACGGCCATTCCGGATGGCCGCAGGATCTGCTGAGGTCGGCATAATTATTCGGCGATAGCGGATTGACGACAAACATGCCGTCTTTCGCCTTTAGCGCGCGGTAAACCAGCCGTGCGCCGGTCGTGTTAAAGTTTGCTTCCTGCAATTCATTGGTCAGCGCGTTGTAAATCACCTCGGTCATGGCGATGTCGATTTCCTCGCCCTTGCCGGTGCGTTCGCGCCGGAACAGGGCCGCTACAATTGCGGCATTGCCATGTACGCCGGTCATATAGTCGGCGAACGGGACCGAGCCATTGATGGGCTTGTTCTTGTCTTCCTGCCAGGTCATCATGGCCATATCCAGCCCGGCAGAGGCGTGAATGATGGGGGCGAACGCCGCCCAGCCGGCGGCGGGGCCTTCCTGGCCAAAGCCCGACATGTTGCAATAGATGATTTTCGGGTTGCGCGCCTTCATATGTTCATAGCCAAGGCCGAAACCGCGCATCACGCCGGGGCGGAAATTCTGGATAGCGACGTCGCTTTTTTCGGCCAGCTTCAACACCAGTTCCACGGCGCGCGGGTCTTTCAGGTCCAGACAGACGCTTTTCTTGCCGGCGTTCAATTGTCCGAAATAGGTGCTGCGGCCCTTGCGGCGCGGCAGGGTCATGCGCAGCAGATCGCCGATGGGGGGCTCCACCTTGATCACCTCGGCCCCCAGATCCGCCATCAGGCGGGCGCAATAGGGCCCGGCAATAACCCCGGTAAAATCAATAACCCGCACACCTTCAAGCGCGCCTGGTGAGTTGTGCTGCTGGATCGACATGGTTTCTTCCCTGTTATTATTATGGCAGTGGATTCATGCCCCCATGATGCGGCGAATGCGGGAAGAGGTAAACAACTTTTAGAGACAGTCCAATTTCAGCGCCCGCACTATGGCCGGGGGCGAGTCCAATGGCGGATTTTGAGCAGGCGGGCGGCACAAAAAAGCGGCTGGGCCCTTGGAAAGGTCCAGCCGCAATAAAACGGGTGATGGCGTCTAGTGCTGGCCTGGGGGGATATTCAGGACTAGGCCGTCAAGTTCATCGGTGATGTTGATCTGGCAGGCAAGGCGGCTGGTTTCGCGGAAATCCTCGGCGAATTGCAGCAGTTCGGCTTCCATTTCGCCTGGCGCGGCCCTGCCTACCCTGTCGAGCCATGCGGGGTCCACATAGACGTGGCAGGTGGCGCAGGCGCAAACCCCGCCGCAATCGCCGTCGATTCCCGGAATGTTGTTGTCGATCGCAGCGTCGCGGCCGGTCGTGCCGCTGGCTACGGTCACGACATGCCTGGTCCCATTGTGCTCGATATAAGTTACTTTAGGCATTCTATAACCTGTCTGTTGTTGTGCAAATTGCGCGCAGCCCCTTAATGGGCGTGCAGCTTCACCGGCATCCTGGTGAATCCGTGGATGACATGCGACAGGCTTCTTACCGGTTCGCCCACAACCTCGACCTTGCTGAAGCGTTTGACGATCTCTTCCCAGATGATGCGCAACTGTAATTCCGCCACACGGTTGCCGACGCAGCGGTGAATGCCGAAACCGAAGGACAGATGCTGACGCGGGTTTTTCCGGTCGATCAGGAATTCGTCGGCGCGCTCGATCACCTCGCTGTCGCGATTGCCGGACAGATACCACATGACGACCTTGTCGCCTTCGCGGATCTTTTTGCCGCCAACCTCGGCATCGCATAAGGCTGTGCGCATCATGCTCGTGATGGGGCTCTGCCAGCGGATGATTTCCGACACCATGCTGGGGATAAGGCCCGGGTTATTCATCAGCTTGGCGTATTCCGCCGGGTTCTGGTTAAGCGCCAGGACGCCGCCACTGATGGAATTGCGCGTCGTGTCATTGCCGCCGACAATCAGCAGCATCAGATTGCCCAGAAATTCATGGAACGGCATGCTGGCGGTCGCGGGCGAAGCGGCGAGCATGGAAATCAGATCATGTTTCTGTTCGCCGCCCACGCGCTGATCCCACAGATTTTTGAAATACATGCCGCATTCCGTCAATTCCTGCTGCCACTGTTCCCAGCTATCGACGCCATTGCCCGGTGATGCGGTCAAAACGTCGGACCAGCGGGTCAGCTTGCGGCGCTCTTCCCAGGGGAAATCGAACAGGGTGGCCAGCGTCATGGTGGTCAGTTCGATGGAAACCTTGTCAACCCAGTCGATTTCTTCCCCAATAGGCAGGGAATCGAGGATGGCGGCGGCGCGCTCGCGAATGATCGGCTCCAGCGTTTCAAGATTATTTGGCGCGACAACCGGGCTTACCACCTTGCGCTGTGCGTCATGCTTGGGCGGGTCCATGGCGATAAACATTTCCAGCCCCCCCATGGCCGAAGCCTCGGTTGGCACGCCAAGGCCGCCGAGCACGATGCCGCCCCGGGCCGCATCCGAGGAAAAGACCTTGTGGTCCGTGTCGACCCGGACAATATCGTTGAATTTGGTCACCGACCAGTACGGGCCGTTAGGGCTTTTGGCGCAATAATGCACGGGATCCTCCGCGCGCAACCGGCTGAAATATTCCCCGATCGTATCGTTTTGAAACAGAATTGGATCGCTGACATCAATTTCGTCCAGTGGGATTTTGCTTACATCTATTTTGGCGGCCTGATTGACTGGCATGTTCGGATCCTCCATCTTAACCCCGGCGTTGCAACATGCGCCAGGTTCCTGATTGAACGAATAATGCAGCAGCATTATTGTATTGATAGAGATATCAATACAATAATATGCGATAAGTCAATAAGTTTTACGGCGAGCAAAAGATACCCGCGGCTTTATGTGGCCGCCCCACGCTGTCACCCTGAGCGCAGCGAAGGGTCTCCTGCCGCCTGCTCCCTCATCGCGCTCCACCGAGGGGGATTCTTCGCTTCGCTCAGAATGACACCATTTTTTGAATGACCGCCCCACGCTCAGGGTGACATGATTTGTTTTGGAGGACGATGCATTCAAACATAGGGCAGTTGATGTTGTTCGCAGAGAAATTTCAATATTTGACAGTATTTTGCATAATAAGTATTTTGCATAGTATAAGGCAAAAAAAAGCAAGACTCGAAAGTCTTGCGGATGTTGGGTTGTTCTTGTTTTTGCATCCCCATGGAAACAGTACCTTTCGGATATTAAACCCTGAAGCCTGTAAAATGGTGAGCCGCTGTCGCGTCCCTGGATGTTTCTCCCCCTAAACTCGGGCCAGCCATACTGTGTGGCAACGCCTCTTTGTTGGAAGCAACTTATTCCGTCTATTCGGAAGAGTCACGCAATAAAAAACACTTTTTGATTCTTTTTTTGTAACTTTCTAAGGCTTGTTCAAAAATGCCGGCATTTACTGTACTTATACGTGTATGGCCGTTACTTTAATTGTGCAAGGATTGTCATTTTCACAGAAACTTAACAAAATCGTCTTAAAGCTTATTACATGACCAATCGAATAATAGTGTTATTACTTATTATTCAGATCGCCGCGCTTCCGGCGTGGGCGGCGATGGTTGAGGTTGAGCAGACCACGAAATGCCAGGTGATTGAACGCCATGTTCCGGATGCGGACGTGGCCTATCAGCCTGACCGCGACGTTGTGGCGGGAAAGCCGGTGGCCCCCGCCGATCTGCCCGTCGGCCCGGATGGGGCGGCGCAGATAGTGGTTCCGCAAAATTTCGATATTGAGATAGACGCCGATCTGGCGGGCGGCGTTGCGGGTGCGCAAGACCCGGCCCCCTATCTGCCACGCGCCAAAATTGGCCGGGTTGAGGTGCGGGATCTGGAAGGCCAGACCAGGCTCGATTTCAATGGGCAGCCTTTATACCGCGGCGCGTCCGGGACGGCCTCGCTGGAATGTGCGCAATAGGGCCTGCAATTCGCTTCGTCTTATATTGCCTGATGATTGCTATATCCCCTGCCATTGCCTAAAAGTCACCTTCAAACCCGGTAATGGAAGCAGGCCCATCATGAAGCTATCGCAATTCTTTCTGCCCGTATTGAGGGAAGACCCGTCCGAGGCGCAGATCGTATCGCACCGGCTGATGTTGCGCGCGGGGATGATTCGCCAGATGAGCGCGGGGATTTACGCCTGGCTGCCACTGGGCCTGAGGGTATTGCGCAAGATCGAGCAGATTGTGCGCGAGGAGCAAAACCGCGCCGGGGCCATTGAACTGCTGATGCCGACCATCCAATCGGCTGATCTGTGGCGCGAAAGCGGCCGCTATGACGATTATGGCAAGGAGATGCTGCGCATTACCGACCGCCATGAACGCGACATGCTGTTTGGCCCCACCAACGAGGAAATGATCACCGATATTTTCCGCAACACCGTGCGCAGCTACCGCGATCTGCCGCGCAATCTGTATCATATTCAATGGAAATTCCGCGATGAGATCCGCCCGCGCTTTGGCATTATGCGCGGGCGCGAATTCCTGATGAAGGACGCCTATTCGTTTGACATTGATGCGGCGGGCGCGCGGCGTTCCTATAACGCCATGTTCATCGCTTACTTGCGCACCTTCGCGCGCATGGGGCTGAAGGCCATTCCGATGGCCGCCGACACCGGGCCGATCGGTGGCGATCTCAGCCATGAATTCATCATTCTGGCCGATACCGGCGAAAGCGAAGTGTTCTGTCACGCCGACACGCTGGCGCGCGACTGGGCGGCGGAAAATATTGACTATGCGTCGGACTTGCAGCCGCTGGTCGATGGCATGACGGCGCTTTATGCGGCGACCGATGAAAAGCATGATGTGGCGCGCTATGAAAAGGAAGTGCCTGCCGGTAAACGCTGCAATGCGCGCGGCATCGAGGTTGGGCATATTTTCTATTTCGGCACCAAATATTCCGCCGCGATGAACGCCAGGGTGACGGGGCCGGATGGTTCGCTGATCACCGTCGAGATGGGCTCCTATGGCATTGGCGTCTCACGCCTGGTGGCAGGCATCATAGAGGCCAGCCACGACGATAACGGCATCATCTGGCCCGCGTCCGTTGCGCCGTTTGACATCGGCCTGATCAATCTGAAAGCGGGCGATGCTTTGGTCGATGCAGCGTGTACGGATTTATATGCAAAGCTTTGCGCCGCCGGCAAAGACGTGCTCTATGACAATACCGATGAACGCGCAGGCGCAAAATTCGCCACCATGGACCTGATCGGCCTGCCCTGGCAGGCCATTATCGGCCCAAAGGGCGTGAAGAACGGCGTCATCGAGCTGAAAAACCGCGCCACCGGCGAACGCAGCGAACTGGGCATGGAGGCCGCGCTTACCCTGCTGGCGGGCTAGACGCTCACTGGCGCGCGATATCGCTTTGGCAAAGATACTGGCCCAGGATTTGGAGATGGAGTGAACAACATGGCTGAAAAATTGACGGCATATGATCCCGCAGCGCCTACAGCTTCAGATGGTCCTTCTGGAACCATATGTCGATTGACTTGGTGCCCTTCTTTATCCTGGCCGAGTGCACCGCCCCATCGGGGACGATGTAGTATTCTCCCGGTCCGTAGGTTCTGGTCTCGCCATTAATGGTCATGGTCGCTTCGCCGGTCAGAATCAGCCCCCAATGCACCTTGTGCTGATGGTCTGGCGCGTGAAAGTCCTCGTTGAACTCGGAAAACATCAACTGGCAGTTTTCGCCCTGCAACAGATTGCCCAGGATTCCAGGCAGCGGGATATTGACCTTGGGAAAAGATTGCCGGATCACATCCGGGAAGCCTTCAGAAATATTCATGGCCACCTCCGGTTAAAGTTATTGCGCAGCCTGCCCGGCTGGCGCCTCGTTACTGGCCTCGCGGCGCAGCGATTCGCGCAACGGCTCGGGGTTAAGCCATTGTCCGAGATCGAAATCCGTGGACAGATAGTTGCGCGCGACAAGGAACGATTTTATGATCCCGGCCGCCTCCAGCAATTCTGGCGTAATGGCGGGCATCAGCCTCCGGGTAAAATCAGGGCGATAAACGCGTGCAATGTCGTCCGGCTCCACGGCGCACTCCGCCGCTATTGGCGCATAGGCCTGCGCGGGATTGTTCTGCGCCCAGCGCGCGGCGCGGATCAGCGTCTGCACATAGCGTATCACCGCCTCGGGGTGATTGCGCACCAGTGAGCCGCTGACGCTGAGCAGGCGCGGCGAGGAATTGTTGACCCGCTCCGCCAGCCCGGGCGCGTCGCGCAGATCGTAAAGACAGCGCAGCCTGCCGCCGGTTGCGCGCATTAACTGCTCTACGCCGGCCCCGCGGATAAAAATCGCGTCCACGTCGCCGTTTAGCAGCGCCCTCACCTCGGCGCCGGAATAAGAAGGTTTGGCGGCCCCCGCTTTGCCCTCGGCGTGGTCATGATTGACCATCAGGTTCATATCCCTGTCGTTCACGGTATCGACGAAGGTAACGTCGCGCTCGCTCAGCCCGTGCAGTTTAAGCGCCGAATGAAAGCCCTTCTCTGCGGCGAAACGCATGAAATTGAAGACCAGTTTTGGCCATACCGGCAAGGCCAGGCGCCGCCCCGCCAGATCCGCCACGGTGCGGGCGCTGTCATCGGTGCGCACAAATATGCCCAGGATTTCGTCCATAAAGGTGATCGCCAGCAGTTGCGTGTCACGGCCGTTGGCGCGCGCCCACATTGGCGGCGACCCTCCCCCCTCGCGAAAAGAGGCGTCCAGCGTATGATCGAAATGGGTGTTGGCGTGGCCTGGTCCAAGTTCCTTGATGTTACGCACTTCATAGTCCGTGCCCGCGAACGCATCGTCAAACATGCGCCGCTGAAAGGCGATCCCCGAGGCTGTCGGGACCGGGCAACGGGTGTACCAGATGGTGGTTTTGCCTGCCATGACGTCCTCCCCCTCTGCTCTTATGCGCGAATTTCTCCGCCGGGTTAAAACTATCCGCTCAATGCCGCCGCCACTTCGGCTGCCGGCGCCACATCGCCCAGCGAGCGCAGGGTCGCCAGCGCCGCCTGGTGCACCTCCTCGCTGAAAGTGGTGACCCCGTTCTCCACCGTGATCACGCTGTAACCCTTATCCACCGCGGCGCGCGCCGTGCTTTCCACCACCATGTTGGTCGCCACGCCGGTCAGGATGAGATCCGTGATCCCGTGCTGTTTCAGGATTTCTTCAAGCTTTGAGCGGGCAAAGGCGCTGACAACACACTTGCCGATCACATGCTCGCCTGGCGCCGGTTTAAGCTCATCGTGGATTTCCGCGCCCCAGGTCCCTTTCTGCAGTGCGGCGCCCGCGATCCTGGGCAGATTGAGAAAGAACTGGCCGCGCCGGGGAAATTCTTCGGGCTTCAGCATATCCAGCGCAATCTTGACGAAAATCACTGGAGTCCCGGCCGCCCGCGCCGCATCCAGCACGGTGCGGATGTGTCCGAGGGTTCCATTTTTCTCGATCATGGGGGCGTAGCCCATGGCCTTGGCGATTACTCCGTCCTGGTGTACAAGGTCGTTCTCGCAGTCCATCACCAGCAGCGCTGTTTTTTTCCTGTCGACGCTGATCGCCATGGCTCCCCTCCATTCCGGCCTCTTTGCGGCCCGGATCATTGATCAGCCCGTACCCGGTGGCAAGCGCCCTGATTTTCACCCCTGATGACGTCAACCGGATGCTGTGATAGGATCTCAGTCCCTCTGGCGCCAAGGAACCATCATGACTCAACCATCGAAGATAGCACTGATCACCGGCGCGAATAAGGGCATTGGGTTTGAGGTGGCGCGCGCCCTTGGCAAGGCCGGGCATCGGGTTTTGCTCGGTGCGCGTAATCCGGCAAATGGGGCAAAGGCCGCGGCGCAACTGCAATCCGAGGGGCTTGAGGTGACGCCGGTTGAACTGGACCTTGATCGTCCCGCCACCATAACCGCCTTGGCCGCGCGCATTACCTCCGAGTATGGCGGGCTGGATGTGCTTGTGAACAATGCGGGTATTGGCGACCCGCAAGATGGTCCGCCCAGCATGGCGAGCATTGAAGCCCTTCGCCGGGTCATGGACACCAATTTCATTGGCGCCGTAGCGGTAGCGCAGGCCATGCTGCCGTTGCTGCGCGCCGCGCCCGCCGCCCGCATTGTCAATGTGTCGAGCGGGCTTGGTTCGATCACCCTGAACAGCGATCCGAAATGGGAGTTCGCAGATTATAAAGTGCTCGGCTACTGCGCCTCCAAGGCCGCGATGAATATGCTGACGGTGCACCTGGCGTGGGAGTTGCGCGACACGGCTATCAAGGTCAATTCCGCCGATCCCGGCTACACCGCGACGGACCTTAACGGCAATTCAGGCCCCCAGACGGTTCAGGAAGGCGCAGCCGAGACCATCCGCCTGGCGCTGTTACCCGCTGACGGTCCCACCGGCGGATTTTTCGAAACAGCAGGCCGGCGGGCCTGGTAACACCGGCCTTCATGGACGGCCAGCCGCATTCCCAGCTCGATGACGAATATCCAAAGTATGGCGTGATCGAGGGCAATTAATATCCCGCCATACTCCTTGGTGACAGAGGGATAAGTCAGCAGCCCAAGAATAGCGGCGTTGATCATGATCAACACCATTATTGAGCGTGTAAACCAACGCGATTCCAGAAATCCGGCGAGTTCCGCTCTCAACGCCTGGTTACACCTGCTTTTGCGCCTGCATGACAAGCAGTTCCTGTTGCAGATTGGCGGTGAACGCCGGTTCCAGTTTCAGGGCGGTGGCCAGGCTGGTCAGATATTGTTGTTCACGTTCGCACTGGCTGTCACATACCAGTAGCGCGGCCAGGTAAATTTGCGCGCCCTCCTGTGGCGATGAAGCGGCTGCGGCGATAAGCTGCACATCCTGCGTGTTGGCGATTTCCTGCATCAGCAGCATTTTTTCCTGCGCACTTCCTCCATGCGCTTCCAGTTGCCCCATGATTTTCCGGCTCTCCGCCTCGTCCATATGGCCATCGGCTTTCGCAGCGCCAATCATGGCGCGGATGATAGCCAGAGAAAGTTCGGGGTCCATCTGGGTGGACGCGGGCACGGGCGCCGTCTCCTGCTGGCCGCCTGTTAATGCCCCAAACAGGCCTGTGGCCTGGCTAACCATGCCGGTGGCCGATTGTTTCACCGCGTCAATGACATTGGCGTTTCCGCCGGAGGCTTTCTGCTGCTGGTAATTGCCGAAGGCCTTGTAGGCAAGCGTACCGAGCAATGCCAGACCGCCAACCTTGGCGATGGTTTCCACGGTGTCCTTGCCACCACCAAGCAGCGAGGTGGCGACGCCGCCGGACAGCAGGCCCGCGGCAAAGTTTTTCGTGGCCATGCCGGAAAGTAATTTGCCGACAAGTCCGTTCGAATCGATGTTGGCGAGCAGATTTTTTGCGTCAGGCACAATGTTTCTCCTTGTTGCTGGTTAGGGCAGTGATTTAACCGAATCCCGATGCCCGCGTGTTTTGTAGAGCGAGATCAGAATGCCGGCGGCGATAATGGCGACGGTAACGCCAAGCGAAATGCTGGCCGGGAATTTCTCCATATCCATCGCATCGGCAATAAAGGTTTTGGAGCCGATAAAGATCAGCACCCAGGCCAGCGCCACTTTCAGATAGCTGAAGCGGTGGATAATGGCGGCGAGTGCGAAATAAAGCGCGCGCAGGCCGAGAATGGCGAAGATGTTGCTGGTGTAAACAATGTATGGGTCCAGCGTAATCGTGAAGATCGCCGGTATGCTGTCCACGGCGAAAATTACATCGGCAAACTCAATCAATATCAACGCCACCAGAAGTGGCGTCATATAGGTGGCGCGCTTGCCGGTATTTTGATCAACCAGATGGACGGTGAATTTATGCCCGTGCAACTCATTGGTCACACGCATATTGCGCCGCAGGAATTTCAGTAGCGGGTTATGCTCGATGCTTGGCAGCTTGTCGCCGATCAAGAGCATCTTGACGCCGGTGAAGATCAGGAAAACCGCGAAAATATAAAGAACCCAGCTATATTGGGCCACCAGTGTGGCGCCCAGGCCGATCATGATGGCGCGTAAAACGATTACGCCCAATATGCCCCAGAACAGCACACGATGCTGGTACTGTGGCGGGATGGCGAAATAGGTGAATATCAGCGAGATAATGAAAATATTATCCATCGCCAGGGTTTTTTCGACGATATAGCCGGTGAGATATTCCTCGCCGCTTTGCGCGCCCAGTGAATACCAAACCCATGCGCCGAAAACAAGGGAAATGAATATGTAAAAAGCGCTAAGCCAAAGGCTTTCCTTGATCGAGATTATGTGTGATTTACGGTGCAGCACACCCAGATCAAATGCGAGCAATGTGCCGACAATGCTCAAAAAAATAGCCCACATCCAGATGGGCTTGCCTAGCATGTCAATAAACAGAAATTCCATTCAATAAGTTCCTGATTTTATATGAGAGAACAGTCGAATGATCGGGCGATGGTAATAGATTGAACTGTGATATCGCATTACATCAGTTCATATTGTGCGCAAATGGATTCAATCCGCATTCCTTTCTTATCGTTCTCGCACTTCTGCCGAATGGCAGCGGCCATGGGCATATGGATGACCCAACGAACTCCGGCTTCTATATAGGTTGAACTATTCTGCATTCCAGTGCCTGGACGCATTTTCATTGCAGAAAAAAACCGGTGGAACTTGGGACTATTAGGAATTTGCGAACTGGCTGGGGGCCGCTGGCTTGTAAAGCAACGAAGCCCTGCGGGCCGCACCGGTCATTGATTTGGCGATTGGCCTATGCGGAGAAGCCGCCCTCATCGAGATAGCGCTGCTCTTCTGCTGTCATAACCCGGCCAAGTATCGGGTTGCGATGCGGAAATCGTCCGAACCGCTCGATCGGCTCTTTGTGCTTGATCGCAAATTCAAGCGAATTGCCAATATTTGACAGAGTCTGGAACAAAGCAATGGAGCGGTGCTGATCATCCAGGTTTTCGCTATGCATAAAGGGTAAGTAAAAAACATTCTTTTGACCGGGATAAGTTGCTGGTCATACGCATTTTTGATGGCTTGGCGTGAAACCGAGAGGGCCTTGGCGTCGGTGGCGAACATTTGTGGAGTACCGCGGAACATATTGCGCGGAACTGGTCAAATATGAGAACGAGGGACAGCGCGCCTTGCGCATCGGCCTGCCAATGATCAAGCTTGCCCTGTTGGGCCTCGTGATACACGTTCAGAAACCGCGAACGGATTTCCGCGTCAAAACCCGGATCAGCAACAAACCATTCCTGGCGGAAGCTGCCGGCGCCGGCTGCCTGCGCAGGGCCGAACCAGAATTCCAGAATTTCCGGTGCATGGGTCATTAACTACCGCCAGTCATCACCTGACCCCTTTTGTTTCCATGTCGTGCGAGAGAAACGCCTTCAGATAGGCGGCATAGGTGGCCAGCACCTCGTCGCGCAGTGTTTCGTCGGTGATGATATTTTTGGCCATCGTCCTGCTACCCGTCCGTGGTTTCTTGCCGGTAAGAAAATTTATTCTGCGCGGTAAAATTCCACAAAGAAAGCAGTTTCGCCAACCGGGCGCACAAAATGCGTGACAGCCGGTTCGACGACGCCGGGATTTCCGGGGGTCAGAATATAGGTTTTATCGCCCGCGATGGTGTATTCCAGAGCGCCGTGCTCCACCTGAATGAGGCCCCACACGCCCGGCTTGGTGCGGTGATCGTTTAGCAGCGCCTGCGGTACGGTGGCGTTCGTAAACAGCGGCGTTCTGTTATAGGCTTTGGCGGCGGCTGGCAGTGTTTTCATGGCGGCTCTGACTTAACGGGATGCGGATTGATTGATTCGAACCACTCTTTTTTCATCATCCTGAGTAACTCTTTCATTTGCGCCATGTCGAGATTCAAATCACGCTGCGGGTAGGGGATCTCGACATTGTTCTCTTTGAACACTTTCCATGCTTCTTCGTAAATCACGCTGCGCACATTGGCGATTCCGTTCACAGCGTCCTCTATCCAGACCCGCAGTTCAAGATCCACCGAGCTTTCGCCAAATCCCTTGATCAGACATACCGGAGGGGGATATTTCAGCACACGTGGCAGCTTCTCCGCGATTTCAAGCATCAGCTGTCTAACTTTCGGCACATCCACTTTGTAGGAAACGCCGATGGGCACATGTATCCGGATTTTATCGTCAGAATATGTCCAGTTCTCCACCGGCTCGGTGATCAGTATTTCGTTGGGAATGAGATGTTCCTTGCCATCGCGCGTCAGAATGGAAACATAGCGCGCGCCCAGCCGGTTAACCCATCCGTAAGTATCTCCCACGGCAATCACATCGCCGGGTTTAATGGATTTATCCATCAGCAGTATAAACCCGCTCATCAGGTTGGCGAAAACCTTCTGCAAACCAAAGCCAATGCCGATGCCCAGAGCGCCGCTGAAGACGGCCAGCGCGGTCAGATCTATGCCGACTATGTTCAGGCCGATCAGGACTGAGAGTGAAATAAGCAGAATTTTGGATATTTTGTGAAACAGGACCTTTTGCGCGGGTGGCAGGTTTGAGCGCCCAAGCATGCGCTCCATACCCTCGGAAGCGAGTCCCGCAAGCCATAACAGCACCGCCAGCAGAACGGCGCCTTCAATCAGGGTCAGCATGGAAAGTTTGAAGTCACCGTATGTAATGACGGCATTACCGAGTATACCAATGGCGGGATCAAGCCAGCCCACAATATTCAATGCAGCAATTGTCCACATTGAAATCGCCAGTGTTCTAGACCAGAAATTACTTTTGATCAGGCTGGAGCCAAGCCGTATCACCGCCCAGGCCGTAACCAGGCTTGCCGCGCCATTGGCTATTATGACCGGCCAGCCAACAGCGGCGGTGGCGGCTACTGAAATCCATAGCAGCGGGGGTGACAGGAGCAGAAATGAAATTTCACGCGACGTCAAATGGATACGCGATGCGATCAGCGACAGACCGCGCTCGCGCCATGCTTGCGCCTTGCTGTCAATCCATACGGATAGTTTCCCGGCCAGAGAGGAAGCCGCCGCCAGTATTCCAGCGATCAGGACCAGCTGCAGTAGCGTGACCAATGTGAATAAATTCGTCACGGACCAGGACTGAACCTCAGTCAGCAGTTCCCTGATCCAGACGGCGGTGAGTATCTTTTCCATCTAAAGCGGGCCTGCCTTTCTGATTGGAACGTCTTGTTATAACGCCATAAAATTATATTACGGCCAGCCGTCCAATAAAGAAACGGTCCAGTTGATTCAATCCGGAATCAAACTTGCGCATCTTCACAAATCGCGCGGCGCCTAAACCTGAAATACCGGTTTTGCCGCCTGACTAAATGCCCCAATAAAGCGGTATAACCACGGATGCTACAAGCCACATCCGCAGATTCATGAGTACGCCAATTTTAAGAAAATCAGAGAACCGGTATCCGCCTGCATTATATACCAGCGTGTTGGTCTGATAGCCAACCGGTGTGGCGAAGCTGGCGCTGGCGCCAAACATGATGGCCACCACAGATCGAAGTCACAGATCGGGGACAGGTCTTGACATGACAGGTTTCTCCTAACTTCTTTACACCCCCGAAACCTCACCCCGCCCGCGCCACGCGGCGCTTGCGGTTACGCTCAGCCCCAGCGCTTCAAGGCAATCATGCTTTACGGTCAGGCCGGGGTGCGGCGGGTTTCTCATGGGCATGGTCATGGTCATGGGCATAATCGGTTACAGTATAGTGTTTTTTCCCCGCAAGCTATGAAACTTGCGGTGGAAATTGGCCGCAAACCATATACTGTCCCCAATCAGAGCACTTTGTGATCAAGTTGAGGCCGCGTGACTTTCCTGACTGTCGTTGAACCCCTCCCCAACCCTCCCCTTTGCAAGGGGCGGGAGTCTTGCGGCCTGCTTCCTCCTCCCCCGGAAAGGCAGGGCTATCGCATTTGGGTTATGAGGGATATGAGGAAGCTATCGTCCCACCCGGCTTTTTTGATTTTTCTGCGTATGGAGGCTTTGTCGGGATGAGTTCTGAGAAGGTTGAGTGCGATCTTT
>JBMOMW010000028.1:0-19285 GCA_049325255.1 Pseudomonadota bacterium | reverse complement strand
CCTACCATTCAAGCGGTTAGGAGAAACGTGGGTGGGAGACCATGATGACAACGGTCGTAAATACCGCATCCTGACCGGTTGCCCACCCACGCCACTCATAACACATCCTCAACACACAATCCTGAGCCGCAGGCGAAGGATCTCGCGCATCGCGCTCTATCGAGGGAGATTCTTCGCTGCGCTCAGAATGACAAATCAACTATAAGAGTTGCCCCCCTCACTCCTTCTTCCCCGTCTCGCGGTAATCGCCAAAATCCTTGTCGCGGTTGCTGAGCGCGGTGGTGAGGCCTTTTTCGCCGATGGATTTGATCCATTCCTGCGAGGTTTCGGTGAAGCTGGCCAGGGCCTGGATTTCGGTGGTGGCGCGCAAGGCGGCGCGGATGCCCATGATGTCCATCTGGCGGTGGACGCTGCGCTTGTTGAATTGTTGCAGGTCGGGCGGCACCTTGGCGACGCGCGCCGCCATTTCCAGCACCTTGGCTTCCAGTTCACTGGCGGGAACCGAGGCATTGGCGAAACCGCATTCGGCGGCCTCGATACCGGTCATGCTGTCGCCGGTCAGCATCATTTCCATGCCCTTGCGCATGCCCATGACCCAGGGGAAAAACTGATTGTCGGGCGGGCTGATGGAACGCACCGGCGGATAACCGATTTTGGCGTCATCGGCCACATAGATCAGATCGCAGGACTGCGCCAGTTCCATGCCGCCCGCCAGACAGTAACCCGTCACCTGGGCGATCACCGGTTTTGACAGGTCCCAGATATAAAAACAGCCGTCCAGCACATGGCGCGGCCAATTGGCAAGGCCCCCCGCCGTATAATAGGGCTGTCCCTTGGTCACATTGGTCTTCAGGTCATAGCCCGCGCTGAACGCCTTTTCATTGCCGCGGATGATCATAACGCGTACGGAACGGTCCTGATCGGCGCGGGTCAGCGCATCGAACAGTTCGCCGCGCAAGGCATTGCTAAGCGCATTGCGCGCCTCGGGCCGGTTCAGGGTGATGCGGCGGATATATTCCGTGCCGGGCGGGGTATCGACAATGATAAATTTATAGTCAGGGGTGTCGGTCATCTGGTTTTCTCCCAATTTTCTTTCAGGCTGGTATAGGTTTGGGTATAGATTAAAGCATTGGTCAGCAAAGGAAAGCAGAGATGCAAAGCGAAGTAAAACAGGTGCAACTGGTTGAGGTCGGCCCGCGTGACGGGTTGCAGAATGACCCGGCCATTCTGGATGTGGACACAAGAATTGAATTCATCACCCGGCTGGTGGATGCAGGCGTCAAGCGCATCGAGGCGGTCAGCTTCGTGAACGACAAGCGGGTTCCCGCCATGGCCGGGGCCGAAGCCGTGATGGCGGGTGTGCCGCGCGGGCGGGGCGTCAGCTATATCGGGCTGGCGTTAAATCCGCGCGGGTTTGATCGCGCCGTGCTGGCCGGTGTGGATGAAGTGAATTATGTCGTTTGCGCGTCCGATACGTTTAACCAGCGCAATCAGGGCGCGCCGCGCGCCGCAACGCTTGCCGCCATGCACGACATTGCACGCGCGGCGCGCGACGCCAAATTGCCATGCAGCCTGACCATCGCCACCGCCTTTGGCTGCCCGTTCGAAGGTGAAGTTGATCTGGCGATTGTGACTGAAATTGCGCGCCAGGCCGCAGACGCGGGTGTGGTGGAATTGGCGCTGGCCGACACCATTGGCGTTGCCGACCCGTTCAGCGTGAAGATGCGTGTGGCGGCGGCGCGCGCGGCGGCGCCGGGCATCACACTGCGCTGTCATTTTCACAATACCCGCAACACCGGCATCGCCAGCGCCTATGCCGCGATTGAAGCGGGCGTTGCGGTGCTGGACGCCAGCACGGCCGGCATTGGCGGCTGTCCGTTCGCGCCCAAGGCCACCGGCAATATTGGCAGCGAAGATCTGCTCTATATGCTGCACCGCATGGGAATTGAAACGGGTGTTGATTTGCCGAAACTGATCGGCGTGGCCAAATGGCTGGAAGGGGCGCTTGGCCATGCAACCTTTGCACAGGTCAGCCGCGCGGGCCTGTTTCCAGCGGCGGCTGCTTAAGACGCATGACGCAAATCACAATTTGTAGCTGGAACATCAATTCCGTCCGCCTGCGGATTGATACCGTCGAAAAATTCCTGCTGGAATATCAGCCCGACATACTGTGCCTGCAGGAAACCAAAGTCGTCAATGATCAGTTCCCGGATAAAATGTTCCGCAAGCTGGGCTATGATTCCATCGCGCTGAATGGGCAGAAGGCCTATCACGGCGTGGCGATCCTGTCGCGCCTGCCCATTCAGGCGACGCAGACGAGGGAATTTTGCAGCATGGGTGATGCGCGCCATGTGGCGGTGACCCTGCCGGGCGATATCGAGCTGCATAATTTTTATGTGCCCGCAGGCGGTGATGAACCCGACCCGGAAGTGAACGATAAATTCGCGCACAAGCTGGCGTTCCTGACCGAAATGGCGCAATGGTTTGAAGCCTGGCCGCTAAAATCAAAACATCAGATTCTGGTGGGCGATCTGAATGTCGCGCCGCTGGAACATGATGTCTGGTCGCACAAACAGATGCTGAAAGTCGTCAGCCATACGCCCATCGAGGTGGACCATCTCAACCGGGTGCAGCAGGCCGCGGGCTGGATCGATGTGGCGCGGCAGTTCATTCCACCCGATGAAAAACATTATACCTGGTGGAGCTATCGCGCCGCCGACTGGCAGGCCAGCAACCGGGGGCGCAGGCTGGACCATATCTGGGTGTCGCCGGGGCTGGTCAACGCGCCCCAGACATTCATGGTGGCCGAGGATGTGCGCGGCTGGCCGCAACCTTCCGACCATGCGCCGATCCTGACGCGGCTGAAAATTTAGGCTTTCGATCCTTCCTTCGGTTTCAGCGTCACGATGCTTGCCGTGGCGCTGGCCTTGGCGAGAAGTTCTCCGTCTGCGGAGCGAAGTTCCGCCTCGGCGAAACTGATGGATTTACCGCGCCGGAGAATGAACGCCTCGGCCAGGAGCCGTCCGGGCCGGGCCGCCTGCAGAAAGGTTGTCTTCAATTCCAGCGTCGGAGTGATCTGCCCCCAGTTAATGGTTAAACCGAATGCCAGGGCAAGCACATCATCCATGATCGCCGCCACCATGCCGCCATGAATGCCCCCCCACAAATTGCACAATTGATCGCTGGCCTGATACGCAACCTTGATATGGCCCTTTTCCGGGTTGCATTCCAGAAATTCAAGACCAAGATACTGGCTGGCCGGCGAGGGCTTGCGCAATATCGCCTGAATATTTGGCGGCAAGGTTGCCGGATCAATCGTCTGCGTCATATATCGTTCCCTGTTCCAAGATTATTCGATTCCGGCGGCGCGCAATTTCGCCCTGGCGCCGGTCAGGTCCATTGTGGTGCTTTCGAGCCGCTGCGCCAGAATTCGCATCAATTCGATGGCAATTTTCGGGCTGTCCTCGATAAGCTGAAAAAAGCTCTCCTTGGTGATTCTGAGTGTAGACACTTCCGTAGCGGCGGTGACCGTAGCGGTCCGCGGCTGATCGCGCAAGATCGCCATCTCACCGACAAATCCATTACGGCCGATGCTTGCCACCTTGACCAGGCCATCCGCCGTATCGGTCAGGACGTCCGCCTCGCCGCTCAGAATCAGATAGGCCGCATCCCCTATCTCACCCTGCCGCATCAGGCTCTGACCCTTGTCAAAATGCAGGCGTTCACTGGTAAACGCGAGCAGTTTAAGTTTTGCGGGTTCTATTCCGGAAAACAGCGCCACTTTTCGCAACAGTTCCACTTCGTCATTTAGCTGCATGCCTGATTCTCACATTTTTCCCGAACGGTTGCGCTAGCCAACGGCGAGCAGTTGCGGCAGATGCTTGCCATTCGCCGATAGATGTTCAAAATTTCCCTGTTCGGCAATTTTTCCATCTTCTACTATCAAAATCTGGTCAAAGTCCCTGGCCAGATCGGGTTGCCCGCCGATCCAGATCAGTCCATGCCCCTCGCAATGTTTTTTGATATTGAACAGAATCTGCTGCTGGCTTCTTGCATCCAACAGCGAAACAGCATCACTGACAACAAGCAGATCCGGACGTTTCAAAATCGCTTTGGCGAGGGCAAGCTTCTGCCGCTGAATAGGGTTTATAAACCTGCCGTGCGATCCCACATTAAAGTTCAGCCCCACCTTGAATATTTCCCAGCGCAAATTCAGCTGACCCACCACTTCACTGATCAGCCCGCCGATGCGCGACTGCGCCTCCGCCTGCCCATAAACCACGCGTCCAAACAGAATATTATCAAGCAGCGTTGCCGCCGAATTATATTTTCCCGGATCGTAAAATTCGATTGCCCCCTGATATGTGGCAGGCAGGGCGGACGCAAAATGATGACGCGCGGTCAACACCATCTGCTCCAGTGCAGCGTCCATCAGGCCAAGGCGGTGACGCGCCTCACTATAATCCAGTGTCAATGCGGCCAGACGCTGCTGATCTGAAACCGGAAGCAGCGCCAGATCGAACTTGCCCGCGCGATACACAATGTCCTGATACTCCGGCAAATCATCAGAGGAGATAAAGCTGAACTGATCAAAAAATGGATGGCCTGGCGCAATATCCGTGAACAGCTCAACCATGGTTTCGGCTATGGAAAGACCCATTCGGAGCAATTCAGGCGCCAGCCCCGTTTCATCCAGCACCTTCTGCAAATAATCATTCGCAATCAGGTTAGATGTGTGAAACGTGCTGCCAACAGCCGTTCCAAACAACAAATTTTCACTTAATGTTGCGTTATGATTATAACGTTCCGGATCGAACGGCTCTACCAGCGACGCATATTCAGGGTCGTGCAGCATTTCAAGCAGCACTTTGCGGGCCTGTAGAATATTTTCTGCGAGTAATGAATGATCGTCAGCATTGATGCAGCCCCGCAGGCCCAGCTGATAAACATCTTCTCCCAGCATGACCGTGTCCAGCGCCGCCGCAATCTCGTTATCAATATCAAAGGGGCCTTGCGCCCCGGCTGCAGCGTAATCAATCCAGTCGGCGCGCAGATCAAACGGGGAATTACCGGAGCGCCGGATTTCGCTGCGCTCCATGGCCTCACGGCGTGGATCCTCGTCAAGAATAACCGGCGCGGTCAGGGGGCGGTGCATCAGGCCATATAGCATATTTTCGCGCACACTGCGGGCAAACAGAATTGAATCATTGCCCGCATAGGATATGCGCCGTCCGGTTACCGCCTCCGGTAATAACGCCATGTCGCGGCCGCCAATGGTCAATTTTCCAGTATTGGGAAATATCAGCCGCGCCAGAACCAGCCCCAGATATTCCTGACCGCCTCCTATTGGCCCCGTGATCGCCACATGAGACCGGACATCAAACGCAAAGGATATGCCATCCAGCAATTTCACCCCTGCATCATCTTCAAGTGTGATGCGTGTGGCAGCCAGTAATCCCGTCAGGGGGGCATCTTCATACCGGTCCGGATCCTGCAATTCCGGCGCAATCATGCCTACCGGATTGAACTGGGAAATGATGCTTTCATATTTTATCTGCACATCCAGGCGCTGCTGATCCCAGTCGATGAGATCCTTGACAGGGGCTGGAAGTTCCTTGTAGGCCACAAGCGCCGCCACCAGCTGGCCTATATCCATGCTGCCCCTGATGGCAAAATATCCGCCCACGGAATAAAATATGAAAGGCGTGATCTGGGCCAGCGTGTTATTCAGAAACTTCACCTGGAACTTGCGGCGGTAAATTTCAAAGCGCAGCCGGAATATCTGCCCCAGCCGGCCGGTGATTTCGGCGCGCTCATAATGCGAGGTGTCATGCGCATGAATTTCCAGCGCGCCCTCAACCACTTCTCCTACCCGTCCGGCAAGATGGCGCGCCACCAGTTGCCGCTGGCGGCCAAGTTCAAGTATCCGGCGGCGCAGTTTAGGGATGATAAGGGCCTGGATCAGCACAATCACGCCCGCCACCAGGCCCAGCCAGAAGCTCTGGATCATAATGAACATCAGCGCCGTGATGGCCTGGCCACCCAGAAATGCCGGCTGCACAAACGCATCACCGATAAATCCGCCCAGCGGCTCCACCTCATCCTTGATCATGGACGCCACTTCGGCCTGGCGAACCTTGCGCACATGCGTAGTGGGAAAGCGCAATATCCTGTCAAACAATTGATACCGCAGACGGCGCAGCACACGTTCGCCCATGCGCCCTTTCAGGGTATTGATCTGAAGTTTGAAAATCCCGTTAATGGCAACCAGCAGCAGCAGCGAACAGCTCAGCGCCAGCAGATAGGGTTCGCGCGCAAGATCATACCCCTCGAAAAGGGTCCATTTCGCCACACCGGACAAATCCTGCAGAAACCCCGGCAAGTGTAGTGAAAAATTCAGAAAACTTGCTGTGGATTCGGGAGAATCGAACCCCTTGCCCTGGATCGGCCCATTCACAATAGCGCGAGGCAGATCAAGCATCAGGAAATAAAATGGCAGTGACGCCAGCACCAGCGCCAGAACAACCATCTGGCTCTGCCTGCTATAACGCCAGATATATTTGAAAATACTGGGGTCCATTGCGTGAGCCGAACTCTTTATCAAAAAGGTAATTCTATCATAGCAGAATGATTTAAGCTGCTCTATCACCTTCACACAGAGGGCAACCGGCCGATTCGTCTTGCTTACCACAGGTTGCTTCTCTACTTGCACTACAAAGGCACAGTAAAGACTATGCAGGCAAGGAAATCCGGATCACGGGTTTTAATTTACAGCCATGACACATTTGGCCTGGGCCATTTGCGCCGTTGCAGGGCTATTGCCCATGCGCTGGTTGAGAACTATTCCAAGCTTTCGGTACTGATCCTGTCCGGTTCGCCGATTATCGGCAGCTTTGATTTCCGGGCCCGGGTGGATTTTGTCCGGGTTCCCGGCGTGATCAAATTGCGCAATGGCGAATATACCTCGCTAAACCTGCATCTGGATATTGCGGAAACCCTGATGTTACGCCAATCCATCATCCAGCATACGGCCGATATTTTTGCCCCGGACTTATTCATTGTCGACAAGGAACCCCTGGGATTGCGCGGCGAGGTGGCGTCCACTCTTGAATTGCTGAAAGCGCGGGGCGTCCGGCTGGTGCTGGGCCTGCGCGATATTCTGGATGATCCTGAAAGTCTGGATGAGGAATGGCAGCGCAAAAAAGCCTTGCCCGCCGTTCGCGATCTGTATGACGAAATCTGGATTTATGGCATGCGTGATATCTATGCACCGCTGGATGGCATGACCATGCCCGCAGGTGTCGCGGACAAGATTACCTATACGGGCTATCTATGCCCCCGCATGCCGTCACCCCCCGCCGCCATGGTCATGCCGGAGATCACCAAAAATCCTTATCTGCTGGTAACAACGGGCGGCGGTGGCGATGGCGAAGGCCTGATAGACTGGGTGTTATCCGCATATGAACTTGGCGCCACGCGAACCGGCCCGGCGCCTCTGCCCGCCCTGATCATGCTTGGCCCATTCATGAACCCCGATGCGCAGGCTGTATTCACGCACCGAGCGGCGCTCCTACCCGCAGTGACGATACTGACCTTCGACAGCCATATCGAGCAATTTGAGGCAGGGGCGGCAGGCATCGTGGCGATGGGCGGCTATAACACATTTTGCGAAATATTGGCGCGCGACAAGCCCGCGCTGATTGTACCGCGCGCAACACCGCGCCTAGAACAAACCATCCGCGCTGAACGCGCCAGCGATCTGGGGTTGATCACAATGCTGACCGATCCATCGCAAGATGGCGCAGGCATACGCGACCCCGAAGTCATGCTGACGGCGCTACTGGCCTTGCCCGGGCAGGCCCCGCCCTCGCATGCGTCAATCACAGGTATTAACGAAGGTCTTTCAAAAGTTGCGGACATCGCGGCTGCATCTCTAAAACCCGAAACCAGAATCACATGGCAGGCGAAGCATCGTGCAAAGGATACGCCAGGTCATGCCTAGCCCAGCCACCCCCATCGCTTTTGTGCTAAAGGGTTATCCCAGACTATCAGAAACTTTTATTTCCCAGGAAATTCTGGCGCTGGAACAGCGCGGCATACCGATAGTGATTATTTCCCTGCGCCATCCCACCGATGCCAGCACCCATGCCATGCATGGAGATATTCGCGCGGCCATAAATTATCTGCCGGAATATGTACGCGATGATCCGATGCGGGTGCTACGCGGCTGGATCGTGGCGCGGCAAATGCCGGGATATTCACGCGCATTGCGGATATGGCTGCGCGATCTGCGCCGCGACCTGACGCCCAATCGTGCGCGCCGCTTTGCCCAGGCGCTGGTGCTGGCAAGCGAACTGGATGGAGAAATCCATCATATCCACGCACATTTTCTGCATACGCCAGGATCGGTCACCCGCTACACGGCGATCCTGCGCGGATTATCCTGGAGCTTTTCCGCACATGCCAAGGATATCTGGACGACGCCCGAATGGGAATTGCGTGAAAAACTTTCCGATTGCGCCTGGGGTGTCAGTTGCACGGCGGCGGGCACAGACTATCTCAATGCGCTAGGTCCGCGAGGGGGGGCATCTACCGTGGAACTGGTATATCACGGACTTGACCTCAGCCGCTTTCCTGCACCCCCGGCAACGCATTCTGCGCGTGACGGCAGCACACCCGATCGCGCAGTGCGGCTGATCAGCGTGGGGCGGGCCGTCGCAAAGAAAGGCTTTGATACTTTGCTGCGCGCGCTGACGCTATTGCCGAAGGATCTGCATTGGCGGTTACAGCATCTGGGCGGCGGCCCCGAACTTGCCGCACTCAAGGCGCTGGCGCAAAATCTTGGGCTTGCCCAACACATCACCTGGTGCGGACCGGTTGATCAGGCCGCGATTATCAGCGCCCTGCGCGAAAGCGATCTGTTCGCCCTTGCCTGCCGGGTGGGACCGGATGGCGATCGTGACGGCATCCCGAACGTGCTGCTTGAGGCGCAAAGTCAGGAGCTGGCCTGTGTCACCAGCAACCTGTCGGCAATTCCAGAATTTATAATTGATGGTGAGACAGGGCTATTATGCCCGCCGGATGACGCACAGGCCTTCGCAGCGGCGCTGACGCACCTGATCCGGGATCCGAAGCGCCGCGCGGATATGGGCAGACGGGGAAGGAGCCGGCTGGAAAACCACTTTCAGATGCAGCATACAATTGATCGGTTGGCGGAACGTTTTAACATGAGTAGTGGCACATCAACATGCGCATAGCATTTTATGCTCCAATGAAAGCGCCAGATGATCTGACCCCGTCCGGGGATCGGGAAATGGCGATTCTACTGATGAACACCTGCATCATGGCAGGCCATGAGGTGGAAGTTGCTTCGTCGTTTCGCGCATATGAAGGCGCTGGCGACCCGGCGCTACAGGAAAAATTACTTCAGGGTGCAGAACGCGAAGCCGCCCGGGTGATCCAGCGCTATCGCGCCCGTGAAAAAGATCTAAAACCCGAAATCTGGTTCAGCTATCACGTCTATTACAAGTCACCCGACTGGATTGGGCCATTGGTCGCCAAGGCGCTGGATATTCCCTATGTGCTTGCGGAGGCGTCCTATGCCCCAAGCCGGGCGGAAGGCCCCTGGTCAATTGGACACAAAGGTGCGGAACTGGCGATCAAAAGCGCCGATCTGATCTTTTCAATGACCAGCATTGACGCAGAGGGCATCGATAAAATTCTGAACCCCGCACAAAAGCATCGTGATCTGCCGCCATTTCTTGATCCCAAACCCTATGCCAAAGCCCAGCGCAATGATTTACAACCGGGGCAACCCGTGCGCTTGCTGGCTGTTGGCATGATGCGCCCCGGCGATAAACTGGAAAGCTATCGCAGACTCGCAGACTATCTGGCGCGCGTGAAACGCCAGGACTGGAGTCTGACAATCGTAGGGGATGGAAACGCCCGCACAGAGGTGCAGGCCGCACTCATGCCGCTTGGACAGGACCGGCTGCATTTCAAGGGCGCACGCCAGAAAATTGAAATGCCGAATATATATGCAAACGCAGACATCTATGTGTGGCCCGCAGCGGGCGAAGCCTATGGCATGGCGCTGCTGGAGGCGCAGGCAGCCGGCCTGCCGGTTGTCGCTGGCAAGGTGCGCGGCGTTCCTGATGTCATGCTGGATGGGCAAACCGGTTTTCTTACCCCGGAAGGGGATGCAGACGCCTTTGCGGGTGTTATTGATTTTCTGATTTCTGATTCCGAAGCGCGCCGCCAGATGGGTGAAACCGCAAAACGTTTTGTTGGCAACATGCGCAGCATGGAAAAGGCCGCCATCATTTTGAATGACGGATTGCTCGCGGTTCGCCCCGGCCCGCGCCCGCGCCCGAGCCCACGCCGTATTTTGGACCGGTTATGGCATCGGAAAAAATAACTTTATGACCTTTATTGCCTTCATCCGCCACGGCGCGACCCAATGGAACAATGATGGCCGCATCCAGGGGCGCGCCGATTTGCCGCTTAGCCAGGAGGGACGCAACGCATTGCAGGCGCTGCGCGTTCCCGCCATTGTGCGGGGCAGCCGCTGGCATGTCAGCCCGCTGCTTCGCGCAGTTGAATCGGCCCGCATTCTTGGTCCCGGTGCATTCGCGATAGAACCACGGCTGATCGAAATGCATTGGGGCGAATGGCAGGGCGAAACGCTTCCTGACCTGCGCGCACGTTTTGGCAATGCCATGCAGGAAAATGAAGGGCGCGGTTTGCACTTTCGTCCGCCTGGCGGTGAATCCCCCGCTGAGGTTCAGGTGCGGCTGAAATCCTGGTTCAGGGATATTGCCAATCCCGGCAGACCTGTAACTGCACTTACCCACAAGGGCGTGATCCGTGCGGCGCTCGCATTGGCCTATGACTGGGATATGCTCGAAAAGCCGCTCGTTAAACTGGACTGGAATGCGGTTCACCTGTTCGATGCAAGTGCAACGGGTATGGTGGTGCCGGTTGAAATGAATATTCCGTTCGAGCAGCAGCATGGCTGATACACGCATCCGTAAACGGATCATGTTTTATGTGCAGCATCTGCTGGGCATCGGCCATCTGGAACGCGCCCTGCGCCTGACCCGGCATCTGCAGGATGCCGGAATGGCGGTGACGCTTGTCAGCGGCGGCATGCCGCATCCCCACGCCGGCACGCATGGGGCCAATATGATCCAGCTTGCGCCGGTGCGTACGGCCGATGCGGAATTTTCCGGTCTGCTGGATCACACGGGCAAGCCCATTGATGACGCCTGGCGCGAACAGCGCAAAACGGCATTATTACAGGCGTTTACGGACTGTGCGCCTGATGCGCTCATCATCGAGATGTTCCCTTTTGGGCGGCGGCAGTTTGGTTTCGAATTGCTGCCCTTGCTGCAGGCCGCCCAGGCGCGCAAACCCGCCCCGCTGATTGTATCTTCTGTGCGCGATATTTTGATCCCGTCAGACAAGCCTGGCCGTACGCAGGAAGTCATCGCCCGTGCGCAGGATTATTTCGATTTCATATTGGTGCATGGAGATGCGAATTTCATTCGTCTTGAAGAATCTTATCCCGCCGCTGCGCAACTCCGCGAAAAAATTATTTACACCGGTTATGTGACAGCCGCCACACTCCATGCAGATGCGGGGCTTGCCGGTAAAGACGAAGTAACCATATCTGCTGGAGGCGGCGCGGTGGGCGAAACATTGCTGACGGCGGCAATACAGGCCCGGGCGCTATCAACACAGGCGGGGAATAAAGTGTGGCGGCTGTTAATTGGCGGTAATGCGCCAGATGGGCAATTACAGACGCTACAGAACAATGCCCCGGAAGGCGTAGTAGTAGAAGCGGCGCGGCCCGATTTTCCGCAGATGCTACTCAACTGCGCCTGTTCGGTAAGTCAGGGGGGCTATAACACAGTAATGGACATTTTACAGGCCAGGGCCATATCGCAGACGCCCGCCGTGATCGTTCCGTTTGCGACAGCGCGCGAACAGGAGCAGACATTGCGCGCGCAGGCGCTTGCGCGCGCAGGGCTTGTTGTTGTTTTGCCTGCAAGGAATTTAAGCACCGCTTCATTGGCCGCAGCCATTGATCAGGCGCTTACACAAAAAAATATGCAACTGCCTCTACCTGATCTGAACGGCGGCCCGGCAACCGCCCGCCTCCTTCGGGAGAAGCTGAATGGCTGAGTGTGGGAATGCCAGGGCGGCGCTGGATGCAGAACTGTCCGCCTGGGCGGATGCCGGACGCACCGCCAGCCTGTGGTGGCGTGATGATGACGCGACAAAAGGCAGTGCGCCGCTGACCCAATTACTGGAACTGGCTGAAAAATTTACCGTGCCACTGGCGCTTGCCGTTGTACCGCGCCTTGCCGATGCCTCATTGTTGCAGATGATTGGGCAGGCGCAAAATGTGACCCCTATCGTGCATGGCTATGCGCATATCAATCATGCGCCGCCAGCAGAAAAGCAGGCCGAGTTTGGCGCACATCGCAATCACGCGACAATGTGTGCAGAGCTTGGCGACGGATTGTCCATATTACGCGAAATGTTTGGCGGCAAGCTGTTGCCCGTACTGGCGCCGCCATGGAACCGTCTGGATGATAATCTTGCCGCGCATCTGCCGCAGCTTGGCTATTGTGGTGTGTCGGCCTTTCGCCCCGCGCCAAACCGCTTTCCGGCGCCGGGTCTGGTGCAAACCAATTGCCACATTGATGCGATTGACTGGCATGACCTGCGCGGGCAGCGGCCAGCGGACGCCGTGCTGGAAGAATTGACTGCATTGTTGCGCATACGCCGTCTATACCCGCAAATACCGCCGGGAACGCTCATATTGGGAAAACCCATTCCGCATGGTTTTGACCCCGCGGAACCAACCGGGATCCTGACCCACCATCTGGCGCAGAATGCCGGCGCCTGGGAATTTTTGACGCAGCTATTGCATACGATCGCACCACATTGTCAGCCCGGCGGCGGGGCACGCTGGCTGACCTGCCCAGAAGCCTTCAGGCAGGACGCTGCAACACCAGTTTAATGCCGGGCTTCCAGGCGGGACGGCGGCTTACCAGTTCAAAACCACACCGCTGCACCAGAGAAATCAGATTTTTCGGACTGAAATACAGCACATGCGATGGCGGACAGAAGCCGTCCCAGTTCGCCAGATTGCGTGGACGCCGCCAGTGCGAAATATCCGGCGTCGTCAGATACAGCAAACCACCGGGCAGCAGCAGCCGGTATATATCGCGCAGAAAATCCTGCGGCTGCGGAACATGTTCGATCACTTCGGAACAATAGGCCACGCTAAATCTGATGGGCGCTTCGCTGGCGTCCCTGGGATCAAAATCTGAAATCAGTCCATGAAAATACTGATTGTCCGGGAAATGTTTGCGGGCGTAGCCCAACGACACCGCATCCGGTTCAATCCCCCAGGCGTTGAAGCCCGTGCGCCGTGCCATCTCTACCATGAAACCGCCATTGCAGCCTATATCCAGAAAATTGCCGCCGCCTGTTTTTCTGTATCGCCGAATAATTCGCAAGCGGGTCAGGCTACGGCGCAGCTTCGAATCCGGTTTGGAAAAATAGCCGGTTTGCGCACCGTCATAGGCGTTATGATAGAGTGCTGCCAATGCCGCCGGCCCCGGCATCGGATCAAGATAAATCAGCCCGCATACAGCACAGGTAAAAAGCGGCCACTGTCCGTCCGGGCAATAGCGGCTGCGTGCCACCGCATTGCATGCGGGACAGGCTGAACAACCGGTCAACGATGCGTCAGTCTCTGGCATTGTATGGTTAAAATTCTGATTTAGGGTGATATCCGGCCGGATGAATCCGTTGGCCCCCTATATAAGGCTTCAACTGGCTTTCTTGCCACCCCGTTTGTATAAGTGGGGCTTCGGTCCACTTATAGAAAGCCGCCCGCCTGATGTCTGATTCCGAGAAAAATGCTGCAATCCGTCTGGTCGGCGATTCCCCTGTGCCGATCTGGGGGCTGGGCGGGGCTGCGCGGCTTACCCGTACCCTACATGGCTTTGGCATGACCGGCATTGCCCCCTGGACTGCGCCAGATAATACCGGGCCGTATGTGGTGCTGGTTCATGCCGGCTATCTGATCGAAGACAATTTGCTGCGTAAACTGATTGCAAGCCCAGGGAAATATTTGACGGATCCGGTCTCTGGCTATCTGGTGGCGGCACATATTCCGGCGCCCCATGCTGATTTCATGGCAGAGATCATGCAGCGCACGGCGCCCCTGGAGAAAATTGGGCTGCCCGATGGCCTGACCGCCACCCCATTAAACCTGTCGGAAGCCGAAGATTACAACCACGAGACCAAAAAACGGATAACAGCCTTTATCATGCCCATCACCGCAACGACCAAAAGCCAGATCGAACGCTATCTGTTTGGGGCTGTCTATAAGGGTGTTACCGATATTGTGACGAAATATGTCTGGCCCTGGCCAGCCTATCATGTCACCCGCGCCTGTGCGGCAACCGGCGTCACGCCCAATGTGGTAACCTCGGCCAGTGGGGTGTTGACGATATTGGCATATTTTTTATTCGCTGACGGCCTGTTCGGATGGGGCCTGACGGCGGCGTGGGGCATGACATTTCTGGATACGGTGGACGGGAAACTGGCGCGGGTAACGGTGAATTCCAGCCCGTTTGGGAATATTTTTGATCACGGCATTGATCTGGTCCATCCGCCATTCTGGTACTGGGCATGGATTGCAGGCATTACGGCAACAGGGAGCAGCCTGTGGCAGAGTGATATTATTACGGCCATTGTGATTGGCGGCTATGTGATACAGCGGTTGCAGGAAGGGGCATTCGAACTGTTTTTTGGCATCACGCCGCATGTGTGGCGGCCCTTTGACAGCCGCTTTCGCCTGATAAATGCGCGGCGCAATCCCAATCTTGTCATCCTTATGATCGGCGCCCTGCTGGGGCGACCGGATATCGGTATGATCCTTGTCGCTATCTGGACGCTGGCCTGTATTGGCGTGCATTTCGCCCAAATCGGTCAGGCTATCGGCTATCGGCTGCGCCGTGAACCTATCCGTTCCTGGCTGGCAAGTTGAACCGGCTGGCCATTATCAGCAATCCGAAAAGTCACCGCAATCTGCGCGGACCGGCAGCGCTGCGCGATTTATCGAAATGCGATTTTTTTGCGGGGTTCGCCGAGCCTGGAACACAGGCGGAACTGCTGGCCACGCTCATCAAATTCAAACAGCAGGGCGCAAATATTATCGCCATCAATGGCGGCGATGGCACTGTACGCGATGTGCTGACCGCGCTATGGCAGATCGATCCGCAATGGCGGCCCGCACTCAGCATCATTCCCGGCGGCAAGACAAATATGGTTGCCTATGATGTGGGTTCCGTAACCCACGGGCCGGAAGGATTGCGGCAAATTCTTGATGCCGCCAGCAAAGGCCTGCTGGACCGGAACAAAGTCAGCCGCCCGATATTGGAGATTACCCGTTTTGATAGCCCCGCCCCGCCCATTTGCGGATTGTTTTTTGGCGCGGGCGCCTTTTCGCGGGGGACCGAACTGGCGCAAACGGAAGCCAATGCGCTGGGTCTGTATCATGGGCTGGCGGTGGCATGGACGATAACGTCCATGGTTGTGCGGACCATGCGCGGCAAGGCCGGTGAAAATTCAGTGACCACCCTGACCGCCGATGGCGCCCTGGTGCAGGACGGCGAACAGTTCATCATGCTGGCGACAAGTTCGCAACGTATCACCATGGGATTGAACCCGTTCTGGGGACCACACACCGGCGCGATCCGCTATACCGTGATTGATGGTCCGCCCGTGCGTCTGGTATCCGCGCTGCTGCCCGTATTGCGCGGCCGCCCACGGCCATGGATGGAGGCGGCCGGATATCGCAGCGGTAGCGCCGATCACCTGACGCTACGCCTGACATCGCGCTTTACAGTGGACGGTGAATTGTTTGATCCCGGCCCTTCCGGTTTGATCGAACTTTCCGCCCGCCGCACGATGGATTTTGTGCATCCATGAACACTGCCCCAAACCCTTCACTGATCACGCTGCTTGAAACCACGCTGACGCAGCCCGCCAACAGCGCTGCGCAAATGGTGGTGGACGCCATTCTTGCCGCACATGGCGGCGCGGTGCGGGCAATTCTGTTTTACGGTTCCTGCCGCCGGTCTGATCAGCCCGAAGGGGTGCTGGATTTCTACGTGCTGGTGGATCGCTATCGCAACTATCACGCATCCCTGTTCCGTACCCTGATGAACAGGCTGATGCCGCCCGATGTCTCGTTCATGCGTGCGGGCGATCCGGCCTCTCCTGTTGCCGCAAAAGTAACCGTCATTTCACTGGATCAATTTGCAAGGCGGATGCGCCCGAATTCCATCGACACCACGCTGTGGGCGCGCTTCACCCAGCCTTCATCCTTGTTATATGCCGCCGATGATGATGCAAAAAAGCAGGTCATAGCAGCATTGATGCAGGCCGTGCACACCGCATGCGGCTGGGCGCTGCACTGCACGCCAGCCTCCCCCGCGTCGTCCGTTTTCTGGACCCGGCTTTTCACCCTGACCTATGGCGCGGAATTGCGTGTGGAACGGGGCAACCGGCCACAGCTTATCTATGACAATGATCCTGACTATTATGACGGGATTTTTAATGCGCTTGAATTAGATTCACCGCATCCCTTGCCCGGCGCCGCGCATGGCCACTGGACTTTACGGCGCTATGCGGGAAAAATCCTTTCCATTCTGCGGCTCTGCAAAGGGGCGTTTACCTTTGAGGGTGGCGTTGATTATTTACTCTGGAAGGTAGAGCGCCATTCCGGCGTTGCGCTGGCGTTAAGCCCCTGGCAGCATCGCCATCCCATATTGGCCGCCCCCCGGTTGCTGTATCAACTCTATCGACGGGGCGCTATCCGTTGATTTGATAAAAATCTGTTTTCTACCAAACATATGAATCGCTTTATGATGGAATAATGACTATATTCCCCACCTGACTTGACCGAAAACCGGCGAAGACCGGCGGGTTCCAGGGAGACTTCAAGATGAGCAAGACCGTTTCCGTTTGCCGCATCACGGCGCCGGCCATTCGTTCCCGCAAGGGCGGCACGCCGCTTGTTTGCCTGACGGCCTACACCACGCCCATGGCCCGCATGATGGATGAAGTGGTTGACCTGATGCTGGTCGGCGATTCACTGGGTATGGTGCTGTACGGTATGGACAGCACGTTGGGGGTTACGCTCGATATGATGATCGCCCATGGCCAGGCGGTCATGCGCGGTTCAAAACGCGCCTGTGTGATTGTGGATATGCCATTCGGCGCCACACAGGAATCACCCGAGGCCGCATTTCGCAATTGCGCGCGCGTGATGGCGGAAACGGGATGCGCCGGGATCAAACTTGAAGGCGGGCGCGAAATGGCCGAGACGGTGCATTTCCTCTCGCAACGCGGCATTCCGGTAATGGGCCATACGGGCCTGCGCCCGCAAATGGTCAACACGCTGGGCGGTTATCGTTCACGCGGCCATGGCGAACGCGAAGCCAAAGCCATTCTCGATGACAGCATCGCCATCGCCGAAGCAGGCGCATTCTGTGTTGTGCTGGAAGGCATGGTTGAAGATCTGGCGAAAGACATTACCGCTCGGGTTGACATTCCCACCATCGGCATTGGCGCCTCGTCCGTGTGCGATGGACAGATACTGGTTAGCGAAGATATGACGGGCCTGTTTGGTCAGGATGTTCCCAAATTCGTGCAGGTGTTCGGCGATGTGGCCGGCGAAACCCGGCGCGCCATTGACGCCTATGCGAACGCCGTGCGCAGGCGCGAATTTCCGGCGCAGAAAAATGTGTATAAGCAGAAACAGTCTGCGGCAAAACCCCGCCTGACGCAAATTGCAGGTTAATCTGTTCACGGAATGATAATGGTGTAACGGATGGGCAATCCGGCTATCGCGACCGTTCGCACCATTCCGGATCTGCGCGCGCAGGTGCGCGCCTGGCGGGCGCAGGGCCTGCGCATTGGCTTTGTGCCGACCATGGGCGCATTGCATGACGGCCATATCACGCTGGTGCAAACCGCGAAATCGCGCTGTGACAAAGTAGTGGTGTCGATATTCGTCAACCCCACGCAGTTCGGCCCCAATGAAGATTTCGACGCCTATCCGCGCAACGAAGCCGCCGATCTGGACAAGCTTATAAAAGCGCAAGCCGATCTGGTGTATCTGCCCACTGTCGATATCATGTACCCGCCTGGCACATCGACCACGGTCAATGTCACCGGCCTGACCGAAGGCCTGTGTGGTGCTGCGCGGCCCGGACATTTTCAGGGCGTAACCACCGTTGTCACCAAACTGCTGTTACAGGTGCTGCCCGACGCCGCGTTCTTTGGCGAGAAAGATTATCAGCAGCTTAAAACCATCACCCGCATGGCCCGCGATCTGGATATTCCAACCGAGATTGTGGGCGTACCCACGGTACGCGAAGCGGACGGTCTGGCGCTATCGTCGCGCAATGTCTATCTCAGCCCCGCCCAGCGCGAACAGGCGCTGGCCATCCCACGCACCTTGCAGGCAGTGGCGCAGCGTCTGTCCGATGGATCGGGTGCGGCGGCGCACCTTGCCTGGGGGCAAGCCGAATTGCTGCGCGGCGGTTTTGATAGTGTTGATTATCTTGAACTGTGTGACGCCGAGGATTTAACGCTGCTCCCCCGCATTGGTACACGCCCCGCCCGCCTGATCGTCGCCGCGCGCATTGGAAAAACCCGGTTGCTGGATAATATTGGGGTCGGGTGAGGTTATGGCGCCGATTATGAGCTTGACTGAATTATATCATTTTTGATATGATAAACGGATGTGGACGGTAGAAACCCTTAACACTGCCGTCGATGCAGAGATTACCGCACTTCCAAAGGACTTGCGGGCACGATTGGTCCGGGTGGCGAACCTGATTGAAGCCATGGGCTTGGACCAATTACCGCATGACACAGTTAAGCATCTCGAAGGCAAGCTTTGGGAAATCCGTGTCAAGGGATGAACCGGCATATCACGGGCTATTTACGTCACTGCGACAGGGCGGCGGGTTGTCATTGTCAGGGTGTTCGTGAAGAAGACCCAAAAGACACCCAACAAGGAACTTGAATTAGAGCACTTTGTGATCATATTGAAGCGTGTCCCGCATGGCGGATGTAGTTTTGACATTCTGCGGGGTGGAAGAGATCGAGCAGTTTGCCGATGCGTTGCCAGAGCTGGTCGCGGTTTCGTTCAGCGGCTTTTCGCAGCAGCGTCTTGAATTTTGAA
>JBMOMW010000027.1:0-19400 GCA_049325255.1 Pseudomonadota bacterium | reverse complement strand
ACCATTCAAGCGGTTAGGAGAAACGTGGGTGGGAGACCATGATGACAACGGTCGTAAATACCGCATCCTGACCGGTTGCCCACCCACGCCACTCATAACACATCCTCAACACACAATCCTGAGCGAAACGAAGGATCTCCCTCGGCATACTCTGCCTGAGATCCTTCGCTTCGCTCAGGACAACGGATCATTGGTGCGCGGAAGGCCGCAACCGGCGCCCTACAGCCACAGCAATGTCCTCGGCTGAGGCATTCGGTGGGAGGACAGCGCTGAGGCCGCCGGTGCCGTCGAGAAGATAAATCCATGATCCGTGGGCGTAAACCGGCTCGCCCTTTTCGGTGGTATGCACCAGCACCTTGTTGATTTTATAAGCATCTGTGGCGGTCTTGATTTGCGCCTCGCTGCCGGTCAATCCCATGATGCGGGGATGCTCGCGCGAGAATTCCGTGCGTAGAATTTCCGCTGTGTCATGCCCCGGATCGATGGTGATCATGACCGGCTGCACCTTGTCCGCTTTTTCCCCGGGCAGCAGATCAATTGCCGCCTCCATGGCGTCCAGCGCGGTCGGGCAGATGCCGGGGCAGCGCGCATAGCCAAAAAACAGCATCACCACGCGGCCCGTAAAATCCTGCTGGCTGTTTACGCTGCGGCCGTCCGCATCCGTCAACTGGAACGGCCCGCCAATGTTAACGGGAAACGGACCAATATCCCCGCTGGGCGCGACTTTCGGCGCCGCGTTGGCTCCATGCCCATGGTGATCATGGGATTGCGCAGCGGCGGCGCCTGCAAGCAACGCCAGACTGGCCGCATAAGCGATTGCGCGTCCGGTCACTCGGCCTCTTCCTTCAGCCAGGCCTCATCCGCTTCCCGGCCAATACCGAAATAACCGTCCTTCGCTATCGCCGCCTTGATTTTTGGATCATGGCGATACCAGACCCTGGCTTCTTTGCCTGCGGGATCAAAGCCATTGTCTTTTGCCCATTTCGCCACGCCTTTGGTTGCCTTGATGGTCGCGCCCGAAGACTGCACGGCCTGCACAACATAGACCCTGTAACCGGAATGGCCGGTAAACAGCCCATCCAGCGTTACTGTCTTGCCGCAATGCGGCAGCAATTCTATTGCCGCGCCAAAAAATGGCTGGGCGTTTTTGATGACCGGAAC
Source organism: Pseudomonadota bacterium (assembly GCA_049325255.1). Lineage (GTDB taxonomy): Bacteria > Pseudomonadota > Alphaproteobacteria > UBA11222 > UBA11222 > UBA11222. The sequence goes on along the minus strand of JBMOMW010000027.1, from coordinate 18,239 downwards.
CAGTTTACCCTCAGCGGTCTTGATTCCAAGCTGATGTTTGCCGCCGCCGCAATCGGCTGCGGCTTCACCGGTCACTTCGGCGCGTATATCTACAACTGTGCCCGTTAACGGCGCGATTTCTTCGCCGGTCAGGTTCCAGCTTGTGGCGGCATAGGCAGGGGCCGCGATCATCAGGCCAAGCGCTGCGTATAGGATATATGGTTTGATCATGGTGCTTGTCCTCACGGTTTTTTAGCGGTTGGCGGTGGCGCCGCCGCCTCAGGGATTGGGCCATAATCTTCGTGGGTGTGGTTCGGGATGCCCGCGTCTTTCAGCACTTTGGCAATAACGATATAATTCATGCCGTCGCGTTCGAAGGTGCGGCCTTCCACGGTGATCGTGTGGCTTTGGCTTTCAAACAGGCCCGGCGTGGTGACGCTGGTGGTGTCGTCGCCTTCCCCCAACACAAGATATATTTTGCCATCACCGGTCAGCAGACCGACAGGAACGCCGCCCGCCGCACACCATAGCGCGCAATGATGGTGCGCAGTGCCAACGGTTGCGTCCGGCCCGCCCATCACGCCGGAAAGATAACAAAAGCTGTCAATCAGTTCACCCTCAAGTGCGACTGTAGCGTCTGTCGCCGCCAATGCACCCTGACCCCAGAGAAAAGCCGCCATCACGGCGATAACAGGTTTTTTCATCGCACCACCTATTTCCAATATTCGTACTGTTCATTCGATGATGCCCCATAAAAGGTTACGCGCATATCAAGGAAAAAATATTTTTACATCCATCTTCCTGCGCGGCATGATGGGACCGGGACAGAATCAAGGATTATCCCCTGAATGGCACAGCAGGAAAAATTGGGAACGGTTGGCGGATTGTTTCGCTATCCGGTTAAATCGCTGGGCGGGGAAGCGCTGGAGGCTGCGGATGTGTTCACATCCGGCATTGTTGGCGACCGGCTATGGGCGTTCCGGGATGTTGAGCGCAACCAGATTTCCACGGCCAAGCGCAATCCCCTGCTGCTGCAAATTGCGGCCAGGTTGCGTGACGATGGGCATGCGGATTTAACCTTTCCATCTGGCGAGGTTGTGCGCACGGACGCGACGGAATGCTCCGCATTAGTTTCAAATTTTACCGGAAGGCCACACGCGCTTTTTGGGTTGCGACCGGCAACGGACACAGCGCATTTTGCCCGCGCGCCCATCTCGCCGGAAATGTTTGAGGCTTATGTCAGGGAGGTAGCCGGCCTGGAGGCTGAAGAAACCTTGCCTGATTACTCGAAATTTCCGGCTGAGGTTTTAATGAACGCAACTGTTCCGGGAACGTATTTTGACGCCGCGAGCATTCATATTGTTCTGGCCTCGGAGCTTGGGCGCTTGCAGGAAACACTGACGGGTGCGGACGCCAATGTGGCGCGGTTCCGGCCCAACATTGTGCTTAATGATCTGGATGCGCCGCTAATGTCGGACGATCTTGTTGGTGCGACCGTACGAGTTGGCGCTGTGGTTATGCGCATTGACTATCTCACGCCGCGCTGCGCCATGACCACCCATGCGCAAGGCAATCTGCCCAAGGCGCCGCAGATCATGCGTGCGCTGGTGCGCGACTGGAAACATAATTTCGGACTGTACGCATCAGTGTTGCAGGGCGGACAGATCGCCATGGGCGACCCGGTGCAGCGTCTGGATTAAGTCAATCAATCCGGGCGCTTAAGGCCCTGTCCGGCCATAGGAAAATTGCCGTTTTCGCCTTCCGGATTTACGAATGGCGCGAACAGCGTCACATCGCGCACCTGGCGATAGTGATTGAGCGCCCATACGACACTTGGAAACGCGATCTCGTTCCACGGGATTTCATCCCAGTCGAAAAAAGCAACTTCCAGGCTTTCCACGCCCGCGCTTACATTGGGCGAGCATAGCCGCGCCTTGTACATCAGTTGCACCTGGCTGATGCGTGGAATGCTGTACACCGCCAGCAGCGATAAAATTTCCAGATCGGCGTTTGCTTCCTCGCGCGCTTCGCGCATCGCCCCTTGCTCGGTCGTTTCGCCTTCTTCCATGAAGCCGGCAGGCAATGTCCAGAACCCTTTGCGCGGTTCAATCGCGCGGCGGCACATGAGAATTTTCCCTTCCCATTCCGTCACGGCGCCCACCACGATCTTCGGGTTCACATAATTTATGAAGCCGCAGCCATTGCACACCAGACGTTCTTTGTCGTCACCTGCAGGTGTTCTGTGTGAAAAATCAAAGCCAATAGTGGCGGGATGTTGCGTGGGAGATTTGCTCATATGCCCTGTTGTCCTGTGTCCAGAAAGTTTGCGTCCCCAGCGTATTTCGGTTGCATAAAAATCGCCAATAAAATTATGGTATACAGTTGAATATAACGCTAGGCTGATGAGTGCATTTCGCGCATCACCTTTTGCGCTTCATGGTGCATACGGACAAAACTTGATCAGGGGGCTGAGCATCCACATGGCGAAACCGGCAAAAGTCAAAAAAGCAGCACCACGCACAGCAGCAAAAGCTGTCAAAAAACAGACGATCAAGCCGGTATTGACGGATTCGCCCGGGCATCTGTTGCGTCGCGCCGAACAGCGGGCATCCAACATCTACACACAAGAGGTTGGGATCAGCGGGCTGACCCCGCGCCAATATGTGGTTCTTACTGCTGTGGCGGCCTATGAAGGCCAGACCCAGACCGATCTTGTAAGCGCTACCGGCATTGACCGCAGCACCCTTGCAGACATGATTGCCCGCATGATCGCCAGCGGCCTGCTGGATCGCGAACGCACAGAGGGCGATCAGCGCGCCAACTCCGTTACCCTGACGGCGGCGGGCAAACGCCAGTTGGCGGCAACGGCGGCAAAGGTGCGCAATGCAGAAAAACGTGTCATTGCGCCGGTGCCCGCCAGCAAGCGGGCGGTGCTGCTGGAATGCCTGCGCGCCATGGGGCGCATGGATAATGGGAAAGCTCCGGCAAAGGCTGCCGCCAAGCGCCGTAAATAAACCGCCTCTAAACCGTAATGTCGAGATGCGTCCCTGGGCGGGTGTTGCGTAGCTGCGCGTTGGGGTTTGGCGCCTCGCGGTTTGTGCTTGAAAATAGCGGGCGTGCGGGAGGATTTGACCGGGGGGTTACGTCACCGACGGTCGGGTTGCCCGCAGCCAGTGTGCGTGCAGGATAGGCTTTGGCGTCTGCGGTTGGTGCTGGTTTGTTGTCCCTGTCCTTGCTCCGCTCAAGTTCAAAAGCGGCGCGTCTTCCCTGAGTGTTGGAACGTCCGGTCTGGCGGTCATCCAGGTTGATGGCGCGCGCGGTTTCCTCCTGCCCATACTGACGGCGCAGTTGGACTGCATAGGCTTGCGCACCTATCAGGCTGGATGGATGAACATTGACCATGTAATTTGCTCTGCCGGTTATTTTTATGGTTGCGGCAAGACTATTCGGGCAAGGTTTAACAAAGGTTAATCAGGCGCGGTTATTTCACGCAATTTGGCCTGTTCGGCCTCGGTCAGGGGCTGTAAAACCGGGGCTTCCCGGCGGCGCTGGCCTGCCCACAGGGCAATGCCCCCCAACACCAGCAGCACTGGCGGCCCTGCCCACAGGACCAGCGTCGAAAGCTTGAAGGGCGGGCGCATCAACACCCAGTCGCCATAGCGGGCCACCAGATGCGCGCGCACCTGAGCGTCCGTATCGCCCGCCGCCACCCGCTCGCGCACAATGCGGCGCAAATCCCCGGCCAATTCCGCATCGGAAATTTCAATCGACTGGTTCTGGCATACCAGGCAGCGCAACCCCTGCATGATGGCGCGCGCCCGCGCCTCAAGTGCGGGATCCTGCAATGTCACCGCATCGACGGCGATGGCATAGGCCGGACTGCCGCCAATCAGCAGGAATGCGATGGCCAGACGTACAATCCGCCGTTTCATTGTGCCGCCGCCTTGATGGCCGGAAGTATTTTTTCGGGGATATCTTCGGGGCGCAGGGGGCCCACATGTTTCATCACGATGCGGCCTTTACCATCAATCAGAAATGTTTCCGGCACCCCATATACGCCCCATTCGATTGCCACTCTGCCAGTACGGTCCGCGCCCACTGACGCAAAGGGATCGCCAAGCTGTTTCAGAAACGCCAGCGCCTTTGCCGGATCATCCTTGTAGTTCAGGCCGATCATGCGGACATCTGTGGTGTTGGCGATTTCCATCAATTGCGGATGCTCAATGCGGCACGGTCCGCACCAGGACGCCCATACATTTAGCAGCGTAATCTGGCCTTTCGCCAGATCGGCGGCGATCAGCCCCGGCTCTTTCCCCGGCAGCGGCGGCAGATCAAATTGCGGCGCCGGTTTGTCGATCAATGCCGATGGCACAATTTTCGGATCAAGTCCCAGTCCCACAAACAGCACCGCCGCCAGCAGGCCAACGAGGATCAGCGGAATAAAACTGCGCCACCGCATGGTTATTCCGCCGCAAGCGGGGCGGGGGCGCCGCCGATGATTGAAGTTGCCGCGCGGCGCGGCGCGCCCACCCGGTGGCGGCGGTCGCTTAATGAAATCACGCCGCCAATGGTCATGATGATGGCGCCCGCCCAGATCCAGGATTGCAGCGGCCGGAAATAAAGTCGCGCCGACCAGCCCTTGTCCCCCTGCGGATTGCCGATCACTGCGAACAGATCACCGCTCAGCATCGGATAGATTGCCGCCTCGGTTGTATCCATCGGTGGCGTGGGATAGCTGCGCGCTTCGGGTTCCAGGCTAACCACCGGCGCGCCGTTTTTGCTGACTTCAAACTGTCCGCGCAGCGCTGTATAATTTGGCCCTGGCCCCTGTTCGGCGCGGATGAAGTGGTACACATAACCACTGACGGTGGCTTCATCGCCGGGTTGCATCAGGATGATTTTTTCTTCCGTCCAGGCGGTGCTGGCGGTGATGCCCAGCACCACAATGCCGACGCCGCCATGGGCCAGCATCGCGCCCCAACTGGCGCGCGGCAACCCGACGGCGCGCGCAAAACTCGTGGCAAATGGCGCGCGGAATAATTTGATCCGTTCGGCCAGATCTGTCAGCGCGCCGCCAATCAGCCACACCCCCAGGCCAATGCCGAATACCGCCAGCACCGGCCCTTCCTCGCGCAGATACCAGACCACCAGCATGCTCAGAACACTTAATCCCAGGGCAAACTGTAACCGGCTCAGCACGCCCGCCAGGTCGCCGCGTTTCCAGCTCATCAGTGGCCCCAGCGCCATCATCATCAGCAGCGGAACCATCAGCGGTGTGAAGGTCGCGTTATAATAGGGCGCCCCCACCGTCACCTTGTCTGTGCCACCGCTCAGCGCATCCATCAGCAGCGGATACAATGTACCCAGCAGTACGGTGGCGCAGGCCGTCGCCAGCAGCCAGTTGTTCAGAACCAATGCAGCTTCGCGGCTGACCGGCGCGAAAATGCCGCCACCCTTCAGGATGGGCGCGCGGATCGCGTATAATGTCAGCGAACCGCCGGTCACCAGCACCAGAAAGCCCAGTATGAACACGCCGCGCGCCGGATCGGTAGCGAAGGCATGCACGGAACTCAACACGCCGGACCGCACGATGAATGTGCCCAGCAGGCTGAGCGAGAACGTCAAAATCGCCAGCAGCACAGTCCAGGATTTCAGCGCATCGCGTTTTTCCACGACAATGGCCGAATGCAACAATGCAGTACCCGCCAGCCACGGCATGAAGGACGCGTTCTCGACCGGATCCCAGAACCACCAGCCGCCCCAGCCCAGTTCATAATAGGCCCACCACGACCCCATGGCGATGCCGATGGTCAGAAAGCACCATGCCGCCAGCGTCCAGGGCCGCACCCAGCGCGCCCAGGCCGGGTCAACCCGCCCTTCGATCAAAGCTGCTACCGCAAACGAAAACGCCATCGAAAATCCGACATAGCCCAGATATAAAAATGGCGGATGAAACGCCAGGCCCGGATCCTGCAACAATGGATTAAGCCCGGCGCCATCCAGCGGCGCCGGGATCAGCCGTGTAAACGGATTGGATGTCGCCAGCATGAACGACAAAAATCCGGTGGCGATCATCGCCTGCACGCTCAATACCCGCGCGCGCAATGTGGCTGGCAGATTATCGCCAACACCCGCGACCGCCGCGCCAAATATTGCGAGGATCAGAACCCACAATAACAGGCTGCCTTCGTGATTGCCCCACAGGCCCGCAATTTTATACAGCATCGGCTTGGCGGAATGCGAATTGGCCGCCACCACCTGCACGGAAAAATCGGATGTCACAAATCCGTACATCAGCGCCGCGAACGCCAGCAGCAGAAAAATCAATTGTCCAAATGCTGCGGGGCGCGCCACCGCCATCAGCGCGGCATTGCCGCGCGCCGCACCGATCAGCGGCAGACTGGCCTGTGTGAGCGCCAGCACAAACGCCAGTATGAGCGCAAAATGGCCCAGTTCAATGATCATTCTGGTTCCTCGGGTGGATCATAATGCGTGGGTTCGCCTTCTCTCCATTGGCCCGATTTTTTCAGGGCATCGGCGACTTCGGGCGGCATGTAATTTTCATCATGTTTGGCCAGTACCGAGCTGGCGATAAATTTTCCATCCGAATCCAGTCTGCCTTCGGCGACCACGCCTTTGCCCTCGCGGAACAAATCCGGCAGCAGCCCGGTATAGCGCACCATGATGCGGGTTTGCAGATCGGTCACTGCGAAATCGATATTCATGCCGTCCGCATGCCGCACGACCGATCCTTCCTCGACCAGGCCGCCAATGCGGAAATTGCGATCAGGCGGCAGATGCTTCTGCGCAACTTCCGTGGGGCTGTAGAAATACACCAGCGTGTCGCGCACCGCATACAGAACAAGACCCACCGCACTGCCCAGCAGCGCCATGGCGCCGATCACGGAATAAAGCCTTCTTTGTTTACGGGTCATGATGTTTACGGGTCATGATTTCCCTTCGGCCTCAAGTTTGGCAAGCAGCGCCGCCTGACGGCGCAACAGACTATCACTTGTGCGCCATATGGCCAGCAACAGCGCGCCCGCAATGCCCCATGCGGCCCAGATATAGGCCGCAAAATCATTTATCGCCCAGGATATTTCCACCTCAGTTCTGCCCCGCCTGCACCCGCGCCAGCCGCAATCCGCGCACCCGGCGCGCCAGAATTTCCCCGCGCATGCGCAGCAGCAGCAGCCACACATAAAACACCGTGAAACCCAGCGCCATCAGCAGCAGCGGCATCAGCATGGATGAATGAATGGCCGGCGCATCGGCCCGCATCAGCGAGGCCGGCTGATGCAATGTATTCCACCAGTCCACAGAAAATTTGATGACCGGCAAATTCACCGCGCCGACCAGCGCCAGAATTGCGGTTGTCCTGGCGGCGCGCACCGGTTCTTCGATGGCGTTCCACAGCGCGATATAGCCCAGATATAAAAACAGCAGGATCAGCACCGATGTCATGCGCGCATCCCACGACCACCAGGTTCCCCATGCCGGCTTGCCCCAGATCGATCCGGTAATCAGCGCAATGGCGGTAAACACCATGCCAATGGGGGCGGTGGCCTTGGCCGCGACATAGGCCAGCGGATGATTCCAGATCAGCCCGCTGGCGCTTGATACCGCCATCACCCCGTAACAGAACATCGCCATCCAGGCGGCGGGCACATGCACATACATGATCCGCATGATCTCGCCCTGATAATAATCCGGCGGCGCGACAAACAGCCCCAGCCAGGCGCCAAGCCCCAACAGCAACAAACTGATCCCCGCCGCCCAGGGCGAAGCCCTGGTGGCCAGATCATAAAATATCGCGGGATTGGCATAACGCCACATGGCGGGATTTATCCGGTTAGTATGTCCTGGGGCGCGAAGGCTGCACGATAAAGGGCTATTTAAACCATAATAGCATAGGATGGAACCGGGTATGGCGATTTTACCCAAATCATGGAAAGGGGCAGGCCTGTCCGCGCGGCACGAAATGGAAACCGGCAAATCCGGCATGGGCGGTTTCAAGGGTGTTATCTGTGTCCGAGGCAATGGCGAGGGACGTAAGCTGGGCCGGTTGCACAGCAAATGCGGCGGTAAAATCAGCCAGAATATCGCGCTGCGCCACCACCCATTGGCCCGCGTTTTGCGCGCCGGATTGCACCACAATCATGCGGGCGCGATCCGTGTAGGCGTTCCAGCGTGCGGTCCCCACCGGATAGCGATTGTCCCAGACATAATTCAGCGCCGCATCCGGCGTATCCGCGCCGTAGATCTCACGGCCCAGTTTCAGCTTCATCCGTGTACCAATCGACATATCCGAAGACACCAGCCTGAAGCTCAGATAAACCCGCGCGGCATAATCATCGCCCGCCTTTTTCGTCATGTCCGCGCTGATCAACGGCGCATCAATCCGCCAGCGCCAGCACAGCACCGGCGTCGCCGCAAGATCAACCGCAACCGGGCGCGCCAGCAGCGCCATGCTTTTGCCGGCCACGGCTTCAATGGCGGTGATCCCGTCCCATTCGCGCACACGGTATTGGGTAGCCGGAATTTTCCTGTCAAACCGCACCAGCCGCCACGGGGCAGGGGGCGCGGAGATTGTGGCGTCCAGCGGCATCAGATTATCAGGCCCATCCGCATGCGCTGAAGTGGATAGCAGGAGCAGAAAAATAATCCCCGGGAACCGACATGTCACCTTCGCGGCCAGATCAGAAAATATTGCGTAATTGGCAAAACGCCACATGGGGAAATATCCGGCGAGAATGTTCATGAATGGCGCGCGCTGGCGTCTTTCACAGAATATAGGCTGCAAATGGGTATGAAACGGAGGTAATTGGACATAAATGGATATTGTTCTTGCTAATGGGTGATAAATGGATATAATTGGGTATAAATGGATATGCGGAAGGCATTGTGCTCCAATTCAAAAATATCATCATCACCACGGAAATCCTTAAATACATCAGTAAAATAGATGAATTTAAGGGTAAGTGGCAAGCCACGCAGGACTTGGCGCCCGACCGCCTAAGCAGCCTCAAGCGTATTGCTACCATTGAAAGCGTTGGATCATCCACCCGCATCGAGGGCGCAAAGCTCACTGACGAGCAGGTAGAAAAGCTGCTTTCCAGGCTGGAGCAAAAATCCTTCACTACCCGCGATGAGCAGGAAGTGGCAGGCTATGCTGATGCGATGGATATGGTGTTTGAAAGCTACGATCAAATCACCCTGACCGAAAACCACATTAAGCAGTTGCATGGCGTTTTGCTCAAATACAGCACCAAAGATGCAGAGCATCGTGGATCATACAAGAACGTCACCAACCATGTGGAAGCGTTCGACGCAGATGGCAAAAGTATCGGCGTTGTATTTCAAACGGCCACCCCGTTTGAAACGCCGCTGATGATGAAGGCGTTAGTGGAGTGGTACAACGCGCAGGCGAATGAAGAAACACGGCATCCGCTGCTATTGGTGGCGGTGTTTATCGTGGTGTTTCTTGCCATCCACCCGTTCAAGGATGGGAATGGAAGGCTTTCGCGTATTTTGACTACGTTGCTATTGCTACGCGCCGGTTATTCCTATGTGCCGTACAGCTCAATGGAAACAGTGATCGAGGCGAACAAGGAAAACTACTATCTGGCACTGCGCCGCACGCAGCAAACTATCCGCACGGAAAACCAGAACTGGGAAGCATGGCTAACCTTCTTCCTGAAAACAATGGTGAAGCAAAAAGACAACCTTGCCTTCAAAGTGAAGGAAGAGCGTAGCCTGCGCGAGGCATTGCCAGCGCTATCGCGCACCATACTGGAAATGGCCAATACGCGCAGCGAGATCACTGTGCGCGAGATCGAGGACGCAACACAAGCCAACCGCAATACGATCAAGGCGCACCTTAAGAAACTGGCAGAGCAGGAATATCTGGTAGCGGCCGGTAAAGGGCGTGGGGCGCGTTATACGGTAAAAAAATCAGATTAAACGAGTTTCAAAGGCCGCTGCCAATCGCTTATTTCTTCGAAAACCGGCTGTAATTCAGATGCCGGGAATCTTTCCATAAGCATCGGAAGATGATCCCAAATGAACTCATTAACTGTAAATGGCCATTCTCTAAAATCGCCACCGCAATGGGTGGCCTGCTGCCGGTTTGGTGGGTTGGCTTGATTTCCAGATATTTTTCTCATAAGTTCCCAATATGGGAAATATGGCTTGTTCCCAATACGGGAACATGGTATAGCTGGGATAAGGCATGCGGATTATAGCGCTTAAAACGCTTAAGGATTTCTGGGAAGATTACCCCGATAGCGAAGAAGCGCTAAAGTCCTGGTATGCAGTATCAAAAAAGGCGGATTGGAAAACGCCGGGCGAGGTGAAGGCAACCTATGGAAATGCAAGTATCTTACAGGAAGGGCGAGTTGTCTTTAATATCGCTGGCAACAAATACCGCCTGATTGTGTGGATCAATTACCCTTACCGCGTTGTTTATATCCGCTTTGTCGGAACGCATAAGCAGTATGATAAGGCTGATGCACAGAAAATATAGGAGGGGAAGATGGATATCAGACCAATCAAAACGAAAAAAGACCATGCACAGTCATTGAAGCGGATCAAAGCGCTGATGACCGCGAAAGCCAATACGCCAGAGGGCGATGAGTTGGATATTCTGGTGACGCTGGTTGAAGCCTACGAGGCAAAGCACTACGCCATTACCGCACCCGATCCCATCGCGGCCATCCAACATCGTATGGAAGCACTGGGTATGGAGCGCAAGGATCTTGAGCCGTTGCTTGGTTCAAAAAGCCGCGTTTCCGAAGTGCTGAACCGCAAACGCAAACTGACGATGGAAATGGTACGCAATCTGCATGAAAGCATGCAACTACCCGCTGAAGCACTGATTCAGGATTACGTGGTGCGGGCGTAAGTTACGGCCTGCTGTCGTTGTGGCGCGGCTGTGTAGTATTTGTCCCATGGCTTGTCCCTCCGTAAATGGCTATATCTTGCACCATCATACTGTGGGACTAAACACCTGGCGTTGCGCGATTTAAGTGTCGGCAGACTCGATACGCTGACGGAACAATTCAGATCTGCCGGAAGATGGCGCTGAGGCCCGGATTTTCTGGAGTTTTTAGGGGGTAAAAAATAAAAAGAACTGGTGGAGCTGAGCGGGATCGAACCGCTTAATTGAGGAATTACAGAAGATTGGCTGGATGCTTTTTCACTACGAGAAAGATAAGCGTGAAAAAGAAGAGTATCTCGTAAACTCGCTGATATTCCAAATTTGAATAGCTTTATGCGCATACCTTTTGGTGATAGATTGTCGCAAAAGGATAATCTGAATGTTGGATGTATTCATACACGAAATTAATTACCAGAAGTCTCTCATTGAAAGGCTTGAGGCTATCTATCACCCAATTCATGCATCGGAATGGTTGAAGCCTCCTGTCTGGGATAACGATATTATGAAGTTCCGATATGAGGAGCAGAGTCATCTGCTTCTTATGTTTTTAAAAGGGATTAGATATTTGAGCCTACTTAATGCTGCAATGACCTTATTTGAAAAAGGCCATTGTCAGGAAATGTATATCCTATGCCGGTGCATGGATGAGGCATTCGAAGATGCCCTATTGTTTACGGTGCCGCCCGGAGAAAATGGAGAACTAAGCAGAATACAGCAAACTGCGTTGGATGAATTTTATCAGGAAGAATTCGAAGATTATTTTGCGGCCGGGCCGGACTTAAAAAATATCAAACGTCACAGAACTCCCAGAGAAAAAATCCGCAAAGAAATTGATTCTGGTGCGCCCGAACAGATTCCTGCACTTAAAGATACCGTAACCATGATTCATAAAACATTTTCTGGGTATGTTCACGGAGCATATCCACACATTATGGAATTATACGGCGGGAATCCCGCACGTTATCACATTCGTGGTATGAGAGAAACTCCGAGAGTCATTGAAGCCAAAGATCAACTAACCATGAACATTTATCGTGGCATATTATTTGGTCGTCTTGCAGCTAAATGTCTGGGTATGGGTGAGCACGATGAACAGTTAGTTTTGCTCAGAAACGAAATGGAAAAAAATTATCCTAGCGTTGCGTCTCTACCGGATAGCTACAAAGAGAAAGAAGAAGCCTAACAACCAATTGTTCTTCAAATAAATAATTGTTCGAACGAAAACTGGTGGAGCTGAGCGGGATCGAACCGCTGACCTCTTGCATGCCATGCAAGCGCTCTCCCAACTGAGCTACAGCCCCATGCTTTTGCGCCGCAAACATTATCGCGGCGCTGTTTCGTCCTGGCCAGTAATCTGGCTAATCGTCACTACTGGGTTTTGGCAGGATGTCAATGGCATCGTCATCTTCCGTTTCCAGCAGCGTGTTGTCGTCGCCATCCTCGTCGATGTCCAGATCATCTATCTCAATATCCGGAATGTCGGCAACTGCGGCGATATCATCATCGTCGTCCACATCCACCTCATCAAGCTCTTCCAGCGAGACAGTATCGGCATCGTCATCCAGATCCTCTTCGACGTCATCCGGTGAAATGGCTTTTTTAATGTCCGCGATGGGCTTGTCGTCAGGCCGCACCCGGCGCGGTTTCAGCAGCACCTCAGGCTCGAATGCATGCTCACATTTGATGCAGACGACCGGATTGGCCTTGCCTAAATCGTAAAAGCGCCCGCCACAAGCTGGGCATTGCCGCTTGGTTCCCCATTCCGGTTTCGCCACGAATTCCTCTTTCAGTAATATCTGGCGGCAGATTTGCCATAAGGCGGGCTTCATAGCCATGGGTTGGCCACGATGTCAAAGATAAATTCGCAGCCCCTGCAAACACTAGCTTGTCGCGCGCCATAAAGTCTGTGCTAAACAGGCCCAATTCGGCCATTCCCGCAGCAATAGACGAGTTTAGGCATTGAGCACTTCATATGACGCCCCATCCCCCTTATGCAGCAACCCTGGGCGGCCCCTGGCGGGCCGTGTGCGGGTGCCGGGGGATAAGTCCATATCTCACCGCGCCTTGATGTTTGGCCTGCTGGCGGCGGGCCAGACCCGTATTACGGGCCTGCTGGAGGGTGAAGACGTCATGCGCACGGCCGAGGCCATCCGCCGGCTGGGCGGCGATGCGATTCGTCTTGGGGCAGGGGCAGGGGCAGGGGCAGGGGCAGGGGCAGGGGCAGGGGTTGGGGCAGGGGAATGGCGGGTGCAAGGCGTTGGCGTCGGCGGCCTGCGCGCGCCCGATGATATTCTGTATATGGGTAATTCGGGTACTTCGGCCCGCTTGCTGGTTGGGCTGGTTGGGGGGCATCCGGTAACGGCGGCATTTACCGGGGACGCCTCGCTGAACCGCCGCCCCATGGCCCGTATTGTGGAACCCTTGTCGCGGATGGGGGTGCAGTTTGCGGGGCGTGAAGGCCATCGCCTGCCCATGACGGTTACCGGCGCTGATCCGGTGATGCCGGTTGAATATCAGTTGCCGGTGGCCTCGGCCCAGACAAAATCGGCGATATTGCTGGCCGGCCTAAACAGCCGGGGCGAGACCATCGTGATCGAGCCGGAACCCACCCGCGACCATACGGAAATCATGCTGCGCCATATGGGGGCGGAAATTTCTGTGGATGATCTGCCTGGCGGTGGACGGCGCATTTGTCTGCGCGGTCAGCCGGAATTGCGTCCGGCAGTGTTCCAGGTTCCCGGCGACCCGTCTTCGGCGGCGTTTCTGCTGGTTGCGGCGCTGATCACGCCGGGCTCGCATGTAACCGTGACCGATGTCGGCATAAACCCGCTGCGCACCGGCCTGTTTGATTGTTTGCGTGAAATGGGCGCGGATTTGCGCATCGAAAACATGCGCGATCAGGGTGGCGAAATGACCGCCGATATAACGGCGCGCGCGGGATCGTTGCGGGGCATTGTTCCGCCTTCGGAACGTGCGCCGTCGATGATCGATGAATATCCCATTCTGGCGATTGCCGCCGCCTGTGCCGAGGGGCGCAGTGAATTTCGCGGGCTGGCCGAACTGCGGGTCAAGGAAAGCGACCGGCTGGCGGCCATCGCAGCGGGCCTGACGGCCTGTGGCGTTACAGTGCAGGAACTGCCCGACGGGTTGATTATTGAGGGGCGGGGCGGCCAGTTACGGCCCATTCCGGGGGGCGCCACCATCGCCACCCGGATGGATCATCGCATCGCCATGTCGTTTCTGGTAGCGGGGCTGGCGGCGGAACATCCAATCACAGTGGATGATGGCGCGATGATCGACACCAGCTTTCCCGGCTTTCGCGCCCTGATGAACGGGCTTGGGGCTGCTATCGAAGCCGTCGCCCGATGAGCAAGCCAGTTATAATCGCGATTGATGGGCCGGGCGCGTCGGGGAAGGGAACGCTGGCCCGGCGTCTGGCGGCGCATTTTGGCTATGTTTATCTGGATACGGGGGCAATGTATCGTGCGGTCGCGCTACAGGTGCTTCTGGCCGGGGCCGACCCTGCGAATGCGCGGGCGGCGCTTGCGGCAGCCCAGAAGCTGGATGCGGGCGCGCTGGATGATCCACGACTGCGTACCGATAGGGTGGGCGCTGCGGCGTCCCAGGTGGCGGCCCATGGCGATGTGCGACAGGCCCTGATGGTGTTTCAGCGCAGTTTTGCCACCAACCCGCCTGGAAATGCCCCTGGCGCGGTGCTGGACGGCCGGGACATCGGCACGGTGATCTGCCCGGACGCCCAGGTCAAACTGTTCGTGACAGCCAGCCCGGAGGCCCGCGCCCACAGACGGTATCTGGAGCTTGCCGCCCGGGGCGAGGCGGCGACAGAGGCAGAAGTGCTGGCCGATTTGCAGACCCGGGACCGGCGCGACCGGGAACGCGCGGTGGCCCCCCTGCGCCCCGCCGCAGACGCGCACTTGCTTGATACGACGAATTTGGCTATAGACGACGCCTTCGCGGTTGCGCTCGCGGCTATCTCTGGCAAAATTGCCTCCCAAGGCTGACTTTCCCCGGATTAATGGTATTAACGGCGCAGCCCGATATGATGTGAATCCCCAAGACCGCTGGAACCAACCGGCAGGCCAGAAAAATTGTCGTTTTAGGAGAACAACTTGGCTCATGCAAACCTGGCGTCGCGCGCGGCGCCCCTGAAAGAAGATTTTGCTGCAATGCTCGATGAGAGTTTCTCAGCGCAGCGCAGCGTAGAAGGCTCCGTCATTCTTGGCAGGATCCTTGCGATTGAAAATGATTTCGCAATGATCGATGTGGGACTGAAAACCGAAGGCCGAATTCCGCTGAAGGAATTTGCAGCCCCCGGACAAGCGCCCTCCATCAAGGTTGGCGATTCGGTGGAAGTGTTTTTGGAGCGCATCGAAAATTCCATGGGCGAAGCGGTGCTCAGCCGCGAAAAGGCCCGCCGCGAGGAAGCCTGGACCGATCTGGAGCGCAGCTTTACGGAAGCCAAGCGCGTTGACGGTGTTATTTTTGGCCGCGTCAAGGGCGGCTTTACGGTCGATCTGAACGGCGCGGTTGCATTCCTGCCCGGCAGCCAGGTTGATATTCGCCCGGTGCGTGATGTGACGCCGCTGTTTGGCCAATCGCAGCCGTTTCAGATTCTGAAAATGGACAAGCGTCGCGGCAATATCGTCGTATCGCGCCGCGCCGTTCTGGAAGAAGCCCGTGCGGAACAGCGTTCAGAATTGCTGGTCAATCTCAAGGAAGGCCAGATCCTCGACGGCGTCGTCAAGAACATCACCGATTACGGCGCCTTCGTTGATCTGGGCGGTGTTGATGGCCTGCTGCATGTCACCGACATTGCGTGGCAGCGCATCAATCACCCCAGCGAAGCCCTGACCATTGGTGAAACCATCAAGGTGCAGGTCGTCAAGGTCAATCCGGATACGCAGCGTATCAGCCTCGGCATGAAGCAGTTGCAGACCGATCCCTGGGACAGCATCGATGTCAAATATCCGCTTAATGGCCGCTTCACGGGCCGGGTGACCAATATTACCGATTACGGCGCATTTGTTGAATTGCAGCCGGGCGTCGAAGGCCTGGTGCATGTATCCGAAATGAGCTGGACCAAGAAAAACGTACATCCGGGCAAGATCGTTTCCACTTCGCAGGAAGTCGAAGTGATGGTGCTGGATGTCGATCCGAAACGCCGGCGCATTTCGCTTGGCCTCAAGCAGTGCATGGACAATCCGTGGGAAGGCTTTGCCAAACGCTATCCCGTTGGTTCCGAAGTGGAAGGCGAGATCAAGAACATCACCGAATTCGGTCTGTTCATCGGTCTGGAAGATGGCATTGACGGCATGGTGCACATGTCCGATCTGTCATGGGACAAGGCGCCAGAAGCAGCGCTTGCCGATTTTCATAAAGGCGACATGGTCAAAGCCAAAGTGCTTGATGTCGACATGGAAAAAGAACGCATCAGCCTCGGCGTCAAGCAATTGGGCGCTGATCCGATGAAGACCGCAACCTCTGGCGATGGTCCGTTGCGCAAGGGTCAGGTGGTCACTGTCCGTGTTGAAGAAATTCAGGAACAGGGCATAGAGGTATCTGTTGGCGATACAGGCATGAAGGCGTTCATCCGGCGCGCGGATTTGAGCCGCGACCGTTCCGAACAAAGGCCGGAACGCTTCTCGGTTGGCGACAAGGTCGACGCCAAGATCACCACGCTGGACAAGGCCACGCGCAAGATTGGCCTGTCCATCAAGGCGCGCGAGATCGACGAGGAAAAAGACGCTGTGGCGCAATATGGATCAAGCGACAGCGGCGCATCGCTGGGCGATATCCTTGGCGCGGCGCTTCGTGCAAAAGACAAGGAAAGCTGAGGCTTTCCCTGGTGTTTGAAAAACAGCGCCAGCCCCTATGGGGCTGGCCTGGATATAAGGCAAAACCGCAATGTCATTTGAGCCGGATGCAATTCTTGACCGGCGCCGTCTGCGGCGAAATCTTTCGCTGTGGCGCATTGCCGCCATTGTTGGAATAACGGGCGCGGTTGCGATCATCGCCGCCAGCATGAGCGGGCTGACGCTCAGCCGCGATCATATCTCAAAGCTGGAAATATTGGGCATCATCATTGAAGACGAGGAACGCGATCAGGCGATCCTTGATCTTGCTGATGACGCGCACGCCAAGGCCCTGATCGTCACTATCGATAGTCCCGGCGGCACGACTTCGGGTTCTGAAGGGCTGTATCTGGCGCTGCGCGAAGTGGCCAGGAAAAAACCTGTCGTTGCGGTCATGGGAACGGTTGCGGCCTCTGGCGGCTATGTCACGGCCATTGGCGCGGACCATATCATTGCGCGCGGCAATACAATCACTGGCTCCATCGGCGTGCTGATGCAAAATACCGAAGTCAGTGAACTGCTGAAAAAAATTGGCGTCGGGATCGAGATGATCACCAGCGGTCCCCTGAAGGGCAAGCCGTCCCCCTTTGAGCCGATGGATGCGCAAGGCCGCGCCGCCATTAAAATGCTGATCGATGATTCGTACCGGTGGTTCGTTGATCTGGTGGCCGAGCGGCGCAATCTGACCCCTGAGCGCGCCCGGGAATTGTCTGACGGGCGGGTATATAGCGGCCGTCAGGCGCTGGAGGTAAAGCTGATAGACCAGATTGGCGGTTTGCCGGAGGCGCGGGCCTGGCTGGAAAAAGAGAAAGACATTTCCGGCAAATTGCCGGTAGAGCCGCTGGCATATGGCGATGACGCCACTTTGCCGGGCAGGCTGATCAATAATATGATTTTTGGGTGGGCGGAGAAAAGCCTTAACCTGAAAAGACTTACCCTTGACGGGCTGGTTTCACTCTGGCAACCTTAACAATCATTGGATCGTTTCTGGATGATTGAGAGGATGGATGTGCTGCCATGATCAAATCCGAGCTGATCACGAAACTTGCTCTTGCCAACCCGCACCTGTTTCAACGCGATATCGAAAAAATCGTTAACACAATCTTTGATGAAATTTCCGGCGCGCTCGCCCGCGGCGACCGGGTTGAATTACGCGGCTTTGGCGCCTTTTCCGTAAAAACACGTCCGGCCCGCACCGGGCGTAATCCCCGCACTGGCGGCGCCGTGCAGGTGGATGAAAAGCGCGTGCCGTTTTTCAAAACCGGGAAGGAAATGCGCGAACGCCTGAATGGCGGCGCGAAATAGTACCTGAGGTGTTCAGATAGAGTATCCGTGATGGTCAAGCATGATTTGGCTGCCACAATCGATCCGCTTTGAGCAAGGCGTTAGCCAAGACGATGAGCTTTCGCATGATGGCTGTGATTGCGACTTTAGCGGGTTTTCCGGCT
>JBMOMW010000026.1:0-141827 GCA_049325255.1 Pseudomonadota bacterium | reverse complement strand
TAAATACCGCATCCTGACCGGTTGCCCACCCACGCCACTCATAACACATCCTCAACACACAATCCTGAGCGAAGCGAAGGATCTCCCCGAAATGGATGGGGATTCTTCGCTTCGCTCAGAATGACACCACGGGTCTGTTCATCGGGCCGTACATCTTATTCAAGATACCTCATCCCCCGCAAACAGGCTTTTTTTACAAAGACATGTTGCGGGGGCAGAACTGAGAGTATTACTGCGCCGCCTTTAAGGCCGGCGCAGGCTGACATCCACGCAGGAGACGGCCCGGCAGCGCGCCCGTAGATTCTCCATCCTTGAACGTTACTTCACCCGACACGATGGTGTATTTATAGCCGCTGGCTTTCTGGATCAGCCGCTGCCCGCCAGCAGGCAGATCAAACACAATATGCGGCGCGCCCAGTGTCAGATTATCGAAGTCAATAACATTGAGATCGGCCTTCATGCCGGGCGCAATGACACCGCGATCCAGGAAACCTACCAGTTTCGCCGTGTCCTGGGTCTGGCGCTTGACCAGATATTCCAGTGGCAGCTTTTCACCGCGTGTGCGATCACGGCCCCAATGGATCAGGTGCGTAGTCGGGAATGACGCATCGCAGATCACGCTGCAATGTGCGCCGCCATCGCCAAGCCCGAACGCGGTGTGCGGGCTTAGAATCATTTCACGTGACACATCCAGATTGTTGGCGGTGTAATTGGCCAGCGGCGCATATAACAGCGCCTTGCCGTCATCTTCCAGAATCATGTCATACACCAGTTCTTCCGGCGTTACACCGCGCGCCTGCGCCAGCGCCTTGACGCTTTTTTCCACCGGTGGCTCATAATCTGGCGGATCGCCAAGCGGGAAAATCTTGTGCATGGAATAGAAAATACCCGTAAGTAATGGATTTCCTTTGGGTTTTTCCGATAAAATCTGCGCGCGGAATTGCGGATCGCGCATTTTGGCGACCCGCGCATTGAGCGGCAGATCGGCGATTGTGCGATAGGTTGCGTGATTGCTGAACGGGTTCATCGTCGCCTGCAACCCAAGCAGCAGGCAGATCGGGCGCGCCGCAACCTGCCCCTTCATTTGCAGGCCATCATTCGCCGCGCCCTCGATGCGGTCCAGCAATTCGCGCCATCCTTCGGGGCGCTGATCAAACTGGATCAGTGAAATCGACATGGGCAATTTACTGTGTTCAGCCATGTCGCGCAGGATGGCGAACTCGGCATCCATATCGGTGAAATCCGAAATCATTTCGAACACGCCCTTGCCGGTTTCACCCATGGCCTTGGCGATGCCGACCAGTTCCTTGCGCTCGGCGCCATAGCTTGGAATGACATCGCCATCGCGCGAGCGGTGATTAAGGCTGCGCGAAGAGGAAAAGCCGATCGCGCCCGCATGCATGGCTTCGGCGGCAAGGCGTCCCATTTCTTTGATGTCGGCATCTGTCGCCGCCTCACGCTGAATGGCGCGCTCGCCCATGACATATACGCGCAGCGCCGCATGCGGCAATTGCGCGCCGATATCCAGCGCATGGGGCTTGCGCTCAATGGCATTCAGATATTCAGCAAAACTTTCCCATTCCCACTTCATGCCTTCGGTCAGCACCGCACCGGGAATGTCTTCCACGCCTTCCATCAGTGCGATCAACGCATCGCGCTGTTCGGGGCGCGCGGGCGCAAAACCCACACCGCAATTTCCCATCACCACGGTCGTTACCCCATGCCAGCATGAGGGCGAGATCAACGCATCCCACGATACTTGCGCATCATAATGGGTATGCACATCGACAAAGCCCGGCGTCACCAGCAGGCCCGTCGCGTCGATTTCTTTTTTGCCTTTGCCGGAAACCGTTCCAACAATTGAGATGACGCCGTTATCAACGGCAACGTCGCCTTTGAAACGCGCGCCGCCGCTGCCATCAATAATTGTACCGCCGCGAATAACCAGATCATGCATGGCTGTTTCCTCCGATTGCGGGTTGTTCAGTCGCCCGCTGTATAGAGTGTAGACACTCCCAATTTCAGGAAGATTAACACCTATCCGCGCCCGCGGGCGATCAAATAATGACCTCTATGGTGGCTGGCCTGAACCTATTTCACCCTTACTAGCACCATCAGGCCAGACGCCCAGTCAAGTTTCAGGGAAACAAAATCCTGATGCCCTTCAAGCTTTTCGACCAGTTTTGGGACTTTCGGAGCATGGCCTTCGGGCCAGCCGGGCTGGGGATAAAGATCATCAATAATGTAATAGCCACCCCTGGCGACGACATTCAGCGCGAGATCTAGTCCATTGAATTTTCCGGGCCAGGAATCGGCAAACACCAGATCAAAACGCTGATCCTGAACGGATTGCAAATACGCCTCGCCATCCTGGCAGATGAAACTAATCCGCGGGTCGTGACCGAGATGGTTTTTGGCAACAGCCTGGCGCTCGGTATCATTCTCGATGCTGACCAGACTCGATTCCGCGTCCATTCCATCAAGCAGCCATGCGGCCGAAATGCCGGTGCCGGTGCCGATCTCTAAAATGCGGGAAGCAGGTTTTGACGCCGCGAGCAGGCGAAGCAGCGAACCTGTTTTTGGTTCCGACGCCATGATGAATCCAAGCCGCGCCGTATTGGCGACGATGGCATTCAAGGTTTTTGGAGGCTCGGTGACTTCCCACATTGTGTGACAATGATTCCCCAAGTTGCAGCTTTTGCAGTTAGTCGAAATGTTATTCCAGAGCGATCCGCATTAAGTTCGAGCCATGAGGCTCGAACTTAATAAAGAAAATTGCTCTGGATTTTAATGTGTTAGAGCAGCTTTCCGCGATTAAGTTGAATCACTTCGTGACTCAACTTAATCGCGGGCTGCTCTAAAGGGGCCTTCGCAAGCGCGCACCCGGCTCCATCCGTTCATGAAGTATATCGACAATAATGATTTCCCTGTTTTGAGAAAGATAGAAGATAACATGCTTTTGGTGATGAAAACTGCGCAGGTCTGCGAATAACTCATCGCGGGGCCTTCCTGTTGTGGGTGTTTTCGCCAGATCATGAAAACGTTTGTCGAGCGCCCGTAAATAGCTGTTGCGTTGCTTCGCGCCCCAGCTGGATTCTGTATATCGGCCAATAGATTCTAGGCTTGAAAGTGCGGCTGGCGTTAAGCGAAACCGCGCCATTACATGGCGGGCGAGGACTTGTTCAGGTCCGCGAGAAGCGAGTGGATGGAATAGTCCGCGAAATCTCCAGCCCGCACCTGCCGCATTCCAGGCTCAAGCGCCTGGCGTAAATGCGCCAGCTTCAACTCGTGAAGCAGTTGCGCATTGGTGTCAAGCTGGCGAATCGCCTCGCGGATAACCTCGCTGGCGTTGTTATACAGCCCGCTTTGCACCTTATGCTGGACGATCTGCATCAACTCGGTTGTCAAAGAAACATTCATAGAAGGCATCGAATTCTCCTTCACTGAAGGCTATCCCATAAACAGTCTAAATGTCAATCTTTATACAATCTTTGCCATAACATAAAACCGCCACCTCACTACCTAGATTTCAAACTGTTAGAGCAGCTTTCCGCGATTAGCTTACGCACAAGCTGACAAAAGCTAATCGAGGGCTGCTCTAACGCGCGCGCCTTTATCGCGCTTACGCGGCCTGCTTTTTCAGATGCTCTTGCAGGACATGGATGGCCTCCACAGCGAACGGAAAGCCTGCATAGGCGGCGAGCGTTACGATCAGTTCCTGGAGTTCTTCCTTGCTGAGGCCGTGGCGGAAGGCGCCGGGAATATGGATCTTCAGTTCGTCCTGCCGGCCCAGCGCACCCAGGAAGGAATTGACGATCAGACTGCGGTCGCGCTTGTTAAGCTCGGTGCGTTCCCAGATATCCCCGAAAATGAAATCGACAGCATAGATGCCGATCGGACCCATTTGCTTTTCCAGGCCATTCAGGGTGATATCGAGATTATCGAAAAGCTGTCCGCCGGAAAGCTTGGCCAGGCCGGGCGCTGCGCGCTTGCGGCGTTCGGACAGGGACAGGCGGTCCGCCGGGGGCAGCTTTCCTTCCTTCGGCGCATGGCCCAGTTCGGCCAGCACTTCATTGGTGACCTTCATCGCATTAAGGGCCCGCGGGAAACCCGCATAGCCGCACATATGGTTGAAGATTTCACGGATTTCCATGGGCGTCAGACCATGGTTGATGCCTCCGCGCACATGCACTTTCAGTTGATCCAACTGGTTCAACGCGCCCAGAATGGCAATCACGATCAGGCTGCGGTCGCGGCGGCTGATGCCGGGGCGCGACCAGACATCACCCAGGCAGAAATCAATCGTGTGCGAGCCTAGCGCGCCGTTCTCATCTTCCAGCCGCTGGGCGGCTTTTTCCGGATCTTTCGTACCTGTAAGTTTGGCCAATACTTCCAGCCCGCGCGCGCGGCGTTCTGCATGTGTCATGTCGCTCATCGGATGTCTCCTTGTTGTGTTTTCTGTTATTGTGGCCACCAAGCTATCTTTTTTTCCATGCCGGGACAAATGTGAATCGCATGATCTGGTTATTGGCGGGTGCAGGATTTTTACTGGCGGGATTGCTGTTCCTGCGATCCTTCGCCAGGGCGGACCCCATAATAATGGCGAAGTGGATGCGTTATGGCGGCACATGCCTGTTGTTGGCGATCGCTGCATATCTGGCCCTTACCGGGCGGATGCCTGTCGCCATGCTAGTGGCTGGTTGGGCCTTGTGGTTACTGGGAAAGAAGCCAACTCTTGCAAGGCCGGAACAGCAGGCCGGTCAAACCGCGCGGGCGCGGGCGGGACTATCGCGGCAGGAGGCGCTGGACATACTTGGACTAAATCCCGGTGCATCCCTGGAGGATATCCGCGCCGCACATAAACGTCTAATGCAGACCTGCCACCCGGACCATGGCGGGTCCAGCTATCTGGCGGCGCGCCTTAATGCGGCACGGGATGTACTGCTATCTTGAGGTAAGGTAATGCTTATCACTTGTTAGCAAATTGGCGATATGTAAGAAGCAACGCTGGCAGTGGATCATCTCAGGATATATCGGGGCGAATATGAGTAAAACGGTAAGGAAAGCGGTATTTCCGGTGGCGGGTCTTGGCACCCGCTTTTTGCCAGCAACCAAGGTCATGCCGAAAGAAATGCTGACGGTAGTGGATAAACCGCTGATCCAGTATGCGGTAGAAGAGGCGGCGGCCGCCGGTATTGAAGAATTTATTTTCGTCACCAGCCGGGGCAAGAATGTCCTGGAAGACCATTTCGACCGCGCCCCGGAACTGGAAGAAACCCTGGCGCGGCGCGGCAAAAATGATCTGCTGGAACAATTGCGCGGCTGGCTGCCAAAGGCCGGCAGTGTCGTCTCGACCCGGCAGCAGGAACCGCTGGGCCTTGGCCATGCCGTGTGGTGCGCCCGGGAATTTATCGGCGATGAACCTTTTGCCGTATTGCTGGTCGATGATCTGATCAAATCGAAAACCCCATGTCTGAAACAGATGGTGGACACCCATCGCAAGACGGGCGGCAGCCTGGTGCTGGTGGAAGACGTGCCGCGTGCGATGACCAATCGATATGGCATTCTGGATGTGGCGTCCGACGATGGCGTCCTTGTGAAGGTGAAGGGCTTCGTGGAAAAGCCCGATCCTTCGGCCGCTCCCTCCACCCTGTCCATCATTGGCCGCTATATTCTGGAGCCACAGATTTTTGATTATCTGGCCCGGCAGCAGCGTGGTGCGGGCAATGAAATTCAGCTTACGGACGCCATGGCGGCCATGCTTGCGACCGGGGCCTATTTTGGCATGCGGTATGAAGGGGTGCGCTATGATTGCGGCGACAAGCTGGGGTTTCTCAAGGCGAATGTGGCGCTGGCGCTGGACCGGCCGGATCTGGCGTCCGGGCTTCGGGATTTTCTTAAGGAAATCAGAGTATAATTTCGTAATATTTGATCGCTTTCAGGCGATTGCAACAAGTTCGCGGGGTAGATTGTCATGCGCGTTACCATGATTGGGACCGGTTATGTGGGGCTGGTTTCCGGGGCGTGTTTTTCAGATTTTGGCCACGAGGTCATTTGTGCTGATAAGGACAAGTCCAAAATCGACAGCCTGCTGGCTGGCAAAATGCCAATTTTTGAACCTGGGCTGGATGTCCTGGTGGCGGAAAATGTGTCTTCAGGCCGGCTGAGTTTTACGACGGATCTGGCGGCGGCGGTAGCCGATGCGGATGCAGTCTTTATCGCCGTCGGCACGCCCAGCCGGCGCGGAGACGGTCATGCGGATCTAAGCTATGTATATGCAGCGGCTGAAGAAGTAGCCGCCGCAATAAATCGCTATACCGTGGTGGTCACTAAATCGACGGTGCCGGTCGGAACGGGCAGCGAGATTGAACGCATTATGCGCAAGGCCCGCCCGGACGCAGATTTCGATGTCGCCTCAAACCCTGAGTTTTTACGCGAAGGCTCCGCCATTGATGATTTCAAGCGGCCCGACCGGATCGTCGTCGGCGCCTCTAACGCCCGCGCAGCGGATGTGCTGCGTCATCTGTACCGGCCACTATATCTGCTGGAAACGCCGGTCCTGGTTACGGAACGTGAAACGGCGGAACTGATCAAATATGCGGCCAATGCTTTTCTTGCCACCAAGATCACCTTCATTAACGAAATGGCGGATATTTGTGAAAAGGTCGGCGCGGATGTGGGCCAGGTTGCCCGTGGCATCGGGCTTGACGGCCGCATTGGCAAGAAATTCCTGCATGCAGGGCCTGGTTATGGCGGTTCGTGCTTTCCCAAGGACACAATCGCACTGGTGCGAACAGCGGAAATGGCCGGCGCGCCAAGCAGTATTGTCAATGCAGTTGTAGAAGCAAACAACCGGCGCAAAAAAGCCATGGCGCAGAAGATCATCACCGCATGCGGCGGTTCGGTCAGCGGCAAGACGGTGGCGGTGCTGGGCCTTACCTTTAAGCCGAACACGGATGATATGCGCGATGCTCCCAGCCTGGACATCATTCCGGAATTGCAAAAGGCGGGCGCCACTGTGCGCGTTTTCGATCCCGAGGGCATGGAAGAGGCCGGAAAGCTGCTGAAGGATCTGGTCTGGTGTGACAGCGCCTATGAAACCATGGGCGGCGCACATGTGCTGGTAATCATCACCGAATGGAATGCGTTTCGCGCGCTTGATCTGAAACGCTGCAAACAATTGCTTGCCGACCCATTAATCGTGGATCTGCGCAATATTTACGACCCAAAGGAAATGGCCGAAGCAGGGTTCGATTATCATAGCATCGGCCGGCCGCAACACCGCCTGACATAAGCGGGCGGCGCCAATCGTCCCATTATCTGAGAGTGGGGCCTTCCAGCATCGCCAGCGTTTGGGATGGCGGGATGGCCAGACACTGGAAGTTTTTTGACGCCAGTATCTGGCAGGTGCGGCGCGCACTTTGTTCCGTCAGGCCAACCAAAAGCGCCCGGTATAAGGTCTTGCTGGGTTTGGAAACTTTCAGGATTGATACTGTCGCAGGTTTCAAAAGGCTTGGCGCAACCTGCGTCGCCTGACGGGCGCGCTCATGCGCGCGCGCGCGGACCTGAAAGGTGCCGACCTGCACGGCCCAACGCTTTGTCTTTGCACTGTCCTTCAGCACAGCGACGGATTTTTTCTCAGGCCGCTTCAGAGCTTTAACACCGGATTTTGCGGAGGGCTTTATCGAGGCAACACGCAGCGGCTCCGAATAGGCGCCTGGGGTTATCTTTGCAAAGGTGCTATCGAGCAGTTTGCGCATCTGCTGATCACGGGAATAGGAGGTCTGGCCACCCAAAACCACAGCATAGACATGACGGCCATCGCGGCGGACTGACGTTACAAGATTAAAACCCGAGGCGTTCGTATATCCGGTTTTGATGCCGTCAACCCCGCGATAGGTGCCCAGCAGGCGGTTATGGTTGTTATACCGGTTTTTGCCCCAGCGAAATTCCCTGGTTGCAAAATAATGAGTCCGGTTGGGGAAGTGCGAATACAGCGCCTGCGCCAAAATCGCCATGTCCCTTGCCGTTGTTACCTGCTGATCATCCGGCAGACCCGTTGCATTGCGAAACTGCGTACGCATCATGCCCAGGGCGCTGGCTTTCGCCGTCATCATTCTGGCGAATGCGGATTCGGTTCCGCCAATCGATTCGGCCAGTACCGTCGTTGCGTCGTTAGCGGACTTTGTCACCGCAGCATATATTGCGTCTTCCACGCGGATCGTGCTGCCGGGTTTCAGATAAAGCTTGGTCGGAGATTGTTCTGACGCATGGCGTGAGACGGGGATCTGCTTATCCAGTGTCAGCCGTCCATCCCGTATTGCCTCAAAAGTCAGATACAAGGTCATCATTTTGGTCAGCGAAGCAGGCCGGTTTCTGAGTTCCGCATTTTCGGCATGCAGCACCGCGCCGCTATCTGCATCCACAATAATCGAAGCATATTGCCGTGCATCCGCAGGAAAAGCCGTTACCAACAGGCCAGCAATACCCACCCCTGCAATAATCTGTATCAGGGCAGAGCCTGGCCTCCACGCACGGCGATCATTGCTGAGGAACTTGCAAATCATTTACTATCCTTGCTTCTGGCCTTGATCAGGCCCAGGGAGGCAACAGGTTTCAAATCAGCAGCCTAGTTTGGCCGTAACATGTTCAGACTACACCATATCTATAATCTGCGCATAAGCTTTCTAAAACCTTTATGCCTGATAAGATATTGACGCAGGCCACAGATTCAGCCCGAATCACTTGTTGCCGAGAGTAAGGAATGCAGGAATCCGTGTCCATATGTAAAATGACTTATCTTGCTTGGTGTTCAAATAGATTGCGCCAATAGTGACACATGTTACATAAAGTGAATAATACGTTGCTACAATATCACGTTATACTTCTGCCAAAACATGTGTTTTTAGCATCATTGCGGCTATGATATTGTTTTTATCGATATTTTTTACCTCATGCAGACGGCATTGCTGTGGTGTTTCAGCTACAAGTGGTGTGGCCAATAATGCGATATTCTAATCCCTGCTTTAATCCCTGCTTTGGTCTGCACATATTTTTTGTGCGCTGCACAAAATTTAACTTGACGATACGGCCCCCTACCCCTAAATATCAAATTGCTGCATCGCAACATTGCGCTGAATTCACGATTGGAGACTATGTCAATGGCAACGAAATCGAAGAGCACATCTGAAACAGAAGCCGCCAGCGAACCCCTTACTGGCTTTGCAGGCTTTAATGGCGCTAACGGCCCGACCCTTGAAGCCTTTCAAAATAGCATCGAGAAGGCCGTCGAGATGAACAAGGAAAATGTTGAGGCTTTTGTCGAAAGCATTGCCGCCGCGACAAAAGGACTTGAAGTTTTGAGCGGGGAATCCCTGAGCTTTGCCAAGCAGGTCTTCGAAGATGGTGTAAAAGCCAGCAAGGCGATGCTGGCTGTCAAATCGCCGCAGGAATTTATGACCATGCACAGCGACTATACCCGTTCTGTGTTCGATCAGCTTGTCAACCAGGCCACCAAGGTGAATGACCTGGGCATGACCGCAATGAAGAACGCCTATGCGCCAATTAATGATCGCGTGACCACCATGTCCAAAACCATTCAGAAGGCCCGCGCTTTCTAGTTTTGTGCTGTGTTGCGTCGCATAACGTGGGGATCTGGATCTCTTGAATGGTCCCCACGCCCTGCCTTATTGATCAGGCAAAAAGATTGATCTGCAAACCATTTCCGCCGGTTGGCGCTGACGAGACGGTTTCTATCTGCACCAGATATTGCTTTATGAGCTTGTTCACGTAATTCAGGTCTTTCAGTTTATCAAATTTGATTTTGCTCGCCAGCAGCCGGGCCTGGGATTCGACAGGCTGCCTTACGGCCTCCTTCGGAATCCCGTTAGCTTTGAAGGCCACTTCGCGCAGAACCGGATCAGACAAGACATCGTAGGGTGTCTTTATCTTCGCCGCCAAAGTCCTGAAGCGCAAGGCGGCGCGGACGCCGGGCGCCTCATCATCCACGTTATGCTCAAAACGGATCTGTGCAAGTTTGCTTTCAAGCCGGCTGGCAAAGGCAGAAGTCTTTAGCCCTTTCACACCATTGAACAGACCAATATCCAGCGCGAGTTCACGGTAGCGGTTATCAGTTACCCGATTGACCAGCGCATCCTTGTCAGCCGGATTGCTGGTCAGAACTTTTTTGATAAAGCCTGCTTTGTCAATTTCCGTATCCAGATCATAAGCCTCAAGAACAACTTTCAATAGCCTGTAATCCTTAAACAACTCATCGACGCTATCTATGTTCGCGGCGCGCGCCTTGAACATCTCGATATCCTTTTTGAATAGAGCGCTGTTTTTCACCAAGAGTTTCTGCTTTGGCTCCAACGCGGGATCACCGAATTTTTGCTCCAGCCTGGATTCAAGCTTTTGGGCAAAAGCCGCACTTTTAGCCGTGACGACACCTGTGCTGAGACCAAAATCCGCAGCAAGTTCAAGAAACTTTTTGTTGAATTTTTGATTAACGAGAGATTTAGGATCTGTAAGCTGACTGGTCAGGACTTTTTTCAGATTCTCAAGATTGTTGATTTCGGCTTCCAGGCCATAGGCCTTGAGCACCGTCTTTAACAAAACCGGGTTTTTGAAAATATCATCCTGGATTTTGACATTCGCGATGTCCCTCTTGAAATTTTTCAGCTCTTTTGTATACGGCGCGTTGGCAATCGCCGCAGCCTTGCGCTGCTCGGCCTTGTCGAGTGCGGTGTAAGTTGCGAGCGCCGATATATGAGCCATAACCCTTATCCTTCATGGCAATACTGCCGCGCCTACAATACATTAAGAGCGATTAACGGGCCGTGAACGGATGGGGCTTTCTTGCTGCCTGCGCCTTGCTTATAGTGGGCAAAAGCACATGCAAATATTAACCGGGAGGTAACCATGGGACCGTTGGCAGGAGTCAGGATCGTTGAACTAGCAGGCATTGGGCCAGGGCCGATGTGCGCCATGCTGCTGGCCGATATGGGGGCCGATATTGTGCGGGTCGACCGTACCGAGGCCGCCGATCTGGGCATGAAGCGCGACCCGAAAGGCGATCTGCTGAACCGGGGCCGGCCATCGGTTGCCGTCGATCTGAAGAGCAAGGAGGGTGTCGAAACCGTACTGCGCCTAATTGATCAGGCTGACGCCGTAATCGAAGGGTTCCGTCCCGGAGTAATGGAGCGCCTGGGCCTTGGCCCGGATGTCTGCCTGAAGCGGAACGCCAAACTGGTGTTTGGCCGCATGACCGGCTGGGGCCAGTATGGGCCTTTGTCACACGCAGCAGGCCACGATATCAACTATATCTCGATTGTGGGCGCGCTGCACGCCATCGGCCCGGCGGGAGGCGCACCAGTGCCGCCGCTTAATCTGGTGGGTGATTTTGGGGGCGGCGCCCTGTATCTGGCCATGGGCGTGCTGGCGGGTATTATCGAGGCGCGCACCTCCGGCAAGGGCCAGGTGATTGACTGCGCCATGACCGAGGGTGCGGCGTCGCTGATGACTATTTTCTATGCGATGAAAGCGATGGGCCGCTGGAGTGAAGAACGCGGCACCAACGCCATCGATGGCGGCTCGCATTACTACACGGTGTATGAAACCAAGGACGGCAACTATGTTTCCGTCGGCTCCATCGAAGGCAAGTTCTATGCAGAGTTGCTTGAGAAAACCGGCCTCGACAAGGTTCCCGGTCTGCCCGGACAATCCGAGGCCGCCAAATGGCCGGAAATGCGCGAGCGCTTACGCACCATCTTTCTGAGCAAAACCCGCGATGAATGGTGCGCCATCATGGAAGGCAGCGACGTGTGCTTCGCGCCAATCCTCAACCTCGAAGAAAGCATGGCGCATCCGCATAATGTGGCGCGCGGCAGCTTCGTGAAAGTTGACGGCATCATGCAGCCCGCGCCCGCACCGCGCTTTGATCGCACCAAATGCGAAATCCAGAAACCACCCTCAGTACCCGGCGAGGATACCGACAGGGCGCTGGCCGCCTGGGGCTTTAGCAGTGCTGAAATCGCAGCGCTGCACAAGGCTGGTGTTGTGAAACAGAACCCGCGCGTTTAGTGAAATCCGTCATGGGACCGCTAAAGGGTGTGAAGATCGTTGAACTGGCGGGCATTGGCCCTGGCCCCATGTGCGCCATGCTGCTGGCTGATATGGGGGCCGATATTGTGCGGGTGGACCGCACAGAGGACGCCAAGCTTGGCATGGGACACAATCCGAAAGGCGAGCTGCGCAATCGCAGCCGCCCCAATGTGGCTGTCAATCTGAAAACCCCGGAAGGTGTTGAGACGGTGCTGCGGCTGATTGATCAGGCAGATGGCCTGATCGAGGGCTATCGCCCCGGCGTGATGGAGCGGCTGGGCCTTGGCCCGGACGTGTGCCTGA
This sequence comes from Pseudomonadota bacterium, assembly GCA_049325255.1. Taxonomy (GTDB): domain Bacteria; phylum Pseudomonadota; class Alphaproteobacteria; order UBA11222; family UBA11222; genus UBA11222. The sequence goes on along the minus strand of JBMOMW010000026.1, from coordinate 129,422 downwards.
AGCGCAATCCGAAACTGATCTTTGGACGGATGACCGGTTGGGGACAGACCGGGCCGCTGGCGCAGGTGGCCGGGCACGACATCAACTATATTTCCATTGTTGGCGCGCTGCACGCCATTGGTCCAAAAGATGGGCCGCCGGTGGTGCCACTGAATCTGGTTGGCGATTTTGGCGGTGGCGGCCTGTACCTGGCCATGGGGCTGCTGGCGGGCATCATTGAGGCGCGCACTTCCGGCAAGGGTCAGGTGATTGATTGCGCCATGACCGAGGGCGCCGCATCCCTGATGACCATGTTTTACGGCCTGAAAGCCATGGGCCGCTGGAAAGAGACACGCGAAAGCAACACCATTGATGGCGGCGCGCATTACTATAATGTGTATCAGGCGAAAGACGGCAAATATGTTTCCGTCGGCTGCGGCGAAGCCCGGTTTTATGCCCTCATGCTGGAAAAAATCGGGCTTGGTGATGCAAAGGATTTGCCGCCGCAACTGGATCAGGCGCAATGGCCCGCGATGAAGCAGCGCCTGCAAAAAATCTTCCTGACCAAAACCCGCGACGAATGGGCAGCCCTTATGGAAGGCACGGACGCCTGTTTTACGCCCGTTCTGAATTATGAGGAAAGTATCGCGCATCCGCATAATGTGGCGCGCAATGCGTTTGTAACCGTGGACGGCTTTACCCAGCCCGCCCCCGCGCCGCGCTTTGAGCGCACCAAATCCGAAATCCGCATGCCGCCTTCGGTGCAGGGCCAGGACACGGATGTCACACTGAAAGCCTGGGGTTTTTCGGACAGCGAAATCGCAGCGTTGCATAAGGCTGGCGCAGTGAAACAGGCGTAAACCACCGCAGGCCACTCAAATTGGAGGAGCGCCGATAATGTTCCGTGTACTGATAATGGTGGTGATGATTGCCGTCACTTCTCATGTATGGGCGAAAGAGGCTTCAGAAGAATTGGCGCTGAAAAGTTATGGCCTGTTTTCTGAAAGCCGGGAGGAGCGTCAAGCTGCGCTGGATGAATTGGTCCGCAGCGGGCAACCCGGCGCCGCGCCTATCTTGATCCTGGCCATGCGGCTGACCGGTGGTGACATAGCGGCCCTCAGCAACGGGTTGAAAAAGCTGACCGGCGCCGATCCCGGTGATAGCTGGGAGGACTGGTTTTTATGGCAGGAGGCGCACCCTGAAACTGGCGTGCTTCCTGGTTTTTCGAAACTGCAATCGCGTGTTTACAGCCTGGTCGATCCTGACTTTGATGTGTTTCTGTCTGGCGATCAGAAACATGAAATCCGTCTCGAAGAAATCACCTGGGGCGGCGTTATCAAGGACGGCATTCCCGCATTGACAAACCCGCCAATGATTGACGCGGCCGCCGCTGCATATCTAAATCCGGATGATCCGGTTTTTGGCGTCGTCATTAATGGCGATGTGCGCGCCTATCCGCTGCGGATCATGGACTGGCACGAAATGCTGAACGACGTCGTTGGCGGCGTTCCGGTAAGCCTTGCCTATTGTACGCTGTGCGGGTCCGCGATTTTGTTTGAGACCTCGTGGCCGGGGCGGCAACTGCCGTTTGTGTTTGGGTCGTCCGGTTTTCTCTACCGTTCGAACAAACTCATGTATGACACCACAACCAATTCCCTGTGGAACCAATTCACCGGCCGTCCCGTGGTTGGCAAGCTGACCGGCTCGGGCATAGAGCTTAAAACGCGGCCCGTCGTCATCACGCGCTGGTCCGATTGGCTGACGCGCCACCCGCAAACTAAAGTGCTTGACGTGCAAACGGGCTACCGGCGCGACTATTCAGGCGGCGCCCCTTATGGCGATTATTTCGCCAGCCCGGATTTGATGTTTCCAACCCGTACCGATGAGAAAACGTTGAAGAAAAAAGATTTGGTTTTTGCGCTGCGTTCTTCTGTCGTGGAAAAGGCCTGGCCGCTGACGATGTTTGACGGCGGCGCCGTTATTAATGACAGCGCTGGAATTCTTGAACTGGTGCTGGTTGGAGATTCCGCCACCCAAACGGTGCGCGCCTACCGATCCGAAGGTCTGACATTCACGAAAACACTGTACACGGATCATGTCCTGCACAAGGGCGAAACATGGCGGGTAACAGAAGATGCGCTGGTGGCGCCAGATGGAAGAACTTTGCCGCGGCTTCCCGGGCACGTCGCCTACTGGTTTGCATGGAGCGGCTATTTCGGACAAAAAGGCGAACTCGCGCAATAGGCGCCGCTGTATGATCTGAGACCCGAAATCCGGGACGTTTTCAGGGCGCAGGCCGCTCCGCCAGTGGCTTAAGCTTTCAGACTATGCGGCGCGCCATCTGCCGGCGGCGGATCACTTCGACGCCGATCAGGCCGAGGCCAATGAGCAGCCAGGACGAGGGCTCAGGCACCTCTTCCGCCAGTTGCGTACAGCCGGTCCAGCGATTGTTGGACATGTTCACTTCATGGCTGATGAACTGTCCGCAACCCTGGACATTCTGTAAATTAATCAGCGACAAATCACCAGGACGCACAACTTTTGCCGAGTTGCCGCTGCCATCAGCGTTTTTGCTAAGGCGGACGAACTGGCTGGCGCCCACTGTGACGCCTCTCGGATTAAAATCCGTGAAGTCCCACAATCCAGTGCCGCCAAGAATGACATTGCTGAGGTTGAACACCTCATTGGTGCTGTTTTTCACATCGGTGAAGAAGATGGCGCCGAGTTCATCAATAACCTTTGTGGAATTGGATAGGCCATCCCCTAACAGGATCGAGGAATTGGCAAAATTATAATGCGTGCCTTCCGCCATGCGGAAAATCGCCGTGGTGCCTTTCGTGCTTTGCAGAATCCAGTCCGTGTTATTCACGCTAAAGGCGTTTCCATCAACATCAATATCTATAACAGCGAAGCCGTCGCCATTACCGCCATTGATCACAGCGTCAATGGCGTCAAGGTCGGTGACCACAGTGGTATTGGCGTCTTTAATATTGCGGTTTACCAATGAGTTCAGGAACTGGCCAGCGCCTGCGCCTTCGCCCGTTGTGAATGGCAATCCGGTAACTGGATCATAGGATGAAGAAGAGAAGGTCACATCCGCCGTCAGGCCAACCACAAAATTGCGAGTGGAGACCAGATCCGTGACCAGTTCGTTTATATCGGCAACCGCTATTTGAGAAATGCCATTCGTTGTAGTCAGGTTTTGCCGTGTGTCGGGCGCGCTGTCATCAAAGTATGAGGCGTTGCTCACCGAACTCACCTGGCATCCGGCGTTGCCCGCCGTGGCAATGCTCCGGCACCTGATCCCGGTGTTGGCATTCACGTCGACATCGGAAGCCGAAAATCTGGTGTTGGTGCCGGTGAGCACGACTTCACCCGAAAAATCCACTCCTTCATATATCGGTCGCGCCCCGGGCAACCGGTCGGGTGTGCCGACAGTGTCACCAGCCGAATGATCCGGGTCCAGATCGTTCCACCGATTGCCACCGAAAGCAGCGTTGACGCCATCATTCGATACAAATGTGCCGGTCAGATCCAGCCCGCCATTATACCCGTTGACGCCGCCGACCCGCTGATTTCCTGAGCCAACGGTTCCGCCCGGATCGCCCACCTGGCTATTAGAGACTATTTCCTGATCGGCTCCAATTTCCACATCGGACATCTGAAACGCATCGAATTTGTTGCCAACACCAGTACCGCCATCGCCATTGGCAATGACCATGTAATAGGCAAGCAATTCAGATCCCGGGATTAAAGCGGCCTGCGCCGCCTGCACCCCGATAGAGATGAAAGCAACGCCGCTTAAAAAAGAAAGGGCTAACTTCGTTAACCGCATCTTAACCACCATTTAAAAAATATTATCCGGCCTGTACAACTTCACGATATTTACTGATCCAGCCTGCATGTATATTTACATGCATACTTACATGACCTGAAAACTTTAAGCAGAACCCCGTTATATTCGGAGGTAGTTTTATAGAATCTGTAATACCCAACGTCGACAATCTACCACATTTTCAAGGATTAAGAAAGTTATTTCATCACTTTTCCAGTGATTTTATGGGCCAGCCTCGTCTATCCCCGGGGCGGAAGACTATTGCGACAGGCCGGGCGTAGATGGATGCGGCGTTAACCTTAACCATAAAGCATGATCAATAGTAATATTACCGGATACTATACCTGCCCGGCCCGCACCGGCATATATATGGCATGGGCGCGGGCTTCGAACGCCTGCACCAGGCGGTGAACGGCCTCGGTAAACACCATCTCGATCAATTTCCGGATGATCGGGTTCTGAAACTCAAAATCGATCATGAAATCAATCACGCAGCTTCCGTCCGCCTGCGGCAGGAAAACCCAGTGATTGATTAAATGTCTGAACGGCCCGCGCGTATGGGTCACGTCTATTTTCATGCCCGCACGGTCGAGGACCACGCGACTGGTATAGGCGCCGCGAAACGCCTTGTAACCAATCACCAGATCGGCGTACAGAATCTCGCGCCCATCCTCTGGCGCCTCGCGCTTGGTAATGCGCGCACCGGCGCACCAGGGCAGAAATTCCGCATAGCGCGGTATGTCCGCCACCAGATCAAACATTTGCCCGGGGGTAAACGGCACCGGATGCCGCTGTTCATGGCGCGGCACGCTTAACGGCTCAATTGCGCCAGCCGCGCAGCGCGTAAACGGGCGAAATCTTCGCCCGCATGATAGGACGAACGGGTCAGCGGGCTACTTGACACCATCAGAAATCCCTTGGCATAGGCGCTGGCAGCCAGCGCGGCAAATTCATCGGGCGTCACAAAGCGGTCAATCGGATGATGCTTGGCGGTTGGCTGCAAATACTGGCCGATGGTCAGAAAGTCCACATCCGCCGCGCGCAGATCGTCCATCACCTGCAACACTTCCTCACGGCTTTCGCCCAGCCCAACCATAATGCCGGATTTCGTGAACATGGCCGGATCGATCTCCTTGACCTGCTGCAACAGCCGCAGCGAACTGAAATAGCGCGCACCGGGCCGTACAGAGGGATAGAGGCGCGGCACGGTTTCCAGATTGTGATTATAGACATCGGGCCGCGCCGCAACTACCTGCGCGATTGCGCCGAGCTTGCGCAGAAAATCCGGCGTCAGCACCTCAATACTGGTAGCGGGATTTTTATCCCGCACCGCGCCGATGACGGACGCAAAATGCGCCGCACCACCATCCGCCAGATCGTCGCGATCCACCGACGTAATCACCACATGCGCAAGGCCCAGCTTTTGCACCGCCGCCGCCACATTGAACGGCTCCAGCGCATCCAGCGGGCCGGGCATGCCGGTGCGCACATTGCAGAAGGCGCAGGCGCGGGTGCAGGTGTCGCCCATGATCATCATGGTCGCATGCCCCTTGGCCCAGCATTCACCGACATTCGGGCAGGCCGCCTCTTCGCAGACCGTGACCAGACGATTATCGCGCATTATCTTGCGCGTGGCGGCATATTCGGGCGATGTGGGCGCCTTGACGCGCAGCCAGTCCGGCTTGCCGCGCATGACCGGCTGGTCGGGCTTGTGGGCCTTTTCCGGGTGGCGGGGCTTATCGTCTGTTATGCTGGTCATATCTGCCTATATACGCGGCCTTGCGGCGATTGTCGATTTAGCCACACAAATCCGAACAAACTTTTCTACACCGGCTTTCACTGTCGGTTCGAAAATCAAGCCCTCCTGCCTGCCGCCCTTACTTGAAATCGCACTGCAACGCCGCGCCAGCCCCCGCCGAGGCCAGCCCGCCGCCGCCTGCGGCCACGCACCTTGTGCCGTCCGCGAATTTGTGGAAGCACATTTGCAGGGCGGAGCCTGATCCATAGGTGATACATTCCCCCGCATTACGCGCCTCAGAATTACGCACCATCGGCGCCTGGGCTTGCGCGCGATCCGCTACCGTCAGATAAGATGTTGCCAGAACGGCGATCAAACCCGATGCTGCTGCAACGATCCAGGTTTTACTATTGTTCATGTGTTAACCTCGCTATCTGCCTGACGATAAAAAGACAGCCCGCTTAGCTCTTCTTCAGTTCACCCAGCGCGGCTGAAAAACCTTTCAGTGAAACCGGCAGATCAATCGTGCGGTCCTTGGCGATCGTCACGACAATCTTGCCACCGGTGCCAGACTTGAATTTGGCCAGCATTTCAGCATCCAGCGCCAGCGGAACGATACATCCGCTCTGGATGCAACGCTCGGCCCCAAGAACGCCCATATCTTTACCGTCCAGCTCAAACTTGCCGCCTGCCTGCAACAAATAGCCAAGCGGCAGGACAAATACCGCGACCGGATCCGTCGCGCCATCCGGATAGCCGACCATGATCTGCATGACCCGCTTGCCATCTTCTTTATTGGTGAGGGTTTGCACAGCCTGGCAAACTTTTTTGGTTTGCTCTTTTGGAATACCGCAGGCCACAACCCAGTCATCAAACTTTTTTGTTTCCGCCGGTTTTTCCCCGGCTGGCGCAGCTTCTGCGGGTTTTGCGGCGTCTTGCGCATAAACGGGCGCAATGGCCCCAGCCACGGCTAGCCCCAACCCTGCAAGCAGGCAGAGTGCAAATTCAGGTAACAAACGCATATTTTTTAATCCTTTGCAGATGCCCTTTATGGGCGGTAATGGTCGGTTGCCCGAACCAGTTGATCGATAATTCCGGCTTCCATGGACGAATGTCCGGCATCGGGAACGATATGAAGGGACGCTTCGGGCCAGGCGCGATGCAGTTCCCAGGCCGAAACCATGGGGCAAACAACATCATAGCGTCCCTGTACGATAACCGCCGGAATGTGCCTGATAATTTCAACGCCCGCCAGTAATTGATCGTCACTGGTAAAGAAACCCTTATTGACGAAATAATGGCACTCGATCCTGGCAAAGGCTTCGGCAAAGCTGTCTTCGCCCGCACGCGATATATGCAATGGATCCTGGATCAGAAAGCTTGTCGCCGCCTCCCAGATGCTCCAGGCCCTGGCCGCCTGTAAACGCACGCCTGCGTCTTTACTGGTCAGGCGTTTATAATAGGCGGCGATCATATCGCCCCGCTCCTCCAGCGGGATTGGCGCCAGATATTGTTCCCACGCATCGGGGAAAATATAGCTCGTGCCTTCCTGATAGAACCAACGCAATTCCTTTTGCCGCAGCATGAAGATGCCGCGCAATACCAGTTCGCTCACCCGCTGTGGATGGGTCTGTGCATAGGCCAGCGCAAGCGTACTGCCCCAGGAGCCGCCAAATATCTGCCATCTCTCAATGCCGAGATGGGTGCGCAACACTTCCATATCCGCAACCAGACGCCAGGTCGTATTCTCCGTCAGTTCTGCATGCGGGCGGCTTTTGCCGCAGCCACGCTGATCAAACAGGATGATGCGATAGGCGGCAGGATCAAAAAACCGCCGCATCTTCGGATCGCACCCGCCACCTGGCCCGCCATGCACAAACAGCACCGGCTTGCCTTTGGGATTACCCGATTCCTCATAATATATATCATGCAGGTCCGACACACGCAGCCAGCCGGACTGGTTGACGGCGATCTCGCCATAAAGTTGGCGGCGCGGGTTAGGCGAGGCGTCGTTCATAAGTGTGCAGCCAGCATCCAGAATAAAATGGCGTCCCCGGCGCGATTCGAACGCACGACCCCCAGATTAGGAATCTGGTGCTCTATCCTGCTGAGCTACGGGGACTCTGGCACATGATATAGCAGGGTCATTTGAAGCGGGGTAGAGCCAGCTTGCAGAGACACAAAACTACCGCGAGGATGGACGGTTAACCCCTAACACCGCACAGGAAGGGCGCGCCCGTCACGAAAAATGGCGGACGTAAAATCACACTCCGCCATTATCCGGAAATTTTCATCCACGGCACTATATCATGTCAGGTCAGCCCAGACGCGCCATCCTGAAACGCCATTAAGATAGAGCAGACTGTCCATTGCCTGAAGCGGCAACGACGAGCAAAATTATTGCTATTTCACCAGCCCGCGCCATACCGGCCAGCAGGTGTTGCCACCGGCCTTGGCGATTGAATCCTTATAGGCGGTCATCTGGGTTTCTTTCAGATTCGGCCCTTCCACCTGGGTGATATAATCATCAATGCTGGTGCAAGAGACATAAAACTCGTGCTTGCCTGCTTTGGCCCAGTTCTCGTGCGCTGAATTAAGATGAGAGACGTCCATCATTCCCTCAACCCCGGTCGCAAACGCCCCCGTGGCGCCCATCAACATCGTGGCCCCCGCCACCATACCCATGACGCCCATTTTTCCCTTCAACATGCCGTGCTTCTCCCTCAATTGTTCCACTGTCGTCACGCTTTTTATGCAAGCTGATCGCACAGAGACCATACTTACTTTACAACGCTTTTCCAGCATAATCTGACACCTATTCATCTATTTGAAAAGCCTTTCCCGTTTGCGTCACCATTTTGTGATGAAAACATGACAGGCCGCATGGCTAATTGCAGGTCAATCGCGGTCCTCAGGCACAGCCCCTTCGGCCCGAATCATGGCGCGAACCGCCTCGCGCACCTCCGCCAGCCTGCCTGCATCGGTCGAACGCATGACGAAATTGACCCCATAGCCGGAAACCTGATCAGACCCTGGCTCAGCCCTGCGAAAATACGGGTAACTACCCAGACTTACATCAGGAAACTGCGTTTGCAGCGCCCCCAGCGCCCCCGCCACATGCCCCTCGGCGACTGCACCGCCCACACTGGCGCTCAGCATTTTAGCCCCGCCCGTCACGCGGTGGCGCAAACTGTCCAGCATCGCCTGCATGATCATCGGCACCCCGGCCAGCACAAAAACATTGCCGATATGAAAGCCTGGGGCCTTGCTGACTGGATTATCAATTAATTCGGCCCCGTCGGGTATCCGGGCCATGCGTTTGCGCGCTTCGGTAAATTCACCCGGCTTATAATGCGCCGCCAGAATCGCCATGGCCTGCGGATGAAAGCCGATGGGAACAGCAAACGCCACCGCCACCGCATCCGCCGTAATATCATCATGGGTTGGCCCGATGCCACCGGTGGTGAACACATAGGTATAGCGCCCGCGCAACGCATTCAGCGCCGCGACGATTTCCGCCTGCACATCGGGCACCACGCGAATTTCGCTTAAACGAATCCCCGCCTCCCCCAGCCAGCGGGCGATATAGGATGAATTTGTATCCTGGGTGCGGCCCGACAGGATCTCATCCCCGATCACCAGAATGGCGGCGGTGACGATCTTTTCACCCGTCGAATTTTTATCTGTCGTGTTCATTCGCATAGTTTATCCGCAATTCCTGCCCGCTGGAAACCACTCTGTTCTTAAATATCATGAAAAATTCCGTCCCCCCGTATTCGGGCTTTGCCTGCGGTATTTTAATGCTTATGTGAACATCTGGACGAAATGCTTCAGGCCGGGTATTCATAGGATATGAATTACATTGCTGCCCAGGATGCGCCGTTGCGTAATAACGGACTGATCAAACTGCATGGCCCGGAGGCCTTTGCGGGGATGCGGAGGGCTGGGCGGCTGGCGGCTGAAACGCTGGATATGATAGGCCCGCATGTAAAGCCCGGTGTGACGACAGCCGAACTGGACGAAATCTGCCATGCCTATATCGTCGCGCATGGCGGCGTGTCGGCCCCGCTGAATTATCGCGGCTATCCGAAAACCACCTGCATTTCGCTCAATCATGTGGTTTGTCACGGCATTCCGGGTGACCGGAAATTACACGATGGCGATATTCTCAATATTGATGTGACGCCGCTGCTGGACGGCTGGCATGGCGACAGCAGCCGCATGTATGTGGCAGGCGTTGGCAGCGTCAAGGCGCGGCGCCTGATTGAGGTCACCTATGAATCCCTGATGCGCGGCTGTGCCGCAGCCAGGCCGGGCGCCACTACCGGCGACATTGGCCATGCCATCCAGTCCTATGCCGAGGCCAACCGCTTTTCCGTCGTACGGGATTTTTGCGGCCATGGCATCGGACAAGTGTTTCACGATGCACCGAACATCATGCATTATGGCGAACGCGGCGCGGGCATCGTGCTGAAACCGGGCATGATTTTCACCATCGAGCCGATGATCAATGCCGGCAGGTTCCAGGTGAAAATCCTGGGTGACGGATGGACTGCGGTGACCCGCGACAAATCCCTGTCCGCGCAATTTGAACATTCGATCGGCATTACTGAAACCGGTTGTGAAATTTTCACCACATCGCCACGCGGTCTGCATCTGCCCGACTTTGGCGGCTGATCGTGGATGGCAGCGATGATACGCCACACTATGCCGGACATCGTGACCGCCTGCGTGACCGTTTCATGGAAGCAGGCGCGGCGGCGCTGGCCGAATATGAACTGCTCGAACTGATTTTATTCCGGGCAATCCCCAGGCGCGACGTCAAGCCGCTGGCCAAGCAGTTGATAAAACATTTTGGCTCGCTGGCGGATGTGATCAGCGCCGAACCGGACCGGCTGCGTGAGATCGTCGAAGGCGAAAGCGTGGTGCGCGAACTGAAGATCATTCAGGCGGCGGCGTTGCATATGGCGCAAAGCGCCGTATTGAACAAGCCGCTATTATCAAGCTGGAACGCGATGCTGGAATATTGTCATGCGGCCATGGCCTACGAAAAGATCGAGGCGTTCCGCATCCTGTTTCTGGATCATAAAAATGTGCTGATCGCCGACGAAGTGCAGCAGCAGGGTACCGTGGATCACACTCCCGTCTATCCACGCGAAGTGATGAAGCGGGCAATGAATCTTTCCGCATCCGCGATCATTCTGGTGCATAATCACCCAAGCGGCGACCCCACGCCTTCGCGCGCGGACATTGAAATGACCAAACAGATCATCGAAGCCGGGCGGCCGCTGAATGTCGCGGTGCATGACCATGTGGTGATAGGCCGCGGCAAAACCGTCAGTTTCCGCCAAATGGGGCTGATTTAGAACAGCGCCACCCTCCATACGGGACCGGCGGCACGGGGAGAGCCTTTTATCCCTCCTTTAGCCAGGTCATGGGCTGCGGGCTTCTGTTTGCTTTCAATCCTTCAAAGCGTTGGAAAATGTCGCCATATCGAAATAATCGCGCCATATCTTGATCTTTCCATTCTCCATTTCAAAGACGCCACAGCATGGCAGATTGACACCCTTTTCGCCGACCCGTGTGCGGTCAAGGCGCTCCGCAATCACAATATCTCCTTTGGACACAAGATTAAGAACGTCCCATTCGGTGGAGGTCCAATTTTTCAGGAATGCGCTGATGAAGCTCTTAAGGTTATCGTGGCCGGAAACTGGCGAGGCCGGCATATTGTGATAAATGCCGTCTTCGGAAAAATATTTCACCAGTTCCTCGGCGTCGAGCCGTGACCATGCTGAGATAAAGCCGCGAATAATTTCTTCGTTCTTTGTCAAATGAATACCCTATAGTTCATGATTAGTGGGTGCTAACCGTCAATAAGGCGAGGCGGCACCAGTTATCATTGTAGCTGGCGCCTAGACGATCTTACAACTGAAAAAAAGGCTTCCGAATTCTGATAACCGGCTGCACCCAGAGAACTTTTATTGTACAACGCTCATTAACTTCCAATTATAAGATAATAATACGGTTTTCTTGCATAATCGCGAACACCGTAATCCCGCACACGACAGAGATTTGATGCAAAGATGATCCCGCGTTATTCCCGTCCCGAAATGGTTGCCATCTGGGAGCCGGAGTCCAAATTCCGGATATGGTTCGAGATCGAGGCGCATGCATGTGACGCGATGGCGGAGCTTGGCATTATCCCGCGTGAGGCGGCAAAGGCGGTATGGGAACGCGGCGCATATGAGGTTGACCGTATCGATGAGATCGAGCGCGAAACCAAGCACGATGTGATCGCGTTCCTGACCAATCTGGCGGAGCATGTTGGGCCGGAGGCGCGCTTTGTGCATCAGGGCATGACCTCGTCCGACGTGCTGGACACCTGCCTGGCGGTGCAGTTGAAACGCGCCAGCGACATTCTGCTTGCGGATATTGAAGCCCTGCTCGTTGCGCTGAAACGCCGCGCGCTGGAACATAAGGACACGATTTGCATCGGCCGCAGCCACGGCATCCATGCCGAGCCGACCACCTTTGGCCTGAAAATGGCGCAGGCCTATGCGGAGATGAAGCGCAATAGCGAACGCCTGGAAGCGGCCCGAAAGGAAATCGCCACCTGCGCCATTTCCGGTGCGACCGGCACTTTCGCCAATATTGATCCGTGGGTTGAAGCGCATGTGGCCGCCGCCATGGGTTTAACGGTCGAACCAATATCCACGCAGGTCATTCCGCGTGACCGGCATGCGCAATTTTTCGCCACGCTGGGCGTTATCGCCAGTTCAATTGAACGGATCGCCACTGAAATACGGCATTTGCAGCGTACGGAAGTTCTGGAAGTCGAAGAGTTTTTTTCCGAAGGCCAGAAAGGCTCCAGCGCCATGCCGCACAAGCGCAATCCGGTGCTGTCGGAAAATCTTACCGGCCTGGCGCGCATGGTGCGGTCTTACGCTCTGCCCGCCATGGAAAATGTGGCGCTATGGCATGAGCGCGATATTTCCCATTCCAGCGTTGAACGCATGATCGCGCCGGACGCCACCATCACACTGGATTTTGCGCTGGCGCGCCTGACCGGCATGATCGACAGACTGATCGTCTATCCGGAAAACATGAAAAAAAATCTCGGCCGTCTTGGCGGGCTGGTGCATTCGCAGCGCGTATTGCTGGCATTGACGCAAGGGGGCGTCAGCCGTGAAGACGCCTATGAAATCGTACAGCGCCACGCCATGAAAGTCTGGCGCGAGGGCGGCGATTTTCTGGCGTTGCTGAAAGCGGACAAGCAGGTGACCAAAGCCGTTCCCGCAAAGCAATTGGCGGAGCTGTTCGATCTTGGCTATCACACCAAACATGTGGACCGGATTTTCAGCCGGGTGTTTGGGGATGGCTGAGGCGGATATTCACATAACGCAAGCCCGGCTTCGGGCTAAACGCGGCGTGAAATGGTCGCACTATCCCGCCGATGTCATACCAGCCTGGATCGCTGATATGGATTTTACCGTCGCGCCGGAAATTCGCACAGCGTTGCGCACCATTATTGATACGGACGATTTCGGTTACACCCCGCAAAATCTGAATATGCGGGTGGCGAACGCATTTTGCGGCTGGATGACCACGCGCCACGGCTGGACACCGGAACCGGAACGCATTTTTGTTGGCAGCACCATGATGCAATTGATGCACGCCATGGTGATGATGTTCAGCGAGCCGGGCGATGGCGTGATTGTGCAGACGCCGATCTATCCCGGATTTCTTTCCGTGGTCGCGCAAAACAATCGCCGCCTGGACGAAAATCCCTTGCGGCGCGGCAATGCCCGTTATGAAATGGATCTGGAGGAGTTGCGGAAACTTATTGATAAACGCACCCGCATTCTGCTGCTGTGCAACCCGCATAATCCAACCGGACGCGCGTTTGGGGCGGATGAGCTGCGCGCCATCGCCGATGTGGCGCTGGAACATAATCTTGTTGTAGTTGCCAATGAAGTGCACATGGATTTTGTGTATGCGCCCGCGTGGTACACGCCATTTGCATCGCTGGGCGGCGAGATTGCCGCGCGCACCATTACGCTGTCCTCAACCAGCAAGGGGTTGAATGTTGCGGGGCTGCGCTGCGCCGTTGCGCATTTCGGATCGGCTGAATTGCAGGCGCGTTTCAAGCAGATGAACACGCACATTATGGGCACACCGTCGATATTCAGCATTATTGGAGCGGAAGCCGCATGGGTGCATGGCGGCCCGACATTGGACAAAATTCTACTGCAACTGGATGAAAACCGCCGCCGGGTTAGCGAATTTGTGCAAAGCAGCTTACCCGGGGTTTCGCATATTCCGCCCGAGGCAACCTATTTCGCCTGGCTGGATTGCAGCGCCTTGAACCTGCAGGGATCGGCCGCAAAATTCTTCCTCGACAATGCCAGGGTGGCGCTAAGCCCCGGTGGTGATTTCAGTTCTTATACGGATAAATTCGCACGGCTGAATTTCGCCACTTCGCCGGAAATACTGGATGAAATTTTATCGCGCATGGCGCGCGCTGTGAAAGGATAAATATGATGCGCAAAAAAACCTCTATCCGGTCCGCCGCCATGACGATGCTGCTATTATTTACCGGCGTCTCATCCGGCATCGCCGCACCAAAAAATGATCCGTCCCATTCAACCCAGACCGGCATTGCAGAAGCCATCTTCACCGAAATGGAACGGCGGGTAATTTGCGATCATTATGGAATTCCTGCCTGTGGAACGCAAACCGTTCTTGGCGCATTCCCAAAGGATCACGGAGGAAAAATCAAAGGCCATGTGGGTTCAAAAGATAAAACCGCCATGCTGCCGCCGGGCCTGGCCCAGAAAGGCGAACTTCCTCCCGGACTGGAACGCCAATATCAGCGCAATGGGAAACTTCCGCCCGGGCTGCAAAAACGTCAGTTGCCGGACGATCTGGCCCGCGCCCTGCCCCGGCGCCATGGCGATTATGACAGGGTGATTGTCGGCAATGATGTCTTGCTCATACAGATCGCCACCGGCGTTATTCTGGATATAATGGAAGGCGTCGCCGTCAGACAGTAGCATATCTGCCGCTAAACCTCCTCCGCCACCTGGATCATGCGCTTGCCGCGATTGTCGCCATGGAAAAGGCCAACATAAGCTTCGGGCGTGCGCTCCAGACCTTGCAGACAGTCAACCGCAACCTTCATCTCGCCCGATTTTACCCATACCGCCAACTGCGCCCGCGCCGCCTGTTTGCGGTCATAATAATCATTGACGACAAAGCCTTCCAAGCGCAGCCGCTTGAACAATATGACAGACGGCACACCTTTGGTCGCGATTTGCGGCGTTTGCGTATCATATTGCGAGGCGTATCCGCAGATCACAATCCGGCCATGATCTTTCATCCGTGTCAGGACGGTTTCCAGAACTTCGCCACCGGCATTGTCAAAATAGGCGTCAACGCCTTCCGGACAGGCCTGTTTGATGGCCGCATTCAGCGGCCCCGCGCGACGGTCGACGGCCGCGTCATAGCCGAGCGTACCGGTCAGCCAATCGGCTTTTTCTTTCGAACTGACAATGCCCACCACCCGCGCGCCCTTTATCCGCGCGATCTGCCCGGCGATATGCCCCACTGCGCCGCCCGCCGCCGACACCAGCACCGTTTCACCCGCCCTGGGCGCGCACGCGTCCGTCATGCCGAAATATCCGGTCAGGCCGCTGACGCCATAGACGCTGAGATGATGCGTCAGCGGGCCAAGCCGCTCAAAAGGGCTGCACTCATCGGGCTTTTGCACCGCATAGTCCTGCCAGCCGGGATAACATTCCACCACCTGGCCTTCGCGGAAATCCGCGTGGCGCGAGGCGATAATCTGCGCCAGACCCGAGCTCGGCATGACATCACCGATATTCAGGCCACCCGGTTTGCCGGTGATGCTGGCCCGGCGCACCGGATCCATCGATAGCAGCAATGTGCGCACCAGCACCTGCCCCTCTGCGGGTTCGGGCGCCGCCGCCTCGCGCATGGCGTAGTGCGAAACCTCCAGCCGGTCAGTGGGGATGCCCGCAACAACCATCTGGCGATTGGTTTTTACTGGCATTCCATTATTCCTTCATTCCTTCCCGTCTGTTTAAGCCGCCACCCGCTTGCGTTCCGCTTTCAACCCCTCTGCGATAATGAACGCCAGTTCCAGCGCCTGGCTGGCGTTCAGGCGCGGGTCGCAATGGGTGTGATAGCGGTCCACCAGATCGGCTTCGGTGATGGCCTGCGCGCCGCCAATGCATTCGGTGACGTTCTGGCCGGTCATTTCGAAATGCACGCCGCCCGCATAGCTGCCCTCAGCCTGATGCACGGCGAAGAATTGCCGCATTTCGGTCAGAATACGGTCCACCGGGCGGGTCTTGTAGCCGTTTTCGGCCTTGATCGTATTGCCATGCATGGGATCGCAGGACCAGATCACCTTGCGCCCCTCGCGGGTTACGGCGCGGATCAGTTTCGGCAGATGCTTTTCCACATTTCCCGCGCCAAAGCGGCAGATCAGGGTCATGCGTCCGGCTTCGTTGGCAGGATTCAGCACATCCAGCAGACGCAGCAGTTCATCCGGCGTCTGGCTGGGGCCGCATTTGACGCCCAGCGGATTTTTCACGCCACGGCAAAATTCGACATGCGCGCCATCGGGCTGGCGGGTGCGATCGCCGATCCAGAGCTGATGCGCCGATGTGTCGTACCATTCCCCGGTCGTTGAATCGATCCGCGTCAGCGCCTCCTCATACGGCAGTAACAGCGCCTCATGGCTGGTGTAGAAATTCACGGTGCGCATGCTGGCGACAGAATTCGGGCCAACGCCGCAGGCTTCCATGAAATCCAGCGCCTCGGATATCTGTTCCGCGATGGCGTGATAGCGTTTGCTGGCAGGGCTATCGGCGACGAAGTCCAGATTCCAGCGCGCCACATGATGCAAATCCGCGTAGCCACCCCCCGCAAAGGCGCGCAGCAGGTTCAGCGTCGCCGCCGCCTGGCCATAGGCCTTCAGCATGCGTTCCGGGTCAGGGATGCGGGCCTTGGACTCAAAATCCATGCCGTTGATAATGTCGCCGCGATAGCTGGGCAGTTCCACACCGCCAACCACTTCCATATCGGCCGAGCGCGGTTTGGCGAACTGTCCGGCCATGCGGCCAAGCTTGACCACCGGGCATTTGGCGCCAAAGGTCAGCACCACCGCCATTTGCAGCAGCACACGGAACATATCGCGGATATTATCGGCCCGGAATTCGGCAAAGCTTTCGGCGCAGTCACCGCCCTGCAGCAGGAACGCCGCGCCGCGCGACACCGCCGCCAGATCGTCTTTCAGATTGCGGGCTTCGCCTGCAAACACCAGCGGCGGGTGCGCGCGCAATTGCGCCTCCACCCCGGCCAGCGCCTTGAGGTCGGGATAGTTTGGCATTTGCACAGCGGGTTTGCTGCGCCAGCTTTGCGGGGTCCAGTTTTCGCTCATCACACACCTGAAATCTATTTTAGCAGGTGGTTATAGGCCGAAAAATCCGGTTTGTCAGGGCCTGATTTTAGGGCAATAGAGCTAGACTTTGAGCATGGCGTCAATATCCGCCTGATCGTGGCCTTTTGTTTCACCATTAATAATGGCGCCGGCCTTTTCAACCAGCCGGCGCATCTCTGGACCAAACAGCGCCGTCGCCGCAATTTCTTCCTGATTTTCGGCAACCGAAGCTTCCATAAGCCTTGCGGCAACCTGCTGGACCAGCGCATTCAATTGACTGATTAAACGTTCAAGCGGCAGCCGGTATTGGGCCGGTACTAATTCATACGCTGCAACCGCAAGCTCCCTGTCAGAAAAGCTGCTATCGCGAAAATGATCTTGATAGCTTTTTGGTTCCCAGGCAGCCACATCTTCAATGCATTCCGGCATGTCAGATATCATATCGATAAGCATAATTATCTCATTGAAATGATTAAGATAATCTGTTGCCAGCAGCGTAATTTCGTTAATGTTGGTGCCTTTAACTAAATCCTGATATTTCTCATATGATTCAATGGTTTCAGTATGTTTTCTTGCAGTCTTAATGTTATTTATCATAGCTAGCTCGCTGACTGCGCCACAGACCACCGGAGACCCCCCATCCAACACCCTTTGGCACCATGCACGATTACTTCTAACGGTTAATTAATTTAGTTCACGAGGCTACGTTCAAGTACGGCTTCGCAGATAAATGAACCAATAGACAGCCCCGACGAACATACCCCCGCCAATCACATTGCCGATGGTAACTGGCGCCAGATTGCTGAAAAACGCGCCCCAGCTCAGCGCATCATAACTGGCGGGGCTTTGCTGAATGGCTGTCCAAAAAGCTGGCTCCGCCAATTCCTTGATCAACAGGCCATAGGGCAGAATGAACATATTGGCGACGCTATGTTCAAAACCCGCCGCAACGAATGCGGTTACAGGAGGGACAATGCATAAAATCCTGTCTGTCGTGGAGTGGGCGCTGTAACACAGCCAGACGGCCAGACAGACCAGAACATTGCCCAGAACACCCCGCATCAAGGCCGGGAAAAACGGTAGCGCCGCCTTGGCCTCGGCAATATTCAGCGCTGCGGCTCCGACAGCGGCATCGCCATTCCCGTGCACCCCGGCCAAAAACACCATGACCGCAGTTGCCGCCGCGCCCACAAAATTGCCGATATAGACCAAAGCCCAGGCGCGCAGCATGCCGCCCAGGCTGATTTTTCCCCCGGCCCAGGCCATCACCATCAGATTATTGCCGGTGAACAGTTCCGCCCCGCCAACCACGACCAGTATCAGCCCCAGGGAAAAGGTCAGCCCCGCCACAACCCGCGCAAGGCCAAAAGTCAGGTGGTTGTCGGTAGCGGAAATGGCAATGGTGGAAAACATGGCCCCGAAAGCGATGAAAGCTCCGGCCAGTACCGCCAGCGTCAGCAAACTCAGCACTGGCAGGCGGGTTTTATCCGCGCCGATCCGTTCCGCCTTTTCGGCCATTTCCTTCGGCAACAGGGCGTCCGCGCCCTGTGGCGCCTGATTGATATCCATCTGCTCCCCCTCCAATTGCTATTCCTGGGGAATATACACCCGAACAGGCCTTTGCGCGCCTCTTCATCCAGTGTAGAATTACTCGCAAATAGCATCAGGGAGAAACATCATGCCGGCCTATCGTTCAAAGACCTCCACCCATGGACGCAATATGGCGGGCGCCCGCGCGCTATGGCGCGCCACCGGCATGACAGATGCGGATTTTGGCAAGCCCATTATCGCCATCGCCAACAGTTTTACGCAATTTGTGCCCGGCCATGTGCACCTGAAAGACCTGGGCCAGATGGTGGCGCGCGAGGTTGAGGCGGCGGGCGGCGTCGCCAAGGAATTCAACACCATCGCAGTCGATGATGGTATCGCCATGGGCCATGACGGCATGCTCTATTCGCTGCCGTCGCGCGAAGTGATCGCGGATGCGGTGGAATATATGGTCAATGGCCATTGCGCCGACGCCATCGTATGCATTTCCAATTGCGACAAGATCACGCCGGGCATGCTGATGGCGGCGATGCGGCTGAACATCCCCGCCGTGTTCGTTTCCGGCGGGCCGATGGAGGCGGGCAAGGTCATCATGGACGATGGCAGCAGCAAAATGGTCGATCTGATCGACCCGATGATCAGCGCCGCCGATGACAGCGTGTCCGACGAAATGGTCGGCAAATATGAACGTTCCGCCTGTCCCACTTGCGGTTCGTGCTCCGGCATGTTCACCGCCAATTCGATGAACTGCCTGGCCGAGGCGCTGGGGCTGGCCCTGCCGGGCAATGGCAGCGTGCTGGCGACGCATGCGGACCGGCGCGAACTGTTCCTGCGCGCGGGACGCACCGCCGTGGAATTGTGCCGCCGCTATTATCAGGAAAATGATGAAAGCGCCCTGCCGCGCAACATTGCCAATTTCAAAAGTTTCGAGAACGCCATGACGCTGGACATCGCCATGGGCGGCTCGACCAACACCGTGCTGCATCTGCTGGCGATAGCAAATGAAGGCGGCATTGATTTCACCATGAAGGATATTGACCGGCTGTCGCGCGTCACCCCGCATATCTGCAAGGTCGCCCCTTCGACGCCGGAATATCACATGGAGGACGTGCACCGCGCGGGCGGCATCATGGCCATTCTGGGCGAGCTTGAACGTGGCGGACGCATTCACCGTGACGTGCCGACCGTGCATACGCGCAGTATTGGCGAGGCGCTGGACACCTGGGACGTGATGCGCACCAAAGACGAAGCCGTGCACACTTTCTATCGTGCGGCGCCGGGTGGCGTGCGCACCACCGAGGCGTTCAGCCAGAACCGGCGCTACGCCACGCTGGATGTGGACCGGGCGGGCGGCTGCATCCGCACCGTCGAAAATGCCTATAGCCAGGATGGCGGGCTGGCGGTGCTGTACGGCAATATCGCCACCGAAGGCTGCATCGTGAAAACCGCCGGCGTGGACGCCAGCGTCCTGAAATTTTCCGGCCCCGCCGTGATCTGCGAAAGCCAGGACGAGGCGTGCAGCAAAATCCTGACCGGCGTCATCAAACCCGGCGACGTGGTGGTGATCCGCTATGAAGGCCCCAAGGGCGGGCCGGGCATGCAGGAAATGCTGTACCCAACCAGCTATCTCAAAGCCAAGGGTCTGGGCAAGGCCTGCGCCCTGCTGACCGACGGACGCTTTTCTGGCGGCACCTCGGGCCTGTCCATCGGCCATGTGTCACCCGAAGCTGCCGAAGGCGGGGCCATCGCCCTGATCCAGCCCGGCGACACCATCGACATCGACATCCCCAACCGCAGCATCAATCTGGCGGTAAGCGCAGGGGAGTTACAGCAACGCCGCGCCCGCATGGACGCCAGCCCCACCGGATGGGCGCCCGAGAAAGTCCGTCCCCGCAAGGTCAGCCAGGCGCTTCGCGCCTACGCCGCCATGACCACCAGCGCCTCGCGCGGCGCGGTGCGCGATGTCAGCCAGGTCGAACGCGCCCGCACCCCGACCCCGGGCAAGAAGGCGGCGGAGTAATACCAACGGCCTGATGAACAGACTCGTTGTCATTCTGAGCGAAGCGAAGAATCCCCATCCATTTCGGGGAGATCCTTCGCTTCGCTCAGAATGACAACGAGTCTGTTCATCAGGCCGTTGGTATTGCCGGTTTCTGGTCAGTCACTGTATCTGGTAACTGGCGCATCATCTTCCGCTTTCAACGCGGTCACGCCAGTGAGGTTGATCTGATTGATTATCATTAGGAGCAAACCATCATGCCGATGAAGAACCCGCCGCATCCAGGGCTTTCCGTGCGCCATGATTGCCTGGAGCCATTAGGCTTGAATGTGACAGAGGCGGCGAAACTGCTCAAGATCAGCCGCAAACAGCTTTCTGATCTGGTGAATTGTCATGCCGGTATTTCCCCGCAAATGGCGATCCGGCTCGATAAGGCCTTTGGCGGCGGCGCTGAAACCTGGTTGCGGCTTCAGTCAGCCTTCGACCTCGCCCAGGCGATGAAACACGCGGATCGCATCAAGATCACGCGGCTTACGTTGGCAGCATGAGCACATTTCAATCATTGGTTCAAACGGCTTCTTGATCCGGCGACAACAAGCGTTATGGCGCCGATGTTGGAGGCGGTGAACAAAACAAAATAGATTGTGTGTCCACCGTTCTTCCTCCTACCGCCCCTTGACCTTGACATAACTTCCCGGCGCGTCTTCCAGCACGGGCAGCGCACCGCTGCCCGGTTCGCGGGCGGGCACTTTCTTGCCGCTTTTGGTGGAATGCCAGGCGTGCCAGTCGGTCCACCACGAACCCGGATGTTCGACTGCGCCCTTGCGCCATTCTTCCACATCATCGGGCAGTGCGTCATTGGTCCAGTATTGATATTTATTGGCGGCGGGCGGGTTGATGACGCCCGCAATATGCCCCGATCCGGCGATAATAAAGCGCACATCGCCACCCAGCAGTCTGGTGCTTTTATACACCGAACGATAGGGCGCGATATGATCGTCCACGGAGGATTGCAGATAGACGGGGATTTTAATTTTGCCAAGATCAAGTTTTTCGCCGCCCAACACCATCTCGCCTTTGGAAAGGGTATTGTTGAGATAGCATTCACGCAGATAAAACAGGTGCATTTCCTTGGGCATATTGGTCTGATCCGCATTCCAGTAGAGCAGGTCAAAGGGCGCCGGCTCCTTGCCCAGCATGTAATTGTTCACGACAAACGACCAGATCAGATCGTTGGAGCGCAGCATGTTGAAGGTGTTGGACATCTCGCTGGATTCCAGCAGGCCGCCCGCCTGATCCATCTTCTGTTCCAGGGCCGCGATCTGATCAGTATCGATGAATACTTTCAATTCGCCCGCTTCGGAAAAATCCGCCTGGGCGGCAAAGAAGGTGGCGCTTTTTATGCGCTTGTCGCCTTTTGCCGCCATATGCGCCAGCGCCGTTGTCAGCAGCGTGCCGCCGATGCAATAGCCGATGGCGTTCACTTCACGCGCGCCGGCCGCCTGTTCAACGGCATCGAGTGCGGGGTAAACGCCTTCCAGCAGATAGGATTCAAAGGTGCGGTTGGCCAGCTCATCATCCGGGTTGGCCCAGGATACGACAAACACGGTATAGCCCTGCGCCACCGCCCATTTGATGAAGGATTTTTCAGCCGTCAGATCGAGGATATAAAATTTATTGATCCAGGGCGGAAAGATCAGCAGCGGACGCTGATAGACGGTTTTGGTTGTGGGGGTATACTGAATAAGTTCGATCAGCGGATTGCGGAAAACCACCTTGCCCGGTGTGATCGCGATATTGCGGCCAACCTCAAAGGCGTCCATGTCGGTCATGCGGATGGCCAGCTTGCCATGACCACGTTCCAGATCTTTCAGCAGGTTTTCCAGGCCGTGCAATAAATTCTCGCCGTTCGATGTCAGCGTGGCGCGCAGAATTTCCGGATTGGTCAGCACAAAATTGGATGGTGAAATCGCATCAACAAATTGCCTGGTGTAAAATGAAACCTTGCGGGCATTTGCCGGGTCCATTCCGTCAACCCCGGTGACCGTCTGCATCAGCCAGTTGCTGGCCAGCAGATAGGATTGCTTGATGAAATCGAAGGCGACGCTTTCGCTCCATTCCGGGGCCTTGAAACGCTTGTCGCTACGGTCCGGTGTTACGGTGGGCGGTAATTCTTCGCCCAGCAAACGGCGTGTCGTGGCTTGCAGCAGTTGCAGATAGGCGGGCCATAGCTTGCCCTGCGCTTCGATAATATAATTGGCGTTCCCCAGCAGATGCCTGGCAAGATCCAGAAACGCCGGTGCAATGGTGCGCACACGGTTCGGATCGCCCAGTTCAGGGGGGGCGGCCTGACGTTTGATCTGCTGGCTGGCGAAGCCCTGCATCAAGCGCTGCCCACGTTCGGCCACTTTCAGCATATTGCGTATGAACAGCGCAGGATCGGGAATGGTAAAACCCGGCTTTTCTTGTTCCATTTGCCTGAGACCCTTATTTTACGACAAAACTATGCCACGAAATGACTTATGCTGTAAGAAGACTTAATATAGCCATTCTTTGAGCAACTATGCCACCTTGGCTATAAAATATGCGTATAGTTTCATTTCAATTTGAGTGCGAATCGTTAACAGATAAGCAGGGACAAGGATGTGGGCGGTTGGAGGGCTTAATGCTTAAAACAGACGGGCGTAGTGCGGCGATGTGGCGCTTTGGCGCACCGCTAGCGATAGGGCTTGTCATGATGGCCGTTTCTGGCTGCTCCATGCCCAGTGTGTTTGGCTCTGATAATAGCCCCTTGCCGCTTCCCCCACCGCTTGAGACGGATGCCGAGGGGAAGGTTGCGGATAATACGGGCCGCAAGAAGGATGATGCAGAGGTTTCCCCTGCGCCAGAAGCGGACGGGGAATATCCCGATCTGGCGGATGTGCCGGAAGGTGCAGAAGCCACGAAAGCCGCAGAAAAAGCCCCCGAAGCCCAGGCCCAGCGTGAGCAACTGGCCAGTGGGCTTGTGGCGGATCGTGAGCAGGCAAAATATACCGACGAGGAATTGCGGGGTGGCAAGGTTGCCGCTTTATCCCCGCCGCGTCCGCAGCCGCCCGCGCCACCGCGTTCGGAAGAACCCGTTGCGCCAGCAGCGCCCGAACCTGTGGCTCCACAAGCGCCCGCTGCACAGGTTAGCCCGCCTGCACCGGCCCGGGTGCGCGCACCTGCGCCCACTCCGGCATTGCCCCCTGTATCACCCCCACCTTCGGCGATCCCGTTGTCGCCGCAGGCGCCGCGGTCCGCGCCGCCCCGTACGGCTGCCGCCGCGCCGGTGCAAACGGCGACGGCCTATAGCACGACGACCTTCCAGCCTTCCCGGGCGCAGCCGCTTCCGGCGGATTTGGCGGCGTCATTGCCCGCAGGTGTGGCGCAACGCTATCAGGAAACCTTGCGTCAGCCGGTTCCAGGCGCGCGAGCAGGGCTTCCTGTTGCGCCGGTTCTGGGTGGGCGCGCCGGCGGGGCCGGCGGGGCCTATGTCAGCATTCCGTTTGCTTCGGGATCATCACAATTATCCAGTGGCGACAAGCGCACCATCGCCCAGGTGGCGAGGGCCGCAAAGGGTGGTTTTTCACGTATCCGGGTGGTTGGTCATGCCTCCAGCAGTGCTTCTAGCCAGTCTGAAAGTCAGCGCCTGCTTGCCAATTGGGAGGTTTCCCAGGCCCGCGCCACGGCAGTGGCGGACGAACTGGTTCGTCAGGGGGTGGATGTAGCCAGGATTGTTATAGAAGCTGTCGGTGACAGTCAGGCCGCATCTGCTGGTGGATATATGGATGCAGAAGCCGCCGCCCGCCGGGTAGACCTGTTTCTGGAATAGGCCTATATAGGACCAGGATCATAGAGATAGATAAAACGTCATGGACTTCGAGTTTCACCGCATCAAGCGCCTGCCGCCCTATGTATTCGAGTCAGTCAACCGGCTGAAGGCGCAGGCGCGCGCGGCAGGCAAGGATATTATCGATCTTGGGATGGGCAATCCGGATATGCCGACACCCAGGCATATTGTCGACAAGCTGATCGAGAATGTGCAAAAGCCGCGCACCAACCGGTATTCCACATCGCGTGGCATTCCGGGTTTGCGCCGCGCGCAGGCGGCCTATTATCAACGGCGTTTTGGCGTTGAGCTTGATCCTGAAACGGAAATTATCGCCACACTGGGTTCCAAAGAGGGGCTGGCCAATCTGGCGATGGCGATCACTTCGCCCGGTGATCAGATTCTGGTGCCGAACCCGTCCTATCCAATTCATCCCTACGGCTTCATCATTGCGGGCGCGGCGATCCGTCATATTCCGGCGGTGGATTCGCAACGCGAATTTATGGAAAGTCTTGCGCGCGCCGTGCGCCATTCTGTGCCGCCGCCAAAGGCGCTGATTGTCAATTTTCCGTCCAACCCGACGGCGCAGGTTACCGATCTGGCATTTTATGAAGAAGTGATCGCCTTCGCCCGCAAGCACGAAATCATTGTGCTGTCGGACATTGCCTATGCGGAAATTTATTTTGACGGCAATCCGCCGCCATCCATTCTGCAAATTCCCGGCGCGAAGGAGGTTGCGGTTGAATTCACATCGCTGAGCAAAACCTATGCGATGCCGGGCTGGCGCATTGGATTCGCGGCGGGTAATCGCCATCTGATCGGCGCATTGACGCGCATTAAATCCTATCTGGATTATGGCGCCTTTACGCCTATTCAGGTG
Organism: Pseudomonadota bacterium; assembly: GCA_049325255.1. Taxonomy (GTDB): domain Bacteria; phylum Pseudomonadota; class Alphaproteobacteria; order UBA11222; family UBA11222; genus UBA11222. Next base: position 104,126 of record JBMOMW010000026.1, on the reverse strand, counting down.
GCCGCAACGGCTGCGCTGAACGGGCCGCAGGATTGCGTCGAGGAAATTCGCAATACGTATAAAATGCGCCGCGATGTTCTGATTGAAAGCTGGGGACGTGCGGGTTGGCAAATCCCCTCTCCGCCCGCCAGTATGTTTGCGTGGGCGCCCATTCCCGAACCATTCAAATCTCTGGGCTCGCTTGAATTTTCAAAACTGCTGTTGCAGCACGCGGACGTTGCGGTGGCGCCGGGGCTTGGCTTTGGTGAATATGGCGATGGGCATGTGCGCATCGGTCTGGTTGAGAATGAACAGCGGATCCGGCAGGCTGCGCGCAGCGTCAAACGCTTTCTGGCGGATGCGGATTCCTTTGTTGCAGCGTCGGCAGATCAGCGCAAAGCAGCGGCTTTTTGATTAGGATGGCTGTACGTGAGTAATCCATTACGGCTTGGTATTGCAGGCCTTGGCACCGTTGGCGCCGGGGTGCTGTGTCTGTTGGAAGAACAGCAGGAATTGTTGCGTCAGCGTTGCGGCCGCGCCTTGCAGGTGACCGCCGTATCCGCACGCGATCGCACAAAAAAACGCGGCATGGATTTATCGCCTTCGGTTACCTGGTACGATGACGCGTGCGTACTTGCGAAAGCGGCGGATGTCGATGTTGTCGTTGAATTGATCGGCGGGGCGGAAGGCATTGCGCGGCAGGTTGTGGAAACAGCCCTGGATGCCGGCAAACATGTGGTGACAGCGAACAAGGCGTTGCTGGCATTGCACGGCAGCGCGCTTGCAGCGCATGCTGAAAAAGCCGACAGGGCATTGTGTTATGAGGCGGCGGTAGGCGGCGGCATTCCGGTGATCAAGGCGATCCGGGAAGGGCTGGCGGCGAACCGGTTCGTGCGTGTCTATGGCATTCTGAACGGCACCTGCAATTATATCCTGACCAAGATGGAAAACACCGGCGCGGATTTCGGTGAAGTACTGTCGGAAGCGCAGGATCTTGGATATGCCGAAGCCGATCCGAGCTTCGATGTGGACGGCATTGATACGGCGCATAAGCTGACCATACTGGCAAGCCTGGCCTATGGTACGCATGTTAATTTTTCTGGTGTCTATATAGAAGGCATCCGGCATGTGGGCGCGCTGGATATTCAGTTCGCGCGTGAATTTGGGTATCGCATCAAACTGCTGGGGCTGGCGCGGCGCACGGCGCATGGGATCGAGCAACGCGTGCATCCCTGCATGGCGCCGCTGGGTTCGCCGATTGCCGAGGTTGGCGGTGTCACGAATGCTGTGGTGGCGGTTGGCAATTATGCAGGGCAAAGCGTATTCGAAGGCCCGGGCGCGGGCGCTGGTCCCACTGCATCGGCGGTCATCGCCGATATTGTCGACATTGCACGCAATCAGATTTTGCCCCCTTTCGCAGCCCCTTCGAGTCAACTTGAACGCGCACCCGTAAGCCCGATGGAATTGCATCAGGGCGCCTATTATGTGCGTCTGACTGTGCTGGATCAGCCGGGAGTGATGGCGGGCATTACAGCGATCATGGCGGAACATGGCGTATCCATAGATAGTATCATTCAGCGCGCGCGCGCGCCGGGCGCCGGGGTTCCCGTGGTGCTGATTACACATGACACGCAAGAGGCGCGCATGAACCGTGTACTGGCGCAGCTTGCCGCACTGAAGCATGTCATCGAGCCGCCTGTACGCATACGTATCGAAAAACTATAATTAAAACACCAACCGGTTTAGGAGAATTCACATGGCAGAGACAAAACCAGTTCTGGACCGCGTGTTCAGCATGGAAATTGCGCGCGTTACAGAAGCGGCGGCAATAGCCGCATCGCGCCTGATCGGGTGCGGTGACGAAAAGGCCGCGGATCAGGCGGCGGTGGACGCCATGCGCACGGCGCTGAACAAACTGGAGATACGCGGAGAAATCGTTATCGGCGAAGGCGAACGCGATGAAGCGCCGATGCTGTATATCGGCGAAACGGTCGGTACGGGTAATGGGCCGCAACTGGATATTGCGCTTGATCCGCTGGAAGGCACCACGATCACCGCCAAGGCAATGCCCAATGCGCTGGCGGTTGTGGCCTTTGCCGAAAAAGGCAATCTGCTGAATGCGCCGGATGTTTATATGGACAAGCTGGCGATTGGCGCGGGCTATGCCCGGGGGATAGTTGATCTGGACAAAACCCCTGCGGAGAATATTAAAGCGCTGGCGGCGGCCAAGGGTGTGCCGGTAACAGAAATTACCGCCTGTGTGCTGGATCGTCCGCGTCACGCCGAAATCATCAAAAGCATTCGCAGTGTGGGGGCGCGCATCCAGCTTATCCCCGATGGCGATGTTGCGGGCGTTATTGCGACCACGCAACAACATACAGGCATCGATATTTACATCGGTTCTGGCGGCGCCCCCGAAGGCGTTCTCGCGGCGGCGGCATTGCGCTGTATCGGCGGACAGATGCAGGGACGCCTGCTGTTCACCAATGACGAACAACGTGACCGTGCCCGTAAAATGGGCGTGAAAGATCTCAATCATAAATATGTGCTGGAGGAACTGGCGGCGGGTGATGTGATTTTTTCAGCAACGGGCGTGACCGACGGCTCCATGCTGCATGGCATTCACCGCGAAAAGGATGGTGCGGTTACCACGCATACGGTGGTGATGCGCTCGGCAAGCGGCACAGTGCGCTGGATTCGTGCACGCCACAAGGATGAAAGCAAATTCATATAAAATGAATCTGCCGCCACCCATGTTAGGGGTGGGGCGGTCGCTGAACGGCCGGTGCTGGCGCTTGCGTCCCTGTGACGAACGCGCTGCTCTCGCCATTGCGCAACGGCACGATCTGCCGGAAATGCTTGGCCGGATAATTTCCGGGCGCGGTGTGTCCATCGATGCGGCGGAAAGTTTTCTGCACCCCAGTCTGCAAAATGATCTGCCTGACCCTGCCTGCCTTATGGATATGGAACGTGCGGCGGAACGGCTGACCAGGGCTGTCATGGCGAATGAAAAGATCGCCGTGTTTGGCGATTATGACGTGGACGGCGCAACGTCTTCTGCGCTGATCAGGCGTTTTCTGGCGGCCATTGGCGTGCCGCTGATACTCTATATCCCGGATCGCATCAAAGAAGGCTATGGCCCGAATGCTGCGGCGTTAACGGCGCTGGCGGGGCAGCGTGTTCGTATTGTCATCACGGTGGATTGTGGCACTTTGGCCTATGACGCGCTGGCGGCGGGGACAAAATCCGGGCTGGATATTATCGTCGTGGATCATCATCAGGTGGAGGCGCATCTGCCCGATGCGTTTGCGGTGATTAATCCCAACCGGCTGGATGATAGTTCCGGACACGGACAATTGGCGGCGGTGGGGGTTGCGTTCCTGTTGCTGGTGGCGTTGAACCGCAGTTTGCGCGAGAAGGGCTGGTACGCACAAAAAGGCGTCAGCGAACCGAATTTATTGCAATGGCTTGATCTGGTGGCGCTGGGCACGATTTGCGATGTGGCGCCGCTGACCGGCGTTAACCGGGTGCTGGTCCGCCAGGGGCTGAAGGTGATGGCGCGCCGCCATAATGCGGGCCTGCGGGCGCTGGCGGAAGTGGCGGGAATTGATGCGGAACCTACGACCTATCATGCGGGGTTTGTGTTTGGCCCGCGCATCAATGCGGGCGGGCGGGTTGGTAAATCCGATCTGGGGGCGCGATTGTTGTCCAGTGACGATCCGGATGAGGTTGGCGTCATTGCCCAGGAGCTTAATCTGCTGAACCGTGAACGCCAGGCCATCGAGGCCCTGGTGCTGGAAGCGGCAAGCGCGCAGGCGGAAACCCGCAACATGAATGAACCGCTAGTGCTGGTGGCGGCAAAAGGCTGGCATCCCGGCGTGATCGGCATCGCCGCCAGCCGGTTGAAGGAGCGCTTTAATCTGCCCGCACTGGTGATCGGCATCGACGAAAACGGTGTTGGCAAAGGTTCCGGCCGCTCAATCACCGGCGTTGACCTGGGTAGCGCGGTCATTGCGGCAGGCCAGGCCGGGCTGCTGATCAATGGCGGCGGGCATAAAATGGCGGCGGGGCTGACCGTAGAGGCGGGCAAGATCGATGCCTTGCAAACATTTCTGACACAGCGTCTGGCGGCGCAAGTGGATGCAGCCAGCGACGCAGGCGACCTGACCATTGACGCCACGCTGGTGGCGGGCGCAGCCACGGTCGAACTGATCGATGCGCTGGCTCTGGCCGGTCCGTATGGGGCCGGTAATCCCGAACCGCGCTTTGTTATCGCCAATGCCAGCGTGGTTAATTCCAGCATTGTGGGTGGCAAGCATGTGCGCTGTGTATTGGCGACAGGTGGCGGCCAAAAACTATCCGGGATTGCTTTCGGTTGCGCTGAAACGCCATTGGGACAGGCCCTGTTGGCCGGAATGCGCAGCGGCCCCCTGCATGTGGCGGGCAAGCTGCGGGCGGATCAGTGGCGCGGCGTACGCCGGGTGCAACTGCATGTGGAGGATGCGGCACTCGCAGCCACTTGAATCACTTGCCAATTAGCCAAACGCCACATATAACCCCCCTAGCTGCCCGTTGATTTCATATCAGCCTCCCGGGCGCCCTTCGTCTATCGGTTAGGACGCTAGGTTTTCAACCTGGAAAGAGGGGTTCGACTCCCCTAGGGCGTACCATCTGCGCGCTGTGTTTCTGACTTTATCTTTGGAAATGTGCCTAATTTTAACACGCGCAGCGTGCGTGCGCACGCTTGTGCGCGCATAATGAGCATTGACGCGCATATGTAATAAAAATGTCATGTTTCTGACCCATGCGGTTAGGGATTTTGCTTTTATGTCCCGGCACACAGTCTGATTTTTCCCGGTCCAAATTGGCTGTCCAATAAAATGACGCCGGCAGTGTTGCTTAAGGAGTCCCCGCGAATGTCACGAATTTTCTCAAATTTCTCTATTGGCGCCCGCCTCTATACCGGTTTTGGTGTGATCCTGCTGTTGGTCGCCGTGCTAAGTGTCAGGTCAGTCTTTGAAATTAAGTACCTGGATGAAGAGTTTGAAAAGAATGGGAGTTTAGCAGGCGAGGCGTTGCTGGTCACCGAGATAGATAGCGATGCGGGTAAGCTGCGGCTTGGCGTAAACCGGTACATGGCCACCCGCGAAGACATTGATGTTGGGCTGGCTAAACAAGCTTACATAATGGCGCGCGAAAACATTGGGACGGCGAAGAAGCAAATCCGGAATCCTGAGCGCGCCAAGCTGATCAATGAGATTGATGCGCATATCGAAGCCTACAAGATGGGGTTTGATAAAATCGTTGAACTGACCCACCAACGCAACGAATTGGTAAACCATAAGCTGGACCGGATCGGGCCAGATATTCTTGAAATGCTGACCGGGTTAAACGATCAGCTGGCTAAACTTGGTGACTATCAGAGCGCGAACATGGTCGGCGCTGTCCAGAAAGATTTTCAGAGTGTACGGCTTGATATCTCCAAGTTCCTTGATAGCAACGACCCGGCAGGAATCAAGCGTGCGAAGGCCGGGTTCAAAGAAGTCGAGACCGTGCTTGGGAATCTCAAAATAGCACTCAGCGCCGAGCATAAGGATGTGCTCTCGGCGATTGAATCGGAGCTGCCAAAATATAAGGCGGTGTTTGAAGAAGTGGAGAAGACGATTACGCAACTCAACGCGATTGGCTCCGCAGAGCTTGACACAAATAGTTACGCTATTGTCCATAAGGTCGAAGCGGTCAAGGCTTCCACCCATGCGGAGAAAAACAGACTTCAGGCTGAAACCACAGCATGGGCCAATATCTCAAAGATCCAGAATATGGCTATCGCCGGTATTGGGATAGTGCTCGGCGTGGTGCTTTCCTGGCGCCTCGCCAGAGGTATTAGGGGGCTGGTTACGGGCATGACGTCGGCAATGCGGACACTTGCTGACGGGGACAAGAGCATCACCATTCCGGGACTTGACCGTAAAGATGAGATTGGCCAAATGGGCCAGGCGTTGCAGGTGTTCAAGGATACCGCCATTGAGGCTGGGCGCATGCAGGCCGAACGGCAGGCTGGACAGGAAAAAATCCTCACCCGCGCAAAACAGATTGAAACCTATATTTCCGCGTTCGATGAATCGGTTGAAGGCGCGCTGGCAGCACTTGCCTCTGCCTCGATCGGGCTACAGACAACGGCGCAGTCCATGTCGTCATCCGCCGAAGAGGGGCAGCGTCAGGCAAGTGCAGTTGCAATGGCCTCTGATGAGGCGTCAACCAATGTGCAGGCGGTGGCGTCGGCAGGCGAGGAATTATCTTCCTCGATCAACGAAATCGCCCGTCAGGTTTCTGAATCCGCGCGCATCAGCAACGAGGCCAGCACCTATGCACAACAGACCAATGAACAGATCAAAGGCCTGGCGGAGGCCGCCCAGCGCATCGGTGATGTGGTCAGCCTGATCAATGACATCGCCAGCCAGACCAATCTGCTGGCGCTCAACGCCACGATTGAGGCGGCCCGTGCCGGTGAGGCCGGAAAGGGTTTCGCAGTTGTCGCATCGGAAGTGAAAAATCTGGCGACACAAACCGCCAGGGCAACCGAAGACATCAGCGCCAAGATTGCCGAAATGCAATCCGCGACGAATGCCTCGGTTGAGGCCATTCAAACCATTACACATACGATCGGGCGTATTAGCGAAATCAACACCACGGTCGCATCGGCGGTGGAAGAACAGGGTTCGGCCACCCAGGAAATCGCCCGTAATGTTCAGGAAGCCGCGAAGGGTACGCAGGAAGTCTCCTCCAGCGTCTCGGGTATTACCGGGGCCATGAGCGAAACCGGCGCGGCGGCAAACCAGGTGCTAAGCGCGGCCGAAGAATTATCCAGGCAAAGTGAAAGACTGCAAAGCGAAGTGGACGGATTTTTGCAAAAAATGCGTGCGGCGTAGCGCGGATTTTATCTGGCAGGATGATTTTAGATGGAATCGCCCCCACCCATTGTCATTGCCCGGACAAGCCGGGCAATGACAATGCTGGCCCCCCCATCAACCTGATCAGAAAAATTTAGTCCTATCAGCGCTATCCGCCCTCCAGACAGCATTGCCAGCCCCGTTTCATACGCGTATCGTAGCCAATCCCTAATTCTGATCATGGATTGACCCCGATGACCCACCCCGCGATTGCCCAGATCAATTACCCGCTGATTGATGCGGATCAGCATTATTACGAACCCGATGATTGTTTCACCCGCCATATCGATCCCAAATTCCGTGACCGGGCGATTACCGTGGTGCGCGGGCAAAGCAAATTTGCGCAGGTGCATTTTATGGGCAAGCGGTTGAGTTTTTTCAGCGCGCCTCCGGGGGAGCATGCAGGCCAGCCGGGCTCCCTGAAGGCTTTTTTTCAGAACCGGGGCGGCCCCGGCGCACTGATCAGCGGCAAAACCATTCCCTGTCATGAATTTCCCGAAAGCATGGACCGCGACGTGCGCATGGGCGTACTGCGGGAACAGAATGTGCAGGCGGCGATCATGCTGCCCAGTCTGGCAGTGGGCGTTGAGAACGAGCTGCGCGATGCAGGGCCGGAAACAGTATTCGCCAATATCACCGCGTTCAATAAATGGGTGGAAGAGGATTGGGGCTGGAATTACCAGAACGCGATCTTCAGTTCAGCCATGCTGTCGCTGGTGGATATTGATATGGCGGTGGCGGAACTGGAGCGGGTGATCAAGCAGGGTGCGCGCATCGTGCATCTGATGCCGGGGCCGGTGATGGGCCGCTCGCCTGCCGATCCGCATTTCGATCCATTCTGGGCGCGCTGCGAGGAAGCCGGCGTTCCCGTCGCCTTTCATATCGGCAATGGCGGCCTGGAAGAGATATATTCCGTACCCTGGGGCGAAAAACCCCGCCCCCAGCATCACCGCATGTCGGCTTTTCAGCGGGTGATCAGTTTTGCAGAACGTCCTGTCGTGGATACGGTCACCGCGCTGATCATGCACAATCTGTTTGGCCGCTTCCGCAAGCTGCAGGTGGTCTCGATCGAGAATGGCTCGGCCTGGGTTGCGCCGCTGCTGAAAAAAATGGAAGGCACGGTGCGCCTGTGCGAGCCGCGCGATTTCACCTTTGGCCCCATTCATGACCGGCCGGCGCAGATATTCAAGGAACATGTCAGCGTTGCGCCCTTTCCCGAAGATGACCTGAAGGAGCTGATCGCCAATATAGGGCCCAGCCGGGTGCTGTGCGGTTCCGACTGGCCGCATCCGGAAGGCATCGCCAATCCGGTTGAATTCGCCGAAGGACTGGACGGATTAAACGCCGCGCAACTGCGCCAGGTGATGCGGGGCAATTCCGCAAAACTGCTGGGCATAATCGATTCATAATCGATTAAAGCCTGAACCAAGGGGCTATAATAATAAATACAAGGAGGGCACCTGATGAGTTATGACGCGCCGTACAAGGGGATCAAGGTCGTTGATCTCAGCCAGGCTATCGCAGGCCCCTATGCGGCAGGCATCATGGCGCGCCACGGTGCGGATGTCATAAAGGTGGAGCCCGGGCGCGGCGATTGGGCGCGCGGTATCGGCAAGACTTATGGTGGACATACACTGATTTCAGCGCTGGTCAATCTTGGCAAGCGTTCTATCTGTGTTGAACTTAAAACCGATGGCGGCCGTGAAGTATTGCGCCGTCTTCTGGCCGATGCGGATATTTTCATAGAAAGTTTCCGGCCCGGCGTAACAAAACGTCTGGGCTTTGGATATGAGGAAGTGCGCGACATCAACCCGCGCATTATTTATTTGTCGGTTTCCGGTTTTGGGCAGAGCGGACCGTTTTCAGAACGTCCGGGTACGGATGGTGTGCTGCAGGCGTTTTCTGGATTTGTCGCAGATAACAAGGGGCCAGATGGGATCCCGCACCGTTCCAACGTATTGCTGATGGATATGTCTGCGGCCCTGTATAATGTGCAGGCCTTGCAGGCCGCGTTATGGGCGCGTCAGAGTGAAAAGGAGGGCCGTTATCTCGATAACAGCCTGCTGGAAACCGCCGCCGCGCTGCAAAATCTGAACATCGCCTCGAAAGCCCTGGAAACGGCTGAGCGCGCACCACCTCTGGTTTTTCCTTACGCAATCTATCCTACCAAAGATGGGCACGTTTCCGTCGGCGTCGTGTTTGAGCGCGAATTTAAGCCGTTCATGGAAATGCTGGGGCTGTCCGAACTGGCCAATGATTCGCGGCTCACTTCGACCCAGGCCCGTTTTGAGCACCGCCATCTGATCGACGGGCCAATCCGTTCCGCCATTGCAAAACTGACGACAGAGGCGTTTTGCGCCGAACTGATAAAATTGCGCATGCTGCATGAACGCATTAATAATTATAGTGAGTTTTTACACCATGAGCAGACCATGAAGATGAACGCTTTTTTATGGCATGATTATCCCGGTATAGGACGCATTCCACTGGCCAATATTCCTGGCGCGCAGCGGCTGGGCGGGAATGCGGCCATGCTAAGCTCGCCCCTGCGGGGTGAACATACGGCAGAAATCCTGACCCAGCATGGCTACAGCATGCAGGAAATCAGCACACTGGAAACGGCGGGCGCCATCAGCACGAAACTGGCCGCCGCATGACGCAGACCGTGGCAAAAATCAGCATACAGAATGTCGTCAAGTCTTTTGGCGACATTCGCGTGTTGGATGGTTTATCGCTTGATCTTCAGGCTGGCCATAATTTGGCGCTGATCGGCAATGCCGCGTCGGGTAAAACCGTGCTGCTTAAATGCCTGGTTGGCCTATATCCCATTAATAGCGGCCACATCAAAGTGGATGGCGCAGGAATTTCTTCGCTTGATGCGCATGAACGCGAACAATTACTGGATCGGTTCGGCGTACTGTTTCAACGCTCGGCGCTGTTCGACAGTTTACCGGTTTGGGAAAATATTGCGTTCAAGCGCGTGACAATTAGCAAAGTGCGGCGCAAGGACGCCCGCGAGGCGGCGATCGAGAAATTGCGCGAGGTCGGCATGAAACCGGAAACTGCCGATCTGTTTCCCGCCAGCCTTTCGGGTGGCATGCAAAAGCGTGTGGCGCTGGCGCGCGCGATTATGGAACAGCCGGATATTCTGCTGCTGGATGATCCGACTGCGGGGCTTGATCCGATCCTGACCCGTGTTATCAATGAACTGATCGCCCGGCTGGCGGAGGAAACCGGCGCGACCGTGCTTTCGATCACCAGCGATATGGACGCCATGCGCAGGGATTATCCCGCCGTCGCCATGTTGCATGATGGCCGCATCATCTGGTCGGGGGCGACCGCCGACATCGATCATGCGGATAATCCCTATCTGGATCAGCTTGTAAATGGACGCCCGAATGGGCCAATTAAAATGCGGCTGCGCAAACGCGCCGCCTGATTTAACGAGATTGAGGTCACATGGAAAAAATGTATTACGAAGTGCATGAAGGCAACGGGCCATACCTGCTGTTGATACATGGGATGCTGTCCAGCCGGGCGCAGTGGAAACGCAATCTGGCTGCCCTGGCCAAAGAAACGCGCCCCGTGGTGATGGAATTGTGGGGCCATGGGCGATCCCCCAGCCCGGATGATCCCGCACTGTACACGCCTGAAGCGATGGTTGAACAGGTTGAACGGGTCCGCCGTGAACTGGGCGCCGAGCAATGGTTTGTGTGCGGACAATCCTTTGGCGCGACCGTGACGTTGCGCTATTCCCTGCTGTATCCGGAGCGGGTGCGCGGGCAGATATTTACAAATTCAACCTCTGCGCTTGCCACCAAAGACAAGGTGAAAGAGCTTTATGCGGATGTGCACAAGCTCGCAGGAAGCCTGGCCAAAAATGGACAGGAAGGCTTAAAGCGCATGCGCATCCATCCCATTCACGCCAAACGCCTGCCCCCCGGCGCGCAAGCCGAATTGATGGCGGACGCGCATCTGCTGAACCCGGCAGGCATTGCCAATCTGTTTCAGATCACCTCACCCGCCGCATCCGTCGCGGAAGTCGTACAGGGCACCAAAGTGCCGACGCTGCTGGTGGCGGGCGAACAGGAAGAACGCTTCACCCCGCATCGAAAATATGCCGAAGCAAACATTCCCGGCATAAAAGTCGCCGGCATCGATGGCGGCCATGCCTGCAACATCGAAGCCCCGGAAGAATTTAACGCCGCTGTCCTGGCGTTCATCCGACAGCACAGTTGAGCATTGACCGGTTATTTTTTGATGCTGTCGATCTGCATTTCTGCAACCGATGCGCGGACCGGAGGAATTTGATCGTCCGGCGGCGCCTGCATCCATTTTTTACGCTTTAGCGCCGCTTCAATATAGGGGGCCAGTTCCGCGTCCTTTTTCGCCAGACGTTCCGCAGCGTCTTTCTTGAATTCCGGCATGACTTCCCTGGCGAACAGTTCCAGCGATTCACAGATATGCGCGTGCTTGTTGCGCCCGGCCTGTTGCATGAAAATCACCTGATCAATGCCCACTTCCTGGAATGTGCGCAGATGTTTTTTCATATCGTCAGGTGTGCCGATGCCGCTTTTGCGGAAGCTTGGTTCCTTGGCCTCGGCGACGATGCGTTCCGTGCGGTCACCGCGTTGCGCCAGATATTCGCCCCACAGATTGGTGCGCCCTGGAATTGTGTCATGCGCGACCAGCGCGTTCATGGCGTAGGAGAAAAACTCAAAGCCCTCATGCCCGCGCCGGATCGCCTCGGCGCGATCATGGTGCAAAGAGAAATTCGACACCAGCGCGATATTGGCGTTGACCCGGTGGCCGATCGGCACGCATTCCTCGGATTTGATGATGTTGTAATAGATATCGGACCAGGCCCTGGCTTCTTCGGGATCAATGAACGAAAAGGCCAGTGCGCCAAGCCCGTTGCGCGCCGCCACCTTGATCGTATCGCGATTGGTGCAGGCGATCCACATGGGCGGATGCGGCTGCTGCATCGGTTTTGGCACCACATTGCGGCACGGCATGGAAAAATATTCACCTTCAAAGCCGGGATAGGGCTCCAGCACCAGCATATTGGCGATCTGTTCCGCCGCTTCCAGGCACATGCGGCGCTTTTCCTTGGCGCGAATTCCAAAGCCGCCCAGCTCCAGCCGGGTGGCGCTTTCGCCGATGCCAAACTCGACGCGGCCATTCGACAACAGGTCCATGGTCGCAATCACTTCGGCGGTGCGCGCCGGATGGTTATATTTCGGGATCACCTGACGGATGCCCTGACCGATGCGAATATTTTTTGTTTGCGCGGCGGCAAAGGACAAAAATACTTCGGGCGCCGAAGCGTGCGAATATTCCTCCAGAAAATGATGCTCAACTTCCCAGGCGTGATCAAATCCCAGCCCGTCGGCCAGAACCACCTGTTCCAGCGCTTCGTGAAACAGTTTGTGCTCATCGCCCTGGTTCCAGGGTTTGGGTAATTGCAGCTCGTAAAAGACGCCGAATTTCATGGACAGCACTCCCCCGTTTTCTGGTTTCTGATTTTTGATGGGTCGAGCATGAGCCGCCAGGCTGTGCTTTGTCAAATGCCTATAGCGCCAGTTAATCCTTACAACGCCTTGCGAAATGTCAGGTTGACGCGCCGTTCCCCGGCGAGCGGATGCGCCCCCTGTTTCAGGGGCGCAATGCCATGAAAGGCTACTCGGGACGCCGCCCCCCACACAGCGACATCGCCATGGCTGAGGCGCAAACGCGCGGCGCGATCCGTCCGTCTGAAGCCGCCAAACAAAAAGGTGGCGGGCAGGCCCAGCGATACAGACACAATCGGCGCGGAAAAATCGCGCTCATTTTTGTCCTGATGCAGCGACACCCGCGCGCCGGGAACATAGCAATTGATCAGGCAGGCGTCGGGGATAAAGCCGCCATAGCCGGCGGCATCCGCGGCGCGCAAGGCCAGCTCCATGAAACAGGATGGCAAAGGCGGCCATGGCCTGCCGCTATCGGGGTCGCAGCAATCATAACGATAGCCCTTGCGGTCGCTGACCCATCCGGCGCTGCCGCAATTGGTGATGGCGACCGACATGGTATGCCCGCTGGGCACGAGCATATGGCGAAACGGGGCCTGCACCGCTATCCCGTCCACCGCCGCCAGCAATTCTGGTGCGATATTCAGCGCAAAGCCATGCAGAATGACGGCGCCATCCGCAATTATTTCAGCGTGACCGCTGCGGATTGCGTCAAACAAATCCGGCATCACAGCGTCATTGCGCGTCATGAAAAATAATGCCCAGAGTCTGCCTGCGCCCCGGCAGCACCTGGCTGACCCCATGCCGCATGGCCACCCGGTACACGCCGCGCCCGCCCTGACCGAAATTATACCGGCCCATGCCGATTGTTTTGCGAAAGCGCGCCGCTTCCTGATACAGGCTTGCAGCGGCGGCGCATTGCGCCTGCGACAACGGGCCCTTCAGAACCGCATGGCCCCGCGCATCCAGTTCCGCCTCCGCCGCAGACCAGTTAATATCGCGCAGTTTTTCAGAAAGGCTTTTCCGCCGTATGGCGGCGCTGACATTAGCCACCTTTGCTCTCGCGATGCAGCAATTCCCGCTTGCGCTCTATACCCCAATAATAGCCGGCCAGATCGCCACCCTTGCGCACCACCCGGTGGCAGGGGATGGCGATGGCGATATGGTTGGCGGCGCATGCCCCGGCGACGGCGCGTACGGCTTTCGGCATTGCAAGTTTTTCCGCAATGTCCGTATAGCTGACCGTGCAACCGGCGGGAATATCGCGCAGGGCCTGCCAAACGCGCTGCTGAAACGCCGTGCCGCGAATGTCGAGGGGCAAATCAACGCCAATGCCCGGCGCCTCGATCATGCCAAGGACTTTTGCCACCAGACGTTCGAAATCTCTATCACCGCCAAGCAGATTTGCATACGGAAAGCGGTCCTGCAATTCGCGCAGCAACGCGTCCGGATCATCCCCCAACAGGACTGCGCAAATGCCTTTGTCCGTAGCCGCCGTCAGAAACGACCCAAGCGAACATTCCCCCACAGCAAAACGGATATCGACACCCCCGCCGCCCGCGCGGAATTTTACGGGTGTCATGCCGAGCATTTGGGTAGATTTGGCATAGAAACGCCCGTTTGAATTAAACCCCGCATCGTAGATCGCCTGGGTCACGGAGCCGCTTTGTTTAAGGTGGGCGTGAACCTTATTGACGCGGTGAGAATCCGCATAGGCTTTCGGGGTGACACCAGTCACCGATTTGAACACACGGTGAAAATGATAGCGGCTTAGGCCAACCCACTCTGCCATCGCTGTCAGATCCGGCATCTCGTCCGCAGTCTCGATCAACCGGCAGACTGCCACTACTTTTTTTACAAGTTGACCGTTGACCGAAGGTTGATCGGGTTTACAGCGTTTGCAGGGCCGAAAGCCCGCCTGTTCCGCATCTTCGCAACTTGCGTGAAAGCCGACATTCTCACGGCGCGCAAGTCTCGCGGCACAAGATGGGCGGCAATACACACCCGTGGTCCGCACCGAATAATAAAACTGGCCATCGCCAGCGCGGTCCCGCGCCGCGATCATGCGCCAGCGGGCTTCGTCATCGAGAGTTGAAGTTTGCATTTCCGTGATCCTTATCTGATTGGCTCGTAGATCACTTGATACTAATAGTGTGATTTATACCTGCACTCCGACTCTTGCTGTTGAATTCCGGCCCCCTCACCCCTGGCCCTCTCCCCAAGGGGAGAGGGAGAAGAGGTGCTACGCCACCGTGAACATCGGCACCGCACTGCCTTCGCCGGTGTCATAGAACACGAGTTTGACCTTCTGGCCGATGGCCAGCTTGGCGAAATCGCATTCGACGATATTGGTCAGGATGGTCGGCCCTTCCGCCAAGGTTACATAGGCAATGGTGTAGGGTTCTTTGCCCATGGTGACGCTATAGGTGTAGATCACACCGTTGCCGGAACATTCCGCCAGACGGGTTTTGTCGCTGAAACAGAACGGACATAGCGGGCGCGGATAATAGTAATGCTCGCCACAATCATCGCATTTGCCGACATTCAGTTTGCCTTGCGCGGTGGCGTCCCAGAATGCCCTGGTTTCGAAATTGATTTTGGGCGCACGGACTTTTGCTTTTGGTTTTGATTCACTCATGAGTCTTGATTCCCCAGAATAACAGTTGCACTTCCCATCCGCGCGCCGAGCAGGCCGCCGGTGCCATGCGCCAATGCGATATCGCAATTGGGCACCTGCACTTTTGGATGCGCCTCGCCGCGAATTTGGCGGACGGCTTCCAGAACCTTGGTCATGCCGCCCCTGTTGCCTGGATGGTTGCTGCACAGCCCGCCGCCATCCGTGTTGAACGGCAGCTTGCCGACGCCGGAAATCAGATTGCCGTCGGACACAAACTTGCCACCCTTGCCTTTTTCGCAGAATCCCAGATCTTCCAGGGTTTCCAGCACGGTGATGGTGAAGCTGTCATAGATCGACGCATATTTGATGTCTTTCTGTGTGACGCCGGCTTCTTCGAACGCCTTCGGTCCGGACCAGCGCGCGCCGGAATAGGTCAGGTCCACCTTGCCGCCCATCAGATGCTTGGGCGCTTCGCCCGCGCCCAGAATTTTCACAGCGGGACGCTTCAGCTTTTTCATGATTTCCGGCGCCACGACAATAACCGCGCCGCCGCCATCGGTGATGACGCAGCAATCATACCGGTGCAGGGGCGAGGCGACCAATGGCGAATTGATCACATCCTCGACCGTTACAACCTCGCGGCGCAGGGCATGTTCATTATATTGCGCATGATGCGACGCGGCCACCTTGATCCAGGCCAGTTGTTCGCTGGTGGTGCCATATTCATACATGTGACGCTGGGCGCACATGGCGTACATATTGACGATGGTGGGCTTGAAGGGCGCTTCAAACCCCGATGAGGACGGGGTTTCGCCGCCCATGCGGAACATCATCCCTTCCTTGGCGTCCGCCGCCGGACGGCCCGCCAGGGTGATCAGCGCCACCTTGCAGTGGCCCGCCGCAATCGCCTGCGCCGCATGATTGACATGCAGAACATAGCTTGAGCCGCCGGTTTCCGTGCTGTCAATCTGGCGCACATTGTTGAGCCCCATATATTCGACCATGTCGATGCCGCCCATGCCGGGCGCATCGCCCGCACAGTAATAAGCGTCAATATCGTCCTTGCTCAGGCCCGCATCGGCCAGCGCGCCCTTTGCCAGTTCCGCATGCAATTGCGGCAGCGTCTTGCCTAGCGCCAAACGCGTGGGATGTTCATAAATCCCCGCAATATAGGCTTTTCCCTTGATACTCATCCAAGGCTCCCCTTTTGTTGTCGTTAATACAGATATCTGTCAGTACTTTATGACGCAAATTGACGCCAAGAGTCCATGCTGCTTTAACAGCCATCGCCGCCGTCGTGGCGCCTGTCAGAAAAACCATATAGCCCCGCACCTGCGATTAAGTACTTCAACCGGCAAGTTAATCTGGCCATATCTGACTGCGCCACATCATTTCAGTGAACATCGGGTATTTCTATAAAATTAAATAATTTTACCCGCATGCGCACATCATAGTTTTACTAATTAGTAATCTTACGGAATTATGGTGACTGCACTCAACCAGTAGTCCGAAGGATATTAAAACAACCTGGGTGCTGGCTGGGGGGGACTATCGGAAGTTTATAATAGAATCCCTTATTTTGTTGGCAACAAAAAACCCGGGGCGGATAACATGGTTAATCAGGACGCAACTAAAAAAATCCCGGAAGTTTCCGGCAAAGTTGCCGGTATGGCGAAATCGCTGAATGACAAAATTCCGGCGCGGGAAATGATTAAGGGCGCGCGCGCCGCCAGCCATGTTTTTCTCACTAAATTCGCGGAACTGCTGTCCAACAACTCAGCGCTTTCCAGGCTCAGCATTCAATCGAAACTGTTTGCAACTTATGTGATCGTTGGGGTGTTGACATTGGTCGCCTGCCTGGTTTCGTTTAATTCGTTCCGCCTGATTAATCAGACCTTCAAAAATGTCGCGGAGCGTGACATTGGCGGCATGACCAGCGCGTTTGATCTGACCGTCGCCACCAACCAGATATCGGGAAATCTGCGCGCGCTGGCGGCGGCCAGGGATGATGCGACACGGATAAAGCTGCGCGATGCGCTAACCAGTGAAATTGCAAAACTTTCGCAACATATCACCGCGTCTTCGGGACAAATGAGCAAGGCAGACATGGAAAAGTCTACCGCCCTGGCAATCAAACTTTCAAATCAGATCAAGACGCTGGACACGCTGGTTTCGGACAATTTCAACACCCGGAAAGAACTGGACAAAACCGTACTGATTTCCCGCAACGTACATGCTGAACTTCTTGAGACCAGTCAATATTTCGTCGACACGGCCAACGACGCCGTATTTGCCATCATGGAAGAAATCTTTGCCGCCAACGCCGATTCCGGCGGCGCCGAGGAGGCGGCAACCAGTAATTCACAAGATCAGCTTGCAACCAAGGGTGACACCGACAAGGGAATATTGTTGCAGGACCAGATCAGCGCCTTGCAGGGAATTTCAGATCTCATTTCCAACGCCAATCTCGCCGTCGGCATTCTTGCCGAAGGGGCCGGGCAAACCGATGCGACAAGCATTAAAGAGGTCAGTGAACGTTTTATTACTGCGATTGCCACCGCCAATAATGGCCTGAGCGCCTTGGGCGAAGTCGCCACGAAGCAGACACCGGAATGGAATGAAAAACTGGTGGCGCTCAAAGCGGATGTAAATAAACTGGCTGAATTGGGCGATTCCAAAAATGATCTGTTCAAGCAAAGTCTGAAGGCGCTGGACGTTTCCTCGCGAACCCGCACGGCCCTGAACGAGATCCAGTCCGAAGCATTGCAATTGACAAATATTGCCAATGATCAGGTCGTTGCGCGCCGTAAAGATGTAGATGCTGGCGTGGCCGAGGTAACCAGCGATATTTCCAGCAGTGAATTCACACTGGTAGTTCTGGCTTTTGTCACCATCGCCGCTGTTGCCTTTATCGCATTCTATTATGTTGGACACAGCGTCACCCGGCCCCTGCGCGCCATGGGAAGCGCCATGCGCACCCTCGCGGGGGGTGATTTGACCCTTGAGATTCCGTTCCAGGACCGTCACGATGAAATTGGTGAAATGTCAGCCGCGGTTCAGGTTTTCAAGGAGAACGCCATAGCCATTGAGCGCGCCAAGGTGGAACGCGACGAAGCACGAGTTCGCGCAGCCGAAGAAAAACGCAAAGCCATGGACGCGCTTGCGGCCAGCTTTGAAGATTCCGTGGGTCACATTGTCGAAGCCGTTTCGGCAAGCTCGCTTGGCATGAAGAAAACCGCCGAGCAGATGTCAGGCATCGCCGCACAAGCGCGCGACCGCAGCGACATGGTTAGCTCTGCGGCGGCAAGCGCCAGCGGCAATGTCGAAACCGTAGCCGCCGCATCGGAAGAACTCAGCTATTCGATCAGCGAAATTGAAAAGCAGATGACGGCTTCCAATGCGATCGCCCGCACGGCGGTCGAGCGCGCCGAAGCAACGAATGAAACCATGAAAATGCTTTCCGAAACCGCTGGCAAAATCGGACAGGTGGTTGAACTGATCAATCATATTGCCAAGCAGACAAACCTGCTGGCGCTCAACGCCACAATCGAGGCGGCGCGCGCAGGCGAGGCCGGTAGGGGCTTTGCGGTCGTCGCATCCGAGGTAAAAAATCTGGCCAACCAGACCGCCCACGCCACCGAGGAAATTTCCAATCAGATCGACGCCATGCAAAATGTTTCGGCAGAAGCATTGGAGGCTATCTCTGTCATACGCCAGACCATCGGTGAAATCAGTGAGTCTGTTTCCTCCGTTGCATCCGCTGTGCAACAGCAAAGCAGCGCCACCCAGAATATTTCACAGAACACGCAGGAAGCGGCAACATCAACACGTGAAGTATCCACCAATATCGCCGCTGTTCAAACGGCCAATGATGAAACCAGCGAGGCGGCAAATGCCGTTGTGAATGCCGCCGGTGATCTAAGCACCGAGGCCGATAAACTGCGCAATGAAGTGAATCGCTTCCTGGCCGAAGTTCGCGCGGCGTAAACCTGAATATCTAAGGAACCTCTGAACAAGGTCCCGTGTCATTCTGAGCAAAGCGAAGAGACAGGTCTTGGCATAGGTTCGTTGGTACGATACGGGACCTTGTTCAGAGGTTCCCTAACCCAAAGCACGGACGGCGTGGATAAACATATCCACTTCGTCCGGTTGCGTATCGAAGGCCGTTACCAGACGGATGATCCCTTCGTCCTCACGCCCCCAGACATGAAAACCGAACCCCTGATCACGCAAGGGCTGGATCATCGCGGGCGGGATTTGGGCGAAAATTTCATTGGCCTGAACCGGATGCAGAATTTTTACAGCCGGTATCGCCTGCAAACCATCGGCAAGACGCGCGGCCTGCGCATTGGCGTTGGCGGCCAGTTCAAGCCATAGGCCATTTTCCAGATAGGCTTCAAGTTGCGCTGAAAGAAACCGCATTTTGGAAACCAGATGCCCTGCCCGTTTGCGTCTGAAAACAAAATTTTCGGACAATTTCGGATTAAAAAATACAACGGCTTCCGCCGCCAGGGCGCCATTCTTGGTCGCCCCGAAAGAAAGCACATCTATACCCGCGCGCCATGTCATGTCTGCTGGCGAACAGTTCAGTGACGCAATGGCGTTGGCGATCCGCGCACCATCCATGTGCACATAAAGTTTATGCTGCCTGGCAATCGCCGTCAGCGCCGCGATCTCGTCAGGACGATATACCGTGCCTGCTTCTGTAACCTGGGACAGGCTGATCACCGCTGGCTGGCTCTGATGCTGATCGCCGGGGCTGGTGTCCCTGAGGCAGCGCGACAATATTTCCGGGGTCAGCTTGCCATGATCCCCCGGCAGCAGATACAGCCTGGCGCCAGAAGTATGAAACTCCGGCGCGCCGCATTCATCCGTCGCAATATGTGATTCCTGATGACAGAAAATTGTGCCCCAGGGCGGCGTCAGCATGGCCAGCGCCAACGCATTGGCGGCGGTGCCCGTCGTCACCGGAAAAACCCGTAAATCCGTTTCAAAACATTTCGCAAAAAGGGGTTGCAGGCGCGCGGTGATCGCATCCGCCCCATAGGACGGCGCCCTGCCCGCATTGGCCTTCAGGATCGCAGCCATGATTTCTGGCGCAACGGGGGCCTGATTATCACTGGTAAAGATGGCGCTCATTGTCCTGTTTCCATAATTTGCAGCGGTACTGGAACAAAGCCCGCCGCTTCACGCAGATATGCGCGTGTTTCCATTCGTTCAACATCAACCGCACTGATCACCCAGATCATTCCCGTCTGCCAGGCCGTAGCCAGATCAGTTTCAGACGGTTCGGCTTTGCCATTGGGATGCGAATGATAAACACCGATCATGCGCAGCCCGCCAGCCCTTGCCGCCTTCTGTGTCCTCAGTAATAATGCCGGATCAATCTCGAACCTGTCATTACGATCCTGTGGCGCAACATTGCGGCTTTGCTCAATAGCCGAGACCCGCCAGCCATTTTCCGTTTGCGCGCCCAGCAGTATCCCGCAGCTTTCGCGCGGCAGGCCAGCCTTCGCACAGGCCTCGATACGGCTTAAATCGGCCCGGAAAATATGCAGGCAGCGTTGCGTCATTACGGGGCCTGGGCAGGATCAACAGTCGAAATTATCTTGCCGCTCGCCATGTCCAGAATAATGATTTTCTGCCGATCGGCGTGTTCCAGCAGCAAAACAAGCCGCCCGCCTTCCACCTGCATCTGGAGCACCTTGCCGGCCAGCTCCTGCGGCAGCGTCATGTTTCGCGCCACGGTGTCATCGAAATGATCTGCGATACGGCCCGCCTGGCGCACCATCCCCACCACCAGCGCGATTGTGCCCACGACAAGCAACACCCCCATTGTGATCACTGCGGCCTTGAGCCCACGGTAATTATGCGTCACAGGTTGGTTCATGAACAATCCAATCAAAAAAGACGCCATCACGCTCACCGTCACCGGGACAGAGGGCGGGACACGGCTGGACAAGTGGCTTAGCAGCCGCATTGCAGAGCTTAGCCGCTCCCGGTTACAGGCGCTGCTGGCGGCGGGCCAGGTTCAACAGGGCGGGCGGACGATAGACGACGCATCCTACAGGGTCAAACCCGGCGATACATTTTATATCACCATACCTCCTTTGGTCGATGCCGCACCTGAGCCCGAAGCCATTCCGCTTAATGTGGTTTACGAAGACAGTGAGCTGATCGTCATCGACAAGCCCGCAGGGCTGGTTGTGCATCCCGCCGCCGGCAACTGGCGGGGTACACTGGTGCATGCCCTGCTGTCGCATTGCGGCGATAGTCTTTCCGGCATTGGCGGGGTACGCCGCCCCGGCATTGTGCACCGGCTGGACAAGCAGACCAGCGGCCTGCTGGTGGCCGCCAAAACCGACCGCGCCCATGCAGCACTTGCCGGACAATTCGCCGCTCATACGGTGCAGCGCAGTTATCTGGCGTTTGTCTGGGGGGCCCCACACCCGGCCCAGGGCCGAATTGTCACCCAGATCGGCCGCAGCCCTTCAAACCGGCAGAAAATGGCTGTGCGTCCGCATGGCGGTCGCGAGGCGATTACCAATTATGAGGTTTTGCAGCGTTTTGGTGATGCGCAGAAACCCGTCATCAGCCTCGTGCGCTGCCGTCTGGAAACCGGCCGCACCCACCAGATTCGGGTGCATATGACGCATATTGGCCATCCCATCGTCGGCGATCCCGTCTATGGCGGCGGGCGCAGCAGGGCCAGGGGCTTGCCAGAGGACGCCGCGCAGGCGATAGCCGGACTGGGCCGACAGGCCCTGCACGCCACAAGTCTGGGCTTTATTCATCCTCTCAAAGACGAGTTTTTCAGCTATAACAGCCCTTTGCCGCAGGATATGGCGATGCTGCTTAACGCCCTGGAGCGGATGTCAAATTAACATTAGGCCCTGTAAATGTCTGGTAAACTTCCTATATTAGAGTGATTTTAGTCTATAATCGGGATGCGGAATGTAACCCCGATGGTTTTCCGTGCGTAGAGGGTGGGCGCGTAGAGAGTGGGTATGTCTGACACGAGCGAAAAAACGACACTGCCGGTACTGACCCCTGATGGCGGGCTTTCGCGCTATTTACAGGAAATCCGGCAATTCCCGGTGCTTGATCCGGAAGAAGAATATATGCTGGCCAAGCGCTGGCGCGAGCATGAAGACAGCGAGGCCGCGCATAAAATGGTGACCAGCCATTTGCGCCTGGTCGCCAAAATGGCCATGGGCTATCGCGGCTATGGCCTGCCGATTGGTGAAGTAATTTCCGAAGGCAATGTCGGCCTGATGCAGGCTGTGAAGCGGTTCGAGCCGGAAAAAGGCTTCCGTCTGTCGACCTATGCCATGTGGTGGATACGCGCCGCCATTCAGGAATATATTTTACGGTCCTGGAGCCTGGTGAAAATCGGCACGACGGCCGCGCAGAAAAAACTGTTCTTCAATCTGCGCCGGGTGAAAACCCAGATTCAGGCGTTGGACGAAGGCGACATGACATCCGAACAGGTTGCGCTGATTGCGCAGAAACTGAGTGTTTCGGAACAGGAAGTCACCAATATGAACCAGCGCCTGGCGGGGCAGGATAATTCGCTGAACGCCCCCCTGCGCATGGACGCCGACGGCGAATGGCAGGACTGGCTGGTGGATGAGACGCCCAATCAGGAAGTTGAGCTGGGCGAAAGCGAGGAGTTCAAGATTCGCCATAGGCTGCTGGAAGACGCGCTGCAACACCTGAGCGAGCGCGAGAGAGAAATCCTGACCGCGCGGCGGTTGCGCGAAGAACCCGCAACCCTTGAGGACCTGAGCCAGGAATATAATATCAGCCGCGAACGGGTGCGCCAGATCGAAGTGCGCGCGTTCGAAAAACTGCAACGCGCCATGCGCCGCGCCGCGCGGGAAACGGTGCGGAAGTAGCTGCTCCTCTCGCCGTCATCGCGTCTACAGATCGAAAATTAGTCACAATCAATCCGTGAACGGATCATGCACCAGGATCACGTCTTCGCGTTCCGGGCTGGTTGAGAGCATGGCCACCGGCGCTTCGATCAGTTCTTCGATGCGGCGGATATATTTGACGGCGGTCGCGGGCAATTGCGCCCAGCTTCGTGCGCCTTCGGTGCTTTGGCGCCAGCCTTCCATGGTTTCATAAACCGGTTCGACGCGGGCCTGCGCCCCCTGTGTGCCGGGCAGATAGTCAATGAGCCTACCATCAAGTTTATAGCCGGTGCACACCTTCAACTCGTCCATGCCGTCCAGTACATCCAGCTTGGTCAGGGCGATGCCGTTAATGCCGCCGGTTTTCAGCGCCTGACGCACCATCACCGCATCAAACCAGCCACAGCGGCGCGGCCGCCCGGTAACGGTGCCAAATTCCTTGCCACGGCTTCCCAGCCCCTGACCGATCTCATTATTCTGTTCGGTCGGGAACGGGCCTTCGCCCACACGGGTAGTGTAGGCCTTGGTAATGCCCAGCACATAATCCAGCGCAGACGGGCCAATGCCGCTGCCGACCGCCGCCTGCCCCGCCGCCGTATTGGACGAGGTGACAAATGGATAGGTGCCATGATCGACATCCAGCATCGCTCCTTGCGCGCCTTCAAACAGAATGCGTTTGCCCTGACGGCGCACCTCGCCCAGCGTGCGCCACACCGGATCGGCATAGGGTAGAATCTTCGGCGCAATTTCCAGCAGCGATGTAATCAGACCGGTGCGGTCAAATTCTGGCTTGCCCATGCCCCGGCGCAACGCATTGTGATGCGCCAGCAGCGAATCCACGCGGATCTCAATCACCTGACGGTCGGAAAGATCAATCACCCGCAGGGCGCGGCGGCCCACCTTGTCTTCATACGCCGGACCAATACCACGGCGTGTGGTGCCAAGCCTGGTGCCGCTGTTGCTGTCTTCGCGAAATTCATCCAGCTCCCGGTGAATGGGCAATATCAGCGCGGCGCTTTCCGACAGGCGCAGATTTTGCGGCGTGACACTGACCCCCTGTCCCGCCAGACGGGCGATTTCATCGAGCAGCGCCCAGGGATCGACCACCACCCCATTGCCGATCACCGATAGTTTGGATTGGCGCACCACGCCGGACGGCAACAGGCTAAGCTTGTACACCTTGCCATCCACCACCAGCGTATGACCCGCATTATGGCCGCCCTGAAAGCGCACCACCACATCAGCGCGCTCCGACAGCCAGTCCACGATCTTGCCTTTTCCTTCGTCACCCCATTGGGCGCCGACAACCACCACATTCGCCATTTATATAGCCTCAAGAAAAATCCTTAACCCGCGCCAAAAACCGCCCCGGCTTTTGCAGGGGCGGCGAACAGGCTGACTATATACGAGAATGCGCCGGAAATTAAGCGCCTTCGCCAGCCGCTGGTATTACCTGCCAAAATATGGTGAAGTAGAAAAAACATAATCGGGAGGATGAATGATGCGTGAAGAAGCGCCAATTCTTGACGGCGTCAAAGTGCTGGATTTTGGCAGCTTTGTTGCAGGACCCGCAGCGGCCACCGTGATGTCGGATTTCGGAGCGGACGTCATCAAGATAGAGCAGCCGGGGATTGGTGATCTGTACCGCTATCTGCCGCTGGTGCCGCAATTGCCCAATTGCGATCTGAACTATTCCTGGCTGGTGGTGGGCCGCAACAAACGCAGCCTGGCGCTGGACGTGAAAAAGCCCGGCGCGCGCGAACCGTTTGAGCGGCTGGTGAAGGAATGCGACGTGTTCCTGACCAATCTGCCGCCAGCCGTGCTGGAGCGCCTGCAAATCCGTTACGAAGACCTGGCGCCATTGAACCCGCGCCTGATCCATGCTTCGTTCACCGGCTATGGTGAACTGGGACCGGAAGCCAGCAATCCCGGCTATGACGCCACCGCCTGGTGGGCGCGCTCCGGCCTGATGGAGCACACGCGCGCCAAAAATGCGGGCCGCGCCGTGCCGCCGCCCGCAGCAGGGGATAATTCCACAGCGATGGGGGTGCTTTCGGCCATTATGATGGCGCTCTACCGGCGCGAGCGCACCGGCAAGGGCGGCAAGGTGTTCACCTCGTTGCTGGCGCATGGTGTGTGGGCCAATTCCGTCGCCCTGCAAGCGTCTCTGTGCGGCGCCAAGATGTATGATGACCCGGCCAACCCCAAAGTAAATGTGCAGGATCTGGTCAATCATTTCGAATGCCGCGATGGGCGCGCCTTCATCATCGCCGTCATGGCGAGCGACCGGGGCTGGCCCACCTTCGCCAATTGCATTGAACTGCCGGAACTGGCCACCGATCCACGCTTCGCCACCGCCCCCGCGCGCGGCGAAAATATGGTCGAACTGCTGGCAATATTGGGCAAGAACTTCGCGCGCAAGGATTGGGCGGAATGGCGTGAAATTCTGCTTTCCAACCGCATTACCGTCAGCCCCATCAACCGGGTCGAAGACGTAATCACGGACCCGCAGGTGCTGGCCAATCATATGCTGGTCGATCTCGATCTTCCCGGCGGGCGCACCATCAAGACCGTGAACAGCCCCATCTGGGTGGAAGGGCAAACCAAGGTCAAACCCCGCCGCGCGCCAGAGGTCGGCGAACATACCGAGGAAATCCTGCGCAGCGCGGGCTGCTCAGACGCCGACATCGCAGCATTACGCGAGGCAGGCGCGATATAGATTTTCCCGGCCGGGGGGAAAGAAATCTTCCCCCGGTTACGCATCCGCGCCTGTATTACCAGATCCGTCACAGCCATGCGCTGACGCTGAATTACATATGTCCGTTGGCGCCGCCAAAATAAGCCCCTGTGCTGGCGCACCCGGATGCAAATAAAGCCCGTCATCCCAACATGAACCCGCCGGCTATCCGCACATGATCCATGTGGCGGCGTCCGCGTGTCTGGCGGCATGAAACTCTCTCAAGTTTTTCTAATGGTTATTATAATTAATGTTTATTTATTTATAATAAATATAAAGAACATTCCATAATATAAAATCCCTCCAAAGACGTTGAAAAAATATAATTACCTGCCTACCCTAGTATTTCCTGAGAAATAAACTGCAAATCAAAGCGTATGTTTGATTCTGGGAATTGAAGCGTAATAGCCGGGGGGACTGGCGTGTATGGGGCAAATTTCGGTCGCCAGCTGTGAGGTTACAGGCCCGGCAATGCTATTGCCTTTGGTACTATTGCCTTTGGTCATGCCGGGAGGCTTTCGGGCCATCATTGGACTTGGGGCCGCTGGACCTGAGTCTAACCTGAATTTATCCAGCAAGGAAATTTGACGGTGAATGTCAAACGGGTGTTTGCAAGCAAAAATGATCATCTTTCGATCGCGTGCCTTGCAGACGCGGTGTGGAAGTTCCGCACCGCTTCTAGCGTAGCGCCGTTTTTGGCGGCGCCGTGCCTCAATATCTCTGGACGGTTCGTGGCTTCTCCGCGAACCGTCCACTTTTTGTCGAGGCGATCCCCATGACGCTTTCCGTCCATCCCGAAAACAGCAACTACAACGATAACAATAAAAACAACAAAAACCTGATCACCATGGAGGCATGTATGTCCAACACCAGGAATCCACACACACCTGATACTGTGAAGCCGAATGATACTGTGAAGCCGAACGCGACACGAAATCTGGCTTTATCCACCACCGCACTCGCTGTGGTGATATTCGCTTCACCCGCGCTGGCCATTGACTACAGCTATGGCGAGGTAAGCGGCTCGATCGACACCTTTATCTCGGCGGGCGCATCCATGCGCACCAGCGCGCGCGATTGCCGCAATCTTGGCGCGTCCATTGGCGGGTGCAAGATTTTTGACATTTCCGGCGTTGAAAAAGGCGGCGGCGTCAATACGGACGACGGCAATCTGAACTATGGCCAGTGGGACATATTCTCCGGCGCCATGAAGGCGACCTCGGAAGTGGGCGCCACCTGGCGCAATTTCAACGCCTTTGTGCGCGGCACGGCCTTTGTCGATCCCATCGTCGACAATACCGATTTTCGCGACCTCGACGCCTCGGCGCGCAGCGAAGTGTCGCAGAACGCCAAGCTGCTGGATTACTTCGTCGGCGGCAGCTTTGACGTGGGCGGCCTGCCGCTGGAGCTGCGCGGCGGCAACCAGGTGATCAGCTGGGGCGAAAGCACCTTCATCCAGAACGGCATCAATGTGATCAACCCGGTTGACATATCTGCGATCCGCAAGCCGGGCTCCGAGGTGAAGGAGTTCTTCACCCCGATTCTGGCCGCCAAGGCGGCGCTGGGCCTGCCGAACAATTTCAGCGTTGAAGGCTTTTATCAGTTCAAGGCCGACAATATCGTACCCGATCCGGCCGGCACCTTCTTCAGCTCGGCGGACATTGTCGGGCGCGGCTCGCAGCCGATTCGCGCCGGCGTTGCCGATTTTGGCGACGATGACCGTTTCAATCCGTTCGAGGTCAGGGATGGCCTCACCACCGACATCACCTGGGAGAGCCGGCTGGGGATCAACGTGCCGTCGGTTTCGATCGAGCGGGCCAATGACGTCAACGCCGATGATGGCGGCGAGTTCGGCTTTGCGTTGCGCTATTTCAATGAGGAATTGAACAATGGCATGGAGTTTGGCCTCTATTTCATCAATTATCATTCGCGGCTGCCGATCCTGACCACCAGCATGTTCAATCTGAACAACGCCTATTCCGTCGCCACGGGCACCAATTTCTCGGCCGCCTCGCGCGCCGCCAATGCGCTGACGCAGAAAAACGGCGTGGCGCCGGCCACGGCGCTGGAGAATCTGCCCTTTAACGTGGGCGTCGGCACCGGTCCGGTCAGCGGCGCGGGCCCGGGCCGGGTTCCCGGCAATGTCATTGAAGCCGCGCAGATGCTGTGCAACGCGCTGGCGGGCCTGGGCGCGCCGCTGGCGGCGCAGGGGGTGGGCTCGGCAACGCCTGGCGCGCCGCTCGGCACGCTTGGATCGGTGAATTTCAACACGCCGGGCGGCAGCACCAATTGCAACTCCATAGCGCTTTTGCGCACCGGCGCCGCCGATCTGGAACGCAACTTCGGGGCGCTGGCGGCCAACAGCAGCAACTTCCGGCTGGAATATCCCGAGGACATCAAGCTGGTGGGCGCCAGCATGAGCACCACGCTTGGTTCGCTGGCCTTCCAGGCCGAGGCGACCTACCGGCATGACCAGCCGATGAGCTATGTCGGCGCCGAGGTCTCGGCGCTGGCCAATGATCTGAGCGGCCTTACCGCCTTTTTCACCGGCGCCCGCATGCCGGTGGGAACCGGCCCGGGACAGGCCCCGGCGGGAAGTCTGGCCACCACTTACAGCCATGCGCCAACCCGTTTCAGCCTGCGCAACTCGCGCGCCAATAATCAGTCCGCGACCATAAGCGGGGCGCCGGGGGACAATCTGTATAGTTTTGCGGAGGCTGTGGCGCTTGCGCAAGACGCCATTGAAGCCGATGGCACGGACCGTATTCCCGGCGCTCTCGTAACCCCGGGTTTGACACCAACACCCGGCCTGATCGCGGCGGCGGACAAGGCCCGGGCCGGCACGCTGACGGTGGCCGATCTTCCCGGCGCGTTCTTTGTTGGCGGGGTGAATACCGGCCCCAGCGGCGTCATCGCGGGCACCGGCGGCACGGTGGTCGGGCCGGCCGGCGGGGCGGGCGCCCTGCTGGGCCTGGGCGGCACCACGGCCAGCGCGACGGTCCCCGGTGGCGTGGTGTTCCCGGCCGGCACCGCGGCCAGCCTTGTCGCCACGTCCAACCTCAAGGGCGTTATCTCGCTTGATGTGGAGCAGCTGGCCGCGGTTCCGGCCCTTGCGGGCGGGCAAACCCTGGCGACGAATGTGGCGAACGGCCGCGCCGCGGATGTGCAGGTGGTCCGCAATGCAGACAGCGGTGTGGATGGGCAGGCGCTGATCCCGGTCACGCCCCAGACGCGTTCCTCGTCACTGACGGCGGCCAATGTGCGCCCGGACGGGTTCATCGAAATCCCGCGCGAGGATGTGTTCACGGCGCAATCCACCATCACCTCGGTGCTGTTCGGCTCCAACCCGCTGGTGCAGTTCGCCAGCGCGGATGGCGGCGTCATGGTGACGGAAGTGGGCATGGTGTGGGTGCCAGGCATTTCCACCAGTTCGGCGATTGCTTCCGCCAGCGGCAGCGAAGGGTTGCTGAACCCGATCGCCGCCCGCACCTACCGGCTGAACACGGAGTTCAAGGGGCCGACCAACTACGCCACCCCGTTCTCCTGGGGCGCGCAGGGCATCTTCAACCTGACCTATAACCGCGTGTTCGGCAGCCCAGTCAACCTGGTGCCGCAGATTGCCTGGAAATGGGATCTGGGCGGGCGCACCCCGTCGCCGCTTGGCAACTATCTGGCGGAACGCAAGGCGATTGGCCTGTCGCTGGCGGCGAACTATCAGTCGCGCTGGACGGGTTCGGTAAGCTGGACCGCCAATTTTGGCCCCGATTCGCCGCTCGATGATCGCGACTTCGCCTCGGTCAACATCGCCTACGCTTTCTAGGGGCAGGCTCTGCAACAAAAACGCCCGGAACCTGCCGTTCCGGGCGCTTTTTTTTGTGACGCCGATTTGGGGTGAAGCTTTATGAATCCACGCCAGCAGGTGGCTTTTCCGTAGCGATCCTTCAAGGTGGCATTTTTGCCGCAAGGGCCTGAAAAATTACGGTTCAATGAAAAAAAACGATGCCATTTTATATTAACCAGTTTAGTCTTACTGTGCACAATAATAATAATCTGATCTGATCCGCGTTCATCACTTATAACTCCTAGGGGGAGGCATACATGTCCAGCACCACGCACCTTGAGGCAATCCGGACCCTTACGAGAAGGGTTCCAGCCGGATTGTCACGGTTTTTGATGGCGACCACGGCGTTAACTGCTGTGCTGGTTGCAGCCCCGGCGGGCGCGGTAGAATATAAATTCGGCGAGGTGAGCGGCTCGGTTGACACGATTCTTTCGGCGGGCGCATCGATACGCACCAGCGGGCGGGATTGCGAAAATATTGGCTTGACCGCTGGCGGGTGCCCGGAACTTACCGCCTCCGGCCGGCGGGACGCCTTCGCCGGCTCACAAACCGATGATGGCAATCTCAACTACGGCCAATGGGACGTGTTCTCCGGCGCCATGAAAGCAACATCCGAAATACAGGCCAGTTACCGCAATTTTGGCGCCTTTGTGCGCGGCACGGCCTTTGTCGATCCCATCGTCGACAATGTGGATTTCCGCGATCTGGAAAGCCCGCAGCGCAGCGAAGTGTCGCAAAACGCCAAACTGCTGGATTATTTCGTTTCCGGAAGTTTTGATGTGGGCGGCCAGTCGCTGGAGCTTAAACTCGGCAACCAGGTGATCAGCTGGGGCGAAAGCACCTTCATCCAGAACGGCCTGAGCCAGATCAACCCGATCGACGTGGCCGCCGTGCGCAAGCCCGGATCGGAACTGAAGGAATTTTTTACACCCATCCTGGCGGCGCGCGCCTCGTTAGGGTTGCCCGGCGGTTTCAGTCTCGACGGTTTCTACCAGTTCAAAAGCGACAATATCGTGCCCGATCCCAGCGGCACCTTTTTCAGTTCGGCGGATTTTGTCGGGCGCGGCTCGCAGCCGCTGCGTGGCGGCGTGCTAGATTTAGGCGGCGACGCGCGCTTCAATCCGTTCCTGATCTCCTCCGGTCTCGATATTGATACTGTGTGGGAAAGCAGCCAGGCGGTCAACTATCCGGCGGTGTCGATTGAGCGCGCCAATGACGATAACGCCGATAGCGGCGGCGAGTTTGGCTTTGCGCTTCGGTATTTTGCGTCTGAATTCAATCAGGGCACCGAATTCGGCCTGTTTTTCATGAACCTGCATTCGCGGCTGCCGATTCTGGAGCTTTCACCGTCAATTCCCGCCGCCGCGCGCGACAATGTAACGGCGCTTGCCAGCGCCTTTGGCCCGCTGGAGATCGGCGGAGCCGCCGGGCTGGTCGGGGTGACCGGCGTGGCCGGGCCAACCGGCGCCCCGGGTGGCCCACCCGCGCGCAACGCTTTTGAAGTGGGTCAGACCCTGTGCAATATATTGGCAGGCGCCGGCGTGCCGATAGCGATGGGGCTGAACGGCATCGGGTCCGCGAATACGCCGTTTTCGGTTGCAGGCGCCCTGGCCGGCAATCCGGCGGCGGACACGCCAGCGAACATTGGCAAGGTGCAATTGGCGCTGCCCGGCGGCTATACCAACTGCAACAATATGGCGGTGCTGACGAACCGCAATACGGCGTCCATCGACGACACGGTTGCGGCCGTGCTGGCCAACACACAGACTTTCCGTCTGTCCTATCCGGAAGACATCCAGGTGATCGGCCTCAGCGTCAGCACCACTGTCAGCGGCATCGCGGTGCAGGCGGAAGCCACCTACCGCCATGACCAGCCATTCAATTATGCCTTTGCGGAAATGGGGGCCTTGTCCAATGACCTTGACGGCCAGACCCGGTTCCGCACCCGCGCGCCGCAGGCGGCCGGCCCCACGCAATTCGGCTTTCCGCCCGGCACGCCCGAGGTGATTGCAGGGGCGGGCGCGGGGCCCGGCGGGACCAATGTCCTGGATGCGGCGACGCCGGGCTTTGAACCGCTCATCCTTTCGGGACTCAACCAGACTGCGGCGAATGCCGGAGACAAGACATGGGCGGATCTGGCGGCGGCGCAGGAAAAAGCGTTGGGGCTGGCGCCCGGAACCATCAACCGGGGCACCCCGCCATTCATTCCCGTTGGACTTCCCGGCGGCATTCCGCGCGAGGTGTCGGCCAGTCTGGCGGCGCGCGCCGCGGCGGGCACGTTAAGCGCCAGCGATCCGGACGTCATCGCCGCAGTTACCAACACCATCAACTCCGGCGTCGCCACGGGCCTGCTTCCCGCCACCGCGCCCCGTGATATTGCGGCGCGCGCGGCGCAGCTTGCGGCGACCTCGAACCTTGTCGGTTTTATCGCCGTTGATCCTCTTGGCACCAATGCGCGCACTTTCACCCCGGCGGGAACTCCGCTTGCGGGCGGTAACGGGCCAGCCCCGGCGTCGGCCATCATCACCGGCAGCCCCACCGATGTAGGGTTTGCGCAACTTGTTGGCGGCGCGGGTTCACCGGGCGGCGTACCGATCGCACAGACCAGAGCCTCCGCCCTGACTGCGGCGGATGTTGGCAGGGACGGCTTTATCAAGCCCGCCTTTGAAGATGTGTTCACCGCGCAGACCACGCTGACCTCACTGCTGTTCGCCTCCAACCCGGTGGTGCAATTCGCGACCGCCGATAGCGGTGTGCTGGTGACGGAAATCGGCATGGTCATGGTGCCGGGCATTTCCAGCGCCGATGGGCTGCAGGGCGGCAACACTACTGGCCTGATCAACAGCCTGGCGGCACAAACCTCGGTTCTTAATCCGAGTATGGAACTGGGCGGCGGCTATGCGACCAAATTCTCCTGGGGCGCACAGGGGCTGGTGTCGCTGACCTATAACCGCGCCTTTGGTTCGCCGGTAAACCTCAGCCCCAGCGTCGCCTGGAAATGGGATTTCGGCGGCAATACGCCTGCCCCGTTCGGCAATTATCAGGCGGAACGCAAGGCCATCACCATTGGCGTCAGCGGCACCTATCTGGCCAACTGGGCGGCCTCGCTTAGCTGGACCTCCAACTTTGGCCCGGATGCGCCGCTGAATGACCGCGACTTTGCCGCCGCGACAATTTCCTACGCTTTCTGAGCTAACGCAGTCACATACAAAAAAGCCCGGAGCGGTCTGCTCCGGGCTTTTTTTTGCACAAATGCTATGCGGGGATCAGCGTCATATCCCGCACCGGGCGCGCAGCCAGCAGCACCTTCGGGTCATACGCCATACCACCGCGATACACCTTATCGAGCGAGCGCAAATCGCGCACATCTTTCGAAGGATCCCGGTCCAGCAACAGCAGGTCCGCATGGTAGCCGGGCTTGACCTTGCCTAGCTCATGCTCCTTGCGCACAGCGCGCGCGGCCCCGACCGTCACCGCTTTCAACGCCGCCATGCTGCCCATCGCCTGTTCCAGCAGCTCCACTTCGCGCAACAGCGCAAAACCCGGCGGGGGATAATTCAGCCCGCCGCAATCGGTGCCGCCGACCACGACGCCGCCCTGCTCATGCAGAATGCGCACCGCATCCAATTGCTTGTCCAGCGCCTTGCGGCCTTCGCCGGGCGCCCAGTAGCCCGGATGAATATCCCATTCCTTGCCTGCCTTGATCTTCTTGTTTTGCGCCGCCTGACGCGCCAGGCAATGGGGTGGAATATAGGCGCGGTCAGGATCCGCCAATGCCCCTTCCAGGCCCGTATAGGCGCTCCATAACAGATCCAGCGTCGTGCCCATCTTGACCTGTTTTTCCACCATGGCGCCAAAGAACGCCTGGGCGTTTGGCGCCTTGAGGTTCATTTCCTCCCAGCCCCTGATGGTATGGGTCCAGAAGCTGCGATTGCTCATGGACGCATCCGGGCCCAGCCGCATCTCCAGCGAACAAATGTCCTGGTACGGAGAAATCCAGATATGTTCCAGCCCGTCAATACCATATTCAATCGCCTGCATCGCCGTGGTGTAGCCCAGATGGCCGGTGACCGGCACCCGCTTGTCCACCGCGCGGATCACCGCCTTGGCGGTTTCGGGCTGCATGGTGAAATAGATTTTTATTCCGTCCACGCCTGAATCCAGCAAGTGGGCGATCTTGGCGGATGCTGCGGCAGGATTGGGAATATTGTCCAGCATCTCAGTCAGGCCGCCCGCTTCAAAGCTGTGCGCCTCGCCATCCAGCAGCGGCCCGCAGACAAAAAGACGCGGCCCTACGACCTCACCTGAATTTATCTGGCTGCGCAGCCGCAGAACCTTTTCCAGTTTGCCCCCCACATCACGCGCCGAAGTAACACCCGCCGCCAGGAACAGGGTCAGGTCCGTCCGGTCTACAAAGGTTGAATGCACATGCGTGTCGATCAGCCCGGCCATCACGGTTTTACCCGAACAATCAACAATCTCCGCACCGGGCCCCGCCGGTCCATCACCATCGGTGACGGATGCGATGCGGCCATCCTTCATCACAATAGATACGCGATCACGCGGTTGATCCGCCGTCCCGTCAATCAGCCGTGCGTTGCGAAGTACGATTTCCCTGGTCATGACATCACCCTCCCTGCTGGTTATTTTTATTTATTCGACCCCAGTTCCGGGGGAAACGCAAGGATGGAAACCAGGGCCAACACCGGCTGGCCCTGGTAATGAGAACTACTTGATCTTGTTCGTAAAGTTCGGAAGCACCCTGGTGGTCAGCAGTTCCAGATGGCGCATCAGGTTTTTCTGCGGGATCAGTTCCTGATAGGTCATGGTCCAGAAATAGTCGCAGGACAGTTCCTTGAACAATGTTTCCAGCTTGCGGTTCACCGTATCCGGGCTGCCGCATATAATGAGACCGCGATCACGGATACTTTCAAAAGTGTTTTCAACCGTGAACGGATCTTCGCCGGGGCGGGTGATCGCGGCGTTAAAACCAAACGGCTGGAAGAATTTGGTCCACAGAAATGATCCCGCATTGCGCGCCAGTTCTTCCGCCTCGGCATCCGTGTCGGCGACCACGATGTCGCGGGTCATGCCCATGCGTTCGCCCAGTTTCAGCTTGATCCCGGCTTCGGCGGCGCCCTCCTGCGCTGCGCGTAATTGCCCCTGCGCCGTCTCGACATCGCAGACGATGGAGATCGGCACCATGTTCTTTCCCATCGCCCATTTGATCGATTTTTCCGAAAAGCTGAACGGCTGGAACAGGTCCGGGATGCGCTTGTTATAGGTTGATGGCGCAATACCGATTTCGGTCACGATGCCCTTGGCGTCCACGCCCTGGCCAAATTCGCGCGTTACCTCATGGGCAGGCCAGTGAATATTGGGGGGCGGAATTTTCCAGTGCTTGCCCTGGTGCGAGAAGGTGTCATTGCCCCACGCCTTCATGATGATGTCAAAATGCTCCTCATGCAGTTCGCGTTTCAGGGCCTCATAGGTCTCGGCATCGTTGCTGTTTTCCTGTCCCTTATGCTGCTGGCCCAGCACATTCACCCAGCGCGGCTGATAGCCACGGGCGAACCCTGCAAACGCGCGGCCCTGGGTCATCTGGTCCAGCATGGCGATATCTTCGGCCACCCGGATCGGGTTGTGCGATGGCAGCACATTGCCCAGCTGGCCCACTTTGATCCGCTTGGTGTGCAGGCCCATATACAGGTCCAGCATGATCGGATTGGTCGAAACCTCTTCGCCCTCTATATGAAAATGGTGCTCGGTGAAACCCATGCCGTAATAACCGTGCTCGTCCAGATATTGCGCGGTCTGCACCAGATTTTTCAGCATGCGCTGATACAGATCGGTGCGCTTTCCGGCCATGCGGCCCTCAATCTCACTGCGGCTGCCGATGGTTGGCATCGCGAAAAAGCCTACTTCCATGTGATCCACTCCCTGTTGAAAAGCATTGACGCGCCACTTTACCCAGCAGTCGCATTGCGCACCAGTAGACTACTGTTAAAGTCATCAATAAATCGAGTCAAAAATGGCCCGCTTCAACGGCCACGCGCCGGCAAACAGTGCTGACAGCATGAAGCTGCACACCAGCACCGGGCCAAGTGGAAGGTCATACCCGACGGCCACACTAAAGCCAGACAGCAACCCAATCAGCGCAATACCATACGCCGTAAGCAGTTCGCGGCGGGTTCCGGCATGGCGCACGGCGCCAAGGGCGGGGGCGATCAGGCTTGCGAAAACAACGAATACGCCTGTCAGTTGCACCGATGAGGTGATCGCCGCCGAGAACAGCAGATAAAACCAGACCCCCTGCCGGGTTTGCGGGCGCAGAAACCACAGCGCAAGAATGACCAGATAAACCGGCGCATGCAGGGCGATTTGCGGCCAGGTAACGAACAGAAGCTGCCCCGAAAGCAGTTGTTCCATCGCCTCATCGCCATGCGGCTGCCCGGTCAGCAACAGTATCGCAATTGACGCAGCCACTACAAAACTGCACCCGATGATGGCTTCCTGGCGGTCCGGCAAAAAACGCTCCACCAGGTGGAAAAAAAGAGCAGCCGTAACCGCGCAGGACAACGCCGCCCCCTGCACCATCCACCATGGCGGCCCGCCCCAGAACAGACCTGCCATCACTGCGCCAAGCCCTGCAATCTGGGCAATCGCCAGATCAATAAAAATAATGCCCCGCCGAAGCACCACAATGCCAAGTGGCGCGTGGGTCACTGCGATCATGAGGCCAGCAACGAACGCCGGCGCCATGATCATGGCCATTTCGGCGCTAAGCACCGCTGGCGCCCTTCAGCAGTGCTATGGTGCGGTCGAACAGGGCGAACAGGTTACCGCTTCCAGCATCACCGCCAACCGTAAACGGCAGAACAATGGCGGGTGCTCCGGTTTTTTGCGAAAGCCAATCGCTCGCGTCCGCCGGATCATAGGGTGTACGGACGATCAGACGCACCGGGCTCAAAGCCAGTTTTTGCAGCAGCGCTTCCAGATGTGACGCCGTTGGGGGAATGCCTGGTTTGGCCTCCAGCACGCCTGCCTCCTGCATCCCCAGCCACGCCAGAAGGTAAGTAAAGGCTTTGTGGTGCACTACAATGGCGGTTCCTTTCAGCCCCGCCGCTTGCTGTTCCCAGCGTTGCGTGGCGTCACGCCACCTTGCAGCAAAGTTATCAAAGCGCGCCTGATAGGATCTGGTGTTGGCCGCATCAACTGTCTTAAGCCGGTCCGTCAACGCCTGTGCAATCAGCGCAATATTGCGCGGGTTGAGGTGCACATGCGGATTGCCTTCAGGGTGAATATCACCTTCCGCACGATCCAGCCGCGCGGGCTTTTCCAGCAGCACAACAAGCTCCGCTGCAAGCAGCAAACCCACGCCGCCCGGCTGGGCGCTGGGGTTGCCCGCCTTCTGCAGCAGGATCGGCAACCAGCCAACTTCCAGGCTCGCGCCGGTGCAGATGGCCAGATCGGCCCGGCGCATGGCGGCGATCAGGCTGGGCTTGGCGCGCACATGATGCGGGTCTTGCCGGGGGGTGGTGGCCGTGAATATTTCCACGTCATCACCGCCCAGTTCGCGCGCCAGCGCCGCCCATTCCGGCTCACAGGCGAACAGATTGACTTTTGCCTGCGCACCAGGCGGGGCGGCGATCATCAGCCCAAGGAAAACGATAAGGGGAAGAATGCGTTTCATGGTCATTCCCCCTTCAGTATTTATGCGCGCCATGGGCGCCGATGCTCATGATATATTGCAAAATGATCTGATCATCGTTTTGCCCCCGCGTCAGCTCTTCATGATTATATTGCAGGCGCACCCGGCTGAACTCGCTGTTCGTC
Organism: Pseudomonadota bacterium; assembly: GCA_049325255.1. Taxonomy (GTDB): domain Bacteria; phylum Pseudomonadota; class Alphaproteobacteria; order UBA11222; family UBA11222; genus UBA11222. The sequence continues at coordinate 66,743 of JBMOMW010000026.1, read as the reverse complement.
CAGTCGGCCATGACAGCGTGGGCGTCCGGATTATAACCGCCGGAATCCAGTGCGCTGCCTAACAGGCCGAGTGGGACGTCCGGCGTTTTCAACCTGCTATAACGGTACCCGATCCGCCATTGCGGCAGAAACTTGTAAACGCCCTGCGCATACCATCCCCGGGCGTTGTCATCGAATGGAACGGCGCCGGTTCCAGCCCCGAAATCCTCATAGGCGCCGTCTTCACTGCGCCAGAAATATTCGCCCTGCAACAACACTTCCTGCGCGCGCGGATTGCCGGTTGGCGCCCATGTGTAGCGCAGATCAACCGCATACAGATTGCTGTCGCCGGTAAAGTTTACGGCATCCCCGTTCCCGGCGCGCCCGCCCGCATCGCCGGACAGCGCGTAGCCGCCAAGCCGCCAGCTTTGATTGTCACCAATATCGCCGCCGATCCGGGCAAAGGCGGACCAGGCGTCGAAACCGCCACCGCTTGCGCCGCCAAACGGATAATCGTCGCCGCGAAAGAAGCCGCCACCGATCTCGGAATAGAAGTTTGTGGGCAGCACATAGGAAAGCTCCACCCCGTCATCATTGAATGCGCTGTTCAGAAAGACGCGATAGGGCAATGGCCGGTCCGCGAAATCATCCGTGTGAGCATGATGCTCATTCAGATAACCCAGTGTCCAAAGCGCCCGCCCGGCCTTTACATTCATGCCCTTGGGCAGCCCCATGCCGGGCAAGGTCTGGACATAGGCCTCCTCCAGTTCGATCTTGTCCTCGCCCCCTTCGCGGACGATGGCCGCTGTGACGCTGCCATAGAATTTGTCATCCACATTCGAGGAAAAGTTGAACTCGGATTCATCAATCCCAAAACCCTGCTTTCCTCGCTCCCCTTCTTCGCCAACGGCAAATCCGGCAAATGCGGAATTGTCCTCGGAAAAGCCGCTATATTTGCCGTTGAGGATCAGACCGATGGAGGGATTAAAGCTGTTATCACGGATATTGCGGGCTGATTCACGCGCGGATGCGGGCGCTGGCGCTGCGGCCTGTTGCCCGGCGGGGTTCTGGTTTTCAATTTTCGCAAGTTTCGATTCCAGTTCCGCGATGCGGCTTTCATAGGTTTGCCGCATGGACTGGATTTCCGCTTTTACGGCCTCGATCTCTCTATCGGACGCGGCAAAAGCAGGGGGGCTGAATAGCAAGCTGAGCGCAGCCGAAGCTGCGAAAGATGGGTTTCGCATCATATTCTCCTTGAGGATAAGCAAACACCCATCGCGCGGGGCGCGAAGGGGCGTTACGATCAAAATGGTTTGCTAGCTAAGGAGAGTGGCAGGCGGCGCGCGGGGAAAGGCCGAAGGATATTCTTCGCCCGGAAGCACAATGGAAACGGGCAGAACAAATGCGAAGCCGCTATGGCCAGGAACATGCAGAACTGGCGACGGCGGGGGCGCGGCGGACTTCGCCTGATCCGTGGAAAGATAAATATCGCAGACCTGACCATGATGCTTATGCTTGCCCGGCCCATACGCAGCCGCATGCACAATCCCCAGCGCCTGTGCGGCGATGAAGACGGCAAGGGAGAGAATTATGGCAAGGTTTCTGTTTTTCATGCTCCGGCCTTGCGGACACTATATTTCAGCACCCCCAAATCGCAAAGCTTTTGACAAATCCGGAGATTTCTTTTGTAGCGAAGCGCCAGTTTCGCTACGGCATAGTCAGGTCGCCTACAGATGGCGTCCCCCAGGGGACTCGAACCCCTGTTTTCGCCGTGAGAGGGCGACGTCCTGGGCCACTAGACGAGGGGGACTTAAGGCATATGGCGGGACAGGGATAAGGTAATACCCCGCCCGCGCCAATTGATCAAGCTATCCAGCGAACACAAAATACGCTACGCCTTCAGGGAAATCCTGGAACACCTTCCTCGCGTTGCACACCCAGCGTGTTCAGCGCCATGGCCAGCATATTATATTGGCCGACGGTAAACACGGCATCCATGATCTGTTCCGTACTCAGATGTTTCGTCAGGATATTCCATGTCGCATCCTCGATGATCGCATCGTCCAGCAATTCATCGGTTGCCTGTAGCAGGGCGCTTTCCAGCTCGTTCCAGCCAGCGGCTTTGGGGCCTTCCTTGATGCGCAAATGATCGGCATGCACCAGGCCCGCCGGGGCGCTCATCAGCACATGCTGGCCCCATTCATATTCCGACTGGGTCAGCCAACCCACCCGCATGATCAGCATTTCACGGTGGCGCGGGCTAAGCGAGGATGTCCCCATAATATGCCCCGCAAAACCATTCCAGGAGTTCAACAGATTCATGTTTCGCATCATGGTCTTCAATACATTAAAAACAAAGCCGTAGCGCTGCTTCATGGGCGCAACTATCTTGAGCTGCTCCTCTGTCAATTCGGATTCCGGCAATGGCGTGATACGCGGTTTTGACAGGCGCATGTAATTTCCCTCCCTGTGTTATTATTGACGCCAGCATGCCATGAAAATGGCACCTGCCGCACCAAAAATATCCGCCTCTTGCCGATTGGCTGGCATGGGGATAAACAGAGGATTATGCCCATTCTCATGCTGGAAATCACATGCCGCCAAAGTCCAACCCGCTTAATCTCAATATGCTACAATTGAAAACCCTGACTCTGTTGCAGGAACTGGCGCGCCACCCCGAGGCTGGAACAGCGCTGGAAGATGGCGGTTTTCAGATCAGCCGGCTGCCCCAGCTCCACGGCGATCATTTCCATATCGGCCAGGCCGCCGTGCGCGCCTCCGACGCGACCGGATTATCGAATGAAATGGTCTGGAAGGCGCTGGAGCGCAAATCGCTGGCGCAATCGGCCTATCCGCAATCCATTACATTAAGCCCGGCGGGCATCGCCTATGACACAGGATTGCGCCACAAGATTTTACATGGGGCGGATCACTAGACAGGGGCTGTTCGCGGGCCGGTCTCAGCCTATATGCTCGCTGACCCGGTTGCGGCCATCGTTCTTGGCGCGGTACAGCGCGTCGTCGGCCCGCTTCAGGATAGTCTCCGGCGTATCACCATTTCCGATCAGGCTGGTAACGCCGATGCTGGCCGTCATCGCCACCGGGTTCTCGGCGCCAACATCAAAAGAAAATGTTTCTGTGTACTGACGAATTCGTTCTGCAACCAGTGATGCGATCGCCATGTCCGTTTCTGGCATGATGACTACAAACTCCTCGCCGCCGAACCGGCAGGCCAGGTCAATGCCACGGATATTGCGTGAAATTCCGGCTGAAAACTGCTTCAAAATCTTGTCGCCTGCATCATGGCCATGCGCATCGTTGATATTTTTGAAGAAATCGATATCGATCATCAGCAGCGATATTGGCCGGTCTTCCTGCTTTGCGCGCTGCGTCAGTATCTGAAGATGGGTTTCCATATAGCGCCGGTTATATAATCCGGTCAAAGCGTCCGTAACCGCCATCTGCAAACTAAGATGCAGATTGTGGCGCAGCTTTTCTTCGTATCTGTGCCAGCGCAACTGAGTGCGCACCCGTGCGAACAGCTCATTGCTTTCAATTGGGCGCACGAGATAATCATTAATGCCCATATCAAGCCCGCGCGCCAGACGGCTATCCTCGGGATCCTCGACGATGATCAGCAGCGGGACGGTCCTGGTTTCTTCCGCCGTACGGAACTGTGAACATAGCCGCAGGCCATCATAATTACGCATGGACAGGCTGACGATGATCAAATCAAAAGCCCCGCCCTTGGCAAGCCGCAAGGCCTCAGCGGAATCATCCACGACCTGGGCGTTGTGCCCCCCTTCATTAAGCGCGCCGCTAATGCGCGCACTGGAGCGCGCCTGATCATCCACAATCAGGATGCGTCCCTTAATGTCACCGCCATCTTCCCAGTTGGGCAAATCCATCAAGCCAAGATTCTGTCCCGTGATATCGCGCGCGCGCAATTCATCGGTCATCATTTTCAACCGGATCAGGCTTCGAACGCGCGGAAAAAGCGGATTGTTCCTTATGGGCTTGCTGATAAAATCATCAGCGCCGGCCAACAGGCCCTGCACCCGGTCAGACGGCTGATCCAGCGCCGTGATCATGATAACCGGTATATGGCGAAGCCGGCTGTTTTCCTTCAGCTTGCGGCATGCCGTAAAGCCATCCATTACGGGCATCATCACATCAAGCAAAATAATATCCGGCATCTCGGCCTCGGCGACTTCTATCGCCTGCTGGCCGTTGACCGCAGTAATGACTTCGTAATATTCCGCGCTCAGCTTTGCTTCGAGCAGCTTTACGTTCGCTGGAACATCATCAACTACCAATACCCGGGCAGTCATTCACACATCTCTATTCATTCCAGGAAACGGCGAATAGTCGCCAAAAAATCTATGACCGAGATCGGTTTCGCGATATAGGCCTCACATCCTCCGTCCTTGATGCGCGCCTCGTCCCCCTTCATGGCGAAGGCCGTGATAGCAATAACCGGAATATGAACTGTATCGTCATTTTCCTTGAGCCATTTGGTTACCTCAAGGCCGGAAACACCCGGCAGCTGAATATCCATCAAAATCAGATCAGGTTTATGCTTTTGGGCCAGATCCAAAGCTTCCATCCCATCCGATGTCTGGATGGTGGAATAGCCATGCGCCACGAGCAGATCATGAAAAAGCTTCATGTTCAGCTTATTATCTTCGCAGATCAGGACTGTCTTGGTCATCTGTATTAAACACCTGCATTCCCTAGCTCACCTATGACTTACCATCATAACAAGCGTGCACTTATTAGAGTTTTGTGTAACTTCTTCACTTCAGGCGCGGTCCTCAAACCACATTTACCTGGAAACTTAACAATTAACTGTATCTGATATGTTAACTGCCCCCACCCAGGAAGTTACTCCAGACTGTAGGAACGAATACAGAAAATAAGTAAGCTTCTAGTTAATTTTAATTGCACTGAGGCAAAATGAAACAAGATTGGGCCGAGGCTCTGGCTTTACAGGCATTAACATATATTGCTGCAGAATCAATGCTTTACTGGCGTTTTCTTGACTTGACCGGCATGGACCCTGCCGATGTGCGAGCCAGTGTCACGGATACCGCCTTTCTGGGCGCCGTCCTGGACTTTCTGCTTGGCCACGAGCCCAGCCTGCTGGAATTTTGTACTGCTGCTGATATTGATCCGCAACACCCTGCCCGTGCGCGCGTCCTGCTTCTGGGCGATGCCGCGCCGGATTGGAGCTGAGCCAGGTGGAACCACATGTCCGCAGCCAACTGGAAGACCTGGTGCTGGACCCACAGCGCCCCCTGATCGTTACGGATGCAGATGAGGTGGTTGCCTATTTTATCGCAGGCTTAGAACGGTTCCTGCATCGAAACGGCCATTGGCTCGATCTGAAAAGTTTTGCAATCACAGGCAATATTCGCAGGCAGGGCAGTAACGAGGCTAGCACACAGGCACAGGTAAAAGATCTGTTGGCCGAGTTTTTTAACACGGACACGGAACTGCTTGACCCCGTAGATGGTGCGGCCGAGGCGTTGCAGGCGCTGAATGCGCGTGCACAAATCATTGTTCTCAGTAATGTGCCGCCGTCCGCACATGCCGCCCGCCAGCGCTGGCTGCGCAAGCACGGGATGGATTATCCGCTGGTCGCCAATGCCGGTTCAAAAGGTCTTCCGCTGCGCTATCTTGAGGAACAGATAAACGCGCCGGTATTTTTTCTGGATGATTTACCCCCGCATCTGGATGCAGTGGCCGAACAGGCCCGCAGCGTATCTCTGTTGCATTTTATCGCTGACAAACGTCTGGCCGCACTGGTTGGGCCTGCCCAGAACTGTCATCTGCACACCAGCGACTGGCCTGACGCGCGCGCTTTCATCGAGACGAAACTGGACCTGCTCGGATTTTAACAGTCGGGGCGCTTATATGTATCGATGCGCTGCAGGGATGCAAACAGTGCAAATGCGCCATAATCCAGGGTTAAATCGGCGCTGACCCCGTTATCATATAATTTGAAAGCCATCTCGAACTCTGGCAGGCCCTCATTATCCTGCAATCCATAATAGGATACCTGCACGGGCCACCATGTCAGGCCTGAAATTGCCTTTAATATCGATTTATGTTCTCCGGGATTTTTTGACGGCTCCTGCGCTTGTTGAGCAGCAATGTTTGTCCCCGCGCCAATCGATGAGACAACCTGATAATAGTCAGATTCGGACGTGCCATCAAACACCTGACGGGCCAGATTTTTCTTCCCGGCGCGCGCAGCGTCCAGCAATGCCTGCATATATCCGCTGGGGAATAGAACACCTGGGGGCAATTTTATCTCTTTTTCGTCGGGCTTGCGTATGGTCGCTACCCCCTGCCCCAATGCGGTGGGATATTCAGCAATACCGTCATATTCGGCTACCAGTTTGTTATCCAGCCGCTGGCGCATTGAAAACCGGAAACGCAGACCATCCTGCGACTCCCAGGATGAAGCTGAAATATCACTCAGGGACATCTCGCCCGCTTCGTCGAGCATGTCTGTTACGATGCGCTGTTCCGAGATAAGGCCGTCACAGGTTTCCTGCCATTCTGAAACCATGCGGCCGTCAACGCTGGAAACCTGCCCACGATTGTGCCCCGGCGCGAGCGACACCTTGTAAATGGCCCGGTGCGACAGCATGGGCGGATGAACGGCCAGCGCCTCGACCGCCACAGCATTGCCACCCCCCCCAACAGACGTCATCAGCGCCGCCAGCAGCCCCGTTGCCAGGCGCCCAATCCAGATATTCTTCATGCAATTATTTCCCGGCACCGCGCTTTGGCAAACATAATCAAGACTTAAGCTTATAGAGATTCGCAGATTGCGACACTGGCCTTCGCATGAAAGCCACAAAAAAGATAATCCAATAAGACATTTCCGCGTGAGATACGGAAATATTTTCCCATCAGGGGGAATTTATTACCGGGCAACGCAAAGTTCAGTGCTTTTTTTGGCAGTTTTCCTGGGATTTTTTTCTGGCACGAAGCATGCATTTTAAGCCTGGATTAAAAATATTGGGGCGGCAGACCGCTACTTCAGGAAAACTAAAATGAGCCAGACTTTAGTCAAGGAACCACATCAGCATCCCTTACACGGGCTTGCCGCCGGCACGGCGCAGCAATTGCGCAAACTGTGTGAAATCCAGAACTATGGCCAAGAGCCGGGAGGCAGCGCCTTCATCACCCAGGTGCTCAATCTTGCGGCACAGGCCGAACAGCGCCTGGCCGAACAGGAGGCCCGCATCCACCATCTGGAATCACTGACCAGTACGGATGAGCTTACCGGGCTGCTGAACCGGCGCGGCTTTATGGATGGATTGAACCGCGCCCTGCAATCGGCGCGCCGCTATAACGAGGAAGGCGTCCTGTCCTTTGTTGACCTTGATGGCTTCAAGACAATCAACGACACTTATGGGCATCAGGCAGGCGATATGGTGCTGCGCCGGGTTGGTGAATTGCTGCTGAGCAATGTACGCAAGACCGATCTTGTCGCGCGGCTTGGCGGCGACGAATATGCCGTGCTGTTTATTCATGCCGTAAAACAGGTCGGGCGCAAGCGCGCCGAAATATTGCGCCAGATTCTCAATGGCAGCAATCTGGCCTATAAAGGCGTTTCCATCCCCATCCGGGCCAGCATTGGTTCCGCAGATTATGCTGGCTGGTCACAGCCGGAAGACCTGCTGCTCAAGGCGGACCGCGCCATGTATCGCGAGAAAAACCGCCGTGCGCGTAATCTGAACCTGATCAGCCGGCGCGAACACTAAACTGCTGGCATTTGCTGCGTGATGCAGTGAATGCCGCCGCCGCCCTGAACAATATCCAGGGCTGGTAACTGCACGATCGTGCGTTCGGGGAATGCCGCCGCAAGTATTTGCTGCGCTGGCGCATCGGCCGGATCGTCAAACGCGGGCATGATCAGCCCGCCATTCGTCAGATAAAAATTCACATAAGACAGCGTCAGGCGATCGCCGCGATCATCCATGCGTGCGCGGGGCGCGGGTAATTCCACGATCTCCAGCGGTATTCCGCGCGCATCACGCGCGGCCTTCAGACGCGCCCGATTATCCGCAACAATGGCATAATTGGCGTCCGCCGGATCGTCGCACCCTTGCAGGATTACGCGGCCGGGGGCGGCAAAACAGACGACATTGTCGATATGGCCATCCGTTTCATCGCCACTAAGCCCCTGTTCCAGCCAGATCACTTTGCGCACACCGAGCATATCTTTCAGAACCGCTTCAACGTCTATGCGGCTCATGGCCGGATTACGGTTGGGATTTAGCAGGCATTGCTCTGTAGTGATCAGGGTTCCCGCACCGTCCACATGCAGCGCGCCCCCTTCAGCGAATAGCGGGGCGGCATGGCTGGCAAGCCCCAGATCACGCAACAGCGCCGTCGCAATACCCGCATCCCTGTCATGGGGAACATATTTACCGCCCCAGCCATTAAAGCGCCACTGCACCCCTGCAAGCCCGCCCTGCCCGTCGCGCACAAAGGTGGGCCCCGTATCGCGCATCCAGGAATCGTCAATTTCATGGGCGATGACCGTAACACCCGCCCCGCAGATAGCAGCTGCCGCCCCCATATGTTCGGGGCGCGCAATCATGGTGACCGGCTCAAACCGCGTGATCGCCCGCGCCACTGTGGCATAAGCAAGCCGCGCCCGTTCCATCGCTGGCGTACTGCCCCACAATTTGTCACGGCAGGGCCAGGCCATGAAGGTGCGCTGATGCGGCTCCCACTCTGCGGGCATGGTAGGGGCAGAACTTGTCATGCTGTTATTTTCAATCCAGTGGTATCATGGTCGAATAATGCAGGAGTCTTTGAATGACCAATATCATAGCGCAGCGCCTGGCAGAATTGGGAATTGAACTGCCAACCCCCCGGCCACCGGCGGCAAATTATACGCCCTATGTGATCAGTGGCGATCTGGTGTTTATTTCCGGCCAGGTGCCTGTGGGACCACAAGGGCTGGAGTTTCGCGGCAAATGCGGCGCGGCCTTTAATGTTGCGCAGGCTCAGCAGGCCGCGCGATTATGCGCCCTGAATATGCTGGCGCATCTGCGAGTGGCCTGCGCTGGCAATCTGGACCAAGTGCGGCAATGTGTGCGCATCGAAGGTTTCGTCAATGCCACGCCGGAATTCGGCGAACATCCCGCAGTCATTAATGGCGCGTCGGATTTGATCGCCGGTATATTCGGCGCAAAAGGCGTCCATGCGCGCTTTGCCGTCGGATGTAACAGCCTGCCTTTCGATGTGGCCGTCGAAATAGCGGGCATTTTCGCCATTGAGCCAGCCCGGTAAGACCATGACCGAATGGTTGACCAAATATCTCTATAGCCATCGCGGCCTGTTTGACAATCGCGGCGCTGCGCCTGAAAACAGTCTGGCCGCGTTTCAGGCCTCCGTCCAGAACGGCTATGGCATGGAACTGGATGTGCAGGCCGCAGGTGATGGCGCGCCAATCGTATTTCACGATTTCACGCTGGATCGCATGACCAGCGTGCAGGGCCCGACTGCAAGCATGGACCATCGGGCGCTGGGTAAACTGCGTCTTCTCGGTAGCAATGAAACCATTCCAACATTTGCCGATACGCTGGATGCCGTGGGGGGGCGCACACCGCTGCTGATTGAAATAAAAGTGCCAAAAGCCGGCCGCATCGGTCCGCTGGAGGCCCGCATCGCTGAATTGCTGGCGCAGTATGATGGCCCGTTCGCCGTACAGTCCTTCAATCCGGCAAGCGTCGCCTGGTTTGTGGAAAACGCCCCTGCATTTGTCCGTGGCCAGATTGCACAGAATTTTGTTTCAAGACCAGAACCCGGCATGCCCTGGCGGCAGCGCCTGGCCTGGGGTAAATTATGGAGCTGCGAAACAAGCCAGCCGCATTTCGTGTCCTACAATGTCCGGGATCTGCCGGGGCCGCCAACCCGCGCCGTGCGCCGCCAGCGCATTCCGCTGCTATGCTGGACAGTGCGCACACCCCAGCAGGTGGCCATCGCCAAACACTATGCGGACAGTTTTATTTTTGAGGGATTTCATGCCTGACAAAAACGGGCAGATTCGCGTCCGTATCATCGAAAACATTGATGTGATCGGTGCAGCGCAATGGGACGCCTGCGCCAACCCGGCCGGGCTGCCGCACGGCGAAGAAATTCCCGGCAATCCGTTTTTGTCGCATGCTTTTTTGCTGGCCATGGAAAAATCCGGATCGGCGTCAGATCGGGCCGGCTGGGCCCCGCGCCATATTTTGCTGGAAGCGCCGGATGGCGCACTTCTTGGCGCCATGCCGATGTATCTCAAATCGCATTCTTATGGCGAATATGTATTCGATCATGCCTGGGCCGACGCCTTTCACCGTGCGGGCGGGCAATATTATCCCAAGCTGCAGGTCTGTGTGCCGTTCACCCCCGCCCCCGGCCGCCGCATTCTTATTCGCCCGCATGCCAACGCCGCGCAGCATCGCGCGCTGCTGATCCAGTCCAGCACAGAAATTGCCAGCAGATCAGGCGTTTCATCGCTGCACGTCACGTTTCTGGAAAAAGAGGAATGGGAAACGCTTGGCGCATCCGGTTTTCTGCAGCGCACGGATTATCAGTTCCATTGGCTGAATCAGGGCTATCAGAACTTTGACGATTTTCTGAACAGCCTGAATTCGCGCAAGCGCAAACAGATCCGCAAAGAACGCCGCGAGGCCGTCGCAAACGGCATTGCGATTGAAATGCTGACCGGCGATGCGATCAAGGAAGCGCATTGGGACGCCTTTTACCGCTTCTATCTGAATACCGGCCGCAACAAATGGGGACAACCCTATCTGACACGGGAATTTTTCAGCCTGATCGGCGCATCCATGCCTGATAAAATTGCGCTGGTTATATGCAGCCGCGAGGGGCGACCCATTGCGGGGGCCATCAATTTTATTGGCGGCGAAGCCCTGTTCGGGCGCAACTGGGGCTGTATTGAGGAGCATCCGTTCCTGCATTTCGAAGCCTGTTATTATCAGGCCATCGAATTCGCCATTGCGCGCCGTCTATCGCGTGTGGAAGCGGGCGCGCAAGGCGCGCACAAACTGGCGCGCGGATATTTACCGAACCTGACCTACAGCGCCCACTGGATTAAAGACCCGCGCCTGCGCGACGCGATACGTCATTTTCTGGCGCGGGAGCGCGCGCATGTGATTGAGGATTCGCATATATTGTCCGGGCATTCCCCGTTCCGAAAAAATACCGAGGAGGAGCAAGAAGAATGAGCAGCGATCCCAACTGCATATTTTGCAAAATTCTGCGTGGCGAAATGGGCGCGGTAAAAGTGCATGAAGATCAGGACACCCTGTCCTTCATGGATGTGATGCCACAGTCACCCGGCCACTGCCTGATCATCCCAAAACGCCATGCAGCCACTATCCATGAGGTCAGCGCCGATGAGGCCGCCATTCTGATTCGCGCCACCCAGCGTATCGCCCAGGCCGTCAGCGCCGCGCTGAAGCCGGATGGCGTTGGCCTGTACCAGTTTAATGGCAGTGCCGCGGGACAGACCGTGTTCCATGTTCATTTCCATGTCATTCCCCGCTATACGGGCGATGAACTGGCCCTGCATGCGCGCAATATGGTGGATAAAGCGGTCCTGCAGCCATTTGCCGATAAAATAGCCGCCGCACTGCTATAATCGTGAGGCACTTCCCAGACGGGCCTGGTCAGGCTACAAAGCTGGAACAAACGATTTGGGAGGCCCCATGCCAGCGCTGATACTTGTGCTTAACGGCCCGAACTTGAACCTGCTCGGTACGCGCGAGCCTGAAATCTATGGCGCGACAACACTTGACGACATTCATCTGCTGATGAACAAGTCTGCGGCGGCGCATGGCTGGCAACTGGATTTTCGCCAGTCAAACCATGAAGGCGAACTGGTGGACTGGATTCAATGGGCGCGCAATAATACCGACGCCATCATCATCAATGCGGGGGCCTATACCCATACATCGGTTGCGATCCTGGACGCCTTGCGCGCGGTTGAAAAACCCGTCATTGAGGTGCATCTGTCGAATCTGTTTCAGCGCGAGACATTTCGCCATCACTCCTACATTACCCCTGCGGCGTTGGGCCTGATTTGCGGCTTTGGCGCGCGGGGATATATATTGGCGCTGGACGCTCTCGCAGACGTCCTGAGTTAACGGAAAAAAGCATGAACAAAAATAAAATCGACCGGGACATGATCCGCGCGCTTGCGGAGCTTCTTGATGAGACCAGACTGACCGAAATTGAAATCGAGCATGAAGGATTGCGGGTGCGCGTGGCGCGTCAGCCCGGCGCCGCAGCGCCGGTACAGTATGCCGCACCGGCGATATCCCATGCAGCCCAGCCTGTAATTGCGGAAAGCCTGGGCGCGCATCCCGGCGCTGTCACATCACCCATGGTTGGCACGGTCTATCTGGCGCCGGAACCGGGGGCCACCCCCTTCATTGCGGTAGGCGATGCAGTGGAAACCGGCCAGACGCTGTTCATTGTCGAGGCCATGAAAACCATGAACCCGATTGCCGCGCCGAAATCCGGCAAGGTGGCGCGGATTCTTGTCAAGGATGGACAGCCGGTGGAATTCGGCGAACCCCTGGCTATCATTGAATGACACGCAGGCTAAAAATAGTTTGGGCCGGCACATGATTAAAAAATTACTGATCGCCAATCGCGGCGAAATAGCATTGCGTATCCATCGTGCCTGCAAGGAGATGGGGATTGCGACGGTCGCTGTGCACTCCACGGCGGATTCGGAGGCCATGCATGTGCGGCTGGCGGATGAAAGCGTGTGCATTGGTCCACCCTCCGCTGCAAAGTCCTATCTCAATATTCCAGCCATCGTTACCGCGTGTGAAATTACCGGCGCGGACGCCGTGCATCCCGGCTATGGCTTTCTTTCCGAGAATGCGAATTTTGCCGAAATACTGGCGGCGCATAAGATTACGTTTGTGGGGCCGCGTACGGAACATATTCGCACCATGGGCGACAAGATCGCCGCCAAGCAGGCCATGATTGCCGCCGGAATTCCGGTGGTGCCCGGCTCCCCCGGCGCTGTAAACGATAGCGATGCAGCGGAAATTGCCGCCAAGATCGGCTATCCGGTTCTATGTAAGGCGGCCGCCGGTGGCGGCGGGCGCGGCATGAAGGTGGCCACAGATGCAGGCAGGCTGGCGGAGGCGCTGGCCACTGCGCGTAACGAGGCGCGTGCAGCCTTTGGCGATGACGCCATGTATCTGGAAAAATATCTGGGCCATCCACGCCATATTGAAATTCAGATCATGGCGGATTCGCACGGCAATGTGGTGCATCTGGGCGAACGTGATTGCTCGCTGCAACGGCGGCATCAAAAAGTTCTCGAAGAGTCGCCATCGCCTGCACTGAACGACGCCGCACGCCGTGAAATCGGCCGCATCGTGACAAAGGCCATGGAGAAAATTGGCTATCTGGGCGCAGGCACGATTGAATTTCTGTACGAGAACGGCGCATTTTATTTTATCGAAATGAACACCCGTCTACAGGTTGAACACCCCGTGACCGAGATGGTGACCGGCATCGATCTGGTGCGCGAGCAAATTCGTGTCGCCAGCGGAATGCCGCTTAGTTTCAAACAGGAAGATGTTGTTCTGCGTGGCCACGCCATTGAATGCCGCATCAATGCCGAACACCCCAGAACCTTTGTCCCCAGCCCGGGCGCCATAAAGAATTTCCATGTGCCTGGTGGACTTGGCGTGCGCGTCGATTCCGCCGCCTATGCGGGCTATCGGATACCGCCTTATTATGACAGCATGATCGGCAAGCTGATCGTGCATGGCCGCGACCGGCATGAATGCCTGATGCGCCTGGGCCGCGCGCTGGACGAGTTTGTCATTGATGGCGTCGAAACGACACTGGATTTGCACCGCGCCCTGCTGGAGGAGCCGGATTTTATAAATGGCGAATATGATATTCACTGGCTTGAGACCCGTCTCGCTAACAGCTGAGAAGATCATGTGTGAGAGTTGGGTATAGGTAGGTTGGGTTGCCCTTCCACAACGCTGTCATCGCGAGCCGCATCGCGGCGTGGCGATCCAGAGTCACACGCAAAGGGCTCAATAGGCGCCCTGGATTGCCGCGTCGCTTCGCTCCTCGCAAAGACGAACGAATAAAATGCCTGAACTGACGCCGGAACTGCTGCTGCGCGCCTATGCGCACGGATATTTTCCCATGGCGCAAAGCCGGGACGATCCGGACCTGTTCTGGCTTGACCCGGAAATGCGCGGCATTTTGCCGCTGGACAGATTTCATGTATCGCGCAGACTGGCCCGCACCATACGCGCGGACCATTTTGTGGTGCGCATCGATACCGCTTTCGAGCAGGTCATGCGTGCGTGTGCGGCGCCACGGCCAGGGCATGAAGATAGCTGGATCAACGAGCAGATCATCCGCCTCTACACCGCCCTGTTCGAACAGGGCCATGCCCATTGCGTTGAATGCTGGATAGACGAACAGCTTGTCGGCGGCGTTTACGGCGTGCAAATCGGGGCGGCATTTTTTGGCGAAAGCATGTTCAGCCTCGTGCGCGACGCTAGCAAAGTCGCCCTGACGCATCTTGCGGGCCGCCTGCGCGCGGGCGGCTTTCAGCTGCTGGATACCCAATTCCTGACACCGCATCTGGGCAGTTTCGGGGGCGTCGAAATTCCGCGCATCCGCTATCAGCAGTTATTGCGCCGGGCCATCAACAGCAGTGGCGATTTTTATGCCATGCCCGATCCCTGTAGCGGCGCTCATGTTCTGCAATCAATCACCCAGACATCGTAAATCGGGTGTTCCAGCGCCGAAAGTGCGGGACTTGACGCAAACATCCAGCCCGAAAATATAGGTTGTCCCCTGGCCTTGCCGCTGCTGGCGGCCGCTGCGGCGCCAAAATCGGCGATCTCCAGATAGGCGCTGGTTTCGGGCGTTTCTTCGGGCGGGCGCTTGTGGCAGGTGCGGGCTGTAATCTGCAACGCGCCAAACAGGGTTGGCGCATCCACCGGCGCATCAAAGGACATGATCCGTCCAGTGATCTTGTCCAGTCCGTTCAGACGCACGGTCTTGGCGCGCCGTTCATCTTCGGTTTCAACGGTCGCAGGTTGTGCGCCCGCCGGTGGAACCTGTGACCATGGCGCAACGCCGCCAAGTTCCTCTTCCAGACTGGGCACTTCGAGGGTCTCCGCCGGTTCCGATGGCGGAATTATTTCCTGCGCCCACCCGGCGATAGGGGATAACAAACAAAGCACGACAATGCCTGATTTCACTTTCATCATCTAGGCCGCCAGATGCGCTGCAAACCGCAGCCGGACATAATCCGCCGTCCAGTTGCCCTGCGAATCACACAAGGACGGTGCCAGCAGGCCGATAATTTCCTGACGAATCGAAGCGCGCTTTTCGCTGGGTAATGATTGAAAAAATGGCGCCCGGAACGTATCCAGCCAGCCCTCAATGCCGGTTGGCAGCGGCGTAGGCCGGGGTATTAATTCGATCGTGTCGACGTGAAATCCACCGTGCGTCAGCCTGTCCGCATATTCCGCAGGCGTCGGGTAAAACCACGGCGAAACCTGGCTTTCATCCAGGCCATGTCTGCGGGCCGTGGCGCGCAGGGCCACCACGATGGCCGCCACATTGCCATGCCCGCCAAACTCCCCCACAAAGCGCCCGCCGGGGCGCAATGCCTTTGCGACAGAATCAATCACCGCATCGGGTTTTGATATCCAGTGCAACACTGCATTGGTGAAAACCGCATCAAAGCAGTTGGTGAAAGGCATCACCGTCGCATCGCCCCTAACCGTAACAAGCCCGGCCGCATGCGCCGCAGCCACCAGAGAGGGACTGGGATCAATGCCCGTAACCCTGGCGCCCCGTGCTGCAATGGCGAGGCTCAGCGCCCCATCCCCGCAGCCGAGATCAAGTATCTCCTCTCCGGGCCTGGGGTTGAGCAGATCAACTACGGGCCGCGCCAGATCGGCCACAAACCGGGCGTTGCGCGCATAGGATTCCGCTTGCCATTGCTGGCTGGCGGCGGAAGCCGGTGCGTCGGATGCAGTCATTTTTTCTCTTCGGTCTTACCGGTTGCCGAGAATATGGCCTGGCCAATCAGGCTCATGATATCAATGGAGCCTTGGGTAAAGCGAATCTCGCCGCCGTTTTCAAGAAAATCTTCGCTGCCGCCCGCTTCCAGCGACATATAGGTAGCGCCGAGCAACCCCTCGCTGGTGATCTTGACCGACGAATCATCGGGCAGTTGCACTTTCCGGTCAATATCCATCTCGATCACGGCCTGATAGGTTGCCGGATCAAGCCGCTGATCGACCACGGTGCCTATTTTGATACCCGACATGCGCACATCGCTACCCGTCGTCAGCCCGTCAACCCGGTCAAATTTGGCAATAAGTTTGAAGCCGCCATCGCTGTTGATACTGCTGGTCGAATAGCCAAAGGCCAGAAAGATGCCGGCAACCGCCAACACTGCAGCGCCGATCAGTGTTTCAACAATATTTCCACCCATGATTATGCTTCCGGTTTCCAGGCTTCATAGGCGCCCGCCGCTTTTGGGTTGCCGGCGCCCTTCAGGATGCTGCCCCTGGGACGGTAGGCATTTGGCGTGCCCGTTTGATTCGACAGATGGGGCTTCTCGTACTTCTTGCGCCTGTGTGTTGATTCGCCGGGCAATTCATCCACCGTATGATGCAGCCAGCCATGCCATTCCGGCGGTATGCGGGAGGCGTCCACCTCGCCGTTATAGATCACCCAGCGGCGGTCCCGCTTGCGTTCGCGGTAATAGATGTTGCCCTGAGAATCGGCGCCGACCCGCACCCCCTTGCGCCAGGTCCACAGCCGCGTTCCCGCGCTCTGCCCATCCCACCAGGTAAAAAGCTGTTTGATTAGCAGGCGCATTACATTCCTCTCAGGTGATAGCAGGAGCGGGATTCCTTTTAATCACAACCGCCCCCTCCACCGTCATTGCGAGCCGCGTAAGCGGCGTGGCAATCCAGTGGCCAAAATCGCAGGCTTGCGCGTGTGACTCCTAGATTGCTTCACTTCGTTCGCAATGACGAAGGGGGTGTTGCGATTCAATCAGTAACGATCCAGCTCCCGAATAATAGCGTAATTCGACGCGAATATGACACCCGCTGTGCCCAGCGTCCAGCCCGGTGCGGCATCATTATTATTTTGGGGACCGGACAGAAATTATTTTTACACCGCCGATCTGATCAGTTTTTACATTCAATTACATGCTCAACTGTTTGATTTAATTTGATATTTTTTCATATTGGCAATTAAAGTAAAAGTTATGCACAGCCCATTATCTTGTGGAAATTCATTTTTTATCCACAAAATGTTGTTGCGCATTTTTTCCTATCCCCTAGTCTTGGTGGTCCCTGGGGAGTGGGACACTAGATGTAGTATTGAGACAAAAGCAGCGGGGGGACAATTTCCAGCTTTTGTTTCGTCGGCATCACCACCCGATCCAGACCAACGTAAACATAGATAGTAAGTCGGGGCAGATAATATGCGCGTTAAGCGTCACTACACGGTCGAAGGCAAGTCACCCTACGATAGCATCGCGTTCCGTACAGCGAATAGCGAGATTCGTAATCCCGACGGGTCGATTGTATTCCGTTTGGAAGATATCCGCGTCCCAGCCAGTTGGAGCCAGGTGGCCTGTGACGTTCTGGCGCAAAAATATTTCCGTAAAGCCGGGGTTCCTGTTGAGCTTCGCCCTATCGAGGAGGCCGATGTGCCGGCCTGGTTATGGCGCCACACCGCAGACGACGCCGCACTGGAGCGGATCGACCCGACCAAGCGTTTTGGTCCCGAAAAGCAGGCGACACAGGTATTTGACCGTCTGGCGGGCGCGTGGACCTATTGGGGCTGGAAGGGCGGCTATTTCGATGGACAGGACGATGCGCGCGCCTTTTATGATGAGCATCGCTATATGCTGGCCAGCCAGATGTGCGCGCCCAATAGCCCGCAATGGTTCAACACCGGCCTGCATTGGGCCTATGGCATTGATGGACCGGCGCAAGGCCATTTCTATGTGGATCACACCACCGGCGAGGTGCAGCGTTCTCTCAGCGCCTATGAGCGCCCGCAACCCCACGCCTGTTTCATTCAGAGCGTCAGTGACGATCTGGTGAATGAAGGCGGCATTATGGATTTATGGGTGCGTGAGGCGCGCCTGTTCAAATATGGTTCGGGCACGGGTTCCAACTTCTCTGCCCTGCGCGGCGAGAACGAATCGCTTTCGGGTGGCGGAAAATCATCCGGCCTGATGAGCTTTTTGCGTATTGGCGACCGTGCTGCGGGCGCTATCAAATCCGGCGGCACGACACGGCGCGCCGCAAAAATGGTGATCGTCGATGTTGATCACCCGGATATTGAGACCTTTATCGACTGGAAAATGCTCGAAGAACAAAAAGTCGCGGCGCTGGTTTCCGGCTCCAAGCTGCTCGATAAACATCTGAACGCCATCATCCGCGCCTGCGTCAATTGCAGCAGCGATGGCGATGAATGCTTCGATCCGAAAAAGAACCCTGCCCTGCGTCAGGAAATCCGCAACGCCCGCGCCATGATGGTGCCGGAAAATTATATTCAGCGCTCGATTCAGTTTGCCCGCCAGGGCCATAAGCGGATGGATTTTCCGACCTTCGACACCGACTGGGATTCCGAAGCCTATCTGACTGTATCGGGGCAAAACTCCAATAATTCCGTACGGGTAACAGACGCGTTTCTGAAAGCAGTTGAAGAAGATGGGGAATGGTCGCTGACCCGGCGCACCGATGGCGTTGTGACCAAAACCCTGCCCGCGCGCAAGCTGTGGGATCGCATAGGCGAGGCCGCGTGGGCGTCCGCCGATCCGGGGTTGCAGTTTCACACCACCATTAATGACTGGCATACCTGCCCCAAAAGCGGGCCGATCCGCGCATCCAATCCATGCTCGGAATATATGTTCCTGGACGATACCGCCTGCAATCTGGCCTCGCTCAATCTGATGCGTTTCCAGGATGGCGCAGGCGCCTTTGATGTGGCGGGCTTCTCACACGCGGCATCGCTATGGACCATCGTGCTGGAAATTTCCGTGATGATGGCGCAGTTCCCATCGCAGAAAATCGCCGAACTGTCCTATAAATATCGCACCCTTGGGCTTGGCTTCGCCAATCTGGGCGGGCTGCTGATGGGCATGGGGCTTGGCTATGACAGCGCTGAGGGGCGCGCCGTTGCCGGGGGCATTTCCGCGCTGATGACGGGCGTTTCCTATGAAACCTCGGCCTTGATGGCGCGCGAGCTTGGCGCCTTTCCGGGGTATGAGAAAAATGCGGATGCGATGCTACGGGTGATGCGCAATCATCAACGCGCGGCACTTGGTGAAACCCACGGCTATGAAGGTTTGCAGACCCTGCCTGTGCCGCTGGACGCTGCCAGTTGCCCCGATAAGGCGCTGATTGCCGCCGCACGGGTTGCCTGGGACCGCGCCGTGATATTGGGCAAGGCGCATGGCTATCGCAATGCGCAGGCCAGCGTGATTGCGCCAACCGGCACCATCGGCCTGGTCATGGATTGCGACACCACCGGGATCGAGCCGGATTTCGCCCTGGTCAAGTTCAAGAAACTGGCGGGCGGCGGATATTTCAAGATCATCAACCAGACCGTGCCGCCCGCATTGCAGGTGCTGGGCTATGCGCAAGCCGAAATTGACGCCATTATCGATTATGCCGTGGGCCGTGGCACACTGAACGGGGCGCCTGGCGTCAATCACGATAGCCTGCGCGCGCGCGGGTTTGGCGACGCGCAACTGGAAACCATCGAGGCCGGACTGGCGTCTGCGTTCGACATCAAGTTCGTCTTCAACAAATGGTCGCTGGGCGAGGATTTCTGCACCGCTGTTCTGGGCCTGAGCCAGGAACAGCTGGAAGACATGAATTTCAACATGCTGACGGCGATTGGTTTCACCCAGGCCGATGTGGATGCCGCAAACCTGTATTGCTGCGGCACCATGACACTGGAAGGCGCGCCGGGTCTTAAAGACGCGCATCTGCCGGTGTTTGATTGCGCCAATCCATGCGGGCGCATTGGCAAGCGCTATCTGAGTGTGGATAGCCATATCGAAATGATGGCGGCCTGCCAGCCGTTTATTTCCGGCGCCATCTCCAAGACCATCAATATGCCCAATGACGCAACGATTGCGGAATGTTCCAGCGCCTATATGAAATCCTGGCGCCTGGGGATCAAGGCCAACGCGCTGTATCGTGACGGCTCCAAACTGAGCCAGCCGCTCAACGCCCAAATTCTGGATAATGACGCCTCTGTCGCCCAGGAAACGGCGCAAACCGTTATTGAAGCGCCCGCCGCCATGCGTGCGCAACTTGTTGCAGAGCAACTGGCCATTCGCACCCTAGAGGCGGAAAAGAAAAACGTTGAGCGCCGCCGTCTGCCGCATCGCCGCAAGGGCTATACGCAAAAGGCAACCGTCGGCGGACACAAGGTCTATCTGCGCACGGGCGAATATGAAGACGGCAAACTGGGTGAAATCTTCATCGACATGCACAAGGAAGGCGCCGCCTTTCGAAGCCTGATGAACAATTACGCCATCGCCATTTCCATTGGCCTGCAATATGGCGTGCCACTGGAAGAATTTGTCGACGCCTTTACCTTCACCCGCTTTGAACCGGCGGGCATGGTACAGGGCAATGACGTGATCAAAAGCGCCACATCGATTGTCGATTATGTGTTCCGGGAACTGGCGATCTCTTATCTCGGTCGCGGCGATCTGGCGCATGTGGAACCCAACGAGTACCGCTTTGATGCGATGGGATCGGGCATCGAAGAGGTTACCGGGCAGGTGCAGAAAGTTACCAGCACCGGCTTTGTGCGCAGCCGTCTTGTCGTACTGCCCGGCGGCGCCGAGCGGCCCGCAATTGTTGAACAGGAAGAAGTCGCGGCCAGCCTGCTAAGCGAAATGTGCACGGGCACGGGCCCCTTTGTCACAACTGAGAGCTATGCCATGAGCACATCTGTAAGCAGCGGGGGCAGCACGACGCAAACCAGCCTGCTGATGGAAGCGCGGGTCAAGGGATATGAGGGAGAAAGCTGTGGCGAGTGCGGCAATTTCACACTGGTGCGTAATGGCACCTGCATGAAGTGCAACACCTGCGGCGCCACCAGCGGCTGCTCGTGAAGGAATGGTTTTCCAAGGAATTAAGGGAATATCGCCAGTTAGTTGCGTTGCGTACCTCCGAATAGTCATCGGAGTCTTCCCTGCTGAAAACTGGGGCCGCGAATGCGCGGCCCCCCTTTTTTTGATGCGTTCTTAACCCTGTATTCATCTTGTTCATTCAATCTTTACCGATGCAGGATGGGACACCCCAAAATACAAGACTTCAGGCCTTCATCGCGCGCGACGAGGAGGAGCGCCAGAGGATTTACCGTTTCCGGTACAGGGTGAAGGTCGAGGAATTTGGCGACGAACCCCCTTATGCAGACCATCGCGCCAAACGGGTGTGCGATCCGCTGGATGCATCGGGCAAGCAAATCTATGTCGCCCAGTCTGGCGCCCATGAAATTGTCGCAACCGCGCGCCTGAATACCGGGCTGGCCGACAACAATCTTTCCGAGATTACCCAGCTTGACGGCTTTGGTCCGTTCCGCGAATTCAGTATCGACGCGCTTTCGCTTAGCGGCCAATTGGTGATTAGTCCTAAATGGACCAACAGCAGGGCCGCGTCACTGGCGTTAAGCGCTGTCTATAAAATTGCCCGCCAGAATGGCAGCCGTTTTGATTTCACCCAATGCGCGCCTGCACTGTTGCCGCTGTATCAACGTCTCGGCTATCGCCGGTTTCGCGAAAATTTCATGGATGAAGTGCTTGGCTACCAGGTGCCGCTGGTGATGGTGACGGAAGATTTCCAGCATCTTGGGCGGGTTAACTCTCCCCTGCTTCAGATCGCCCGGGGGATGGTAAATCCAACCGAGACAGGCAACTGGTTCTCGCGCACTTTTCCCGATTACGCACATGCCCCGGTTGAAGCTGCGATGGCTGATGATGAGTTCTGGCATTTCCTGGCCCGCAAGCTAAATCAATCGCCAACTGCGGGTATCCCGCTGCTGGAGGGCTTAAGCTACCCCGAGGCGATGTCTTTTATTCGCGCCGGATCGGTTCTGCATTGCCGAACAAACATGCCCATCGTCAAGGCCGGTCAGTTGGGGCGGGAAATGTTCGTCATTTTATCTGGCGAGGTCAGGGTTCTGGCGGGACCGGACAAGGCCGAGGTGGCGTGCCTGAAACGCGGCGACATATTCGGCGAACTGGCCTATCTGACAGAGGCGCCCCGCACCGCAGATGTGGTGACCACGGACGAAACCGAATTGCTGGTGCTAAGCCAGGAGATCGTGCGCCGCATCATGGAAAAGATGCCTGCCATCGCGGCGCGCGTATTGTTTAACCTGTCACTGATCCTGTGCGCCCGGCTTGGCCAGTCCACCCGCGATCTGGTGACCGCCACTGCGCAACCGTCAGAAACAGACACGGCTCCAGCTCTACCTGGGCTCATCCCCAGGCGCTCCCGTCGGGGCTAATCCTTTTTCTTTTCAACAGACGGCGGCAGGGCAATGCGAATATGCAATTCGCGCAGCTGTTCCGGAGAAACTCTAGCCGGTGCATTCATCAGCAAATCCTGCGCCTGCTGGTTCATCGGGAACAGAATGACCTCGCGGATATTCGGCTCGTCCGCCAGCAGCATGACGATGCGGTCAACGCCGGGCGCAATGCCGCCATGCGGTGGCGCGCCATATTTGAAGGCGGAAATCATGCCGCCAAACCGGCTATCCACTGTGGCGGTGTCATAGCCTGCAATGGCGAACGCCTTGTACATGATGTCGGGGCGGTGGTTACGCACCGCGCCCGAAGAAAGCTCCGTGCCATTACAGACAATGTCATACTGATAGGCCTTGATGCCGAGCGGATCGACGCTGTCCAGCGCTTCCAGCCCCCCCTGGGGCATGGAAAACGGATTATGGGCGAAATCTATTTTGCCGGTCTTCTCGTCCAGTTCGAACATAGGGAAGTCAACAATCCAGCAGAAGCGGAAAACATTCTTTTCACAAATCTCCAACTGTTCGCCAATGCGCATGCGCGCCGCGCCCGCCAATGCCGCCGCCTGATTGGGCTTGTCGCAGGCGAAGAAGATGGCGTCGCCTGCTTTGGCCTTTGCCCGCGCCGCCATCTGCGCCAGAATATCGCCGGGAATAAACTTGGCGATGGGGCCACGCCCCACCAGCGCGCCCGCCTCTTCTTCCAGAATGACATAGCCAAGGCCCGGCGCACCCATATCGGTGCGCGCCCATTCGTTCAGCCTATCGAAGAAACTGCGCGGTTGCGCCGCAGCGCCAGGGGCGGGGATCGCACGCACCACGCCGCCCGCAGCAATCGGTTTCTTGAAGGCGTTAAACGTGACCGCATCCAGCGCAAAAAATTCCGTCAAATCGCAAATTTCAATCGGGTTGCGCAAATCCGGTTTGTCGCTGCCATATTTCAGCATGGCTTCGGAATAGGGAATGCGCGGAAAAGGACGTGGCGGCACGGTGCGGCCATCGGCAAATTCCTCGAACACCCCGTGCAAGACCGGCTCGACGGCGGCGAAGATGTCTTCCTGGGTGACAAACGACATTTCGATATCAAGCTGATAGAACTCGCCCGGTGAACGGTCGGCGCGGGCGTCTTCATCGCGAAAGCAGGGCGCGATCTGGAAATAGCGGTCAAAGCCCGCCACCATGATCAACTGCTTGAATTGCTGCGGCGCCTGGGGAAGTGCGTAGAACTTACCCGGATGCATGCGGCTGGGCACCAGAAAGTCGCGCGCGCCTTCGGGACTGCTTGCGGTCAGGATCGGGGTCTGGAATTCGGTAAAGCCCTGCCCTTCCATGCGGCGGCGCAGACTTGCGATCACCCGGCTGCGCAGCATGATATTGCGGTGCAGTTTCTCCCGGCGCAAATCCAGGAAGCGGTTACGCAAACGGATTTCTTCCGGGTAATTCTGTTCGCCAAACACCGGCATAGGCAATTCCTGCGCCTGCGAGATCAGGGCAAAATCCCTGATGGCCAGTTCAACCGTGCCTGTCGGCAGATTGGCGTTGACGGTGTCGGCGCCACGGGCGACCACGGTTCCGGTAAGGGTAATCACCCATTCCGGGCGCACCTGCTCGACCGCTGCAAAGACGGGGGATGACGGATCCAGCACGCATTGGGTCAGGCCGTAATGATCGCGCAAATCGATGAATATCAACCCGCCATGGTCGCGCTTGCGGTGCACCCAGCCAGACAGGCGCACAGTATCACCGACATGTTCAGGGCGTAATTCGCCGCAGGTATGGGTACGGTATTGGTGCATTGCCTCTTTTCCTCATAAACCGGGGGGAGAAGCGCACACAAGCCCGCTAATTGTCAAGTGTGCTGGCCGTTTTTGCGCGACGAAACGGGCCTGATCCAGTATAGCTAGCCTTATGAAAGTAATCACAGACACGCATGAACTGACGGCTTGTTGCGCGCGGCTAGCCCACGCCCCGTATATTACCGTAGATACCGAATTTCTTCGGGAAAAAACCTTTTGGCCAAAGCTTTGCCTCGTGCAGATTGCCGGGCCGGAGGATGAACTGATCATCGACCCACTGGCGCCGGGCATGGATCTGTCGCCGCTCTATGATCTGATGGCCAATACGGCAGTGCTGAAGGTGTTTCATGCGGCGCGCCAGGATGTGGAGATCTTCCACCATGATGGCGGGGTCATCCCCAAGCCCATGTTCGATACCCAGGTGGCGGCCATGGTGTGCGGTTTTGGCGATTCGGTTGGCTATGACACGCTGGCCCGTAAAATCAGCAAGGTGCATATCGATAAAAGCTCCCGCTTCAGCGACTGGTCGGTGCGGCCATTGAGCGAGCGTCAGTTGAAATACGCCATGCAGGACGTCACCCATTTGCGCGGCGTGTATGAATGGCTGGCGCGCGAATTACACAAAAACCGGCGCGAGGCCTGGCTGTCCGAAGAAATGGCCACGCTCACCGATCCCAAAACCTATGTAACGGAGCCGCGCGAAGCCTGGCTGCGCATCAAAACGCGCGGTGGCAACCGCCGCTTCCTGGGCGTACTGCGCGAAATTGCCGCATGGCGCGAGACCGAGGCGCAGGCGCGTGACCTGCCCCGCAGCCGGGTGATCCGGGATGAGGCGCTGCTGGAAATCGCGGCGCATCCCCCGCATACGCTTGCCGAGATGGGCAAGATGCGCTCGGTCACCTCCGGCTTTGCGGACGGCAAGCTGGGCGCCTCCCTGCTGGCGGCGATTCGCCTGGGTGTAGAACTGCCGGAGGCGGACCTGCCGCCACTGCCAGACCGTGACGCGCCCGGTCCATCGACCGGCGGCACAGTCGAATTGCTGAAGGTGCTGCTGAAGATCAAATGTGAACAGGATGGCGTGGCCAGTAAACTGGTCGCCAACAGTTCCGATCTGGATCGTATTGCAATGGATGACAATGCCGATGTGCCAGCCATGCATGGCTGGCGGCGGGAAATGTTTGGTCTGGCGGCGCTGGATCTGAAACATGGCAGACTGGCCATTGCCATGAAGGGCAACAAAATTATTCTGGTGCCAGTTCCCGGCGCGCCTTAACGCCAGCCGGTAATACGCTTTACCAAAAGGAAATATAGCCGGTAGGGCAGCATATTCAGAAGCTTTAACCCGTAGGTAAAGCGACGCGGGAAGGTAATTTCAAAACGGCCTTCCTGAAGGCCCTGAAGGATGCGCTGCGCGGCCATGTCCGCAGATATCAGAAACGGCATGGGAAACGGATTGTCCGCCGTGGCGGGGGTATCGACAAATCCCGGGCAAACCACACTGATACCTATCCCGGCGCGATCCAAATCAAACTTCAGGCTTTCCGCCAGATTGATTAATGCCGCCTTGGTCGGGCCATAGGCCGCCGCCCGTGGCAGGCCACCATAGCCGGTAACCGATGAAACAATGACCACATGGCCCCGCCCATGCGATATCTGCGCCGGGACAAGGGGCGCTAAGCAATTTACAACCCCCATATAATTGACCTGCATGCTCTGCGCAAACAGAGCGGGATCAAGGGTACCGGAAATTTCGACCGGAAGGTATATGCCCGCGTTCAAGACCGCCAGCGCAACGGAGCCGTGCGCCTGGGTGAATGCCGCAAATTCATCCGCCACCTGCTGTGCATTCGCGACATCTAGCGGATAAGGATGGACCGAACCTTTCAGGCCGGCAGCTTCGCACGCCAAAGACGCCAATCCGCCTGATCCGCGCGCACTGGCAATTACCCGCCATCCTTCACGCACGAGCGCCAGCGCAACCGCCCGGCCAATACCGGAACTTGCCCCGGTTACCCAGGCACAGCCGTCGGCTGGTTTTACTGATACCAATTTGCTCATAAAATCCAATATAGTGCCGGGACATGAATTCTCATCCCTAAAACATTGAAACGCATGGGGGAAAACTGAATACAAGTTAACCTATAGATTTAAATTTTTCTCTTATCCTGCTAATTAGAAAGAGTGTTCAGATGCCGAAAGATACCTGGCCCACGCCGTCATTTGGCCCCGGAGATGTTGATCTGATATCGCGTGAGCGTACATTTTCGGGATATTTCGCAGTGGATCGTTATTGTGTGCGACATCGCCGCCATGACGGGGGATGGACCCAACCCATTCAGCGTGAAGTATTTATTTCAGGCGATGCGGTCGTTGTGCTGCCCTATGACCCGGCGCGTGATTGTGTCGTGCTGATTGAACAGTTCCGGGCCGGGCCTTATGCCAACGAGGGAGAATCCAACCCGCAGGGTGCCTGGCTGGTCGAGACCATCGCAGGCCGTTTTGAACCCGGCGAGGCTCCCGAAGATGTGGCCCGGCGCGAAGCGGTTGAGGAGGCCGGATGTCATCCGGGGAAATTTTTCCCCATGGGCGCTTTTTATCAAAGCCCAGGTTGCATCGCCGAGAAAATCCATTATTTCTGCGCAATAACAGATACAGAAGGGGTTGGCGGCGTTCATGGGCTGGATCATGAAGATGAGGATATCCGTGTTATCGTCATGAAGCGCGACGTGGCGTTACGCGGCATTACCGAGGGGCGGATCAGCAATGTCACCCTTGCTTTTGCCCTGCAATGGCTGGAACTTAACCGTATGCGCATCTTACAGGAATCGGGCATATCCGTGTCTGCCGCCACTTGATTGAAACAGTGCCGTTGGGGATAATGGAGATATGGAAATAAAAAACGGCCTGATCGATTCCATTGGCAACACCCCGCTTATCCGGCTGCGCAAGGCGTCGGACGCAACGGGCTGCGACATTCTGGCCAAGGCGGAATTCATGAACCCCGGCCAGTCGGTCAAGGACAGGGCAGCGCTTTATATTATCCGTGACGCCATTGCGACGGGGCGGCTGAAACCCGGCGGCGTCATTGTGGAAGGCACGGCCGGTAATACCGGCATTGGCCTGGCGCTGGTCGGCAATGCATTGGGGTTTCGCACGGTCATTGTCATTCCCGACACCCAGTCGCAGGAAAAGAAAGACATGATCCGCCTGACCGGCGCCAAACTGGTTGAGGTGCCTGCCGTTCCGTATCGCGATGAAAACAATTATGTTAAATATTCCGGAAGATTGGCGGAAGAACTTAATGCAAAGGAACCGGCTGGCGCGATCTGGGCCAATCAGTTTGACAATGTGGCCAATCGCAACGCCCATTACAAAGGAACCGGCCCGGAAATCTGGGACCAGACTGACGGTAAAATCGACGGCTTTATCTGCTCGGTCGGAACTGGCGGCACACTTGCCGGTGTTTCCATGGCGTTGAAGGAGCGCAACCGCAACATCATCACCGCCTGCGCGGACCCCGATGGTTCGGCCATTCATAGCTGGATCAAAACCGGCGAACTGAAAGCCGTCGGGGATTCCATTACCGAGGGGATCGGCCAGGGCCGCGTCACCGCCAATCTTGAGGGCGCGCCCATCGATGAATCCTTCAATATCCCGGATAAGGAAGCCCTGCCCGTGATATATGATTTACTGCGCGCCGAGGGCCTGTGCATGGGCGGATCAACCGGCATCAATGTGGCGGGCGCTATCCGATTGGCGCAGCAAATGGGGCCGGGGCATCGTATCGTCACAATCCTGTGCGATTTCGGTACCCGTTACCAAAGCAAGCTGTTCAACCCGGAATTTCTAAGAACTAAAAACCTTCCCACCCCCGATTGGTTATAACTCACAATGGCAAATGATATTCCAAATACGCTGGTAAGCACAGAATGGCTGGCGCAACACCTGAACGCACCGGATGTGCGGGTGGTGGATGCATCCTGGTATCTGCCGGACGCCGGACGCGACGCCAGGGCGGAATATAAGGCCGCCCACATTCCCGGCGCCGTGTTCTTTGATATTGATGAGATCAGCGACACTGCATCGCCCCTGCCGCATATGTTGCCGAGCCAGGAAAAATTCGCCAGCCGTATGCGCAAGCTGGGGCTGGGGGATGGCAACCGGATCATCGTTTATGATGGCGCAGGCATTTTCAGCGCCGCGCGGGTATGGTGGATGTTTCGCGCCATGGGACATGAAGATGTCGCCGTACTGGATGGCGGCTTTGCCAAATGGCAGGCAGAAGGCCGGCCAGTTGAGGACATGCCGCCGATGCCACGCGAACGGCATTTCACGGCGCGGCTGAACCGTTTCATTCTGCGTGACGTGGGACAGATGCTGGAAAATCTACGCACCGGGGCCGAACAGGTGGTCGATGCGCGCGGGCCGGGACGTTTCAAGGGCACTGAACCGGAACCCCGCCCCGGCGTGCGGCCGGGGCATATTCCAGGCGCCATCAATCTGCCTTATGCACGCCTGCTGGCCCCGGACGGCACCATGCTGCCGATAGAGGAACTGCGCCGCGTCGTCCAGGAAGCTGGCATTGATATGTCCAAGCCGGTCGTCAATAGTTGCGGGTCCGGGGTCACGGCAGCCATTGTATTTCTGGCCCTGCACAGGCTGGGGCACAAGGC
Organism: Pseudomonadota bacterium; assembly: GCA_049325255.1. Taxonomy (GTDB): domain Bacteria; phylum Pseudomonadota; class Alphaproteobacteria; order UBA11222; family UBA11222; genus UBA11222. The sequence goes on along the minus strand of JBMOMW010000026.1, from coordinate 37,663 downwards.
GGTCGCACTGTATGACGGGTCATGGGCGGAATGGGGGGGCAGGAATGACCTGCCTGTTGAGAAGTAGAAAAAGGCGCTAGATGCCAAAGACGCTTCGCACCACCGTTACATTTCTGGAGATGCGTAAAAAGCCGCTGCTGTTACATGTGGCGCCGCCATTGCGTAACTACGCGCTGTTGCGGGCTGAAAAACCCACTTTGCATTTTTACCGCTATCTGTATCACATGGTGGGCCGCGATTATGCTTGGGTGAACCGCAAGCGCATGTCCGACGAAGAACTGGCCGAGATCATTCACCATGATCAGGTGGAGATCTATGTGCTTTATGCTGGAGGCGTACCGGCAGGGTTTTTCGAACTGGATTTCAGAAACATGCCGGATGTTGATCTGGTGTTCTTTGGATTGATGCCTGAGTTTTCAGGGATCGGCCTGAGCCGTTTCCTGTTGGCGCAAGCCATCTCGATTGCATGGCGCGATAAAGTCCAGCGCCTGCAAGTACAGACCTGCACGCTCGATCATCCGCGCGCCCTGCCGCTCTACCAGCGCATGGGTTTTGAGCCATTTGCCCAGGAAGCGGCGGAACTTGTTTCCATTGATGACCGCGACTTTGTGCGACTGACGCCCAGCCCCTGACAATTACCGCGCGGCATCCAACTGGTTAAGCTCCGGCCACGCACCGGACTCCTGCAGCGCCGTGAAAGCGTCCGCCTTTGTGGTGGCGCATTGACCGTTTTCTGATTTGTCACCGGGCTTTGATATGATGGAGCCCGCTACGCCAAGAACCATGCCAAGCGGCCCAAGCGCTACTCCTAACGCGGTCTTTCCCACGTTCTTTGCCACCGACCCCTTACTCAGGTGAAACTCAGGGGAAACGAGCGTGCCGCGAATGTCCACATCGCTGGCCAGACTGATCAGGCTCTTGTCATACGGTCTTGGCGACAAGCGCATTTTCAACCGCTCCTGTCCAAGATCAATGCTGCCTTTGCCGGTCACAACCGCCTTGTCGGTAATCATAAGCAGCGCCTTGTTTTCGGCCACGCCGCCATTAATGACAAAGGCGCCAAAACCACACCTGATCCTGGCATCCTTTCCAGCGCCCTCGAACATGCCCTCGATCGAACGAAATATATCCGTAATGCCCCCCCTAAGCAGGGATGAAAGACGTACTGGAATGGCTCCCTCTCGCATTTCAAGATAGGCGCGTCCATCAAATCCGGCTGCTAATTCCGCCATGGTGGCGCCAAGGCTCTCGCCTTCCAGCAATAAATATGCCTTTCCCTTGACGTATTTTGGCATCTCAAATTGCTTCAACAGCTTGCCTACATCGACACCTGTCACATTGCTCTGAATGGATAATGACAGGGCGTCCGCCTGTGGCGCCAATGTCAGGCTGTTTGCCATTCTGCCGTCGGCCACATCCAGATCAAGATGTTTGAAACGGAGAATGTTTTTTTCCAACTGCCCATCCAGAAGAAGGTTGGCATATGTATGACCGCCCATTTTCAGGGATTTAACGGCATAGCGAAATTGCAGCTCAACGGTTTCAGGCAGTTCCAGTTTTATTGGATTATTAAAAAAAACTTTTCCCGGTGGCGGCGCCGACGCCGGAAGCATGTTCCAATAAGGTTCAATATCAAGCGCTTCCGATCGCAGATCGGATGTGACTTTATGGGGCGCGCTCATGCCAACAATGATAAATCCAGCTAGATCGACATCACCCACTTCGCCAGTAAGGTTGCCAAAATGCAGGTCATATTCTACCGGCGTCAGGTTGCCGGATATTTTCGTGGCGCCAATATTTGGCAGACTGACCCCAAAATAAGCCGCTGCCTGGGTTAAGCCTTTTGGCGCTTCAAGGGTAAAATCTGCATAGGTAAATTCAATGAATGGAAATTTTGCACTGCCATCGGCGGTCAGGCTCATGCCAAAAACCTGCGCCTTCATATCAAATTGCCGGGGTTGCTCCACACTGATCGTGTATAGCGGCGCCACTTTCCCGTCCGCCTCAATGCTATGGTCCCCAAGTTTGCCCAAAATCGAATAGCTGCCAATGCCGTTGACCACATCATGGGTCAGCGAAGCTTTCTCAAGATGCAGGCTGTAGCGTATTTTGGGATCAACGATGTCGCGATAATCTATTAGGATATCGCTGATTAAAATTTCTTCGATCTCAGGTATCCGCGCTTCCTCGCCATCTTCCGTTACCGCTTGCGCCAGTAATGTCCAGTTGCGTTGCGCAACACCATCGGTTTCAAGATGCACAACAGCACGCTCTGCCGCAATTGAAATGATATCTGCACGGCCCTGCAATAATGGAAACAGATGTACACGGATTTTCGTGCGCCCGACGGTGACAAACTTTTCCGCCCTGCCCCATTTCAGGTTCGCGATTTCCAGCCCTTCCACATCCAGGGTTGGGGTCAGCGAAACCCCGAGAATAATTTTCCCGGTAATCTTGATATCGCGCCCTGTCGCCGCTTGCAGTTCTGCGGCAATTTCATGGCGCAAGTCCGATAGATCAACCGGATATGCAGCGAGATAAATTGCCGCACCACCCAGAATTAAAACCAGTACAGCGATAAATGCCGCAGCAACCTTTATCCACCGCGGCATCCAGTTCACTGATCCCACTCCAGAAATGGATCCCCGGAGGTGTTCGCGTCAAATCCAAAAAATTTCCAGGTTTCCTGCATATGATCCGGTAGCGGCGCGGTTACCGAGATTATGCCCCCATCGGGATGCGGAATTTCAAGCGAGCACGCATGCAGATGCAGCTTTGGCGCAATGCCTTCGACCAGCGCCCTGTCGCCGCCATATTTACGATCACCAACAATGGGCGTTCCCAGCAGCGCCGCATGGGCGCGCAATTGATGTGTGCGCCCCGTCAGCGGCATGAACGCGACCCAGGCCACATGCTGGCCCACCACGTCGATGACCTTGTACAGGGTGTCGGCGGGCTTGCCGCGTGGATCATCGGCCTCAACCGCGCTGACCCGTTCACGGTCTTCCCAGGCGCCCTCGCCGTTCAGTTTCGCCAGTGGCGCACGGATGCGGCCCTGGCGTGGGGACGGCACGCCAACGGTAAGCGCCCAGTAAATTTTGCGCGCCTCGCGGCTGCGAAAAGCCTGACCGAACCTTGCCGCTGCGTTCACTGTGCTGGCCAGCAAAAGCACCCCGCTGGTGTCGCGATCCAGCCGGTGCACCAGACGTGGCCTTTCGCCGCCTTCTTCGCGCAGGGCGTCCAGCATGCCATCCACATGACGCGAAGTGCCTGAGCCACCCTGCACCGCCAGCCCGGCCGGTTTGTTGATCGCAATAACCGTACCGTCATTATACAGAACAGCGTCCTGCATCATCGCGCGGTCCGTGCGCGAAAGTTTTGCGGGTACCGGTTTATAATTTTCCTGCGCCACCGTCTCTTCTGTCTGCAAAGGCGGTACGCGCACCTGCTGCCCGGCGTCCAGGCGAAAGCCCGCCTTGACCCGGCCGCCATCCACCCGCACCTGACCGGTGCGCAGCAGTTTTTCCAACCGGCCATGGGCAAGATGCGGAAAGCGGCGCTTGAACCACCGGTCAAGACGCAGCCCGGATTCCTCGGCGGCAACTTCAATATTTTTTGCTGTGTTCATGAGTTTACTATGTAAGCAAACGGCGCATGAATGTAAGGCCTATTAGCAGCGCCCCCAGAGATAAACCAAACGAGGCGGCGCCATAAACCACTGCCAGCGACCATTGGCCGCGTTCATATAATTGCACCACGTCCAGTGAAAATGCCGAAAAGGTGGTGAAGCCGCCCAGCACCCCGACGCTGATAAAGGCCTGTATTTCGGGCGGCGTCGATACGCGCGCAGCGTAGACGCCCGCAGCCAGCCCCATAAGCAGCGATCCAATGACATTGACCCCGAGTGTGCCCCAGGGGAAACCCGCACCCAATAGCCGCGCCGCCTGCCCCACAAAAATATAACGCCCGACCGATCCCAGAGCGCCGCCCGCCGCAACCGCCAGGTACATGTTCAGCATGACATGCCCCTATGCATCCTTCGCCGCCTTTTCGCGCAACCCGTCCCAATAAGCCAGCCGTTTTATGACCTCGCGCTCAAAGCCGCGTTCGGTTGGGACATAAAATTTGCGGCGCGGCATTTCTTCGGGGAAATAATTCTGCCCGGAAAAACCCTCCGCCGTGTCGTGATCATATTGATAGCCTGCGCCATAGCCTTGCTCACGCATCATTTTTGTCGGCGCATTGAGAATATGTTTTGGGGGAGAGAGCGAACCCTGTTCTTTGGCCGCGACATTTGCCGCCCTGGACGCGCGATACACCGCATTGGATTTTGGCGCGGTGCCCAGATAAATCACCGCCTGCACCAGCGCCAGTTCGCCTTCGGGGCTGCCCAGAAAATCATAGGCGTCTTTTGCCGCCAGCGCCTGCACCAGCGCATTGGGATCGGCCAGGCCAATATCCTCAACCGCGAACCGCACCATGCGCCGCGCAATATAGAGCGGGTCTTCCCCCGCGCTCAGCATACGCGCAAGATAATATAATGCGGCGTCCGTATCCGAACCGCGCAAGGTTTTATGCAGTGCGCTGATTAAATTGTAATGGCCTTCCTGCGCCTTGTCATACACAGGCGCGCGGCGCTGTACTGTTTCCACCAACCGCGCCGGATCAAGCGGGGTTGCTATATCCAGCGCATATAATTCCTCTGCCAGATTCAACGCAAAGCGGCCATCCCCATCCGCCATGGCCCGCAAGGTAGCGCGTGCATCCGCCGTCAAAGGCAATGGTTTTCCCATGACGCTTTCGGCGCGTGACAGCAATATTTCCAGATTATCGTCATCCAGACGCCGCAGCACCATTACCTGCGCACGCGATAAAAGCGCCGCGTTCAGCTCGAATGACGGGTTTTCAGTAGTGGCGCCAATTAGAACAATAGTCCCGTCTTCGACATAGGGCAGAAAACCGTCCTGCTGTGCGCGGTTGAAACGATGAATTTCGTCCACGAACAACAGTGTTCCCACACCATCCCGCCGGCGTATTTTGGCCTGATCAAATACCTTGCGCAAATCCGCGACGCCAGAAAATACCGCCGACAATTGTTCAAAGTGCAGGTTCGACCCCGCCGTCAGCAGCCGCGCGATAGTGGTTTTTCCCGTGCCCGGCGGCCCCCACAAAATCAGCGATGTCAGCTTGCCGGCATCGGCCATGCGCCGCAATGGCGCGCCCGGGCCAATTAGATGATCCTGGCCGACAACTTCGTCCAGTGTCGCAGGGCGCAAGCGATCCGCCAATGGCCGTGGTGCGCCACCTTCCAGTCCAGCCGCCTCGAACAGGCTTGTCACGATCTTTCCCTTACGCGCCAACGCGCACTGATAGCACCTCATCCCCGCGCCGGATGCGTATTTCCCACACATTGCGCGCAGTCCGGGTCAGGCGCACGACGTCTTTGGTCAACTGTATCTTATCCTGACCAATGGACAGAAGTATATCACCTGGCTGCAAACCAATCTGCACCGCCGGACTGCGCCGGGGCATTTCCGTAATGATCACACCGGTCAGGCCGGGACTGAGCCCCAATTCCTCCGCATAGGCGGGCGACAGATTGGCGATGGTAATGCCCGTCAACGGATGGTTGCCGCTCAATTTGACAAGATTGCGCGGCGGGATTTCCGGGGCGGACTTTAGCTGCATCGGTAAGGTCGCGGGGGCGCCATTGCGCCAGATTTCAATTTTTACCGTGCCGCCAACTTTTGCCGTCGCAATACGGTAGCGCAAACTTTCCGGATCGGCGATTTCGCGACCATCCACCTTGAGAATAACATCGCCCACTGTCAGGCCCGCCTGGTCCGCCGGGCCGCCTGGATATACATTGCTGATCAGTACGCCGGCGGGGCGCGCAAGGCCCAGCCCCTGACTGATATCCTGCGTAACCCCCTGCCCCGACGCGCCAAGCCAGGGGCGCACCACCGCACCACCGGCAAATGCCGATTCCACGACCTGTTTGACCATGTTGGAGGGAATGGCAAAACCGATGCCAATGGAGCCGCCACTGCGCGAAAAGATTGCCGTGTTGACGCCTATCAGCTTGCCATCGACCCCCACAAGCGCGCCGCCGGAATTGCCGGGATTGATGGCCGCATCGGTCTGAATGAAAAACTGATAATCCGAAACGCCGCCCTGGGTGCGCGCGGTGGCCGACACAATACCGCTGGTTACCGTCTGGCCGACACCGAAAGGATTGCCGATCGCCAGTACAATGTCGCCAACCTGGGCCGCGTCGGAATCGCCAAATTCCAGCACAGGCAGTTTTTCGCCACCTGTATCAATTTTCAATACCGCAAGATCCGTATGCGGATCACTTAGCAGAACTTTCGCGTCAAATTCGCGCCGGTCGCTAAGCACGACGCGAATGCCGGTTGTGTTTTCTATGACATGGTTGTTGGTAACGACAATGCCGTCGGCGCGGACCAGCACACCGGAGCCCAGCGTATTCTGCACGCGCTCGCGCGGCATGAACTGGCCACCGAAATTTTCGCCAAAGAACCGCTGCATCATCGGGTCGCTGAACAGCGGCGGTTCCGCCCCGGTACGCACAACCCGTTTGGCGAAAATGTTGGTAACAGCGGGGGCGGATTTTTGCACCACGGGGGCAAAGGAAAGCTGAATCTGACTGCTGCTTTGGGGCACATCACGCTGTTGCGCATGCGCGGCGCCCGAAAATGAAACCAGGAAAAAAAGGGCCAGCCACACGGCCAGCCCTATGCGTATGTTTTCAGACGCCCGGTCAGGCCGGAATAAAAATCTAGCCTGCATCCTCGTCGTCCGTGTGGACCGGGCCTGAATCCTGACCGCGCGCATCTTCATCACGATCAACAAATTCGATCACCGCCAAAGGCGCATTGTCCCCATAGCGGAAACCGGCGCGCATCACGCGGGTATAGCCACCGTGGCGCGTTGCATAACGCGGCGCAAGCGTGCCGAACAGTTTTTCCACCAGCGTCTGATCAGAATCCGGCAACTGCGCCAGAACCTGACGGCGCGCGTGCAGGGTGGCTTTTTTGCCCTGGGTCACCAGCTTTTCCACATAGGGCCGCAATTCCTTGGCCTTTGGCAAAGTGGTGATGATCTGCTCATGCTTGATCAGGGCCGAAGCCATGTTCGCCAGCATTGCCTTGCGGTGCGATGCCGTGCGGTTCAGTTTGCGGCCGCCAACTCCGTGACGCATGATGGTGTCTCCTTATGCTCCGAACCCGTCCGGTCCGGAAAGTATCAACTGTTCAATATTGGTCTTCGTGGCGTTTTGCCAGTTCTTCGATATTGTCTGGCGGCCAGTTCAGCACTTCCATGCCCAGGTGCAGGCCCATTTGCGACAATAGCTCCTTGATCTCGTTCAGCGACTTGCGCCCAAAATTTGGCGTACGCAGCATTTCTGCCTCGGTCTTCTGAATCAGATCGCCGATATAGATGATATTGTCGTTCTTCAGGCAGTTTGCCGAACGCACCGACAATTCCAGCTCGTCGACCTTTTTCAGCAACGCCGGATTGAATTCCAGTTCCGGGCGTTCTTCGAAGGTTTGTGTGCGTGTAGGCTCGTCGAAATTGACGAAAACCTGTAGCTGGTCCTGAAGGATGCGCGCTGCATAGGCAACCGCATCTTCGGGCGTTACGGCGCCATTGGTTTCCACATCCATGCTCAGCTTGTCATAGTCAAGCACCTGGCCTTCGCGGGTATTTTCTACCTTGAAGGACACACGGCGCACCGGGCTGTACAGGGCGTCAATGGCGATCAGGCCAATGGGCGCGTCTTCGGGACGGTTACGGTCGGCCGGCACATAGCCCTTGCCATTATTGATGATCATCTCCAGCCGGATTTTTGCGCCCTGACCCAGGGTGCAGATGACATGGTCCGGGTTCAGAATATCAATGTCCGAAACCGGCGTTATCTGCGCGGCTGTCACCTCGCCCGGCCCTTCTGCGGACAGGATCATGCGGCGCGGGCCTTCAGAGTGCATGCGCAGCGCAAGCGACTTCAGATTGAGCACAATGTCGGTGACATCTTCGCGCACGCCACTGATGGACGAAAATTCGTGAAGCACGCCATCAATCTGAACCGCAGTCACCGCCGCGCCTTGCAGGGACGACAGTAAAATGCGCCGCAGGCTGTTGCCCAGCGTTACGCCAAAGCCGCGTTCCAGCGGCACGGCAACGACAGTTGCCCTGCGCTTTGGATCCAGGCCCGGATCAACCTCAAGCCGGTTTGGTTTAATCAGTTCCTGCCAGTTTTTTTCGATCACGTTGGCGACCTCATGCCTGTAGCGATGAGCGCATTAATCGCGCCATCTCCTATGTGAAATTTACCGGCCAAACCGGCATCGGGCAAAAACGCCGGCACCGAATTCAGCCGCATAAGACTATTAAACCCGGCGGCGCTTTGGCGGCCGGCAACCATTGTGCGGAATGGGCGTCACATCACGAATGGTCGTGACAGTGAAACCAACCGCCTGCAACGCACGCAGCGCTGATTCACGGCCGGAGCCGGGGCCCTTGACCTCAACCTCAAGCACCTGCATGCCATGTTCCTGCGCTTTTTTACCGGCGCTTTCCGCCGCCACCTGCGCGGCATAGGGGGTCGATTTGCGCGATCCCTTGAAGCCCATCACGCCTGCAGAACACCATGAGATCACGTTGCCCTGGGCGTCGCTGATCGTGATTTTAGTGTTGTTGAAGGTGGCATTTACATGCGCAACACCCGAAGTGATGTTTTTTCGTTCCTTACGGCGAATGCGCGTCGCTTCCTTAGCCATTCTGTATCAAACCTTTCCAGTGCATTTCCTGGCCGTGTTTTCTATTCGAAAATTGCCAGGCATAACCGGCCGCAAAAATTACGGCGGGGATAAATTCAAATTTACTTCTTCTTGCCGGCAATCGCTTTCGCAGGGCCTTTACGTGTGCGCGCATTGGTATGCGTACGCTGACCACGCACCGGCAACCCACGCCGATGGCGCAAACCACGATAACAGCCAAGATCCATCAGCCGCTTTATGTTCATCGCAACTGACCGGCGCAGATCGCCTTCAACCAGATGGTCCTGATCGATGGTTTCGCGAACCTTGATGACTTCTGATTCCGACAAATCAAACACCCGGCGCTCGGCTGGAATACCGACCCGTTCACAGATTTCGAGCGCCTTGGTGCGGCCGATACCATGAATATAGGTAAGCGCGATCACAACCCGCTTGTTGGTTGGAATATTTACACCTGCGATACGCGCCACGTTCTGTCTCCTTGATTACGCAATCTTGCCCGTTTCAGGCATGAATTGTCCTATAAATACCCCAATACAGACGGCCGGAGGCTGGGTGGCAACCGGTTAAAAAGGACCATTTGGGGCGGCCAGATCCTAAGACCAGCAAAGTTGGCGGATTATAAGTATTTCCGTCCTCCCGTCAAATAAATCCTCATCCGTACCTATCTCATTTCACCCCATCCAGAAGGGCCGCTATCTGTTTTGCGACGCTTTCCACCGTCTGCATGCCGTCAATGGTGCGTAATTTGCCCTGCGCCCTGTAATAGGGCAGCAAAGGGGCCGTTTGGGCATGGTAAACGCCCAGCCGGTTGCGCAGGGTCTCCTCATTATCATCGGCCCGGACAGACCCGCTGGCGGCAGCTGATTCGGCGGCCCGGTTACGAATACGGTCAAACAGGATCTGTTCGTCGACCTTTACCTCGATCACCAGGTCCAGCTTCTGCCCCTTTTGGACCAGCATCTTGTCCAGCGCCTGGGCCTGCGCCTCGTTGCGGGGGAAACCGTCCAGGATAAAGCCCTTGCGGCAATCCGGCTGATCGATACGATCAGAGATAATTCCAACCACTACGGCATCTGACACCAGATCGCCCCGGTCCATGATTTCTTTTGCCTTGCGGCCCGTCTCGGTTCCCGCCGCTACAGCCGCGCGCAGCATGTCGCCAGTGGAAAGCTGCACAAGGCCGCGTTCAGCCTGCAGGCGTTCGGCCTGGGTGCCTTTGCCTGCGCCAGGGGCGCCCAACAGAATCAAATTCATTTGTTGCGCCCCTTCAGCCGGCTTTTCTTGATCAGCCCTTCATATTGATGCGCGAGCAAGTGGCTCTGGATTTGCGCCACCGTATCCATCGTCACGCTGACAACAATCAACAAAGACGTGCCGCCAAAATAAAACGGCACGGAATATTGTGCGACCAGAATTTCAGGAAGCAAACAGACCGCTGTCAGATACAGCGCGCCAACAACTGTCAAACGGGTCAATATGTAATTAATATATTCCGCTGTTTTGGCGCCGGGACGGATGCCTGGAATGAAGCCGCCGTTTTTACGCAGATTTTCCGCCGTGTCTTCCGGATTGAAAATAATGGACGTGTAGAAGAAACAGAAAAAGATAATGCCCGCCGCATAGAACAGCATGTATAGCGGCTGTCCATGCCCCAACAGGCTGGTGACCGTCGTCAGCCATTCCGGCCCCTTGCCGGCAGAAAAGTTTGCAACCGTAATCGGCAGCAGCAGAATGGAGGATGCAAAAATCGGCGGAATTACGCCGGAAACGTTCAGTTTCAACGGCAGATGCGATGATTCGCCACCCGTCATTTTGCGGCCAACCTGGCGTTTGGGATATTGCACCAGAAGACGGCGTTGCGCGCGTTCCATAAACACGATGGCGCCAATGACGCCGCCAATCATAACAACCAGCAACAACAGGAAAATCGTCGGCAGCGCACCGGTGCGGCCCAGCTCAAACGTGCTGACGAGCGCTCTTGGCAGTTCTGCCACAATACCTGCAAAGATGATCAGCGAAATGCCATTGCCCACACCGCGCGCCGTAATCTGTTCACCCAGCCACATTAGAAACACCGTGCCGCCAACCAGCGTGATGACGGTGCTTATCCGGAAGAAAATGCCCGCTTCAATCACCACATTGCCCGCGCCCTCAAGACCCGAAGCGATGCCGTAAGCCTGTAATGTGGCCAGGAGCACCGTGCCATATCGTGTGTATTGGGTAATTTTCTTGCGGCCCTGCTCGCCTTCTTTTTTCAGTGCTTCCAGCCGCGTTGAAACAGACGTCATCAGCTGAATGATGATGCTGGCCGAAATATAGGGCATGATGTTCAGCGCAAAAATCGCCATGCGGCCAACAGCGCCGCCAGAGAACACATTGAACAGGCCGAGAATGCCGCTTTGATTGCGCGAAATAATTTCCGCCAGCGCCAGCGGATTGATGCCCGGAAGCGGAATATAGGTGCCGAGCCGGTATATTATGAGAGCGCCCAGGGTGAACCACAGGCGCTTTTTCAGCTCCTCCGCCTTGCCGAAGGCGGCAAAGTTAAGATTGGCGGCTAATTGTTCGGCAGCGGAGGCCATTCAATATTCCAAAAGCGTTTTTGAAGAATCCGGGTGACAGAAACTTGAAACCCCTGCACCCGAACCGGTCAGTTTTTTTTAAGCAGCAACCGTAACGGTGCCGCCCAATTTTTCTACCGCCGCAATCGCGGCTTTGGTCGCGCCGACCACTTCGATTGTCAGCTTTGACTTGAGTTCGCCATTGCCCAGCAGGCGTACGCCGCCACGAATACGGCGGACCAGACCTGCCGACTGTAACGCCACTGCGTCAACAGGCTTGCTGGCATCCAGCTTGCCTGCGTCAATTGCCGCCTGAAGACGGCCAAGATTCACTTCGACGAAATCGCGCGGCGCCATACTGTTAAAGCCACGCTTCGGCAAGCGCATATGCACCGGCATCTGCCCGCCTTCAAAGCCTTTGATCGCCACACCCGAACGCGCCCTCTGGCCTTTCACGCCACGCCCGGCCGTCTTGCCGAGACCGGAACCGATACCACGGCCAAGGCGCTTGCTTTTTTTCCGGGCGCCCGGATTATCACGCAATTCATTCAGCTTCATAACCGCTATCCCATATTAGGCTTGTAACCGGTTTTCAATTACCGGCCCGCTACTGTCGCGCAGCGGATCAAGTTTGAAATTACTCTTTGACGCTGCCTATTGCACACGCACCAGATGCGCAACCTTGGCAATCATGCCGCGCACGGAAGGCGTATCCTCTAACGTCCGTACACGGTGCATTTTGTTCAACCCCAGGCCGATAAGCGTTGCGCGCTGATCCGCAGGGCGGCGAATGGGGCTGCCGATCTGTTCAATCGTAACCGTCTTGCCTTTCATGCTCCCGGCAGGTTTACTCTTGTCCGCCATAATGCCCTACTCCTGACCCGAAATGTCGTCGGCAGCGACGCTGCGACGCTGCGCAATATCACCAATCTTTTTGCCGCGCCTGGACGCAACCATGCGGGGCGAAACCTGCTTTTTCAAACCGTCGATCGTGGCGCGCACCATGTTATATGGATTGCTGGAGCCAACAGATTTGGCCACCACATCCTGAAGACCCAGCGTTTCAAACACCGCGCGCATCGGACCACCGGCAATAATCCCGGTTCCTGGCGTTGCCGAGCGCATTACCACTTTACCTGCGCCGTGACGGCCTTCCATGTCGTGGTGCAATGTGCGGCCTTCGCGAAGCGGCACACGGATCATGTTACGCTTGCCGGACTCGGTTGCCTTGCGGATGGCTTCCGGCACTTCACGCGCCTTGCCATGACCAAAGCCAACCCGGCCCTTCTGATCGCCAATAACTACCAGCGCAGCGAACCCGAACCTGCGGCCGCCTTTCACCACTTTGGCGACGCGATTGATATGCACCAGCTTATCAACCAGATCACCGTCGCCGCGTTCACGCTCGCGTTCAAAACCGTCATTACGTGCCATGTTGTGGCAACTCCCTAGTGTTTTTCAGAGTGTTTTCCAGAGTGTTTTTCAGCAAATGAATGCCTTAAAACTCCAATCCGCCCTCGCGGGCGCCGTCTGCCAGCGCCTTAACCCGACCGTGATACAGATAGCCACCACGATCAAAAACCACTTTGGCAATACCCGCCGCTTTTGCCCGTTCAGCAACCAGCTTGCCAACCGCCGCCGCCGCCGCGCAATCCGCGCCAGTCTTTGCCTTTTCGCGCAAATCCTTGTCCAGACTACATGCCGAAACAAGCGTGCGTCCCGCCACATCATCAATAACCTGCGCATAGATATTCTTCGAAGAACGGAATACCGAAAGCCGTGGCTTGCCGTTGCCGACGATCCGTAACTTGCTGCGCACTCGCTTTTGACGGCGCTCGCCTAATTTCTTCAGATTTTTCATAACCGCCGCTCCGTCTACTTCTTCTTGCCTTCCTTACGGAAGATGAATTCATTTTCGTAGCGAATGCCTTTGCCCTTATAGGGTTCTGGCGGACGGTAACGGCGGATTTCAGCCGCAACCTGTCCCACACGCTGTTTGTCGATACCGGTGACAGCAATCGCCGTTGGCTTTTCGCAGGCAATCTGCACGTCAGCAGGAATTGGGTAAATCACATCGTGGCTATAGCCCATCTGCAATTGCAGATTTTTGCCCTGCACTGCTGCGCGATAACCGACGCCATTGATTTCCAGTTTGGTGGTGAAGCCCGTGGTCACACCAGCGACCATATTGCTTACCAATGTGCGCTGCATACCCCACATGGTGCGGCCCTGCCGGTTGTCATTACGGGGCATGACCTTGATGCTATCGCCTTCCTGTGAGATGGCAATTTCATCGACCATGGTTATCGCCAGCTTCCCCTTGGGTCCGCTAACCGTGATATCCTGCCCTTTAATGTCAACCGTGACCCCTTTGGGTACAGCGACCGGGTTTTTACCTATTCGAGACATCTTCTTAGTCCGATTCCTGTCATTCTTTTAAAAACCAGCACACAATCTGAAATGATTACGGGCTAGAACACCTTGCACAAAACTTCGCCGCCAATATTGCGTTCGCGCGCCTGGGCGTCTGAAATCACACCTTGCGGCGTTGATAAAATAGCCAGACCGAGGCCATTACGAACCCGGGGAATTTCACTGACCGAGGAATAAACCCGGCGGCCAGGGCGCGAGATGCGCGATATTTCCCGAATGACCGGCTGGCCATTATCGTATTTGAGCTCAATCTCCAACTCGCTTTTACCGCCTGGATATTCAACCCGCGTGTAACCGCGAATATAGCCTTCATCCTGCAGGACATCCAGCACGCGGCGGCGCAAATTGGATTCAGGCGTAACTACTTTCGCCTTACCCCGCATTTGTGCGTTGCGTATGCGGGACAACATGTCCGCCAGTGGATCCGTCATCGTCATAAATGATGCTCCTTACCAGCTCGACTTGACCATTCCGGGAATCTGCCCGGAAGAGGCCATGTCACGCAATGCGATACGCGACATGCGCAGCTTGCGGTAATATGCTTTGGGACGGCCGCTGATTTCGCAGCGGTTATGTACACGGACTTTCGCAGAGTTACGCGGAAGTTCCGCAAGCTTGAGACTTGCGGCAAAACGTTCTTCCGGCTGTAACGCCTGATCCATCGTCACCGCCTTGAGGCGCGCGCGCTTGGCCGCATAGCTTTTAACCATGCTTTCCCGCTTCTTGTTCCGGTATATGGCGCTTTTCTTAGCCATTCATATTGCCCTTCGTCACGTTTTCGCCGCTGCTCATGTCAGAGGAAAATTAAAAAGCTTTAACAAGGCCCGCGCTTCATCGTCGGTCCTTGCCGTGGTGCAAACCACCACATCAAGGCCCCAGAAAGTATCGACCTTGTCATAGTCGATTTCCGGGAAAACGATATGTTCTTTCAGGCCCATGGAAAAATTGCCGCGGCCATCAAAACTTTTTGCGTTGAGCCCGCGAAAGTCGCGAACGCGCGGCAGCGCCACATTAATCAGCCTGTCAACAAATTCATACATGCGCGCCTGGCGAAGCGTAACCTTGACGCCAATCGGCATGCCTTCACGCAGCTTGAACGCCGCAATGGATTTTTTGGCGCGCGTCACCACGGCCTTTTGCCCGGCGATCAGCGTCAGCTCTTCAAGTGCGATGTTGATCTTTTTTGAATCCTGGGTCGCCTTGCCGACGCCCATATTCAGCACCACCTTTTCCAGGCGGGGTACTTGCATCACATTCTTATAGCCAAAATCTTTCACCATGCCGGCCCGGACGACCGAATCATAATGTGTCTTTAGCCGTGGCGTGTAGGCTGCCTCAGACATCTATCACTTCTCCCGAACGCTTGGCAAAACGCACCTTGCGTCCATCATCAAGAATTTTATAACCAACCCGTGTTGGCCCACCTGTTTTCGGATCCACATGGGCCAGATTTGAAATCTGGATCGGCAATTCCTTGACCAGAATACCGCCCGCAGAAGTCTGACTCTGCTTCGTGTGCCGCTTCACCTGATTGACGCCGGAAACGAGCGCACGGTTTTCGGTCAAAAACATTTTGACGACTTCGCCCTTTTTTCCTTTGTCGCGGCCCGCAAGAACCACAACCTTGTCACCTTTTTTGATCTTGAATTTCGCGGCCATCACAGCACCTCCGGCGCAAGCGAAATAATCTTCATATGGTTCTTCGCACGCAGTTCACGCACAACCGGGCCAAAGATACGTGTGCCAATCGGTTCGCCCTGATTGTTGATCAGCACAGCCGCATTGCGATCAAACCGGATAGCGCTGCCATCGGGGCGCGCGATTGCTTTCGCAGTGCGCACAATTACCGCTTTCAACACATCGCCCGCCTTTACCTTGCCGCGCGGAATAGCCTCCTTGACGCTGACAACGATAACGTCGCCAACGGTCGCATAACGGCGTTTGGAGCCGCCCAAGACCTTGATGCACATCACTTCACGCGCACCTGAATTATCGGCTACATCTAGCCTGGATTGCATCTGGATCATTGCCGGATACCATTCATCAAAGTTACCTCCGGGATAAATCCGCCCGGACTTAAAATTACAATTTCAACCATGGTCATCATGGAACATCACGCGATCATTCTGATCAGGCGTCGTTCCCGATTACCTCCCAACTCTTGGTCTTTGAAATTGGGCGGCATTCCCTTATCCGCACATTTTCACCAACCGAAAAACTATTGTTCTCGTCATGTGCATGGTACTTTTTTGAACGCCGCACAGTCTTTCCCATTACTGGATCGGGAAAGCGGCGTTCTACTTTTACCACCACAGTCTTGTTGCCCTTGTCGCTAACCACGACACCTTGCAGGATACGCTTTGGCATATTTACTTGCTCCCTGCGCGGCCAGGCCCGGCTTTCGCCGCCTGTTCATTAAGTATCGTTTTCATCCGCGCAATATTACGGCGCACCTTACCCACCTGGGCAGTGTTTTCCAGCTGTCCTGTAGCCTTTTGAAAGCGCATATTGAACTGCTCCTTCTTCAGTTTCAGGACTTCATCCTTCAACTGGTCGGCTGTTTTATCTCGCAACTCTGCGGCCTTCATCAGCATCACCTCTATAGCGTCCGGCCAACCACACGGGTTTTGATCGGCAATTTCATGGCCCCTAACCGCAGCGCTTCGCGCGCCAATGGTTCCGGCACCCCGTCGATTTCAAACATAATGCGTCCGGGTTTAATCCGGACCGCCCAAAATTCCGGCGTTCCCTTACCTTTACCCATGCGCACTTCGGTCGGCTTCTTACTCACCGGAACATCCGGGAAAATACGTATCCATACCCTGCCCGCACGTTTCATGTGACGGGTGATCGCACGGCGCGCCGCTTCAATCTGGCGTGCAGTGACCCGGTCCGGCTCCATCGCCTTAAGCCCATAACCACCGAAGTTCAGGGTGAAGCCAGCTTTGGCGACGCCCTTGATGCGGCCTTTATGCGCCTTACGAAATTTTGTCCGTTTTGGCTGTAACATTGCTCTTGCCTTTTACCTTGTCCGCGTTTGCCTAATCGCGATCTGCGCGGCTACGATCCCCGCGATCACGATTATCCCTATTATCCCGATCCGGCCTTCCGCCACCGGCGGGCCGGGGCGGACGCGCGCCTTCCTGTGCCGCCGCCATGCGGCTATCCTGGGCCATCGGATCATGTTCCAGAATTTCGCCCTTGAACACCCACACCTTAATCCCGCAGGCGCCATAAGCGGTTTGCGCCGTGGCAACGCCGTAATCAATATCCGCACGCAGTGTATGCAGCGGCACCCGGCCTTCATGATACCATTCGGTACGGGCAATTTCGGCGCCGCCAAGACGACCGGCGCAATTCACTTTAATGCCTTGCGCACCCAGCCGCATCGAAGACTGCACCGCACGCTTCATGGCGCGACGGAACGAAACGCGACGTTCCAGCTGCTGTGCAATATTTTCCGCGACCAGTTTCGCGTCAATTTCCGGCTTGCGGATTTCAACGATATTCAGATGAACTTCGCTTGCCGTCAGTTGCGATAATTCCAGACGCAGCTTTTCAATGTCCGCGCCTTTTTTGCCAATGACCACACCGGGGCGCGCCGAGAAAATCGTTACGCGGCATTTGCGGTGTGGGCGCTCAATCTGAATGCGAGAAACACCCGCCAGCACCAGACGCTTCGACAGCACCTGGCGGATACGAATATCCTCATGCAGCAGATCGCCATAGGCCTTGCCTTCAGCATACCAGCGCGAATCCCAGGTGCGGTTGATACCGACACGCAAGCCGATCGGATTTACCTTATGGCCCATCAGGCAGTCTCCTCACGCTCACGGACCACAATGGTCAGGTGGCTAAACGGTTTTTCCACACGGCCGGAACGCCCGCGCGCGCGCGGATGAAACCGCTTGATCACCAGCGCCTTGCCGACCGACGCTTCTTTTACGTACAGACTATCCATATCCAGCCCATGGTTATTTTCAGCATTGGCAATGGCGGACTGCAACACCTTTTTCACATCCTGCGCAATACGGCGATGCGAAAAGGTAAGCTCCGCCAATGCCTTCTCGACATGCATGCCGCGAATGCCGCCAGCAACCAAATTAAGCTTCTGCGGGCTGATGCGGATCATCCGCCCAATCGCCTGGGCTTCATTTTCCGCAAGACCTCTGGGACGCGCCAGCTTGCTCATTATTTCCTCTTTGCCTTTTTGTCCGCCGTATGACCGAAATAGGTCCGCGTCGGTGAAAATTCGCCAAGCTTATGACCCACCATTTCTTCGCTGACCGATACCGGAATAAACTTGTGTCCATTATAGACGCCAAATGTCAGCCCAACGAACTGGGGCAGAATTGTCGAACGGCGTGACCAGGTCTTGATCACTTCCTTGCGTGCCGCCGAACGTGCAGTTTCGGCTTTCTTTAACAGATACCCATCGACGAACGGGCCTTTCCATACGGAACGTGTCACGGCCTAGCGCCCCTTCTTCAGATGACGGCTGCGCAAGATATACTTGTCGGTCGCCTTGTTGGAACGTGTCTTCTTGCCTTTGGTCGGCTTACCCCACGGCGTAACCGGATGACGGCCGCCAGAGGTGCGGCCTTCGCCGCCGCCATGCGGGTGATCCACCGGGTTCATCGCGACACCACGCACAGAAGGCCTGCGGCCTTTCCAGCGGGTACGTCCTGCCTTGCCAAAATTCTGGTTCGAATTATCCGGATTGGAAACCGCACCCACGGTCGCCATGCACTCGGCCCGGATAATACGCTGTTCGCCTGACGATAACCGCAGTTGGGCATAACCGGAATCCCGGCCAACCAATTGCGCATAAGTACCCGCCGAACGTGCGATCTGCCCGCCCTTGCCGACTTTGATTTCGACATTATGGACGATGGTGCCGATCGGCATGCTGGCCAGCGGCATCGCATTGCCTGGCTTGATGTCAACCTTGTTGCCGGCAACAACCTTGTCACCCGCCTTCAAACGTTGCGGCGCCAAAATATATGCCTGCTCGCCATCATCATAATTGACCAGCGCAATGAAGGCTGTGCGATTAGGATCATATTCCAGACGCTCAACCGTCGCAGACACATCGAATTTGCGCCGCTTGAAGTCAACCATGCGATAGGAGCGCTTATGCCCGCCACCGCGCTGGAACGCAGTAATCCTGCCCGAATTATTCCGGCCGCCACTTTTAGTCAGGCCTTCGGTCAAAGATTTGACCGGCTTGCCCTTCCAAAGCCCTTCGCGGCTGACAAGCACCAGGCCGCGTTGGCCCGGTGTTGTCGGTTTATATGCTTTTAACGCCATTGCCGCACCCTAAAGCCCCGTCGTTACATCAATAGAATGACCATCCGCCAGGCTGACGATGGCCTTCTTATAATCACTGCGCTTTCCAAGTTTGCCCCGGAAACGCTTTACTTTGCCAATCTGGCGAAGCGTATTCACCGCCTTCACCTTGACATCAAACAGTTTCTCAACGGCCTGTTTGATTTCCGGCTTGGTGGCGTCATTCGCCACACGAAACGTCACCTGATTGTGCTCGCTCGCCATCGTCGCCTTTTCGGTAATCACCGGGCTAAGAATAATATCGTACATCCGCTCCCGGTTCATTTCAGGCGTTCCTCCAATTGTGCGACGGCTGCGCGGGTCAGCACCAGCTTGTCGCGACGCAGAATGTCATACACATTCGCACCCTGACTTGGCAGCACATCCACATTTGGCAAATTGCGTGCGGCCATCAGGAAATTTGCGTCCACTTCTGTCCCGTCAATGAACAGCGCATTGCTGAAACCCAGCTTGACCAGCACATCGCGAAGGCCGCTTGTCTTTGCCGAGCCCAGCTTGGCGTCTTCGAGAATGAACAGCGACTGATCCTGCACCTTTGCCGACAGTGCATGACGCAGCGCGAGCTTGCGAACTTTCTTCGGCAGATCCGTTGCGTGACTGCGCGGGGTTGGCCCGTGCGCAACGCCGCCGCCACGGAAGATATTTGCCGAACGCGCACCGTGACGCGCCGTACCACCACCCTTTTGCTTGCCAAACTTTTTGGTGGTCATATTAATTTCGCTGCGGTTCTTTACCTTGTGCGTACCCGCACGCCGTTTGGCGAGTTGATACACCACCATACGGTGCAGAATGTCGGCGCGTGGTTCCAGCGCAAAGATGCCGTCTGCCAACTCGATATCGCCTGCATTGCTGGCATCGAGATTTTTTACCTCGGCCTTCATGCGCTTTCTTCCTTCTGTTCTACAGGTGCTGCCGCGCTATTACCGCCGCGAACCGCACCGGGCATCGGCACACCCTCGGGCAGTGCGCGCTTAACCGCATCACGCACCAGCACAAAGCCGCCTTTGGCGCCCGGCACCGCCCCCTTGATCATCAAAATACCGCGCGCTACATCCGTCGCCACCACTTCCAGATTCTGGGTGGTGACGCGAACATCGCCCATATGCCCGGCCATCTTCTTGCCCTTGAACACCTTGCCTGGATCCTGGCGTTGACCGGTCGAACCATGGGCGCGGTGCGTAATCGATACGCCGTGGCTGGCGGGCATACCGCCAAAATTATGCCGTTTCATAACGCCGGCAAAACCCTTGCCGATGCTCGTGCCGGACACATCCACATATTGACCAATGACAAAATGCCCGGCCGTAATTTCTGCACCAACGTCAAGCAGATTTTCCGGGGAAACCCGGAACTCCACGACCTTGCGCTTCGGCTCTACATTGGCCGCCGCAAAATGTCCCCGCATCGGCTTTGTGACATTCTTCGGTTTCGCCGCAACAGCGCCAAGCTGCACCGCGGTATAACCGTCGCCGTCAACAGTGCGCTGACGGACAACCTGACAGTTATCCATCTTCAGAACCGTCACCGGAACATGCCGCCCATCATCTTTGAAGACGCGGGTCATGCCGATTTTCTGGGCAATCACACCAGAACGCATTTCTTCACCTGCTTAAAGCTTAATTTCCACATCCACACCGGCAGCCAGGTCGAGCTTCATGAGCGCGTCCACTGTTTGTGGTGTCGGATCAACGATATCGAGTAATCTTTTGTGCGTACGCACTTCAAACTGCTCGCGGCTTTTCTTATCAACGTGCGGCCCACGCAGCACCGTGAATTTCTCAATCCTGGTCGGCAGAGGAATCGGACCACGTACTGTCGCACCTGTGCGCTTGGCGGTGTTCACGATATCCTTGGTTGACTGATCGAGCACGCGATGCTCGAAAGCCTTCAACCGGATACGGATATTCTGGTTTTGCATTGGCTACGCCGTCCTTATTTAATGATTTTTGCGACGACGCCGGCGCCGACGGTGCGGCCGCCTTCGCGGATGGCGAAGCGAAGGCCTTCGTCCATGGCGATCGCAACAATCAGTTCAACATCCATCGTAACATTGTCGCCCGGCATCACCATCTCGGTGCCTTCCGGAAGCGTCACAACACCCGTCACGTCCGTCGTGCGGAAATAAAACTGCGGACGGTAATTGTTGAAGAACGGCGTGTGACGGCCACCTTCTTCCTTCGTCAGAATATAGGCTTCCGCCTTGAAATTCGTGTGCGGCGTAATCGAGCCGGGCTTGGCCAGAACCTGGCCGCGCTCAACACCTTCACGGTCAATGCCCCGCAGCAGCGCGCCGATATTGTCGCCCGCCTCGCCCTGATCCAGAAGCTTGCGGAACATCTCAACGCCCGTGCAAACCGTCTTCTGCGTCGGCTTCAGGCCTACAATCTCGACTTCCTCGCCGACCTTGACAACGCCCTGTTCCACACGGCCCGTCACAACCGTGCCACGGCCCGAAATCGAAAACACGTCTTCAATCGGCATCAGGAACGGACGGTCCTTCGGACGCTCCGGCTGCGGAATATAGCTGTCAACAGCCTTCATCAGCTCCAGAATCGCATCATGCCCAATCTCCGGATTCTTGCCTTCCAGCGCTGCAAGCGCAGAACCCTTGATGATCGGAATATCATCGCCAGGATAATCATAGCTCGACAGAAGTTCGCGGATCTCCAGCTCAACCAGCTCCAGAAGTTCCGGATCGTCCACCTGATCCACCTTGTTCATGAATACCACAAGCGAAGGCACCCCAACCTGACGCGCCAGAAGAATATGCTCGCGCGTCTGCGGCATCGGGCCATCGGCCGCCGACACAACCAGAATGCCCCCATCCATCTGCGCAGCACCCGTGATCATGTTCTTCACATAGTCCGCATGGCCAGGGCAATCCACATGCGCGTAATGCCGGTTCACCGTTTCATATTCAACATGCGCCGTCGATATCGTGATCCCACGCGCCTTTTCTTCCGGCGCCTTGTCAATCTGGTCATACGCCGTATACGTCGCCCCGCCCGTCTCGGCCAGAACCTTCGTAATCGCCGCCGTCAATGACGTCTTGCCGTGGTCAACATGCCCAATCGTGCCAATGTTGCAATGCGGCTTCGTGCGCGCAAACTTCTCTTTCGACATGTTCTTTGTCTCCGCTTTGGGAACCCTGAGGTTCCAGTCCTTAACCTGCTGTCCGTTGAATGGACAAATTATTACGCCAGTTTTGCAATGACCTCTGCCGAAACGTGCTGCGGCACGGCTTCATAGTGGTCAAAGTGCATTGTGTATTGCGCGCGTCCCTGGCTCATGGAGCGCAAATTGTTCACATAGCCAAACATGTTGGCGAGCGGCACCATCGCCTTGATGACGGCGGCATTGCCGCGCGATTCCGTACCGCCAATCTGGCCACGGCGGCTGTTCAGATCGCCGATCACGTCGCCCATATAATCTTCCGGCGTCACCACTTCGACCCGCATGATTGGTTCAAGCAATTTCGGATCGGCCTTTTGCACTGCTTCACGGAACGCAGCGCGCGCCGCAATTTCAAACGCCAGCACGCTGGAGTCCACGTCATGGCTGGCGCCATCGAGCAACGTGACCTGAAAATCGATAACCGGAAAACCAGCGAGAACGCCGCTATCCTTCACGCTCATAACACCCTTCTCGACGCCGGGCACATATTCACGCGGCACCGAACCGCCGACAACCTTGTTTTCGAAATGCTCGCCGCCACCTGGCTCCAACGGTTCCAGACGAATCTTGATGCGGGCAAACTGACCCGAACCACCGGTCTGCTTTTTGTGGGTGTAATCGACCTCGACAGTCTTGTTAATTGTTTCGCGATACGCCACCTGCGGCGCGCCTACATTCGCTTCAACCTTGAACTCGCGGCGCATGCGATCAACGATAATATCGAGATGCAGTTCGCCCATGCCCTTGATGATGGTCTGGCCGGATTCCGGATCGCTGGAGACGCGGAAGGAAGGGTCTTCCTGGGCCAGCCGATTGAGCGCGACGCCCATTTTTTCCTGATCGGCTTTTGTCTTTGGTTCGACAGCCACTTCGATAACCGGGTCCGGGAATTCCATGCTTTCCAGGATGGCCACCTTGACCGTATCGCAAAGCGTATCACCGGTAATAGTGTTTTTCAGACCTGCCAGCGCCACAATATCACCAGCAACTGCTGTCTTGACTTCTTCGCGCTTGTCCGCATGCATTTGCAGCATCCGGCCAATCCGTTCGCGATGGCCGCGGCGCGAATTCAGCACCGTCATGCCCGCTTCCAGCGTACCGGAATAAAGCCGCACGAATGTCAGCGAGCCCACAAACGGATCATTCATTACCTTGAATGCAAGGGCCGCTACTGGCTCTGCATCATCGGGGCGACGTTCTACGACTTCGTCCGAATCCGGCACGGTACCCTGGATAAAGGGAACATCCAGAGGCGAGGGCAGAAAATCAACGGCCGCATCCAGCAATGTCTGCACGCCCTTGTTCTTGAACGCGGAGCCACAAATTACCGGAACGAACTTGCCGCCAACAGTACCCTTGCGGATACAGGCCAGTAATGCTTCCACGCTGGGTTCCGTGCCTTCAAGATAGGCTTCGAGTGCGGCTTCATCCTGTTCAACCACCAGCTCAACCAGTTGGGCGCGATAGTCGGCAGCTTCGTCCGCCATGTCGGCGGGAATTGCGACATATTCAAATTCGGCGCCAAGGCTTTCATCTTTCCAGATGATGGCCCGGTTATTCAGCAGATCGACAACGCCGACAAACGCGGATTCCGATCCGATCGGCAATTGCAGCACCGCCGGAATGGCGCCCAGACGGTCCTTGATCATTTCGACGCAGCGATAGAAATCCGCGCCGATACGATCCATCTTGTTCACGAAGCAAATGCGCGGAACACTATATTTGTCGGCCTGACGCCAGACGGTTTCGGATTGCGGCTCAACACCGGCAACCGAGTCAAACACCGCCACCGCGCCATCAAGCACGCGCAGACTGCGCTCTACTTCAATGGTAAAATCCACATGGCCGGGGGTGTCGATAATATTGATGCGATAGTCGCGCCAGAAGCAGGTTGTGGCCGCCGAAGTAATGGTGATGCCGCGTTCCTGTTCCTGCTCCATCCAGTCCATCGTCGCCGCGCCTTCATGCACTTCGCCGATCTTGTGGCTGACCCCGGTATAATACAGGATACGTTCCGTCGTCGTCGTCTTTCCGGCGTCAATATGCGCCATAATGCCGATATTACGGTAATGTTCGAGTGGGGTTTTACGGGACATGATCGGGAACCTTCAGACTTTAAATTGATTACCAGCGATAATGCGAGAAAGCCCGGTTGGCGTCCGCCATCCGATGGGTGTCTTCACGCTTCTTCACTGCCGCTCCCCGATTATTTACTGCGTCCATTAATTCGCCGGACAGACGCTCGACCATTGTATTTTCATTGCGTGCGCGGGCTGCATTAATCAGCCAGCGGATTGCCAGGGCCTGACGGCGTTCGTTACGCACTTCTACCGGAACCTGGTAGGTGGCGCCGCCAACGCGCCGCGAACGCACTTCGACATTTGGTTTGATGTTTTCAAGCGCATCGCGAAACACCTCAACCGGGCTACGGCCGATCTTGCGTTCGACAATTTCAAACGCACCATAGGTAATGCTTTCCGCCGTCGATTTCTTGCCCTGATACATCAGCGAGTTCATAAACTTCGTGAGTACGATATCGCCAAATTTGGCGTCGGGAAGGACTTCTCGTTTTTCTGCGCGATGACGACGTGACATATCTGCTATCGATCTCTCTGATGCTATTTCGGCCGCTTGGCGCCGTATTTAGAACGGCGTTGACGCCGGTTCTTGACACCCTGGGTGTCAAGGACACCACGAATGATGTGGTAACGCACACCGGGCAAATCCTTTACGCGGCCGCCGCGAAGCATCACGACCGAATGCTCCTGCAGATTATGGCCTTCGCCCGGAATGTAGCTGGTGACTTCGAATTTATTGGTCAGGCGCACACGGGCAACCTTACGCAGCGCCGAGTTCGGCTTTTTCGGCGTTGTCGTGTACACGCGCGTACAAACGCCACGCTTTTGCGGACACGCCTCCAGAGCAGGCACCTTGTTCCGTTTAACCGGGGCCTTGCGTGGCTTGCGAACCAATTGGTTGATTGTCGGCATTAAGATCGCTTTCCCATGTCCTAGAGCAACAAAAACAATAACAAAAATCACAAGCAGGACAGAGGACGACACTTGCCGTCCCTATCCTGGGATACTTGCAGAGGAACGGGCTGTTCACCCGCTCATGCGCCAAAACTCTTCTATTTCGCTTCCGGACAGTGTTTAGGTTCCGAAGATTCGGTCCCTACGACCATGGCCTGAAAGTGCGCGGACATTATCCGCGCCTTTATCTTTCGTCAACCCATAACAGGCATTTTCTTCAACACTGCCTGTTTTTATTTAAGCTTATCTATTCACCCGCTGCTGGAGCCTTGGCGAAGACAGCCTCGGCGTCGGCCCGGACCTGGTCGCCAGCGCTGGTAATGGCCCCCTTGACCACTTTCTGCTCGCTCAGGATCTCCTGATCGCGCTTGATGGCGATGGCCTTCATTTCGTTAATCAGGGCGCCGGTACCCGCCGGGATCAGGCGGCCAACAATGACGTTTTCCTTAAGTCCCGAGAGATAATCGACTTTCCCGGCCACGGCGGCTTCGGTAAGCACGCGAGTCGTTTCCTGAAAGGACGCCGCCGAGATGAACGAGCGGGTTTGCAGGGACGCCTTGGTGATCCCCAGCAGAACCGGAACGGCTTCCGCCGGCTTGCGGCCTTCGGCAACGACTTTCTCGTTGATTTCGTCCAGTTCCAGACGATCGATCTGCTCGCCCTTCAGCAGGGTCGTTTCACCTGGATTGGTGACCTCGGCCTTTTGCAGCATCTGGCGGACAATCACCTCTATATGCTTGTCGTTGATGGGCACGCCCTGCAGGCGGTAAACTTCCTGGATTTCCTGCACCAGATAGTTAGCCAGCTCCTCTACACCCAGGATCGCCAGAATGTCGTGCGGGGCCGGGTTGCCATCCAGCAGGAACTCGCCCTTGCGGATGAAGTCACCCTCCTGCACGGCCACATGCTTGCCCTTGGGGATCAGATATTCACTGAACACCGAGGGATCATCCGCCGCCTCAATAATGATTCGGCGCTTGTTCTTGTAGTCGCGGCCAAATTTGACGATGCCGTCCATTTCAGCCAGCACCGCATGATCTTTAGGACGCCGGGCCTCGAACAGTTCCGCCACACGGGGCAGACCGCCGGTGATGTCGCGGGTCTTGGCGCTTTCGCGTGGAATACGCGCCAGTACGTCGCCCGCCGCAACCTCGTCGCCATCTTCAACCGACAGAATCGCATCCACCGACAGCAGATAGCGCACATCAAGATCGCCAGTGCCCAGCTTGACGGGCATACCCTTTTTATCGACCAGCGCCACACCCGGCTTCAGATCGCCGCCCTTGGGTGCAGAGCGCCAATCGATAACGATCTTGTTGGTGATGCCAGTTGCATCGTCCACCATATCGCGCACAGAAATACCATCGACAAGATCGACAAACTTAACAGTACCGGATTTTTCCGTAATGATCGGCAGCGTATAGGGATCCCATTCGCACAGGCGCAGCCCCTTGGTGATCCTGCCGCCTTCCTTGACCAGCAGGCGGGTGCCATAGGGCACTTTGTGCGTGGCGCGCTGACGGCCGTTATCATCGACAATCGCCAGAATGCAGTTGCGGCTGAGCACGACCTGGCGGCCATTGCGATCAGCCACCAGATTCTTATTTTCAATCTGCAACACGCCTTCATGCGTTGCTTCAATGAAGGACTGTTCGGCCACCTGCGCCGTGCCGCCAATATGGAAGGTGCGCATGGTCAGCTGTGTTCCCGGCTCACCAATCGATTGCGCGGCGATGACGCCCACTGCTTCACCGATATTTACCGGTGTGCCACGGGCCAGGTCACGGCCATAACATCTGGCGCATACCCCAACCTTGGAATCGCATGTCAGCACAGAGCGGATACGTACGGTTTGAATATCCGCTGCCTCGATCAACTCAACCGTTGCTTCGTTAAGCTCCTGCCCAGCCTTGGCCATAACCGCATCGCTTACCGGATGAATGACGTCATCACATATGGTACGGCCAAGGATACGATCCCCAAGCCGCTGTAATATTTCGCCGCCTTCGACAACAGCCGATACGTTCAGGCCGCGCTTTGTGCCGCAATCCTGCTCCTTGATGATGCAATCCTGCGCCACGTCAACCAGACGCCGCGTGAGATAACCGGAGTTGGCGGTCTTCAGCGCCGTATCCGCAAGGCCCTTGCGCGCGCCATGCGTTGAGTTGAAATATTCAAGAACAGTAAGGCCTTCCTTGAAGTTCGAGATGATCGGCGTTTCGATGATTTCACCCGACGGTTTCGCCATCAGCCCGCGCATGCCGGCAAGCTGCTTCATCTGCGCGGCGGAGCCACGCGCACCGGAATGCGCCATCATATAGATCGAGTTCAACGGCTTCGCCTTGCCATTCGCATCAACACCGGCATTCGAAATTTCCGCCATCATTTCATCGGCTACCCGGTCGGTGCATTTTGACCAGGCGTCGATGACCTTGTTGTATTTTTCACCCTGGGTGATCAGACCATCCGTATACTGCTGTTCATATTCCTTGGCCAGCGCACGGGTATCATCGACCATTTTTGTCTTGGCCTTTGGCACCACCATGTCATCCTTGCCGAACGAAATACCAGCCTTGAAGGCGTGACGGAATCCAAGCGCCATGATGCGGTCGCAAAACAGCACCGTCTCTTTTTGCCCGGCATGACGATAGACCACATCGATAACCGTACTGATGTCGCGCTTCGTCAACAGGCGGTTTACAAGACTAAACGGCACCTGCGGATGGCGTGGCAACAGATCCCCAAGCATCATGCGCCCCGGTGTGGTGTCCACACGTTCAACAAACTCTTTACCTTCGGCATCAACACTGACGCGACGCGCCTTGATCGGCGAATGCAGCGTTACTGATTTACTGGCCAGCGCGTGTTCGATCTCGCCCAGATTGGAGAAGATCATGCCTTCGCCCTGTGCGCCGGGACGTTCGATGGTCATGTAATAAAGGCCAAGCACGATATCCTGGCTGGGCACGATGATCGGCTTGCCGTCTGACGGGCGCAGAATATTATTCGTCGACATCATCAGGACGCGCGCTTCAAGCTGCGCCTCAAGGCTCAGCGGCACATGCACGGCCATCTGGTCACCGTCAAAGTCGGCATTGAATGCGGCGCACACCAGCGGATGAAGCTGAATTGCCTTGCCTTCGATCAGCACCGGCTCAAACGCCTGAATGCCCAAACGATGCAGTGTCGGCGCACGGTTCAGCATAACCGGATGTTCGCGGATCACCTGATCAAGCACGTCCCACACTTCGGGGCGTTCTTTTTCCACCAGCTTCTTCGCCTGTTTCACGGTGCTGGAAAGCCCGCGCGCTTCTAGCTGCGAATAGATAAACGGCTTGAACAGTTCAAGCGCCATTTTCTTCGGCAGCCCGCACTGATGCAGCTTTAACTCCGGCCCCACCACAATCACGGAACGGCCGGAATAATCGACGCGCTTGCCCAGCAGGTTCTGACGGAAGCGGCCCTGCTTGCCCTTCAGCATATCGGCAAGCGATTTCAGCGGACGTTTGTTCGCGCCGGTAATGACACGGCCACGGCGGCCATTATCAAACAGCGCGTCAACCGATTCCTGCAACATGCGTTTTTCGTTACGCACAATGATATCCGGCGCGCGCAGTTCCATCAGCCGCTTCAGGCGGTTGTTACGGTTGATCACCCGGCGGTACAGATCATTCAGATCCGATGTCGCAAAACGGCCGCCATCCAGCGGCACCAGCGGGCGCAGTTCCGGCGGAATAACCGGCACAACGGTCAGGATCATCCATTCGGGACGGTTTTTTGATTCGATGAAAGATTCAACAAGCTTCAACCGCTTGACGATCTTTTTCGGCTTGGCTTCGCCTGTCGCTTCGGACAGTTCAATGCGCAAACGGTCACGCAGGGCAACCAGATCGATTGCCATCAATAATTCACGGATCGCCTCGGCGCCAATACCTACCGTAAATGCATCATCACCATATTCATCTTGCGCGCGGCGGAATTCTTCTTCGTTGATAAGCATATTGGGCTTCAGCGGGGTCAGGCCCGGTTCAAGCACGACATACTGCTCAAAATACAATACCCGCTCCAGATCCTTCAGCGTCATATCGAGCATCAGGCCGATGCGGCTTGGCAGGGATTTCAGGAACCAGATATGCGCAACCGGCGACGCCAGTTCGATATGGCCCATGCGCTCGCGCCGGACCTTGGACAAGGTTACTTCAACATTGCATTTTTCGCAGATAATGCCCTTGTACTTCATCCGCTTGTATTTGCCGCACAGACATTCATAGTCCTTGATCGGCCCGAAGATGCGGGCGCAGAAAAGACCATCACGCTCCGGCTTGAACGTGCGGTAGTTGATCGTTTCCGGCTTTTTAATTTCACCGAACGACCAGGACAGAATGCGCTCCGGACTGGCCAGAGCGATTTGCAGACGATCAAAGTTCTCTTTTTGCCCTGCGGGGGTGAAGAGATTTACTAGTTCCTGGTTCATCTTTCGATACTCCTTGGCCTTAACTTCAAGGCTTGGAAAATGTTCGTTCACTGACCATTCAAGATACGATCCAGCGCGGCTATTCTTCCTTGGTCAAAAGATTCACGTTCAGCGACAGCGAGCGCATTTCCTTGACCAGCACGTTAAAGGATTCTGGTATGCCGGTTTCAAACGTTTCATCACCGCGCACAATCGATTCATAAACCTTTGTGCGGCCGGCAACGTCGTCCGACTTGACCGTCAGCATTTCCTGCAATGTGTAGGCGGCGCCATATGCTTCCAGCGCCCAGACTTCCATTTCACCGAAACGCTGTCCGCCGAATTGCGCCTTGCCGCCGAGAGGCTGCTGCGTAACCAGGCTGTAAGGCCCAATCGAGCGCGCATGGATCTTGTCATCGACAAGATGGTGCAGTTTCAGCATATAAATATAGCCGACCGTCACCTTGCGGTCGAACAGATCGCCAGACAGACCGTCATACAGCTCGACCTGGCCGGATGCATCCAGCCCCGCCTTGCTTAGCATGTTGACAATGTCAGCCTCATGCGCGCCATCAAATACCGGCGTTGCAATCGGCACGCCACGGCGCAGATTTTCAGACATTTCCAGAAGCTCCGCGTCTGTCATAAAAGCGATATCTTCCTTGTAGATCTTGTCATCATACGCCACACGCAACGCATCCTTGAGCATGCTCATGGAACGCCCGGAATGTACGGCGTCAAGCGCCGCGCCAATCTGCTTGCCAAGGCCCGCACAGGCCCAGCCAAGATGGGTTTCCAGAATCTGCCCGACATTCATGCGGCTCGGCACGCCAAGCGGATTAAGCACAACGTCAACATGCGTGCCATCCTCCGTGAACGGCATATCTTCGATGGGTACGATTTTGGAAATCACACCCTTGTTGCCATGACGCCCGGCCATCTTGTCACCCGGCTGAAGCTTGCGCTTCACAGCGACAAAGATTTTGACCATCTTCATAACGCCCGGCGGCAATTCATCGCCGCGTTGCAGTTTTTCAACCTTGTTTTCGAAACGCGCCTGCACGGCGCCTGTCGAATCGTCGAACTGCTTTTTCAGCGTTTCGGCTTCCGACATGGCTTTTTCGTTTTTAAGCGCAATCTGCCACCAGGACTTGCGGGACGGCAGGCCTTCCAGCAGCGCCTCGGTGATCTTGGTGCCGTCGGCCATCCCCTTTGGCCCGCCCGATGCCTGCTTGCCAACAAGCAGTTCACTCAAACGGCCATAAATGTTGCGTTCGAGAATTGCCAGTTCGTCATCACGGTCTTTTGCCAGCGCTTCAATTTCAGCGCGTTCAATGGCCATGGCGCGTTCGTCTTTTTCCACGCCATGACGGTTGAACACCCGGACTTCCACGACCGTGCCCGCCACACCCGGCGGCAGCCGAAGCGAAGTATCGCGCACATCAGAAGCTTTTTCGCCGAAGATCGCGCGCAAAAGTTTCTCTTCCGGCGTCATCGGAGATTCGCCCTTGGGCGTCACCTTGCCGACCAGAATATCACCGGGGTTTACCTCTGCGCCGATATACACGATGCCTGCTTCATCAAGATCGCGCAGATTTTCTTCGCCCACATTAGGAATGTCGCGGGTGATTTCTTCTGGCCCCAGCTTGGTGTCGCGGGCCATGACTTCGAATTCCTCAATATGGATCGAGGTAAACACGTCGTCGCGCACGATACGTTCAGAGATCAGGATCGAGTCTTCGAAATTGTATCCATTCCACGGCATGAACGCGACAAGCACGTTACGCCCCAGCGCCAGTTCGCCAAGCTCCGTAGACGGACCATCAGCGATAATGTCGCCGGCTTCCACCCGGTCACCCACCTTCACCAGCGGCCGCTGCGTGATGCAGGTGTTCTGGTTGGAACGCTGGAACTTGCGCAGGTTATAAATGTCCACCACGGAACGTGATGCGTCCACTTCTTCACGGACACGCACAACGATACGTTCTGCATCGACCTGATCAACGACACCCGAACGGCGTGCGCCGATTGCGGCGCCGGAATCATACGCAACCACTGCTTCCATGCCGGTGCCGACCAGCGGCGCCTCAGCCTGCAACAATGGCACAGCCTGACGCTGCATGTTCGAGCCCATCAGCGCGCGATTGGCGTCATCGTTTTCCAGGAACGGAATAAGCGCCGCAGCAACCGAAACAAGCTGCTTGGGCGAGACATCCATCAATTCAACATTTGACGGCGCAGTCATGGCGAAGTCGCCTGCAATCCGGCATGACACCAGATCGCTGAGCAATTGGCCCTTCGCATCGAACGGCGCGTTGGCCTGCGCGATCGTGAACTTGGCTTCTTCCATCGCCGATAGATAGACAACGTCACTGCTGACCTTGCCGTTTGCAACCTTGCGGTAGGGCGTTTCGATGAAACCATATTTGTTTACGCGCGCGTAGGTCGCCAGGCTGTTGATCAAACCGATGTTAGGTCCTTCGGGCGTTTCAATCGGACAGATGCGGCCATAATGGGTTGGGTGCACGTCGCGCACTTCAAAGCCCGCACGTTCGCGTGTCAGGCCGCCAGGCCCCAACGCCGAGAGACGGCGCTTATGGGTAATTTCCGACAGCGGATTGGTTTGATCCATAAACTGGCTAAGCTGTGACGAACCGAAAAATTCACGGATCGCCGCGGCAACCGGTTTCGCATTGATCAGATCGTGCGGCATGACCGTATCGATTTCAACCGAACTCATCCGCTCCTTGATCGCGCGTTCCATGCGCAGCAGGCCGATGCGATACTGATTTTCCATCAGCTCGCCAACCGAACGCAGGCGGCGGTTGCCCAGATGATCGATATCGTCGATTTCGCCACGCCCATCGCGCAATTCGCACAACGTCTTCACAACGGCAAGAATATCTTCCTTGCGCAGGATGCCAACCGTATCATCGCACTCCAGGCCAAGACGCATATTCATCTTTACACGGCCTACCGCAGAAAGATCATAGCGTTCTGGATCAAAGAACAGCCCGCTGAACAAGCCTTCCGCTGCTTCCAGCGTTGGCGGCTCGCCCGGACGGATCACGCGATAAATGTCAATCAGCGCCTGTTCGCGGGTCTCGCTCTTGTCCACCATCATGGTGTTGCGGATATAGGCGCCGATATTCACCCCATCCACATCCAGTGTCGGAATGCTGGTGATTTTTTCCTCTTCCAGCCTGGCGATAATTTCGGCGGTATATTCTTCGCCCGCTTCAACATAGATTTCGCCGGTGGATTCGTCGATCATATCGCAGGCGGCATAACGGCCGATAATCTCTTCGGCGGTAACCAGAAGTTCCTTTACGCCCTGCTCCTGCAGCTTGCGTCCAATACGCGGCGTAAATTTACGTCCTGCCTCCAGCACGACCTCGCCCGTTTTTGCGTCGATCATATCGTTACCTGCCGTCGTGCCGCGCAGTTTGTCCGGATTAAACGCAACACGCCAGCCGCCCTTTTTGTTGGCTGTGTACACAACGGTCTGGAAGAAATATTCCAGGATTTCATCCTGTGACATACCCAGCGCATAGAGCAGCGTGGTCGCCGGCATTTTGCGGCGCCGGTCAATGCGCACATTGACGATATCTTTAATATCAAATTCAAGATCCAGCCATGATCCGCGATACGGGATCACGCGCGCCGCAAACAGCAGCTTGCCGCTGGAATGGCTTTTGCCCCGGTCGTGATCAAAGAATACGCCTGGCGAACGGTGCATCTGGCTGACGATCACCCGCTCGGTGCCATTGACGACAAAGGTGCCATGATCCGTCATCATGGGCATGTCACCCATATAGACGGCCTGTTCCTTGATGTCCTTCACCGATTTGGCGCCGGTCACTTCATCCACATCAAATACGATGAGACGCAATGTCAGTTTTAACGGCGCTGCATAGGTCATGTCACGCTGCTGACATTCTTCCACGTCATATTTAGGCGGCTCGAACTCGTATTTTACGAATTCAAGTGACGCAGTTTCGGCAAAATCCTTGATCGGAAATACCGATTTGAACACGCCCTGCAGACCGGTGTCGTTACGCTCGGTAACGCCCTTGTCGAACTGCAAAAACTGATTGTAGGAATTCCGCTGAACTTCGATGAGGTTCGGCATCCGCACAACTTCTGGAATGTTGCCAAAGGACTTGCGGATCCGCTTGCGACCAGTAAAAGACTGGGCCATACCTGCTCCTCGCTAAATTTCAATAACCGCCGGGGCGGCGATAGGGCCGTGGCGCACACCTGCGCGCCACGGAATTAGATGCAGTCAGTAAAAACTATTTTACCTCTACAGTTGCGCCAGCGGCTTCGAGCTGCGCCTTGAGGGCTGCTGCTTCTGCCTTGTTGACGCTACCCTTGACTTCCTTCGGCGCGGCTTCGACCAGATCCTTGGCTTCTTTCAGGCCAAGTCCCGTGATCGTGCGAACTTCCTTGATCACGTTGATCTTCTTGTCGCCGGCGGACGCCAGGATAACGCTGAACTCTGTCTGCTCTTCAACCGCCGCAGCAGGTGCAGCGGCAGCCGCAGCCACAGCGACAGGCGCAGCAGCAGACACGCCCCACTTTTCTTCCAGCATCTTTGACAGCGATGCCGCTTCGAGTACCGTCAATGCGGACAGGTCCTCAACGATTTTATCTAAATTTGCCATCTCTATAGTTCCTTCGGTTTGATCGTGTATCGGTAGGTTTGCTTACGCAGCTTCATTTTTGCTCGCATATGCGCTCAGAACTCTTGCCAGCTGGCTTGCTGGTGCAGACAGCACGGTTGCGATGCGTGTCGCAGGCGTGCTGATCATTCCCACCAATCTGGCGCGAAGTTCATCAAGCGATGGCAAGCTGGCCAGGTTCTCGACGCCTTTTTTGTCGAGAACCGTCAGGCCCATGGCGCCACCCCGGATAACGAACTTGTCGTTAAACTTGGCGTATTCCATCGCCACTTTCGGGGCCGCAACCGGATCTGCCGAATAGGCAATTACGGTGGGGCCCGTCAGCAGGTCAGAAATACCACTGCACGGCGTGCCATCAAGTGCGCGCTTTGCAAGCCGGTTTTTAATCACTTTTACTCTCGCGTTCGCATCGCCCATACGCCTGCGAAGATCACTCATCTCGCTGACGCTCATTCCTGAATAATGGGACACCACGACCACACCGGCGTCACTGAAGACGCCGTTGAGATAGGTGATCATTTCCTGCTTTTGCGCTCGGTCCATTGTTGTACTCCTTGTTCCGGCAGGCCGGGCGCACATCTGCCCCGGACCGCCATCGTTGGACCAACCCCGCCGCCCGGTCAGACCGGGCCCCCACATGAGGTGCGGAGCCGTTGCGCCTGTCCCGGATCAAAACCGATCTTTGCCGCTGTCAGCCATGTTTCCACGCCAACAGCAACCTCTCACGCCTTGCCCCGTCTCATGCGGGCGGTTTTTAAGCTGACCCGCAAGTGGTCAGAACCCGCAATCTCGGACAGGATGTAACCCGCCACAACGCACAATGCGCCGTAACGGGCTATCCTTCGCACCGCTTGTGATGGTGCGAAACTTTGTTACGAGTTTGAAATACTCGCAAAATCCACTTTCACGCCTGGCCCCATGGTGGAGCTAAGCGAAACTTTCTTCACATAGGTGCCCTTGGCGCCTTCCGGCTTTGCGCGCGTTACCGCGCCCACAAAGGCGCGAATATTTGCGCACAAAGCGGCTGAATCAAAACTGGCCTTGCCAACGCCGCCATGAATGATACCGGCCTTTTCCACACGGAATTCAACCTGACCACTTTTGGTTGCCTTTACCGCCTCGGCAACGTCATTGGTTACGGTGCCCAGCTTTGGATTTGGCATCAGGCCGCGCGGACCCAGCACTTTGCCCAGACGGCCAACAATCGCCATCATGTCGGGTGTCGCGATGACACGGTCAAAATTGATTTCGCCCGCCTGCACTTTTTCCATCAGATCTTCAGCGCCGACAATATCCGCACCTGCCGCCAGGGCAGCATCAGCTTTGTCGCCCCTGGCGAAAACCGCCACACGCACAGTTTTACCGGTGCCATTCGGCAATTGCACGACCCCGCGCACCATCTGGTCCGCATGCCGGGGGTCAACGTTCAAATTCATCGCCACTTCGACGGTTTCATCGAACTTGCCCACACCATAGGTTTTGATCAGGCTGACAGCTTCTTCCAGCCCATAAAAACGGTTGCGGTCAATTGCCACAGACGCTTTCTTTTGACGCTTTGATAATTGGACCATGGTTTAGTCCCTCACTTCCAGACCAAGCGAACGGGCGGAACCGGCAATAATCCGGGCCCCCGCGTCAAGGTCATTTGCGTTCAGATCCTTCGCCTTCTTTTCGGCGATCTCGCGGCATTGCGCCATGGTCACATGGCCCGCAATCGTACGGCCCGCTGCGTTCGATCCCTTGTTGATGCTCGCCGCCTGCTTCAGCATATGCGAAGCGGGCGGCGTCTTGATCACGAAGGTGAACGATTTATCCGCATAGGCCGTAATAATCACCGGCAACGGCGTACCTGGTTCGAAATTCTGCGTCTGCGCATTGAACGCCTTGCAGAATTCCATAATATTGAGACCGCGCTGACCCAAGGCCGGGCCAATAGGCGGCGAGGGATTAGCCTGCGTCGCCTTGCACTGCAATTTAATATAACCTGTAATCTTCTTCGCCATATTGCCCTCAGTTTAGTGACGCCGGTAAAAACGTCTGTCTTGCCCGCCAGAGCTTCGCTCCGGCGAAAGCAGGGGGTTAGTGGTGCGGTTTGTCCCGGCATTTTGAGACGCGCCTCCCACTTGTTTTGGACAGTCTGCAAACCGCACACTGTCCGATCAGTTAAACTTTCTCCACCTGGCCGAATTCAAGCTCAACCGGCGTTGCACGGCCAAAAATTGACACCGCCACCTTGAGCCGCGTCCGGTCCGTATCTACTTCTTCGACCACCCCATTGAACGAGGCAAACGGCCCATCACACACGCGAACCTGCTCACCAATTTCAAAGCTGATAACGGGCTTCGGCCGTTCAATACCTTCCTGCACCTGATTCATGATGCGGGCGACTTCCACGTCTGGAACCGGGCTTGGCCGGTTACCGCTGCCCAAAAAGCCCGTCACCTTGCCAGTATTTCTGATCAGATGATAGGTCTCGTCGCTCAACTCCATCTTTACCAGCACATAGCCGGGGAAAAACTTGCGTTCGGACTGAATTTTCCGCCCGCGCCGCATTTCCACGACTTCTTCGGTTGGCACCAGAATTTCTTCAAACCTGTCTGCCAGCCCCTGTGTTTCCGCCTGCTCCTTAATCGAATCCGCGACCTTCTTTTCGAAGTTCGAATAGGTATGAACGATATACCAGCGCATCACCATATTCTGAACCCTATCCGCCTGCGCCAAGTAAAAATCCAATTCCAAATTGCAGTACGATATCGACAACCGCAAAAAACACCGATGCGAACGCCACCATGATGAATACCATCATCGTCGTGACACCAGTTTCTTTCCTGGTCGGCCAGGTCACCTTGGAGGTTTCCCGCCGCACCTGCTGCACAAATTCGAAAGGTGAGGTTTTCGCCATTACCGTTCCATAAACACTTTCATTCTTTCAAAACCCGCTCGCGCTACTATTTGGCAGGAGTGGAGGGACTCGAACCCCCAGCCCCCGGTTTTGGAGACCGGTGCTCTACCAA
The DNA here is from genome assembly GCA_049325255.1 of Pseudomonadota bacterium. Classification (GTDB taxonomy): domain Bacteria; phylum Pseudomonadota; class Alphaproteobacteria; order UBA11222; family UBA11222; genus UBA11222. The sequence continues at coordinate 158 of JBMOMW010000026.1, read as the reverse complement.
TTGAGCTACACTCCTGTATACGCGCCGGTCAACGCCGTCCTTATTTAATGATTTTTGCGACGACGCCGGCGCCGACGGTGCGGCCGCCTTCGCGGATGGCGAAGCGAAGGCCTTCGTCCATGGCGATCGCAACAATCAGTTCAACATCCATCGTAACA
>JBMOMW010000025.1:0-19996 GCA_049325255.1 Pseudomonadota bacterium | reverse complement strand
TAACCCGGTCCGTTATCGACCAGCGGTATGACGATCCGTACCCTTCCGCCACCTCCGGGGCGGCCGCCCCGGAGGTGGCTATCCATTTTGACCCAAACGGACCAACAAGTCATAAGACAAGCGGTATGACATTAGGTTTGTCTCTATCCGCACTCACTTTGTCATTGCCCGGTTTATCCGGGCAATCCAGATAACCTATCAGGGCCTGACCATGAGGCATGGATTACCCGCCTGAAGCGGGTAATGACAGCAATACGGGACGTGCAAACCTAAAGTCACACCGCTTGCCAGAAGCAGGAGATCTTGATGCTGGTCATCTCAGGGGAATTTCGCGTTGCGACGGAAAGCCGGGCCATTGCGGTGGCGGCGGCCATCAAGGTGGCGCAGGCCACCCGTAAAGAAGCCGGGTGTCTGAGTTATAGTTTTTATTCGGACCTGGAAGACCCCAATGTCTTCCGGATATTCGAGGAATGGGAAACGGAGGCGGCGTTGGTGGCGCATTTCAAGACGCCGCATATCGCACAGTTCCGGACCGACATGGCGCATGTCACAGTGCTGTCGCGGCGGATCAGGCGCTATGTATGAGGTGACGTCGGTTGCCGCGCTTTAGACTAACGGCCGGATTAAGCGGAAATTACCTGATCATCCAATAGGATGAGCGCAACAAGGCTATATTGACCTCGTGCTCAGGATGCCATATACAGCGCCATCTCCATCAAAAAGCGACAGGAAAATGCCGAAAGTTACGTATATTGAATTCAGCGGCGCTGAGCATGTGGTTGACGTGGCCGAGGGGCTTTCGGTCATGGAGGGCGCGGTGCAGAACCTGGTCCCTGGCATTGATGGCGATTGCGGCGGCGCCTGCGCCTGCGCCACCTGCCATGTCTATGTGGACGCCGCCTGGGTTTCCAAGACTGGGACCAAGGAGCAGATGGAGCAAAGCATGCTGGACTTCGCCTCGGCGGTAAAAGAAAACAGCCGCCTGAGTTGCCAGATCAAGGTCACCAGGGAACTGGATGGCCTTGTGGTGCGGATGCCGGAGCATCAGTACTAGGCCGCCACCGCATTCATCGGCACTTCCGGGTTCGCAAGCTTTTCCAGATCAACCGGCGTTTTATTGGCGACCAATGCTTTGGACGCCATGAATTCCTGCGGACTGTTCACCGCATCGACGGCAATGATCACGTTATCTTGCAGGTAAAACGCCGCGAATTTGTGATTTTCCATGCTGCCGCGAATAATGACCTTGTCATGCGTGCCGGACATGCCGACGATCTGTAATTTCAGATCATATTGATCTGACCAGAACCAGGGTATCTGCGCGTACTCTACCAGCTTGCCGCACATGGCCAGCGCTGCGGTTTTGCCCTGTTCCAATGCATTATGCACCGATTCCAGACGCAACCGGCGGCCCAGCAGGCGGTTGGGATGATTGGCGCAATCGCCCGCCGCAAAAATATCCGGGTCTTGCGTGCGGCCAAATTCGTCCACCACAATGCCATTGTCGCAGGCCAGTCCCGCCGCCTGGGCCAGTTCGACATTGGGCACAATGCCGACGCCGATGATGACCACGTCAGCTGGAAATTCGCGGCCATCGGCGCATAGCACCTTTTCCACTTTGCCATTGCCGGCAAAGCCCTGCACGGCGACGCCATTTTCGATTTTCACCCCGGCATTGCGGTGCACACCCGCGAAATATTCCGCAACCTGTTTGTCAACGACGCGCGCCAGCACGGTGGGGGCCATTTCAACCACGGTGACATCCAGCCCGCGTGAGACCATGACGGCGGCAACCTCCAGCCCGATATAGCCCCCACCGACGATCACCAGTTTGCTATCGGCTTTGAGATAGGCGCGGATGGCCTCTACATCATCGACTGTGCGCAGGTAGAAAATGCCGGGCAGTTCAACGCCGGGCGCAGCGATGGTACGCACCCGCGATCCGGTGGTGAAAATGAGTTTGTCATAAGTGACCGAACTGCCATCGTTTAGCGCAATCTGCTTTGTCTTGCGTTCGACGCCTGTCGCTTTGCAGTTCAGCTTTGTTTCGACATTGAATTTTTCGTAAAAGCTGGGTGGTTTGATATAAACCCGTTCCAGATCCATCTCGCCTGCCAGAAATTTTTTCGACAAAGGCGGACGCTGGTAGGGAAGATAGGGTTCTTCGCCTATCAGGACGATGCGGCCGGTAAAGCCGCAGGCGGAACTGCGCAGGCTTTGGGCCACCTGGCCAGCAGCGTGGCCAGCGCCAACGATTACATATGTCTCTGTCATTTCCGATATTTCCCGGTATTTTTGTGGTGCTGGTTATTGTTATAGTGTGTTTTACGCGACTGCGGGGGTATTTCCAGCCCAAAATCCTTTGCGTCTCCCGTCATAGGGGCCTAAACAGTAGCGCGCAAACAAATCTCCTTAAATTATAGCTCATAGTAATACAGAGATGACGGATAGTACGGACTTTCTTGCCAGACTTCGCGCCGAGATCGACCAGATCGATGACGCAGCCCATGATCTTTTCCTGCGCAGGGCGGAGATCGTGCAGAATATTGCCAAAGCCAAGGCTGCGGAACAGCCCGATGTCCCGGTTTTCGCCATGCGCCCCGGACGTGAGGCAAAGATTCTGCGCCGTCTGGTTGCGCGCCATAGCGGCAATTTCCCCGTGGCCGCCATTGGCCGTATGTGGCGGGAACTGATTACGGCCTCCAGCGGTATGCAGGGGCCGTTTGAGGTGGCCATTTACGGGTCTGCCGATCCCGTTGGCTATCTGGATGTTGCGCGCTGGCATTTTGGTTCGGTCATGCCGTCGGCGCTCTACAATAGCGCCGCACAGGTGTTGCAGCGGGTTGGTGAAGGCAAGGGCGTTGTCGGCGTATTACCGCTTCCGGGCGGCGGCGATCCGGGGGCCGATTGGTGGCCGGCGCTGGCCCATAAAAGCATCCGTATCGTGGCGCGGCTGCCTTTCCTGCGGGCTGAGGGCCAGGTTTCCTGCGATGCGGTGGCGGTAGCCCCGATCGACCGGGAAGAAACCGGGGATGATCATAGTTTTCTGCTGGCCTTTTGCCGTAACGAGATGAGCCGCGCAGCCGTCCGGCGCCTGCTGGCGGATAGCGGCATTGAATGCAGGCCGCTGGATACGGACAAGCAGGACAAGCGTTTAATGCTGTTCGATACGCCGGGCTACATCGCCGACAATGATATCCGCCTGATCCGGGCGGTGGCGTCGGAGGAAAAACTGCTGGAGCGTATTGTGGTGGCGGGCGGCTATGCACTGCCGCTGCAATTGCCGTCCTGAATTTTGGAAAGCCTGTGAGCCCGATCAAGCCAAAACCCGGTATTCTGAACGTCAAGCCCTATGAGGTTGGCGTATCGAAACTTGCGGGCATTGCGGACGCCTGCAAATTGTCCTCGAATGAATCCTCGCTGGGGCCAAGCCCGATGGCGGTAGCGGCCTATCAGGCTGCGGCGGCGAAATTACACCGCTATCCCGATGGGGCGTCAACCGATCTGCGCTTGGCGATTGCGGCGCATTATGGTTTGGCGGCGGATCGCATTATCTGCGGCAACGGATCGGATGAATTGCTGCATCTGTTGTGTCAGGCCTATCTGGGGCCGGGCGATGAAATGGTCTATAGCGCGCACGGTTTTTCGATCTATCCGATTGCGACACTGGCGGCGGGCGCCAAGCCTGTTGCGGCGCCCGAGCGTAATCACACAGCGCATGTGGATGAACTGCTGGCCTGTGTGACGCCTGCGACGCGCATTCTGTTTCTGGCCAATCCGAACAATCCGACCGGCACCTATGTCAGCGCTGCCGAGGTGCGCCGGTTGCGTGCGGGGTTGCGCGACGATATCCTGCTGGTGCTGGACGCGGCCTATGCGGAATTTGTGCGCCGTAATGATTACGAAGCCGGGATCGAAATGGTTTCGACACACGATAATGTTGTGATGACACGGACCTATTCAAAGATTTATGGGCTGGCGGCGTTGCGGCTTGGCTGGGCCTATTGTCCCGCGCATGTGATCGACGTGCTGAACCGGGTGCGTGGGCCGTTCAATGTCAGTCTGCCTGCGCAGGCGGCGGGTATTGCGGCATTGCAGGACACGGCATTCACCGATGCCGTGGTGGCGCATAACGAAAAATGGCGCGGCTGGCTGGCCGATGAATTGCAGAAGCTTGGCCTGTTCAGCGATCCAAGTGTCGCCAACTTTTTGCTGGTGACTTTTCCCGGAGAGGCCGGACGTGACGCGCCTGCCGCCGATGCCTATCTGCGCCAAAATGGCATGATCGTGCGGCGCATGGAAGGCTATGGCCTGCCGCAATGCCTGCGTGTGACAGTGGGCACGGAACAGGAAAACAAGGAAATCATCCGAGTACTGAGCAATTTTATGCAGGGCAAGGCGGATGTCTGACGGCGCCTTTGACCGCGTTGCGCTGATCGGTCTTGGCCTGATCGGCTCCTCCATCGCGTGGGCGGCAAAGCGCGCGGGTCTGGCGGGACATATTGTGGGCACGGCGCGCAGCGAACAGACCCGGCTGACAGCCGCGCGGCTTGGCTTTGTTGACAGTATTGCCGCATCCGCAGCTGAAGCCGTAGAGACTGCCGATCTGGTGATCCTGTGTACGCCGGTTGGAACCTATGGCGCATTGGCGCAGGAAATTCAGGGCGCGCTAAAACCCGGCGCCATCATTACCGATGTGGGATCGGTTAAAACCGCTGTGGTGCGCGACATTGGCCCGTTCGTGCCGGAGGGCGTGCATTTCATTCCGGCGCATCCGGTTGCGGGCACGGAATATTCCGGTCCGGAATCCGGGTTTGCCGAACTGTTCGACAATCGCTGGTGCATCCTGACGCCGCCGCCGGGTGCGGATCGCTTTGCTGTGGACAGGCTCACCCGCTTCTGGCAGCGCTGTGGCAGCAATGTGGATACGATGACGCCGGAACATCATGATCTGGTGCTGGCCGTGGTCAGCCATCTGCCGCATCTGATCGCCTATAATATGGTGGGTACGGCGGCCGACCTGGAGGAAGTGACGCAAACCGAAGTGATCAAATATTCCGCCAGCGGCTTTCGCGATTCCACCCGTATTGCAGCAAGCGATCCGACCATGTGGCGCGATATTTTTCTGAATAATCGTGAGGCGGTGCTGGAAATGCTGGGGCGGTTTTCAGAAAATATCAGCGCCCTGCAACGCGCCATCCGATGGGGCGACGGCGATGCGCTGTTTGATGCCTTTACCCGCACCCGCGCCATCCGCAAGCAGATTATCGAGGCCGGTCAGGATACGGCGGAGCCCGATTTCGGAAGGCAGAGGACAGGGGACAGAGGACAGAAGACAGAGGACGGATGATTTACATTCGCTCTTTATTCTGCCTTATATCTTCTGTTCTCCGTCTTCTGTCTTCCGTCCTCCGTCCTCTTAAAATAGCGGTTTCAGTTTTGCGATGCGCAGTGGCCCGACAAACAATTCGCCGTCCTGCAGCACCATTGGCAATGTCAGTTCGCCATCTTTACCGCCCGCCGCCATGGCGATAATTCCAAGACCGGTATTGGCCGCGCGGGCTTCGTCTTTGTTGAGTTGACCCGCACCCTGCAAGCCTTTGATCAATTCTTCATAGCCAAGCAGGTTGGCGGTCAGGGAGCCAATCAGCCGGTCCTGCGCATCCAGCGCCAGGGTTCCCGCCGCATTCAGTTTTAGCGGACCCCAGTCAGTTTCGGCGGCCTTTACCTGGATGACGCCGCCTGCATCGCGCCATTGGCGTATGGCTGCAACGCCTTTTCCGGTTGGCCAAACGCCTTCAATGGCGCCGGTCAGCGCAAGCCGCGTCACATGCGTGCCCAGCGCCGAATTGGCAAAGCCGGGATAATCCAGATTTTCCAGTTTCAGCGAAATGTCGAACAGGGTTGGGCTTTGCAGGCCCTCACCTCCGGCTTCGCTGTTTTTCGCATCTCGGCTATGCACCTGTACCCGGCCAAGGGTTAATGCGCCCTCCTTGAAGCGCCCGCCACTTACAGTGCCGCCCTCGATATCCAGATCCATCCGCGCCAGTTTTCCGTGCTTTAATTTTAGGCTGGCCTGTGCGCGCTGTGGTTCAAGCTGGTATTGTTCCAAAGCCCCGCCATTGATCCGTAAACTGATGTCCTGTGGCTGTGGCGCGCCAAGGACGATATGATTGATGTTGTAGGGCAGCACATTGCCAATCAGCAGCGTTGAATGCCATTGCCAGCCGGGATTTTGACCAGGCCCGGCAATACGCACATTTGTGGCCTGGGCCTGCATGCGCAGTGGAAAGCCGGTTACTTCCAGCGAGCTGTACTCGACCACCATGCCATCTGCGCGGCGTGCTTCGGCCCATTTTTCTATACCAATTTCAATCTGGTCTGCGAGCGTGAACCAGTAGATCGTGTAAGCAGTGATGGCCAGCACGACAATACCGGATAATGCGGCATAGCGCATGTGCGGCGAGAGTTTCAGCACGATGTGTTTCTCACTTTTCCGTCATGGTCCAGACGCCATCCCAGTCCGCAGGCGGCGGCGCGTTCAGGAAAGTAGCACAGCGTTCGAGAAATATCTGTGATGGTTTGTCATCCGGGTTTGAAATCAGGGCGTCCTTGAAATAAGTCTGGGCCACGGAAAATTGCTGGGCGCGATAATGCTTCATGCCCGCATTGAATGCAGCGATGGTTGCATCCAGATTGGGAAAGATGTCCGGTGTGTAATGATCCAGCGCCTCATACACGGCCACCGGAATATCCTTGCCCTTTACCCGGATCAGATCAATCTCGCGCAATTTTGCCGGCGATCGCAAATCGGCAACGGTGAATTCGCTGATCAGGATCGGCACGCCATATTGCTTGGTGGCGCCTTCCAGCCGCGATGACATGTTCACGCAATCGCCGATGGCGGTATATTCCAGCCGTTTGGTGGAGCCAATATTGCCAATAACCGCTTCGCCGGTGCCGATGCCAATGCCGATATCCAGCGGCGCGCCGCCTGCTTTTATTCTGCGCTGGTTCAATATGCGAAGTGCGGCGATCATTTCATTCGCCACCGCCACGGCATTGTCCGCATCCATGTCCGACGTAAACGGCGCGCCGAACAGCGCCATGATGGCGTCGCCAATATATTTATCCAGAATGCCACGATGGCGAAACACCACCTCAACCATTTCTTCGAAATATTCGTTGAGCAGCGAAACGGTGCCGGTCGCACCCAGACTTTCCGACAGGCCGGTAAACCCGCGTATATCGGAAAATAAAATCGAGATGCGCTGGCTCTTGCCTTCCAGCTGCCCGCCATCGGACGACAGCAATTGATCGGCCACTTCCTTCGACATAAAACGCGCCATGGTCGCCTTGACGCGCTGTTCATTGGAAATGTCTTCGATCAGCATCAGCGTGCCGATTACCTGGTTTTCCTGATCCTGCAAAGGGGCAACCTTCAGGTTGATCGAGGCGTCCCGGCCTTCGGCGAACAGCAGAGGCGTATCCACCGAAATATCCCGCGCGCCGGTGTCACGCACCCGTTTGATCGAATCCAGAATCCACTGGTTGCGTGGTGCGAACCATTCGGCCGCAGTGTGGTTGACCAGTTCCGCCTCGCTGGTGCGCAGGATTTCCACGGCCGCCTGATTGGCGGTGGTGATGACGCCATCCATATCGATCGTCAGAATGCCGTTTGAACTGGAAGCACGGATATTTTCGTTATAATTGCTGATGGTCAGCACTTCATCAAACAGATTGGCGTTTTCCAGCATGATGGCGATTTGCGAGCTGAACGCCATCAGGCGGGTTTCGTCCTTGGGGGTAAAGCCGCCCGGGCGTTGCTTGTTCAGCACCTGAATGACAGCGATGCGTTCGCCGGATTTATTGGGCACCGCCATGCACAACATGTTCTGGGTGCGATAGCCGGTGTTTTTGTCGACATCCTGATTAAAGCGCGGATCGGCATAGGGATCCTTCAGATTGGCGGTGACGCCGGTCAGAAACACATCACCGGCGACGCCACTGGTGTCAGGAATGCGGATTTCCGTGGTTTCCAGGCCATCCGCATAGCGCGACCATAGCTCCCGGGTTTTGGGGTCATGCAACAGCAGCGTCGCCCGGTCTGCATCCAGCAGTTCCGTGGTCGCCCCCATGATGCGCGCAATCAGCAGATCAATATGCAGTTCGCGGGACAGATCATGGGTCAGCTCCAGCATGGCCACTTCATCACGCAGGCCGGTGATCATCAGATTGAAGCCACGGAATATCTCGGCATATTCATCGGTGCCGGTGACGGTAAGCTGTACATCCAGTTCGCCCTTTTCGACCGACTTCATGGCGTCAACCAGTTGCCGGGCGGAGCGTGTCACTTCGTTGGCGGTCAGCACGGACATCACCAATGAGCCGAGCGATACAATCAGCACTGCGCTGCCGATCCATATCCATATGGGTTGCAGATCGGTATTGGTGACAGGCAGGTTAAGTTCTTTAACCAGCAGATTGAGCTTCAGGATGATCGAAGAGGCGATAAAGATGGTTGGCAGCGTGGATACAAACACCGCCAGATAGCTGAGCTTGTTGTGCAACCGGACGGCGAACAGTTTAGCCGCATCCTGGGGTAACAGGGCGTCTTCATAGGCGCTTAAACGTTTGATGACGGGTGTCAGTGTGCGCGATAGCGCGAAAAATTCGACAATCGCGTGGGCGGGCGCGGCAAAAAGCAGGATGGTCGAATTAAAGATCGCAATTTGCCATAGCGCAAACTGGCTATCGAGCAGCCAGTTGCCAAGCAACATCGCCGATAAGCCAGTGGCGGCGGCGCCAAATGCATGTGGCAGGCTGATGCGGACAAAGGACAGGAATGGCAGATTAAGAGCGCAGGCCAGCCCGCGTGAATGGGTTATCGGGTCCGGCATCTTCGTGTTTTCGAGCAGCGCCAGCGCTTCCCCAAGCGGACGGTAATGCCGTGCAATCAGCCAAAGATCGAACAGGGTATAGGCTAAAATACCCGGCGTCCCGAAAATGCCAATGGCGATCCACTGCTGCAGGGTGAACTCATAACCAAGCAGGGCCAACAGAAAGGTCACCCCAACGCCCGCCGATCCCCCCGCGACATAGATCCAGAACAGACGCCGTAATAACTGTTTGCTGGACGGAATAGGGATGGTTTCCGCCGCAACCAGTCTGCGCGCCGTTGGTGAAAGCTGTGGGCTGATGTTCATGCCTGGATTTTTACCAGTGCCCTATATTGGGCATGGAAGCCCAGGGTTCCGCCGGGGGCAGGGCCTTGCCCGCCTGCAACAATTCAATGGAAATATTGTCGGGCGAGCGCACAAAGGCCATGCGGCCATCGCGCGGCGGGCGGTTGATGGTTACACCGCCTTTCATCAGACGATCACAGATGGCATAGATGTCCTCCACCTCATAGGCAAGATGTCCAAAATTGCGCGCCTCGCCAAATGTTTCGGGATCCCAGTTATGGGTCAGTTCCACCTGTGCGGTGTCATTTCCGGGCGCAGCCAGGAAAACCAGGGTAAAGCGGCCCTCTTTCACCTCAAATCGCCCTTTTTCTTCCAGCCCAAGCTTGTCGCAATAGAAATCCAGTGATTTCTGCAAATCATTCACCCGGACCATGGTATGCAGATATTTCATTGTTGACCCTCCTTGGCCTTATTTTCTCCATCAGACTAGAATCGCATATTCCCTTACTATAAATAAAGCAAATGCCTGAACCATCTCAAACCATGCCGCCGCCGGAATATAGCCTTATGCCAGCGGGCCCATTCAGCCGTCTGACTGGCCCCTATTATGTTCATACAACGGATGCGCAATACTCGCTGCTGATTAATATAGAGCATATGCACCTGAACCGGGGCAGGTCTGTGCATGGCGGCATGCTGCTGGCGATCTCGGACAATGCCAATGTCGGGGCCGCAGAGGCCCAGGCGGGCGGGGCCATGGTCAGCACCATTTCGCTGCATTGTGATTTTATCGGCATGGCAGGACGCGGATGGCTGGAAGCCACCGCCTGGGTCAACCGAAAAACCAGCGCGCTGATCTTTACCAGCGGCGAAATCCGGGTTCGGGGCGATCTGATCATGACGTCCTCGGGCATCTTCAAGGTGCTGGGGGCCAAATGACCGGAGAGCGTACCGCATTGGCATTGGGTTACCAGCCGATCCTCAACCCGGTTGATCCGTTCGAGCATGTCATCGGGCCATTTTATGCGCGGGCGGAGCCGGATGGCGGCACATCCTATGCGTTTTGGGTGCGCGAGGACCACACCAACATGACCGGTGTCGCGCATGGCGGCATGCTGATGAGTTTTGCTGATACGGTGGTGGCCCATGCGGCGTTTGCGGCCAATGGCAGCGATCATGTGGTGACCCTTTCCATGAGCGCCTCGTTCCTGGCCCCGGCGCGGGTGGGCGATCTGGTCGAATGCAGGCCCACACTGATTCGCAAGACGGCGGAGATTTTGTTTGTAGGCGGAGAATTTATGGTTGCGGGCGCGGTTATTTTGTCGGCCAGAAGCCTTTGGAAAACCATCCGCATGCGGCCTAAAATGGCGGGAAACCCTGAAATTCAGGGTTAATTTGCCCGTTGTCACGAAGGATTCATCGCATCGTGACATAAACTACATAACCAGCCTGCATAGCTGCCTTCGACTTCACAGCAACCCAACGTGGAGAAGGAGAGCGGCATGCTCAATCAGAATAGAAGTGAAGATAGCCGGTACGAAGTTCGCCTGGCACGGGACGAAAATGAAGTCCGGGCCGCCCAGCGTTTGCGATATCATGTATTTTATGAAGAGATGGGCGCGCGGGCAAACCCATGGAAACTGAACGAACGCCGCGATGCGGACTGCTTTGACAGGATTTGCGATCATCTTCTGGTGATCGATACTCAGGCTACGGATGAATGTGGCGATCCTCGTGTGGCCGGAACGTACCGCCTGACACGGCCTGGCGTCCTGGGAAAGGATCAACGATTTTACACGGAATCGGAATTTGATCTGGACGCGATCAAAAGTTTTCCGGGTGAAATTCTTGAGCTTAGCCGGTCCTGTGTGCATGCGGATTATCGCAACCGTGCGGTGCTGGATATGCTGTGGCGCGGTCTGGGTGATTATGTCGCCGCGCATCAGGTTGAAATCATGTTCGGTTGCGCCAGTTTTCCGGGTGTTGACCCGGAAGAAGCAGCCGATGCGCTGACATTTCTGCACAGCAATCATCTGGCGCCGGAGGCCCTGCGTCCGCATGCGCATCCCGGGCAATATGTGAAAATGCATCGCCGCTGCGAAAGCGCAATCGACAAGCGCCAGGCATTGCGGCAAATGCCGCCCCTGATACGCGGTTATATCAGTGCGGGAGCAATGGTCGGTGACGGTGCGGTCATCGACAAGTCCTTCAACACGGTCGATGTCTGTGTGATGGTCATGACCGGCGCATTAAGCGCCAGTTATGCGCGGCGCTATCGGGATGCCGTATAATGCAGACATTCCGTAATATTCAGGCTGGCGTCCGTCTGTTTGTGTTTCTGGCCGTGACCCTGATCTGTATGCTATTTTACAGGCTCAGCAGAACATCAGGCATGCAGCGCCGTGTGACGGAGATCTGGTTTCGCTCGGTACGCTTTATCGCCGGTCTTGACCTGCGCGCATCCGGGCAGGTGTATCGTGAAGGGCCGGTGTTGTATGTCGCCAATCATGTGTCCTATCTGGATATTATCGTGCTGGGGACGATGGTGGATGCGGTGTTTGTCGCCAAACATGATGTTGCAGACTGGCCCCTGTTCGGCCGTCTGGCACGCATGCGTCAATGTATTTTTGTCACCAGAAAAGCCACCCATGTTCGCGGTGAGGCAGAAATGATTCGCTGCGCGCTGGAATCCGGCCGTAATGTCATTTTGTTTCCGGAAGGCACGACGGGCTGTGGGGGAAAATTACTGCCCTTCAAATCGGCATTGTTGGCTGCCGTAGATGGATTGCCGCAGGTCAGGATACAGCCTGTCAGCATCGCCTATCCCGATCTGGTGCGGGGCGGGGCGGATGAATCATTGGCCTGGTATGGCGAAATGGCCATGTTGCCGCATCTATGGTCCGTGCTGGGACGTGGCAACGCCCCGGCGCGCATGCATTTTCATCCGGCTTTGCCGGCACAGGAATTTCCTGATCGCAAGGCGCTGGCGGACGCCTGCCGCGCCTATATCACCGGTGGCATGCGCAAGCTTCTTACACCTGCGCATGCCGGGGATGCAGAGGCTCAACCGGATAGTTCTGCCTGGGATCAGCCGCCCCTGGGCCGCGCGGCGGGCTATTGACGCCGCTTCCAGAAAAATCACTGGCTGATCATCAAGACTTGAGTAATATCCGATCTTATATAGCCGGAAATTGCGCCAGGCATTGAGCGAAAGGCCCGAAGTTGAAAACAGTCATCCTTGCCGGGGGGCTTGGCACCCGCATATCGGAAGAATCGCATTTGCGCCCCAAGCCGATGATCGAAGTGGGCGGCAGGCCATTGCTGTGGCACATTATGAAGCTGTACAGCCATTACGGGCTGAACGATTTTGTGATCTGCGCCGGGTATCGCGGCTATATGATCAAGGAATATTTCGCCAATTATGTGCTGCACGCATCCGACGTGACCGTGGATTTGCGCAACAACAGCCTTACATACCATAAAAGCGATGCGGAACCGTGGCAGGTTACGATTACCGATACGGGCGAGAACACCCAGACCGGCGGGCGCATAAAACGTATTGCGCATCATCTTGATCCCAATGAGCCCTTCTGCATGACTTATGGCGATGGCCTGTCGGACATTGACGTGTCCGCCTTGATTGCCTTTCACAAAAAAATGCGGCTGGAGGCAACGGTTACTGCGGTACATCCACCGGGCCGGTTTGGCTCGCTGTACGTACAGGGCGGAAAGGCGCTGACATTCAGCGAAAAGCCGCCCGGAGATGGCGGCATGATCAATGGCGGATTTTTTGTGCTTAATCCCAGCGTGATTAGTCGCATTGAGGATGACGCCACCTTCTGGGAAAAAGCGCCGATGGAAGGATTGGCGCGTGATGGGCAATTGGCGGCCTATGAACATTCCGGTTTCTGGCAGCCCATGGATACGCTGCGCGACAAGCAATTGCTGGAACGTCTGTGGGCGCAAGGCAATCCGTCATGGAAAGTCTGGGCATGATCCGCGCCATGCCGGAACAGCAATTATCCTGCCGGTTCTGTAATGCGGCTCTGACACAAAGTTTCATTGACCTGGGCAGCACCCCGCTGGCCAATTCCTATGTTGCGCCTTCCATGCTTGCGAAACCGGACGCGTCCTATCCGCTGCATGCCCGTGTATGCGGCGCATGTTTTTTGGTGCAGGTGGACGCAGCCGTTCCGGCGGAAGAAATTTTCAGCGATTATGCCTATTTTTCTTCTTATGCCGCCAGTTGGGTTGAGCATGCGCGGATTTATGCGATGGCGATGATCGAACGCTTTGCATTGAATACCAGCAGTAAGGTCGTCGAAATTGCCAGCAATGACGGATATCTTTTGCGGCATTTTGTCGCGGCGGGGATGAAGGTGCTGGGGGTTGATCCCGCAGCCAATGTAGCGAAAGCGGCGAAGGAATTAGGGGTTGCAACGGAGGTTGCATTTTTTGGAAAGAATACCGCAGCGCGATTAAAGGCGCTTGGCCATGACGCCGATCTGATGGTGGCGAACAATGTGCTGGCGCATGTGCCGGACATCAATGATTTTGTCGCGGGCTTTGCGGTGCTGCTGAAACCCAATGGCGTGTGGACGATTGAATTTCCGCATCTGATGCGCCTCATCCAGGAAAACCAGTTCGACACCATCTATCATGAACATTATTCCTATTATTCGCTAGGCACTGTGGAGCGGATTTTGGCGGCGCATCAGTTGCGGGCCTTTGATGTGGAGACTTTGCCCACGCATGGCGGCAGCCTGCGGGTCTATGCGTGCCATGCTTCGGCGGAACATGAGACCAGTGAAAGGCTGATGGCGCTGCGCATGCGCGAACAGGATGCCGGCATGGATGTTCTGGAGACCTATCGCGGCTTTGGCGCGCGCGCCGGAAAAGTGAAACAGGCGCTGCTGGATTTTCTCAATGATGCGAAACGCCGGGGTAAAAAAGTTGCGGCTTATGGCGCGGCGGCCAAGGGCAATACGCTGTTGAATTATTGTGGCGTCACCGCAGATCTGATCGAATTTGTGGTGGACAGTAATCCGCATAAACAAGGCCGCTATCTGCCCGGCAGCCGCATTCCCATTCATGCGCCGGACACGATCTTTGCTGCAGAGCCGGATTATGTGCTGATCCTGCCGTGGAATCTGGCGGATGAAATCTGTAAAAATATGGCCGGCATCACGGCCTGGGGCGGGAAGTTCGTAATACCTATCCCGATGCTGCGGATACTGGATTAAGACGATGCGCGCCATTTCGACATCCATTGCAGGCGTGAGCATTATCGAAACCGGATGGATGCGCGATGAGCGCGGTGGATTTATGCGCAGCTTTTGCCAGCGCGAATTGGCGGCGGCTGGTATTGCGTTTCACACGGTGCAAACCAATCTGTCGCAAAATATTTTGCGGGGCACGCTGCGCGGGATGCATTATCAGGATATGCGCGCGCCGGAACCAAAAATCGTGCGCTGCATTCGCGGCGTCATTTATGACGTGGCGCTGGATGTGCGCACGGGATCGCCAACTTTCGGCAAATGGGAGGCAGTGGAATTAAGCGCGCAAAACAGCAAGGCGCTGTTCATCGATGGCGGCATCGCGCATGGTTTTATCAGTCGGACCGATGATACGGAACTGCTGTATCATATGGGCGAATTCTTTGAACCTGACCTGGCGCGTGTGGTGCGGTGGAACGATCCCATGTTCAATATTTTCTGGCCGATGCGGCCCATCACCATGTCGCCCCGCGATGCGAATGCACCTGATTTCGCATTATGATCATTCGTCCAGGTGACAAAGAATACAGATAAGACATGCATTATAGCGCAGGCAGAGGCCCCAGATTGCTGCCGTTTTTCCAGGCAGTGAACGAAAAAATGGCTGGCATATCATATTTGAGCGGCATGGTTTCGTGATCGATCAGAAAAATATCCCGTTTTGTTTTCAAGCCATAGAGCGTTATCAGGCTTTGTGCGGCCGAAATCAGGGCGGATTTCATATCTGGTAATAAATTTTTGTTATTTCCTATGCTTTCCTGAATATGGGGAAGCGGTTCTATTTGCGCGACAGTCGCCAGCGCAATGAAATTCACCAGCGGCTGCAACAGATCATCCAGTCCATACATGGAAAGTGTGACTTTGAGGTAAGTAAGTGATTCAGTCTTCAAGCCATTATTGAATAGACGCGATGCGAAATCCGTGAGCGCTAACGGGACAAGTTCGGGTTTTTTATCCAGGGCGGGGTAGAGCTGCTTCAGCAGCTTCTCACTGATACTTCCATTATTGCGATGCATAAAATCGTGAAGAATTTTTGGGGCTTCCACAGTTATTTCGCTTTGCTTTGTCTGTGTGGCCATGGTGTCGTGAATGCGGTAGTAATAGACCGGTTCCACAAGAAAGACAGCATTATACCGTTCCAGAATTTTTACCCACATGGCCTGATCACATGTCCATCCATCATACATGCCAACCTCCGCATGAACGGATTTACGGTACATAAAACTGGCGTTGCCGCGATGATGGCCTGTGCGGGTGACCAGTTCGCGAAGGGCAATTACGCTGGCAAAATAGATGGAATGAACCTGATCTTTGGCGTCGATCACATAATAGGGCGAGTAGGCGAAAAAATTATCAGGATTACTGTCCAGGGCAGCCACGAAGGCCTCGACAAAATAATTGGCGCAATAATTATCCGCCGACATCCAGGTGACATATTCACCCAGGGCTGCCTGCATGCCCGTATTGATGGCGCCGGCCGGCCCTTTATTTTCCTGATGAATGACGCGCAATTTCGGATGTTGATAGGCGTCCAGCCATTGTTTTGTGCCATCCGTCGATCCGTCATTCACCACAATAACTTCTATATCCTCAAATGTCTGATCAAGCGCAGTATCGAGCGCTTTGGGAAGATAATGCAGATGGTTGTAGCTCGGGATCACGATAGATACACGGGGATTTGAGGTGCTCATTCAGCGGCGCCCCTGTTATTCACCCAATGGCCATTTGGCTGTGTAACCGCCAGTAGATCTTTTAACTGCCGCTCCATGGAGCGGATGCCAATAGTCCGATGAAGTTCCGGGTATTTTGTTCGCAGCCTCGTGTCTCGTGGCTCTGGGGCAGAAATTGGAGTTATTTGGGCTTTATGCGTAAAAATGCCGCACATCATTTTGATCAGTTCATATTTTGAGCAGTCATCAGAAAAAATATGCCGTACTCCTTCGACATAAAGTGATTCTGAAATGATACGGTCCACCAGGCGTGCGATTTCCAGTGTTGTCACGCCATTCCACAAATGATTTGTGAAACCATTTATGTGATTTTGAGATAATGCCCAGCAGAGGAGATTGTAAAAATTCCTGGCTTCCGGGCCAATTATTGATGTGCGGATTACCAGCGCCAAATTTGGTTCACCAAGCATTTTGCTTGTTCCATACAGGTCCGTGGCGTCTCGCGGAGAATCTTCTAAAAATGGCCCCAGAACGCCATCAAATACACAATCAGTAGAAAAGTGAATCAATCGCGCCCCGCTGTGCGCACAAAGTGTGGAAAGCACATGGGGAAATATGGCGTTGACGGTATAAAAGTGACCGGCGTCAGCCTGGCGGCGATTAATCAGGCCGGCGGCATTAATGACATAGTCAAAGCCGGTTACGGAAAGTGCGTCCCAGTGGCCTTTGACAATGTCAAATTGACTTCTCTCCAGCATAGTAAGCGCGTGCTTTTGCGAAAGCACGTAATGCAGGGCCGTCCCAAGCATTCCGCTTCCGCCGATCAGCAGCAGCTTGTTCATGCGGTGGCCAAGGCGCTTTGCAATTCCGGCAAGCTTGCAAGAAGCGAGACAGTTTCGTTTAGGGATAATCTTCGCGTATTTTCAGATGTGTAGTCTGAAAGTGCGTAGGCTTTTGAAAGCTCAGGGCTGGGGTCGATCAGATCTGTCGGGTTCATGGGAATGCGTAACGCTTCGCCCATATCCTGCGCTTTTTGAATTTCTTCGGATGTGGCAAGCGTTTCGTGCAATTTTTCGCCCGGCCGCGCGCCAACAATGCGTATGGGCACATTGCTTTTAAACAGCATGCGCACGGCTTCGGCAAGATCGGCAATCGTGCTCGCCGGGGATTTTTTGATAAAAATGTCGCCGGGTGTTCCGGATAAAAGGGCAGTTTCAACCAGACTGACGGCGTCATCAAGCCGCAACAGGAAGCGTGTCATTTCCGGTACCGTCAGGCTTATAGGTGCGCTGCGTTTGATCTGATCGATAAACAATGGAACGACGGAACCACGTGAGTAAAGTACATTGCCATAGCGAACGGCGCATAATATCGTTTTATGATCCGACCAGATGCTTTTTGATAAAGCCTGAACATTTTTTTCCATCAATGCCTTGGTCATGCCCATGACATTTACTGGATGAACGGCTTTATCGGTGCTCAGGCAAACGACTTTTTCGACATGATGCTCAACTGCTGAACGAAGAACATTCTGGCTGCCGAGTACATTTGTCAACACGGCCTGATCGGGAAAGGATTCGCAATTTGGAACCTGTTTCAGCGCGGCCGCATGGAACACCAGATCGACGTCACGTATGGCAAGATCGACACTGGAGCGGTCACGGACGTCGCCAAGATAAAATGACAGGCGTGGATCATCCAAGACTTCGCGCATGGCGTACTGTTTTGCCTCGTCCCGGCTAAGGATGCGAACCGCACGGCAGTTGCGCGCCAGCATCCTCCGGACCACGACGCCGCCGAAACTTCCCGTTCCGCCAGTGACCAGAATGGTTTTGTCAGACAGATCCGTGCTATATTGGCGAGCAGGCGATTTTGCATCCATTGTAAATGTTCAGCCTCTGTCGTAACGTTTGATGGCGTCAATCATTTGAATATGGGTCGGCGAGTCCTCGCTGGTATGCCGTTTGACATTGGCTAACTGATAGGAGCGAATTACGACTTCGTATCCCATGGCCTCCAGTTCCCCGGCTTCAAATCCGCATCTATGGGTTTGAAAATGGTCGCCACCCAACCTGAGAATATCCATGTTCTGCGGCAGAAAACCTAGCGGGGTTTCAATGACCACGGCGCGTTTGGCCAGCTTGCCTGCCTTCTCGATCAGTGCCAGCGCGTCTGGTTTTTCGAGATGCTCAACAATGTCGAGCAGTGTGACAATATCGAATGATTTATGCAGAAACAGGCTATCGATCTGATGCGCGTCCGCATTGATGCAGATATAGGGGACTTTAGCGTCAATTTTTTCCAGATAGGGGCGGTAAATATCAAGCCCCACCCGGATGTCAGCCTGGATATATTGCGTTTTGAGAGAAAGGCCGCATCCAACATCAAGCACTGCATTGATATGACCCTCAGGCCACAGCCCGGCGGGCGAAAAAATTTTCTCCAAGGTATTTCGTTCCCAATCTTCGCGAGGCATTAAATGCTCCTTTTCCGTCTCAATGGGGCCATGTTTGTGATAGCCGGCATGTTCCTGTGATCAATGCCGCGACACGGTGCGATACATCTGGAACCTCGTATTCGTCTGGTATTTTCCGGCCAATGGCCGTGGAACGGGTCATCATCATGGAGACAGACGGCACAATTGCCCCGGGTGAAATGCCGCATATGATAACGCTGCCGCTTTCCAGGGCTTCTGGGCGTTCCATCGCATTGCGAGGCGTCACAGCGGGAAAGTTTAATATCGCCGCTTCTTCGCTAAGCGTGCCGCTGTCAGAGATTACGCATGCGGCTGAAATTTGCAGGCGGCACCATTCAAAATACCCCATTGGGGCTATAGAACTTACGCAATCTGGCAGGGCGATGCCAAACTGACCCAGTTTTTGTTTTGTGCGCGGGTGGGTGGACAGGATAATGGGCAATCCATATGTTTCATGAAGCTGTCTGAATGCGGAAAATATGTCCGTGAGACGGTCAATATTATCTACTGTTTCTTGCCTGTGAATACTGGCTGCAAAATATTTGCGATGACCTAACCCCAACTTTTCCAGGATGTTATTCTCATGGATGTTATTACGGTAATGTTGAATAACCTCGTTAACAGGTGAGCCGGTTACATAGACCCGGCTGGGATGCAGGCCCTCGCGCAGCAAATTGCGGCGGGCAGATTCGGTATAGGCAAGGTTAAAGTCGCAGGTGTGATCAACGATGCGCCGGTTTGTCTCTTCGGGGCTTTCATTGTCAAAACAACGATTGCCGGCTTCCATATGATAAATCGGAACGCCAAGCTTCCTGGCAATGATGCAGGACAGTGCGCTGTTCGTATCGCCGAGTATGAGCACGGCATCCGGTTTTTCTTTAAGTATGACATTTTCAATCTCCTGGAACATACCGGAAAGCATTTTTCCGATGGTCGCATTATCGAGGTGAAGAAAATGGTCAGGCTGTCTTAAATTCAAATCGGCAAAGAATATGTCTTTTAGGCCAGGATCATTATTTTGTCCCGTGTGTACAATGATATGTGAGAAGTGCTTGTCAAATGCGGGCATAATCCTGGAAAGACGGATTATCTCAGGCCGCGTACCTACAATCGTCATGACCTTTAGCATGATACCGTTCTAGTCCAGTATGGTGGACACGCCCAAAAACCGACGTACCGTAACGGACGAAACAATCATGTTAACTTTAATATAAAGTTAAGCGGGCATCTTATGGGGGGGATCGCTAAGGATAAGAAACTGTTTTCTAGCGCGTACCGCACTCAGGTTGAGGCACACCCTGCCCCCAGTCTGTCACCCCGGGCTTGTCCCGGGGTCCAGGGTTACAAGGGAAAGCCTGTGTTTTTGTCCCTGGACCCCGGATCAAGTCC
>JBMOMW010000024.1:0-20663 GCA_049325255.1 Pseudomonadota bacterium | reverse complement strand
GCCATCCTATGGCCGCCCCTCCCTGGCCCGCTCGTTCCCCCACCTGATATGCGAAGGCCCGCGACACGCCACGCAAGCGTGTGATCCAGTTCATTGCGGCCTCTCCGAATATGTACTCTGCACGAACAGACCCTCCGATTGCGGCGTGATGGCCGAAAGATCGGCGAAGGAATGGTTTGCCGGCCTGCGATCGGTCTGCATACTGAGCGATGGTTTTTGGTCACTGTGTGCGGTCTCGGCGCGCGCGATAAAAATCGGCGCGCGGGTCCACGCTTGCGGATCGTCGGCTGCGATGACGGCGCCATCCGCGCGTTCACCGCCAACCAGCGGCGCAAGTTCGGCAACGAAGTCCTGCGTCTCGGCGGGCAATACGTGGCCCGTTGCCAAATGCTCCTTATATCGTCCGGGACCGGCATTGTAAGCAGTAAGGAAGTCTGGCGAACCAAAGCGGTCGTGCATCTCTCGGAGATAAGCAGTACCCGCTAGGATATTGTCGCGCGGGTCAAACGGATCGCTCCCGAGACTGTGATGGACGCGAAGATCAGCCCAGGTCTGCGGCATGATCTGCATCAAGCCCATCGCACCGGCTGTTGAGGCGGCCCGCACATCGCCTGCGCTTTCGGCGTACATGACGGCGCGTATCCATGACGCCGGAATGCTGAAGCGACGCGCGGCTTCAGTGATATAGGCGGCGAAGGGATTGTCTGCCGTCAAGGGCTCGCAAGGCCGGGATCAGCCGTGCTCTCCACAATAGAGGTGATCTCTGTTGCTTTGATCGTTTGCGGGCGAGAGTGCGCCAGAACGCAGCCGTACGGGGCGTCTTTGCCTCCCCTGTCGCTAAAGCTT
Organism: Pseudomonadota bacterium; assembly: GCA_049325255.1. Taxonomy (GTDB): domain Bacteria; phylum Pseudomonadota; class Alphaproteobacteria; order UBA11222; family UBA11222; genus UBA11222. The sequence goes on along the minus strand of JBMOMW010000024.1, from coordinate 19,817 downwards.
CCCCCGTCGCATTCGGCTATGGGGGACAAAAAAGGCTTCGACGGACAGGCCGTTCGCAATAATTATAGGTATTGTGATTCAATCAGTAACTCTCTGCTCCAGATTCCAAATTGATGGCGCCCTGTTGATATCGGCAAGCGTTCATATCAAGAACCAGACACCGGTAATCGTTGCGCCGATACTGATTAAAACACCGATGGTTCGCACTTTACGCAATTGCGTCCACAGCAACAGCCCCGTAATGGATAATAGAATAAAGCTGCCCGCAATGGTGTCGGAAAGCAGCACCCAAAACGCATTTACGCCCGTGGCCGTGTGCAGGCGCATGAGCGTACCGGTGAGCGTTGCGTCAATCTGATCCAGCTTTACAAAGCGATTGCCGACGAAATACTCGGCGTTCACGCCATGCTTCGGGCTATGCAAAGAAATAGTCCACAGCTCGGGCTGTTGCACTTCCTGCGCGCCCCACTGCACCGTTTTTTCGGGTTGAACCCGAACCAGCGGTGTTTGCATGGGGGTGAATTTCAGTTCGCTTTGCAGCCAGGCGGCAAGCTGATCTGGTGATGCGAAATCCTCATCAGGCAGCGCAAGATGCACACTCGTCTGTACGGCTTTCTCAACCGGGATTTTTAGAATATGGCGATGGTTCATCAAAATTCCGGTGATGCCAAACAGCAAGCCAAGCACCGCGCCCCACAGGCCCAGATACATATGGGTGGTTCGCAGCCACTTGATGAACCGCGCTCTGCGGCTGCGCTTGCGCCAAAGCATATCTGAAGGCGAAGAAATGGGCGATTGCATGTGCCGCCCTTAGAACTTGTAAGTCGCGGTGAGCTGAAATTCGCGCGGCCCGCCGGGGGTAATCAAATTGTCATTACCACCATGTCCTGAAATGATATATTTCCTGTTGGTGACATTCTTCACATTGAGCGCCACATCAAACAGTTTTGAGCGGTGAAAGACGGCAAGATCCGCCGTGACATAGCCGGGCAGCACCACGGCATTGCTGGGGGAAGCAAAGCGATCCGCGGAGTAGTTCAAACCGCCTCCGGCGCTGAAACCGCCATCCAACTGCTTGTTGATCCACACGAAGCCGGAATGTTCGGGGGTCAGGCTGGGACGATTTCCTTCAAGTGGAATCTGCACCACCGGCGTTTGCGGTGAAGCCACTCTTGCTGTGGACTTCGTGATGCGGCCATCCAGATAGGCATAGCCGGCAAAAACATCCACGCCCTGGGGCAACTGGCCATTGAGCGTGAATTCAAAGCCGTTGGTGCGCTGTTCGCCTGCGTTAAGCAGCCGCGCAAGGTTGGCCGGATCGGGGATCTTGATGTTCGTGCGTTCCAGATTGAACAAAGCCAGCGTGGTAGAAACCGCGCCGTCAAGAAAATCCAGCTTGGCGCCAATCTCGCGGTTTTGCGTTTTTTCGGGACTGTTGGCCGCATTGTTGTCCGCCAGGGCAAAGGATTCGCCCGAAGGCTGAAACGATTGGCTAAACGACACGTAATAGGCGGCGGTTTCGGTTGGCTGCCACACCAGGCCCGCCCGCGGGCTCAATTTTTTGTCCTCACGCGCCAGCGGGATTAAAACACCGGCGGTTCTGGTTTCCTGCTTGAACCTGTCGTGACGCACACCCAGCAGCGCCTTCAACTGTGACGTCAGGGATATCTGGTCCTGGGCGTATAGCCCGAACACCGTGAAATCACTATCCATGGGACGGCTCGCCGGACTATTGCGCGCGGCTGCTGACAAGGGCGGCGCAATAACGCCGCCCGGGTTAAAAATCGAAACCCGGTCAATATTGGCCTGGTTGACGAACTGCTGGAACTTGTTCTGTTTGCCCAATTCCATTCCCAGCAGCCATTCCTGCCTGACGCCGGCCAGGCTGTTCCTGATCGTAAAGTCGGTCTGGTTGAAATAGCCATCTTCTTCACGCCGGACTTGTCCCCGGTTGCGCCCCACCGTCCGTGTAACAGTGTCAACCGTGCCGCCGGGCAAGGTGTTGTTGCGATCAAGATCATAGGTGTAGTAACGGGTGGCGTTGCGAACCGACAGCATTTCATTGAAGCGGTGATCGAGCGCTGCGGTAACCGAGGCCACTTCGGTGGCGGTGTAATCGTCGCGCCGCGCCGCGCCGGAACCATAATATGTTTCGCGGGGCACATTCACCGGGCGGCCGTTGAACGAAGGAATGCCAAAGTCGGTAATCCGCTTGTCCTTGGCAAACTCGCCTTGCACCAGCAGCCTGGTGGCGGCGCCAAACGCGGCCGACACCGAAGGCGCAATGCTGTGGCGCTCGATAAATCCCTGCTGTCTGAAGCTGCCGGAATCCTCATACGCACCGGTCAACCGCACTGCGGCGCCTTCGGTGATCCCGGTATTGGCGTCAAACGAGGTGCGCTTCAGGCCATAGCTGCCGGCGTTCAGCGTCAGTTCGCCAAAACGGCCTTCCTGCGGTTTTTTGGTGACGCGATTGATCAATCCGCCTGATGATCCGCGGCCATACAGGACGGCTGCGGGGCCTTTGAGCACTTCGATACGTTCAATGTTTGACAGGTCGCGGAAATACAGCGCATCATCCCGGATGCCATCGATGAATTGGTCGGCAATAGCCGAAAAGCCGCGAATGGTCACCTGATCGCGCTGGCCGTCGCCATTGCTCATTCCAACACCGGGCACATTACGCAATACGTCCTGTATGGATCGCGCCCCTTGATCACGAATGATCTGTTGCGGTACGACGTTCACGGCCTGGGGAATATCGCGCAGCGGCGCGCTTGATTTGGTGGCGCTGGTGGCTGCCGCCGGGGAATAACCTTCATCACGATCTCCCAGGACTTTTACCGCAGGTAGCGTGCCGCCGCTTGCCTGCTGCGCTTGCGTGGTGGATTGCGGTTGTGCAGCCATCATGCCTAGCAGAACGAATATGGATGTGGATATCCGCTTACGGCTGGTGAATCTGACAAATAATGTCACGGTCATACCTTTCAGTCATGCTGTTGGAACAAGATAGCTGCCTGGGTATGAAACCGTGGGTGGCTGGCGGGGTGAAAATCTGTTCGCAGTTTTGCGGCGGCGATCCTGTCAATGGATGTGCTGCATGGCTTCCTCTTCCGCCACTTGTCGCGCAAAACCCCGCACGGTATTTTCCCAAGAGTCCAGCAATTGCCGGCACGTCATACGCAACAGCGGATCAACCGCCCGGTTGTTGGTGATCAGCTCTAACTGATGCGCAACCACTCTGGCGCGTCCTGGGCACACGTGGTGCAGGGCACAGGTGGAGAGCATGATCAGCATCTCTGATATTAATTGCACGGGTTTTCCGCCATTCATGGAAAGCGTTGTTTCAGTGTCCATCATTGCCGCTCCGGTTCTGTGATAAATCCTATCTTTGTAAGGCCCGACCTGGCCGCTTCGCTCATCACCTGCGCCACTTTTCCGTAAGTTGTATTGCGATCCGCCCGCAGATGCAGTTCTGGTTGCGGTTGCAGCAGCGCGGCGGCGCTCATCTGTGTACGCATGGTTTCAATATCGATGAATTCACCATTCCAGTGCACAGCCCCCTCAGCATCGATAGCAAGCTGAATATTATCCGGCTTGGTGATATTGGGAGTGCTGGATGCCTGCGGCAATTCGAGCTTGACCGCGTGCGTCAGCAAGGGCGCCGTCACGATGAAGATAATAAGCAGCACCAGCATGACATCGATCATGGGCACCATGTTTATTTCCGCCATTGGCTGGCTGGAAACGGATTTGTTTATGCCGCCAAACGCCATCATTGCGCTCCTGCGGTTTGCAGGTTCACGGCGCGCAACACTTGCTGCGGCGCTTCTTCGCGGCTGGAATTTCCAGTGGACATGAAGACGAATACGTCGTGGGCAAAGCCATCCAGCCGCGCCAGCACCACGCGGTTCTGGCGGGCAAAGGTGTTATAGGCAAGTACTGCGGGTATCGCGACGCTCAGGCCAAGCGCGGTCATGATCAGCGCTTCACCGACGGGACCGGCCACTTTGTCCAGCGTGCCCTGGCCGCTGACGCCGATCGCCAGCAATGCGTGATAGATGCCCCACACCGTGCCAAGCAAGCCGATGAACGGCGCCGATGCGCCCACCGACGCCAGAAATGTCAATCCGCTTTCCCGGCGCGCGGTTTCCTGCTCATAAGCCTGGCGCAAGCTGCGCGTGAGAAATTCATCGGCATTGCTGGCGTCAACCATGCGGCCGCCATCTTTCCTGGCGAATTGCTCCATGGCCTTAAATCCGTGCTGCATCATATGAGCAAAGGGCTCGTTCACGCCGCCGGCTTTCAGATGCGCCTGAATTGCCGCCAGGCTGGGCGCTTCCCAGAAAAAGCGTAGAAAATGCAGACTGCGCTTGCGCTCCACACTATAAAGCACGCCCTTGCTGACGATAATTGACCAGGTCACGACAGACATCAGCGCCATGATGATCAGAATTGCCCTGGCGACGCCGCCTGCCTGGGCAATGAAATGGGCAAATCCCAGTGATTCCGCTTCCATAAAAAACCTCACTATCCCTGTAAATCACTTCATGAACCTAGTTGCGCAATGACCACACCCATGGCACATCGACGCAGCCATCGATGGGTTCCGTTCCACGCTTGGCGGGCCTGAAGCGCCATTGCAGCAACGCCGCTACCGCCGCCTGGTCCAGCCGGGCAAAGCCGCTGGACTTCATATTTGTGGCGCTAACTACCGAGCCATCACTTTGTACGCATACACGCACCAGTAATTTGCCTTCCTCGCCGAGACGGCGTGATATAGTGGGATATTGCGGTAAAGGGTTATCGGCGTAGGCCGCCATTACATCCGGCGGCGTGACAGATATTTGCGCCGCTGGCGCAGGCGCGGAAACCGCCACGGGATTAGGCGGCTTTACCGGGGATGGCGGCGCCTTGTGAAGGGTCGGCGCCCTGGTAGTTGCAGCCAGTTGCGCGCGTTTCGGCTTTGGGGGTTGCCGTTTGGGCTGCGGTGGTATTGGCGCAGGCGGCTGAGCCACCTTTTGTTCAGCCATAACCAGGCTGAACATCATGTTGGGCGTGTCTAAGATAGTTTCTTGTGCGGGGGTATAGTGCTGCACCGCCCATAAGCCCGCAGCATGCAGCGCAGCAACAAAGCTGGCGGTCACCACGTGGCTTGCCGCCATTCTCTGTGCGTATGCTGGCCGATGAAATGATAACATGCCCGCCTGGCCTTTGAATTAAGCGGTCAATCCGCTCCAAATGGCTGGCTGGGAGGGTTGGCGCTGTTTAGCCCTGAGCTTCGCTCAATTGGCATAAAGCGCCGCCTGCTGGCTGGCTTGTTTACACGATTACTTCGTCAGCAATAATTTACCCGCGCTGGTTATTCGCAATCGGTATGCCTGATCCTGGTGCAAAATGATCAGTTCCTTTTTTCCGCGCATCAGGGCCGCGCTCTCTACCGTGTGGTTGTTAATGACCACCAGGTGTTGGGCATCGCTTTTATTTGATGGAGATACGCCCACAAAGCCGTTCCACTTATTAATAATGATAATCATTCTTAATTGCAAACTAATATCAAGGGCGCGCAGGAGTCAACTGTATTTCTTTAATCTTCAGCGGAAAAAAAACAGCCATCTGCTTCCCGAGGTTTTTCAGCAGTTGAAATTCGGGGATGAAAGGGATGGATAAATCGAATGGGTTAATATTGCTCTCGGGGAAGCGGGGATGGCTATTTCATTCTTTGCTGCTTCGGAGCAAATCGCGATAGCCTGCCGCCGTCATCCATTGCGCCCTGGCAAGATGGGAATCATAGGCGCGGCGCGCGCGATCCGGCTCCGACTTGGCGTCCATGCCAAGGATTAAGCTGGCGGCTTGCTCCCAGCCCGCGCTTTGCGCTGCCGCATCGAGAAGCCGGATGTAAGTAGTCAGATGCGCGCGATCATAATCTGTGAGACGCGGCTCACTGGGTGCGGTATCGGCGATCTCGGTCTGTTGTCGGCTCATGGTTTGTCCGTTTCTTCTTAGCCCGCCGGGCCAATCGTATTTACATGAAGTCAGCGCAATTTGCTGCACATTATTTCATCATACCCCATAGATACATATTATAGTTGATAAACTTATAGTATGTATAAGGCCAATTCTTCCGCATGGATATGCGGAAACTGGTTGGACGAAATGTACGCAGGATCAGGCTTGAAAAAAGCCTGACGCAGGAGCAGTTTGCCGACCGGTCGGGCTTTGCGCAGCAATATCTGAGTGACCTGGAACGCGGCCGGCGCAACCCAACTGTCGTAACGCTTTTCGAGTTGAGCCAGGCGCTGGGCGCCACGCCAATCGAGCTGATCACGCCAGACGCGGAAGCGCTGAATCCGAAACCCGCTGTGATCAAGAACGGACGTTCGACGTCAAAGCAGAAACGCTGAATATGGCAAAGCGGAAGCCCCGCCCGATAGATCGGGCGGGACCGTCGCGGGGACTGGCTCAGTCGCCGTTGGCTTTGCGGCTGCGGGACCAGATGAGGGTGAAGGCTTCGCCATCCTCGTCGTCGAAGAGGTTGGCATAGATCGGAGCGTTGAAGCTCGGATCGTCCAGCTTGACCGAGAGATAATCGCGGCCCTCGGCTGAGCGCTTGGACCAGGCGGCGCCGATCTCGGCGCGCCCGACATAGACGCGGTGGCTGGGAGCGTTATCGTTGGCCCGATTGGTCTCGGGGACGATGCGCACGCCCTTGGTCTGGACGCTGAGGGTGACGATTTCGCCCTGGAACTCGTTGCCGGATTTCTTGAATGTGCCAATGTTAGCCATGAGTGTTCTCCTTGTTCGCTGTTTTCGAGCCCGCGACCATCGCGGCCTCGATGGCGATCAACAGGCCGGAGGCGATCGGCGCCGCACCTGCCCTCGGGGCCCCTGTCGCGCTCGCGCGATGGGGTGGGGACTGCAGGCCGAAGCAAAGCGGAGGACGGCGGAGCAGCGAGTTTCTTGTTTCGCGAGGAATGACGCCGCAGGCGTCAGGGGAAGAAAGTCGATGCGCAGCCGTTGCGGCCAGACGATCGAGGCGAAGCCGTCCTTCGGCCAGATCAGGCCATAAAAGAGGCCGTATGGATAGCGTGCGATTGAACAGAGTATTCTCAAGGAGAACTCGGCGGACATTCCAGCACCGGCAAGGAAGCCCAACGGTTCTGGCGGGAGGCTACCCGGTCTTCAAACCAGCGGCGCATTACAGAAACCCGAGCCGCCACGGAAACGATGCCGCCACTGCCGCCGTTGACCGGCGCGCTACTGGCGTTGCCACTCCAAGCCTGCCGGGCCGCAAACTTATCCCTTCAAGGTCGGCCGCGCGTCCGGCAACGCCTGATTGACGCCAACCTCAAAAACAAGGGGGATGCCCGTTGCACTTGCCGGCCCGCAGCCCTGGACTTACGGCTGAACCTGTCTCCCGGCGTTTCCCCGTACAGACGAGGCGGGCGTCAGCATTGCCATCCGCGCCCAGGCGGTCGCGCCCCACAGCAAGACGGCAACCGAACCGGTCACGGCGAAGATCAGCTGCCGGATCCCGGACGGCATGGTCAGCGCGGCGATGCCATGGGGCGCATGATAGCCAGCGAATGCAGCCGTCGCCGCGAACAACACTGCGATTGACATGCGGATCAACGGCGAGCGCACGGCAGCGAAAATCACCTGTGCGGCGGCAAGTCGTGAGGATGCCGGTGAGCGAACCGGCGGCAATAATGCCGACCGGACCGGCGCCGCTGTCATAGGTGAACATTCCGATCGATACGGCGGCAAAGAATGGCAGCGCCCTGAAGGTTCAGGTACAAATAATAGACGGCGAGCGTAAACAGCAGCCAGCAGAAAAAGTCCAGCCCGGCGATACTCAGAAGAATGCCGATGATGATCATAATGGTGGTCTCCGTAACAATGGCTGAACGGTTACGCCTTCCACCACCACGGCGCAGAAAGCAGTATAGCCAAAAATGCCGGACAAGGATGGCGGAAATGTGGTGCGGCTCGCCAAGCCGAAGCCTGTTCAGACTGAGACGGCTGCTTAGGTCCGCCCTTCGGCCTCCGAGTGAATGCGCGTCAATGAAGTTCCCGAACGGGAAATTCTTATAGACAGTCGAACTTCAGCTTTGGATCGGAAACTGAACAGACGATAGTTGCGGAGCAGCGGCGCTTACGCGCCGCTGCTCCGCAACCGCCACACGGGGATGCCCATCTTGCGGGCTTTGTCGGCGAGGCTGTCATGGATGCCGGTGCCGGGGAATACCATGACCCCGACGGGGAGAATTTCGAGCATCTGATCATTGCGCTTGAAGGGCGCGGCCTTGGTGTGTTTCGTCCTGTGGGGCTTGAAGGCGGTCTTGAGATTGTGCTCTTTGACCGTGCCGGGGTACTTGTTGCGCGCAGGCCATTGCGGATCGTTACATGAAGCCTCGATTATTCTGAATGGCCCCGGAAACGGCGTTGATAATTGGCATCGTAAAGCGCACTGTTGCGGAAAGTCGTGTTATCAAGCACCGGGCCCGCAAGAATAAGTGCGGTGCGATCGATCGGCTGTGTACGGACCTTTTCGGCAATATCAGCTAGTGTTCCACGCACAATGCGCTCATCCGGCCAGCTTACCCGATACACCACCGCAATAGGGCAGTCTTCGCCATAATGCGGTAAAAGCTCGGCGACGACTTTTTCCAGCGCGTGAATGGAAAGATGTATGGCGAGCGTTGCACGCGATTGTGCGAAATGCGCCAGCGTCTCGGTTTCGGGCATGGCGGATGCACGGCCTGAGGTGCGCGTAAGCACCACGCTCTGGGCGATTTCCGGCAATGTCAGTTCGTTGCCGAGTGCGGCCGCCGCTGCTGCAAATGCGGGAACGCCGGGTGTGATCGTATAAGGAATGGCGTGTGCGTCAAGCCGTCGAAGCTGCTCGCCAAGCGCGCTCCAGATAGACAGATCACCCGAATGCAGCCGGGCGACATCAAGCCCCTGTGCATGGGCCGCCAGGAATTCACCTTCGATTTCGTCCAGGCTCATCGGCGCGGTGTCGATGACGCGCGCATTTGAGGGTGCAAGTTTTATGATCTCAAAGGGCACTAGGGAGCCAGCATAAAGGCAGACAGGGCACGACGCCACCAGATCGCGGCCCCGCACGGTAATGAGGTCGGGTGCGCCGGGACCAGCGCCAATGAAATGCACGGTCATGATGCGACGCCCGATGCCGCAAGCGCACAGGCGGCGCCACCTGATGTAAAGCGCGGCCCCATAAGCCGGGCTGACGCGCCCACGCCTGCAAGCGCTGCGGTTTCTGCGACCGAAGGTATGCCATAGCGCGCGAAAACGCGATCCGAGTGGGTTTTTGTCTGTGCAGCACGGGCAGCCAGCGCCTCGGCTGCTACAAAAACGATTGGCCTCTGTAATTGTTTTGCGGCCTCGGTCAGTGCGATCTCGTGGCGCTTGAAGTCGGGCGCGCAGAGACGAGAAATATCATCGAGGCACACCCCTGCTTGTTCCGCAGCCCCCGCGATGGCGGCAAGAATATCTTCAACCGGACAGCCGGTCCGGCAGCCTAATCCTGCGGCGATCATGGCTTGACGATGCTCCACTGGGTGACGGTCATGGCCGGACGCCATCCGGTCATGCCACCAAGGGCATCAGCGCGCTCAACCGACAAACGTCGCAGTTCGCCCCCCAGTGCGGCATACCATTGCAGCAGGCGCGCCTCGGTTTCAAGGCTGACCGCGTTAATGACAAGACGCCCGCCCGGCTTCAGCGCCGCCCAGCAGCACTCGAACACGCCGGGATCATTCGCGCCGCCACCGATAAAGACCGCATCCGGTTGCGGTAAATCGTGCAGGGCGCCTGGCGCCTCTGCCTCAACGATCTTAAGCAGAGGCGTGCCCAGCGCCATCGCATTGCGCTGAATGCAGGCGCTGCGCTCGGCCCGTTCCTCAATGGCAATCGCGCGTAACGAGGCGTGGCACAACATCCATTCGATCGCTATGGAACCCGAACCAGCGCCGACATCCCATAGCAGTTCACCCGCGCGCGGGCTAAGGGCGGATAAGGTTGCGGCGCGTATTTCGCGCTTGGTAAGCTGTCCGTCCGATTCAAACGCACAGTCCGGCAATCCCGCAGCAAGTGGAATAATCCGGGCGACCGGTTCCGCCACCACCTCGATGCCAACGATGTTAAGCGGGTCGATGGCGTTTAGATTAAAGCCACGCGCAGTGCTGCGCCGCAGCCGCTCATGCGGGCCACCCAGTGCTTCGAGAATATGCAGGGCCGACTGGCCAAAGCCGCGCGCATCCAACAATTCGGCAAGTTGCTGTGGCGTCCTGCCGTCCCAGGAAAGCACAAGGATCCGGGTGCCTGGCTGCAGATGTGGAATAATGTTTTCAATCGCCCGGCCATGGAGTGACACTGTTGCAAGCTCGTGCAACGGCCAGCCAAGCTTTGCTGCGGCCAGCGATAGCGAGGAGGGTGCGGGCACGCAGATAAATTCGCTGGGATGCAGGTGCGCGGAAAGTGTGGCCCCGATGCCGTAATAAAACGGATCGCCGCTGGCCAGCACACAGGTGGCTTCACCACGGCGCGCGAGCAGCGCGGGAATGGCCTCCAGAAGCGGCGATGGCCAGTCAAGTTTTTCATGCCGGATAAAATCAGCCGCCAGCGCTAACTGACGCGTGCTGCCAATCACCAGGCTTGCGCCGGAAATCAGCATGCGCGCCTGCGCCGTCAGCCCGTCTGCGCCGTCTTCACCGATACCGACAATGGACAGCCAGCGCTCCTGGATGTTATCTGATGGCACGGGACCGCGATACGATCCAGATTGCTTATCAGCGGATTGAGACATGAAAATTCTGATCCTTGGTGGTACTACGCAAGCCAGTATACTAACCAAACGCCTTGCCGGCGAAGGGCGCCATGATGTGCTGTTGTCGTTTGCAGGACGAACGGCCAATCCTGTGCTTCCGCCCGTGCCTTGCCGCGTCGGCGGCTTTGGCGGCGTAGATGGGCTTATCCGTTTCCTTGGGGAAAGCAGCATCGATGTGCTGGTTGATGCAACCCATCCCTTCGCGGCGCAGATGTCCTTGCATGCGGTTCATGCGGTGCGCGCCATAAATCTGCCGCTGCTCCGGCTGCAACGTCCGGCATGGGAGAAATGCGAAGGGGATCTCTGGACCGAAGTAGCGGACATGCACGCTGCGGCGCGCGCCCTTGGCACTACGGCGCGCCGGGTTTTTCTGCCCATCGGAAAGCTTGAGATCGGCGCTTTCAGCATTGCTCCGCAGCATGACTATCTCATTCGCGCTGTCGATAGCTTTACGCCGCCGCCAGAGCTTGATCGCGCACGCGTCATCACGGCGCGTGGTCCTTTCGCGGTAGAGGATGAGGTGAAGCTTATGAACGGCGCGCGCATTGAGATTGTGGTGAGCAAGAACTCCGGCGCCGCCGCAACCTCTGCAAAGATTGTTGCTGCGCGCAGGCTTGGGATTCCCGTAGTCATGGTGGCGCGGCCCGCTCTGCCCGAAGCCCAAACGGTGGCAACTGTTGAGGCGGCTCTCGACTGGATTGAAAATCAGCATGCGGCCTCCGTCTTGCGCGGGGAATAAACCCAGTATGCGCCATTGGCGCGCGGCACAATGCGCGTGGCGCTGGAGCCGATAATGATAAGCGTGCGCATATCCACACGCACGGCGTCTGCATCGCCCAGGCATGAGAGCGCCACTTGTTCATCCTCACGGCCGATTGCGGCGGCGAAGATTACTGGGGTTGTTGCTGCGCGATATTTCCGCAGATGCGCAAAGGCATTTTTGGCCTGGTCTGGCCGCGCGCGTGACGCCGGATTGTACAACACGATTACAAAGTCTGCCTCTGCGGCAAGGGCAAGGCGCTTTTCGATAAGCGGCCACGGCTTGAGATTGTCCGAGAGATTGATCACGCAGAAATCGCTGCCAAGCGGCGCGCCAATGCGGGCAGCAGCGGCAAGCATCGCCGTGATCCCGGGAACCACTTTGACATCAAGCGCGCGCCAAAGCTCGGGCCCGGTTTCAATGGCCTCGAAGACGGCCGCCGCCATGGCGAAGATGCCCGGATCACCACCCGACACGATGACGACCTGACGCCCGGAAATGGCCAGTGACAGTGCATGGCGCGCGCGTTCGATCTCTGCGCCATTATCTGAGACATGCCGGACTTGCCCAGGCCGTTCGGCCAGGCGCCCAACATAGGTTGCATACCCGACAATGTCCGTGGCGGCGCAAAGCGCTTCACTGGCCTCGGGCGTAAGCCAGCGCGCCGGTCCTGGTCCGATACCTACAATGCTCAGTGTGCCAATCATTCCGCCGCCTTGCTTTCTTGTGCGGTTCCCTGCCGCCATTTTTCTGGCTTGTGGCCAGGCAGGAGAATGAGCGAGAAATAAACCGCCTCACCATCAATATCATGCTTCGCGGCCAGTGGCGTCAGAACCTGACGCGCCATGGTGCCGCGCTCGACATAGGTGGCGTCACCCAAACGCCCAAGACGATCCAGTACGCGCCGGACTTTAGCAAAATTCCGGCCAATCTTGATAATTGCGGCGGCGTCGGCGTCTGCAAGGCGGCGTTCCAGAAGATCTTCTGGCAATGTGCCGGGGATCACTGAAAAAACCTCGTTTGTTGAGGATAGCGGAAGCCGCGCCACCGATGCGCAGCCCGCAATACTTGTGACGCCTGGAACCACGACAGACTCAAATCGCCGGGCCAGCCGGTCATGCAGATAGATATAGGAGCCGTAAAATAACGGATCACCGGCGCACAGCACGGCGACATTGCGTCCTGCGTCAAGATGACCCGCCAGTTCACGCGCAGACGCATCATAGAATTGCGTAATATGGCCGCCATACGCGGCGCCATCTGCTTCAATCTCAACCGTAAAAGGGTAGTAGAGCGGAATCTCGACAACATCGCGGGCGAGATATCCCTCAACAATGGCGCGCGCCGTGCCACGATTGCCTCGTTTGGCGAAATAGGCAACCACCGGCGCGGTGGCCAGAATGCGCGCGGCTTTCAGTGTCATCAGTTCGGGATCGCCGGGGCCGACGCCAATGCCAAACAGGGTTCCAGGCGTCATCTTCTCACTCCGTTTCGCTTGCCAGCGCATTGATCGCCGCCGCCGTCATGGCGCTGCCGCCTTTGCGTCCCCGTACGATGAGGAATGGCGCGCGTCCGTCTTCGGCCAGCGCCTGTTTTGATTCTGCGGCGCCCACAAAGCCCACTGGAATGCCGATAATGGCCGCTGGCGGGGCTACGCCCTCATCAAGCAATTCAAATAGGCGAAATAGCGCGGTCGGCGCATTGCCGATAGCGACTAGAGCGCCGCCAAGCCGGTCGCGCCAAAGCTCCATTGCCGCCGCAGATCGCGTGGTTCCCATTTTTTGCGCCAGATCAGGAACTCTCGTATCATTCAGTGTGCAAATAATTTCATTTTCTGCGGGAAGCCGGGCGCGCGTAATGCCGCTTGCAATCATCTGGGCGTCACACAAAATGGGCGCGCCTGCGCGCAAGGCGCAGCGCGCGGTATCGGCGAATCCGGAAGAAAACAAAATCTCGTCCGCAAGTTCAACCATACCACATGCATGGATCATACGAACGGCGATCTGCGCTTCAGATAGCGTGAAGCGCGCAAGCTTTGCTTCGGCGCGGATGATCGCGAAGGAGCGGCGGTAAATTTCCGCGCCGTGACGTATATATTCATGTGATCTAGACATTTTCGATAGCGCCTGGGAGTGCTGGCTTGATACGCGAGAGAAAAGCGGCCGCGCTTTCATTGGGCTGCGCTTCGCGCGCGAAACGTGCGGCCAGTGTGCGCAGATAGGTGATAATCATATTCAGGGGAAGCGGGCGGGTGTATTCCATCTCTACGGCGCTGGCGTTCAGGCCCAGACGATAGCCGTCTTTATCTGCCACCAGTGTAATTGTGGCGGAACCGGTATGCGCGCAGCTTTTTGCACAGCCCGACACATGCAGCACCGTTGCGCCGTCAAAAAGCGTTGGCGCCTCTGCCGCCAGCGTAAATGCGATCTCGCGTGTGCGGCCCATCGCAGACGCGCAGGCGGGTGCGCCGGTGCAAGCCACGAGTGAAAGGCGCGTATCCTGCGGCTCGGTGATGAAATGCAGCGCCTGGGCCTCTGCCGCAAGCGCCTGCGCATCGCGCGCGGCAAAAAGCGGCAGGACAACAATGCGCCATGGTGTCAGGCGGATTTCATCCTTGCCGAAACGCTCTGCCAGGCCTGCCAGGCCCTGCCATTGAGAGGTGAAGCCGACGCCGAACGGTATGCCGATCCCAAACCACCTGCCAGTTTGCGTGATGGTAAGTCCAATAGCCGCGCGAAGCTTTTGTGGATCGATTGCAGCAATAGGACTTTTTATGACATCACATGGGGGGCTTGCAGCATCCTCATCAAATAAGCCGGTCTCGCGCAGCGCCTCTTGCAGATGCGCGAGGGAGCCTGCTGTCACGCCGCGAATTTGCAGGTTGGCGCGCCGTGTCAATTCAATAATGCCGTTGCCAAATTGCGCTGCTGCATGGGCGAGCGCCCGCATTTGTGGCGCGGTGATACGCTGTTCGTGCGGTTGTACACGGACGATCAACCCATCACCCGATTCCATCGGGCGCAGGACGCTGGGGCACCAGCCGCGCCGCTGCGATGCGCGCCCACTCATGACACTACCCCCGCAAACTGCGCCAACCGCATGGCAACTGAGTTGCGCCTTGGTTGCCAAAGCTCGCGCCGGATCGCCTCGCTGAACCGCGCTGCAATCGCATGTAGCGCCGCTGGGTTGGCCGTGCGCAGAAAGTCAGCCACTTTTTGGTCGCCAAGAAAGGCGTCAAACAAAATGCTGAACTGGGGCTTGCAATCTATCCCCGACGTTGCGGCAAAGTCGAACAGGGCATCAACCGTATCCGCCATGACCGCTGCCCCGCTTGGGCCATGCCGCATCTGTCCCGCAATCCAGCGCGGGTTGCCCGCGCGCGCGCGCACCGTGCGTGCAACCGCAGTGTGATAAGCCTGCACCTGGGGGCGCTCAGGATCGCTGGTGTTTGATTCATAAAGCGCCGCCGGGCGATTGCCGCTGGCTGCGACCGCTGCGGCAAGACTGCCAATATGCGCGGGCGCCGTTCCGGTATCCAGCATGTCGGTCTCGGCCATATCGGCCACATGAATAATTGCGTCAACCGATGCAAGCCGGTTATTCAGCGCGGCCTTGCTTGCCTGGCCATCGCAAATGCGTCCGTATCCGTGCGACGAAGCGGCAAGATAGGCGTTCGCCAGTTCCTCACGCTTCTGCCACGTTCCCTCGGCCAGCATTCGCTCAATGCCGCTGCCATAGGCGCCGGGAGCGGGACCGAAAATTCGGGGGCCATCCTGACCCCGCCGCCGCGACGCCATAGCGGGATAATTTGATTCATCCGGTTCGTCGAGCTTTGCGATTGCCGATATAGCGGCGTCAAAAAAATCTATCTGTGCCGGAAACACGTCACGGAACAGACCTGAAATACGTAATGTGACATCAATTCGCGGCCATTGCATTTTTGCCAGCGGCAGAATTTCATAGCCCGTCACCCGTGTCGAGGCGTGGTCCCACACGGGCCTGACGCCAAGCAGCGCCAGAGCTTGCGCCAGATCTTCACCGCCGGTGCGCATGCTCGTGCTCGCCCATAAATCCATCACCACATGGCGCGGCCAGTCGCCATGCTGTTGCATATGCACACGGATGAATTCGGCGGCGGCCCGGCTGCCGGACGCCATTGCCGTGCGTGTGGGCACTGCGCGCGGATCAACGGCATAAAGATTGCGTCCCGTCGGCAGCACATCACGTCGCCCCCGCGATGGCGCGCCGCCTGGACCAGCCGCAACAAAACGCCCGTCAAGGACGGAAACCAGCGCATCCTGTTCGGCTTTCGCGCAGGCATCGCGCATAGCGGGTGAGGTTCCATCATCTGCTTGCGCCTGTATCGTTGCGCCAAAAATATGTTGCCCATCGCGAATGCGCATTTCCTTGATTTCACACAGCCAGGTATCAAGCTTTGCGATGGCGGCGATCCGGTCCATATCCGCTGCAACACCACATTCGGCGGCAAGACCGCTTACATGCGCCCGTGATAAAATTTCATCTGACAAACCGGCGGCCCGGCGTGGATCAAGGCCCTGCGCTTCTGCGAACTCATCGATCAGCGGCTCGATCTCGGCGGCGGCGCCATACAGACCTGCCGCAACAAATAGTGGCGTCATATGGCCGATGGTAACCGCGCCAAGACGGCGTTTGGCCTGGGCGGCTTCGCCTGGATTGCTGACGATGAAGGGATAAATAACCGGTGTCGATCCGATGATGGCGCGCGGAAAGCAGGTTTCAGACAGCGCCACCGCCTTTCCCGGCAGCCATTCCAGCGTGCCATGCGCGCCCAGCATGACGATGGCATGCACCTCACGGATATACCGGAGCCAAAGGTGAAAAGCTATATAGGCATGACGCGGCGGCAACACCGGATCATGATAGCTGTCCTTGCGGCCTATTCGCGCGGCGCGGTCAGGCTGAATGGACAGCACGACAGAGCCAAGCTCCATTATGTGGTGATGAAACAGCCCATCGACACAGTTGGCGTCTTCGCCGGGTTGACCCCAGGCTGCCGTTACGCCCGCAATCACGCTTTGCGGAAGCCGTTCCAGAAGACGCTGGTACGTCACTGTATCCATGAATGGCATTGATTGCCCATTCGTCAGATGACGGAATATTTCATCGCCACGGGGGGCTTTGGTAATTGCATATCCTTGCGCGCGCAACAGATTGAGAATGCTGGCGGCGCTTGCAGGACCATCAAGGCCAACCCCCGATCCTGCACGGCCAGATTTTCCCGGATAGTCTGGCAATAGAATGGCAAGGCGCTTGTTCGCGCGCGGGCAGGCCGCGAGCCGCGCCCAGGCGGCGGCCACATCTGCGGTATGCGCAACCCCTGCTGAGTCCGGTTCATGCACATGGCGGGTAAACTGCAAATCAGTCCGGTGTCCGGCGGCGCGCTTGAAAGAGATACTCCCCGTTAACAACCGGCCATCAAGTTCTGGCAGGACGACATTCATTGCCAGGTCCGCCGCACTCAGGCCCCGATGCGCTGCAATCCAGGCTTCCCGGCTTGACCCGGCCAGAACAGCCTGAAATACAGGGACGCCGGGCGCATCAAGCGGGCTTGGTGCTTGCGGCGCAGCTTTTGCCGAAAACGCTGTGGTATTGACGATCACGGTTGGCCGAAACATTGCCAGACTTTGCTGAATGAAATGGGCGGCGTCCGGTTCCTTAAGACTTGCGGCAAAGAGTGCAACCGGTTGCATGCCGCGCGCGGCAAGTGCGGCATGAAGCGCGTCGATGGGGGCCAGATCGCCAGCCAGAAGCAGCGCGCGATAGAATATGATCGCCGTCACTGGTTTGTCTGCGGCGGTGACTGGCATCTTATCGGTAACGCCCTCGCCGGGACGATAGACGCCGTAACGCGGCAGCGCACACGGCGGTGCGACCTCGGCATCCATCCCCGCCAGGTTCGCCGCCAGTCGCAGCGCGTTGGAAAGATTGGCAATGCCGCCCTCGCTGCAATAGCGCGCGAAAAGCTCAAGCGTTTCCGGCGGCAGTGTGGACACGGTCGAAAGTCGCGCATCGGGCGTCGCGTCGCCCGGAACAATGGCCAGCGGGATGCCCTGCCGCTTCGCCACAGCGAAAATCTGCTCTGCGCCATAGCGCCAATAATCCAGTCCGCCAAGCAACCGGATCAGCACGCAACGCGCATGCGCGATGACCTTTTCAATATAGAGGTCGATCGACATCGGGTGGCCTAGTTGCGCCAGGCTTGCAAGACGGACGGACGGGACAGTATCTGTCAATCCGCCAAAGGCCCGATCAGCCGCCGCCGCAAAAGCAGACAGATCGCTGTCAGTGAAAGACAGCACAACAATATCACCCGGTGACTGATCCAGATCGACCGGCTGGCCGAAGGCGTCAAGGCTTTGCCCGTGGGTGACAAGTATGTGCATGGGCGCCGCGCTCAGCCCAGAATGGCAGCGGTGATCGCGTCGCGATCTAGGCCGATGCGGCCGATGACGACAAGCTGCCCCTGGCGCGCCTCATCGGCACCCCAAATGCGGTCGTAATGATGTTGAAAGCGATTGCCCACACCTTGCACGATCAGCCGCATCGGCTTGGAGCGGACAACAGCAAAACCTTTCACCCGCAACACATCATGGGCCTGCACCACGCGCTGTAGCCGTTCCACAAGTTCATCAGGATTTGCGATTTCCGCAATCTGCACCACGAAACTCTGGAAATCCTCATGGTCGTGCTCACCCTCCGCGTCGATGTGCGAGGGACGCGCGGCAAGATCATCTTCTGCCGCCGCACCCAGACCTAGCAGGATGTCCGGATCGATACGCCCCTGGCGCGCAAGCACTGTCTTAACGGCCCGTGGTATCAATGCATTTATCTCGTGCGCGACGGCGCGTGACTGTTCCTCGCTTAGCAGGTCCGTCTTGTTCAAGATAATGAGATCGGCGCACAAGAGCTGATCTTTATAGACTTCCTCCAGCGGATTATCGTGATCGAGTGATGGGTCCAGGGCGCGCTGACGGGCAAGGTTTTCCGGGCTGTCGGCAAATTGGCCTGCGGCGACCGCAGGCCCGTCAACAACGGCGATGACCCCGTCCACGGTCAGCCGTGAGCGGATTGCGGGCCATTGAAACGCCTGCAGCAGCGGCTTTGGCAAAGCAAGACCAGAGGTTTCAATGATAATGTGTTCGGGCTTCAGATCATGGGCCAACAGCGCTTCAATAGCCGGGATGAAGTCATCCGAAACGGTGCAACATATGCAGCCATTGGCAAGCTCGATGATGTTCTGCTCTGGGCAATTCTCGACACCACAAGCTTTCAATATCTCGCCATCGACCCCCACATCGCCGAATTCGTTGATGATCAGCGCGAGACGCCGATTTCCGGCATTCTGCAAAATATGGCGGATCAGCGTGGTCTTTCCGGCGCCGAGAAAGCCGGTCACGATGGTTGCTGGAATTTTCCCCTGTCCCATGGTGTTCATGATGGTTCTGCTCCTGATGACAATGACGGGACGCGGGCAATGGTGCCCTTTCGCAATATCTGCGGGCGCTTGAAATAGGAAATTGTACCATCCGGACTTTCCGCCTGAAGTGCGGCGCAGGCCAGCACGGCATCGGTCATGCCGGGTACGCCGGGATCGATCTCGCCCAGAATATAGGTCCACTTCCCGAATGCTACGAAGGCAACCGTACAGCCGCGCTTGCAGTTCGCCATGCATTCCACCGGGGCAACATGAAGTGGCGCCCCGGTCTGCGCGGCACGCGCAGCGACAGCCTGATAAAACTGCTGTCCCGCGCGCACGCCGGGCGGCTGATCTTCACCCGGATGCTGGCACGTGACGCAGATATGGATGGTCTGCAAGGCCGTACTGTGCACTTCGCCCTCATATCGTTATGGCGCTTCGGTCATCATTCACGAGAGGGGCGCAGATTCGCCGCGCCGAATTGCAAGAGTCAACCCGGTACGGTAGCGGCCATAGATTAAGGCCACGCTCAAACCCAGGGCGCCCCGCCCCAAAAAAACGTCAGACGGCAGGTCTCCTGGCTTGAGGCTCAACTGGTCTTGCCGCCTTCCCGGGCACAGCGCCCAGTGGCCTTTGGCAAAACCTTGCCTCTTACAGTTGCGGGGGCAGCTACGGCTTCAGGCGCTAAGCCCTACCGTATTCCCTCTTTCAGCTTCCACAGGGGAAGCACCGTCATGCGCGAGCTA
>JBMOMW010000023.1:0-2317 GCA_049325255.1 Pseudomonadota bacterium | reverse complement strand
CCCGGTTTAGCCGGGCAACCCACACCCCCAAAACCCAAGCCATTGGATGTGGCATGGATTACCCGGACAAGCCGGGTAATGACATCGTGGGGTTAAAGGCGCTTCAATCCGTTCACAAAATTGTCTAATCAAACAGGGCGTCGATATCGTCCTGGCTGACGCTGTCACTGCCCTCACGCGCGGGGCCATTCAGCAGTAAATCGTCCTCATGCCCAATTTCTTTTTCGGGTAAATCGACAGCCTCGAATTCTTCATGGCCACCCCAGATGCCCATCATCACTTCCAGGCGCTCTTCGATGAATTTCAGTGTATTGACCACTTTGGTAATGCGCTGGCCGGCAATATCCTGAAAATTGCAGGCTTCGTAGATTTTGACGACTTTTTGCCCCAGTCCGGCAATTTCGGCCCGTTCTTCTGGCGAGCTGGCCTGTAGTTCAATGGCGTCAATGTGTTTTTCTATGTCTTCGCAACTGCACAGGATATTTTCTGTCGCGCGCTCAGTATCCAGAACCACCTCATCCAGCTCATGGGTGACATCAGTAATGCGCTCATATTTATTGGCGTCTTTGTAGCGCATCGTCGCGATTTCGCGCTTTGTAGTGTCGATGGCGGCGGAAAGCTTGTCAATCTCGGCTTTCAGTTTTTTGGCGTCTTCAATATCGCGGCCATGGGCCTCCAGCATTCTATCCGTGACGGACGCCATCGCGGCATCGGCCCCTTCATTGCCCGATTTTTTGAACAGCTCTTCACGCAACTTGGCAATAGCCGCTAAAATTTCGGCCTGGCCGGAAAAAGCTGCGGGATGCTGCGCCGGGGGTGGCGCTGCATTAAACGCCACCGCCAAACCATCTGCCTGTTTCATGAGCTGAATCTCGGCGCTGAATGGCCGAGTTTTAATCTGCGACATAGATATTACCGCCCTCTTGGATAAATTCACGGCACACAGTGCCTGATTTTTCCTAAGAACTGGTTGACGGCGCGAAAAAAGATAGACGGGCGGGCATTTTAGCCGAACCTCCCGAAAATGCGTTAGTGGCCGGGTTTTGAGCTAAAATATTTGTCGAACTTGCCGTCCACGCCCTTAAAGTCCTCGGCATCGTCCGGTGGCGTGCCCGCAACCGTGATATTGGGCCATTTCAGGGCATATTCCCGGTTCACGCCGGCGATTTTTTCATGGCCCGGTTCGGTGTCGGGGACGATGGCTTCGGCGGGGCATTCCGGCTCGCACACCCCGCAATCGATGCACTCGTCGGGGTGAATCACCAGCATATTTTCGCCTTCGTAGAAACAGTCCACAGGGCAGACCTCCACGCAGTCCATGAATTTGCACTTAATGCAGGCCTCTGTGACGATATAAGTCATCTAATTCTCCCTATTATATGCCCAAACCAGTTTTCTGGGGGCGCTGCCTATCATTCAATTCCCAGTCGCGCCATAACCCGCTTGCGGGCATTACCGCGATCCATGTCCGACACATAAATCAGTCCACCGATCCGGCGCATAAGATTGGCTTCGTAATCATGCAAAACCCCGTCTGCATAAACGACTTCCAACAACATTTCCACCACTTCTACACGCTCTTCGGGGGTATAGGAGAGATTGATTTCGTGGGTAAACCGGAATATCTGATTGGCGCTGTCCTGACGCTGGTTGGCAAGCTCAAACAGAGTTGTGACCTCGTCCTCGTTCAGCGCGAAATGGTTGGCTGCAATGCTGCGGATCGCGGCTTGTTCCTGTGCGCCGAAATCACCATCCAGTTTGGCCGCTTCAATCAGAAGCGCCACTGCCGCGATATGCTTTTCAGCCATCGGGCGTGTTGATTTTTGTGCCGCATCCTTAGCCAGTTGCCGCGTGAAAAGTGATAAAATCCAATTGACCATACGCACGATCTAGCATGGGCTGAGAAGCGGGCGCAAGCGGCCGCTTTTCCATAAGATCGTGCGTGGCGTCTGAAAGATCCTGATACAGGCTTTTGGCTTCGGCCGGTGGCCCCCGGCGTTCGCCCAGGGCGCGGACCTGAACGACGATAACCGCGTCATTCTGTACAAAGGTTAGCACATCGCCTTCCTTCAGGGCATGGGCGGTCTTTGAAATGGGACGGCGATTGACGCGGACTTTGCCGCTGGCGACGAAACGGGCCGCAGCAGAGCGGCTTTTGAAGAAACGGGAATGCCACAGCCATTTATCGACACGAAGGCTGCAATCATAGTTTTCAAATTGCGTTACGCTGTTTCCTGTCATGTGCCTCCATTCAAGCTGATTTCTGCATACGCTCCTTCAGTGCCTGTAATTTTGCGAAGGGCGAATCCGGATCGAT
>JBMOMW010000022.1:0-150754 GCA_049325255.1 Pseudomonadota bacterium | reverse complement strand
GGATGAGGGGATGCGCATTTATGCGCGTAAAAAAGCTTTTACACACAGCCCCCTCACCCCAACCCTCTCCCACAAGGGGAGAGGGAGCTACATGCAGTGAACGAAATTTCATATGCGATAGCCCTGCCTTTCAGGGGGAGGGAGTATCCCGGCGCATCTGCGTTTATAAACGCTGGCAGTTCCAGGGTTCCCTCCCCTTGTAAAGGGGAGGGACAGGGAGGGGATCAGGTAGTGAAGCGAGATAATCAATGATTTGCAAATAATGCCAGATGCTTCAGCCAGGAACAAAAACGTCCCGCAATTTGTCCATCTTTACGGGTTCCTTACGCCCCGGCGGCTAAGCCGCATCGCGCCTTTGTGAACATCCGGTCATATTGCAGGAAGTTCCACACAGGAGATTCTTATGACCCTTTCCACAATCCTTTTAGTCATTTTGATACTGATGCTGCTTGGCGCACTACCACGGTGGTCCCACAGCCGGAACTGGGGCTATTACCCCAGCGGAGGCGTGGGGCTGGTGGTGATCATCCTGCTGATCTTACTGCTCACCGGGCGCATCTGACGCTTCGCGCTTTCCGCCACACACAATTCAATACCAGGGAGTGATATTATGTCCGCTACAACAGAACAAGACGACGCAGTGCGCGAAGTGAAGAACGCCGCGCGTGAAATAAATGACGATCTGCACAACGCCGCCAATCAGGCCGGGCGCAAGGTGCGCGGCATGATCGACGCTGCCGGGGATGAAGTTTCCTATGTCAGCGACAGGCTGACCAGCGAGTTCCAGACCAATCCCTTGCGTTCAGGCGTAATTGCCCTGGGGGTGGGCGTGCTTCTTGGCGCGCTGCTGCGCCGTTAAGTGGGATAAACAGCGTGTCACTGATGCAAAAGCTGCTTGCCATCGCCACTGCCGGTCAGGCTGCCTATGGCGGTTGGGCGTCCCGGCAATTGCTGTCCCGCATGGTCGTGGTTGCAGGGCTGTCGGTAGGGCTTGCCATTGTTATCTCGATAATGGTTGGTGCAATGCTGGTGGGTAGCCTGTACGGTGGCTACTTCGCATTGATACAGGTTGGAACAGAACAACACTGGGCGATGCTGATTACCGGCATATCTGCGCTGGTGGTCATTGTGGCGTTAGTGCTCTTGCTGCTTGTGTGCCTGCGGCGGCTTCGGCGGATGCCGGGAACGTTACTGAATCAGTCCCCCATAACTGCGCGCGCCATGGATACAGTGGGCGCATTCATGGATGGCCTCATGGAACCCAGGTAAAAAAAACAAGATGAATGCCCTCAAAAAATTTCTGCTGGATTACGGCCTGTATATCATTCTGGCGGTGAGCATCATCCGCCTGCTGCTCGCCATGGTGTTTGAGTCATTCAGGAATGAGGACCTCATCGCCGCGACAATATCAGTCGGATTAATTCTGGCATTTATGTATATACAAATAGACTCTAGGAAAGCCGCACAGGCGCAGGCGCATGACTTGCGGCAATTGGCGTATCAACTGGCCGAGTCGAATACGGAAAGAGCTGAAAAACTGGCCCTGGTCAATCTGGATGTTGCTCAGGATTTAAAATTCAAATCGGACGCTAAACAGGCAAGATCGGATCAGAGAGAAAAACAGGATATTGTTACCGCTGCGGAATTGAAAATCATCACCGACTCCACGCAAAGAGTGGCGGATTCAAGCCTCCGCTCAGCAGAGCACGCCACCAGGGAGGCGCAGAAAAGAATGCAATCCGCCGAGGATGCAACCCTCGTCGCTGAAAAGGCCAATAAGGCGAAATCCGATTTTCTCGCCAATATGAGCCACGAGATCAGAACGCCGATGAATGCGGTGATCGGGCTTACCCATATTCTGCAAACCACCAAGCTTGACGCAAAGCAGAAGCAGTGCGTTGACGTGCTGCAAAGCAGCTCGGAATCGCTCATGATGCTGATCAATGACCTGCTGGACATCGACAAGATGGAAGCCCAGGACATTGATATGGAAAATGCGCCGTTCAGCATGACTTCTTTGCTGGATCAGGTGGTCAGCGTCATGTCCGTCAAGGCCAAGCAACAGGGCGTCAATCTTATCGTCCACTATGAACCTGGTCTTTATAAGACCTATATCGGCGACAAGGGGCGTGTTCGCCAGATCGTGCTTAACCTGGTCGGTAACGCCGTTAAATTCACCAATAGCGGCGGCAGCGTTTCGGTGTTTTTCGCCAATGGCGGCAAAGGCAACGGCAAAAAAGCGATCACGGTAACTGTAACCGACACCGGCATCGGCATTCCGGAAGATAAACTCGGGACAATCTTTGACCGGTTTGTTCAGGCGGATGCAGCCATCACCCGCAAATATGGCGGCACCGGCCTTGGCCTTTCCATCTCCCAGGCTTTGGCGAAACGCATGGGTGGCTCCATATCGGTTACCAGTGTCGTGGGGCAGGGATCGTCTTTCGTGCTGCATCTCAGCCTGCCGGTGGAAGCCAGCGATAGCGATAGTGAAGTACATTACCAGAAAAACATCATCTACCTCGATATGCAGGCCAATGCGTTGATGCGGCCCATTCTGCTGGTGGAGGATTATGAGCCGAACGTGCTGGTCGCCACCAGCATGTTCCATAATTTCGGCTATCATTACGAAGTGGCGCGCAACGGACAGGAAGCAATCGAACGATTTGCTTCCGGTAAATATTCTGTCGTCCTGATGGATGTGGAAATGCCGGTGATGGATGGCTATGAAACCACGCGCCAAATTCGCAGGATTGAAAAAGAAAACTCCGCGCCGCCGATCGCGATTGTCGCCATGACGGCGCATGCCATGAAAGGCGATAGGGAAAAATGCATGGCGGCGGGAATGAATGATTACATTGCCAAGCCTTTCAGCCCGCATCAGTTACAGGCGGTCCTGAGTAAATATTTTAAAAGAACTCCTGAGGTATAGCTGCCGAAAAATGAGGAATTTACGTTCTAGGGAAGTGAACGGAATAGCGGGCCGCTTGGCGCTTCAGCGGATTTCTACAAATAGGAAAAAACAGATGCAAATGCGGAAACTGGCCCTTGCGGCGATTGGACTAAGTGCTGTGGCATATGCCCCGGCAGGATTTGCGGCCCCCGAGGGGCCGTTTGTTGGCATCATGGGCGGCGCCAACTTCACCAACGATCTGGACGTCAGCGGCACAGGCGTTGGCATTAACCGCTCCGTCGATACCGATACCGGCTATGCGGTCATTCCATCCATTGGGTATCGTTTCGGCAACGGCCTTCGGTCAGAATTTGAACTCGGTTACCGTCAAAACGATGTTGATGGCGTTTCCGGCTCCACCACCGGTTCCGGCGAAATCAAGGCCAGAAGCGCGATGCTGAACCTGTTGTACGATGTGAATATGAACGGTCGCGTCTCGCCTTATATTGGCGGTGGTATTGGCTATGCAAAGATCAGATATGACGGCGTACAACCGGTTGGCGTACCCGGAATTGGCGTAAATGATTCGGATCGCGTTTTTGCCTATCAGGGCATCGCGGGTCTTTCTTATGCAGTGAGCAATGCTGTTGAGCTGGCGGCGGAATATCGCTATTTCGCGACCCAGGATCCCGATATGCGCACCAGCGGCGGGACTTCGGTAGAAACAGAATATAAATCACACGCGGCCCTGGTCGGGTTGCGCTTTAACTTTGGCGCGCCAAAGGCGGCCACTGTTGTGACGCCAGTTGCAGCGGCGCCTGCCCCCGCGCCCGCGCCTGCGGCGGAAGTTGAACCCGCAGCATTGCCGCGCAACTTCCTGGTGTTCTTTGATTTTGACCGTTCCGATATTTCGGCCGAGGCAGACACGATCCTGAGTGACGCCGTCGCCTATGCCAAGGCCAATGGCTCGGTGCGTATTGCCGCCAGCGGCCATGCGGACCGCTCCGGTTCGGACGAATACAACATGGCGCTGTCCATGCGCCGGGGCAATGCGGTGAAAGCCCGCTTGCTGGCGCTGGGTGTGCCGGAAACGGAAATCACCGTCGCCGCCAAAGGCGAGACCGAACCGCTGGTTGCGACCGAAGATGGTGTGCGCGAACCGCAAAACCGCCGTGTCGAAATCGTCCTACAGTAAACAGGCGGTTTCGCCGGGCGGTAATACTGTCCGGCGAAACACTTTAATAAAAAAAGGGAACCAGATGGTTCCCTTTTTTATATTCGATCATTCGTCCCAGCTATGGCAGCAGGTTATCCCTGCGCCCCGTCACCATACTATAGATAAGGCTCGCGACAAACAGCACGACAAATACAAGCGCCAGAAACTGGGCGATGCTTGCGAAGTCGGCGGCTAGGCCGCCAAACCCGAGAAGTCCCGCAATTACCGCCAGAATAAAGAAGGTGATTACGTAGCCCAACATGGCTGCATTCCTTATATTTGGCGATTATTTCCAGATTGGCTTGCCGAGATCGACATCTTTTTTCTTGGTCAAAGCGCCGGTAGCCGCGCCGACAGCGCCGCCGATTACTGCGCCGGTTACCGGGTCAGCACCCAGGACTGCGCCGCCGACAGCGCCCGCGCCCGCGCCAATGGCGCCGCCGCTCAGCGCCCGGTCGCCCTTGGTGTTGCCGCATGCGGCCAACGAGGTCAGGGCTATCATTGCAACGATTGTTTTTTGATATGGTTTCATAAAATTCTCCTTGGTTCAGGTTCAGCTGAATACTTAGAAGCATCCCCGCAAGCTTACTGCATGGGAAAAGTGATTAGACGTAAGGGGGGCATAAAATAGGCATGCCGCTTTAGCTTTATCTGCTTAAAAGCAGTGGGTGGAATGATATCCATCCGGTAGCCAACGCCTGGTACGGTCTTTATAAAGTTGGGTAATTTCGCATTTTCTTCGATCTTTGCACGGATCTGTCCGATATAGACACGTAAATAGGCGGTATCCCCGGCATGGGCCGCGCCCCAGACTTTTTTGAGAATTTCCCTGTGGGTCAGCATCTTGCCGCGATTGATCATAAAGTGCCGCAGCAGATCATATTCCCTGGGCGTAAAGGCTTGCAATTTATCATGCAAAAACACCTCATGGCGCACCAGATCCATGCGCAACGGGCCATTGCATAATTCCGGTTCGCCGGTCTCCTGCACCGCGGAGGTGCGCAGGGCGGCATTGATACGCGCCATCAGGACATCGACATTAAACGGCTTGGTAACGTAATCGTTGGCGCCCATGTTCAGCGACGTGACGATTTCCTCATCGGATGAACATACGGAAAGAATGATAATTGGCGCTTGCGACCATTCACGAATATTCTTGATAACATCCTTGCCGTCCATATCCGGCAGGCAAAGCTCAAGCAATATCAAATCTGGTTTGACTGAGGCGCACATCCGCATCGCCTGCTTGCCGGAAGTGCTGTCGATAATCCTGAAATTCTCGGCAGCCAGAACAACCTCAAGCATCTTCTGTATCTTCGGTTCACCGTCCACTACCAGAATAGTGTTTTTCTTCTCATGCATAGCGATCTCCTAACGCGTGAAAAGCCAGTTGGCCTTGGTTAACATCTAACTCGTGCTAAGTGGGCTTGTAATCAATACTTCATTTATTGCGCCCGAAACTATCTCTTATTAGCATATTGATTATGGCCATAATTTGGCTATAGTTCGGTTATATTTGGGCTATATTTTGTATCTCCCCAAGACATTATTTGAAATGATTTCCGATATTTATTTTATTGATAAATTACATTATTACCTGACCCCCTTTATCTCTCCCCGCAAATGAGAAGAGTCTGTCAAGGGAAGGGGCAGGTTCCCCTTTGTGACTAAGCTATAAGCTTTAGGGGGCAGGCTGCTTCACGCCCACCGGCCACGGCGCACCCGGACGGAAGGACATTTTCGAGTTTTTGTGGAAGTTGCTATACCACTTCCATCCGGTAGCCAATGCCGGGCTCGGTGGTAATGAAGGCGGGCGCCGCAGGATTTTCTTCGATCTTTGCACGGATCTGTCCGATATAAACGCGCAAGTAAGTGGTGTCCTCGGCATGGGCCGCGCCCCAGACTTTTTTGAGAATTTCCCTGTGGGTCAGCATCTTGCCGCGATTGATCATAAAGTGCCGCAGCAGATCATATTCCCTGGGCGTAAAGGCTTGCAATTTATCATGCAAAAACACCTCATGGCGCACCAGATCCATGCGCAACGGGCCATTGCATAATTCCGGTTCGCCGGTCTCCTGCACCGCGGAGGTGCGCAGGGCGGCATTGATACGCGCCATCAGGACGCCCACATTGAAAGGCTTGGTAACGTAATCATTAGCGCCCATGTTCAGCGCCGTGGTGATTTCATCATCGGATGAGGACACCGAAAGAACGATAATGGGCACCTGCGACCATTCCCGGACAGCGGTGATGACCTCCTTGCCGTTCATATCCGGCAGGCCAAGATCCAGCAGCATCAGGTCAGGCTTGACCGAGGCGCACATGCGTATCGCCTGCTTGCCAGACGCGCTTTCGGCAATCCTGAAATCCTCGACATCCAGAAGAATGCCAAGCATCTTCTGGATATGTGGCTCATCGTCCACTACCAGAATGGTGTTTTTCTTTTCAGCCATCATAAAATCTCAAAACACAGGTGGCCGGTTGGCAAAAACAATCACCTCTTTCGAGCATAGTTGGCATTTACACGCCCCGCAATGATATTGCGTCTGAGCCACCCTACTTAAATGAAACTGCGACAGGCTTACCTGGCCTGGGGCTATCCGTATCTGCCGATATGACCGGTTTTCTATTACAGGATGGGTACAGGGATGGGTAGGTAAACCAGTGAAAATACCAAGTATTTGTTTATGTTATAAAATATGTGAATTAATGGCGGCGCATAGCGAACGGTTTTCGAACCCGCCCGACTGAGTGTCTATTGATAGTTCAGCATAAAATTAATTTTACAGAAAGCGAAGTAATTAAGAGGCTAGCAGCATGAGGGAGCGTAATAGCTCATGAACTTCGGCTTATTGCCAGCGCAGAGGGAAACACTTTCTCAAACACATCCGTATCGTTAGCTATCTTCGCCATCATTAACGCGCCTTCGAGTAATGCAAAGATGTTTTTTGCGCGCTGCTTATTGTCACCTGATGGTATTTCTCCCTTGGCCTCAGAACGATTTAAGGCTGCCTCAAGAAAATCGCAATGTTCATCAAAGATGCGCTGCAAGGTCGTCCTTATCCGTTCATCTTGGTGCGCCATTTCCTGACCAAGATTTCCAAAAGGGCATCCAAGCACATCACCGGCTGTTGCCGCGGTCTGCTTCTGGAAATCATGAATAGTAACAATCAGCTTCTCTATTTGTTTTATTCCTCCCTCATCAGACGAGAAAATAGGCGCAAAAAAGCGCTCTTTCGTTTGTTGCCAACTATGTTCTATAGCAGCAATAGCCAAATCTGTTTTTGATGAGAAATGATGGTAGAAGCTGCCTTTCTTCGCCTGAGCACGCTGGCAAATTTCATCTACGCCAGTAGCCTGAAAACTGCGCTCCCACATAAGACTAGCTGCTGCTGTGAGCAAACGGTCATGCGTATCGGTATGGCGGTCTCGCTTCATGTATTTTGCTTTATTTTTTGCCAATCTACCAGACCACAATAAATTAAATTGACCGGTCTGTCTAGTTGCTTTATATTCTGTACCAACCGGTCTACTCAACAGGCTGGTCACATCAAGCAACATAAAAGGGAAAACCATGAACATATTTACTCAACACACTGACAAATCAGCCCCTGCAGGAGCGGCTGAGATATTGGCAAAGGTAAAAGAGCGGTATGGATTCATTCCGAATCTGGCGGCATATGTGGCGGAATCACCCATTGTACTTGAGGCAGTCATGAATTTGGCGGGAGCCTATGACAAAACTTCCCTGACACCACAAGAGCAACAGATTGTTCTGCTAACGGTTAGCGCACTTAACGGGTGCAGTTATTGCCGAACGGTGCATACGGGCTTGGGGCGCATGGCAAATATCGATGAGCGTACGCTTAAAGCGACGATTGCGCTTGAGCCGCTGGCAGATAGCAAATTAGATGCTCTTAGAGACTTCACGCGCAAAATCGTTGATGAGCGTGGTATGGTTAAAGAACAGGACATCCAATCATTTCTTGCTGCTGGATATACGAAGGCGCAGGTCTTTGAGGTGGTGATGGGGGTAGCGATGAAAACGCTGACGAACTATTGCAACCATCTGGCAGATGCAAAGCCAAACGACGAATTTATTGCAATGGCTGAAGGAAAAGCCGCAGCGTAACAAACAATACCAGCACGGATAATCCTACATCCGTGCTGGTTAATACTGGGAGATTAGAATCTATGTCTTCAAAAGAATGCGCTCACGCAGATTTGCCACCGACAGGGGTAAAATGCCCTTCATGCAAGAAGGGAACGCTGGAGGTAGCGCGAGGCCGTTTTGGTCCCGTCTATAAATGCACGAACAAGCCGTGTGATTTCTGGCTGACCGACCGCCCCACAGGGAAAAAATGTTCCTTCTTGAGGGATGGCGTGAAATGCGGCGCATTGATGGTGATGGGAACAAAAACCATCCCCAACCGTTGTAGCGATAAATCCTGCCCTAATCGAAATCCGCACAAGTTGTAGGTTATCTAATAACTCTTACTGGTTAGCGTAAGCATAAATTCCAAATATCCCCTCAGATTCCGTGCGCTTTTGTGTATTTCGGCTTCCGACATATTGCGCCCTTCTGATTTTGCCAGCGTTCGCAATTTATCACAGAGCGTTTCATAAGCTGTTGGCTCTTGTTTTTGTGATGATTCCATAAATCCTCGCAATTGATGGTGAGATAAAAACGCATGTGAGATTCGAACTCAGCGGATTTATTTTAGGAATCTTTTTAATGCTATCGCTTTTCCAGAACCAGATTTGAAATATTTTTCTAATTCTCTGGCAATAGCTTCTGTCTCAACGGCAACATAGGATTTTAGCATCATCGGCGCATAGGCTTTGGTAGATTGCACCTGTTCCTTTTGATGTGATTCAAACCGGCGTTTTAAGTCGGGCGTTGAGCCGACATAAATACTCCCATTATTCAATTCAAGAAAGTAAACATACCACATATGCGGCTCCAGTCCCCCTACGCTCCACCTACCTACGCCAAAGCTTCGGTAGATGAGTGGAGCTTCGGGCGACACTCCTACGCCCAAGATGCGTTTTCGGGCGTCAGGCCAATCTCCCTACGCTACTCCGTAGCTTCGGGAGACAAGGGTGGCCTGCCACCCGAAGCCCGCAGGGCGTAGGGTGGCGGAGAGGGTGGGATTCGAACCCACGGTACGCTCGCACGCACAACGGTTTTCGAGACCGCCCCGATCGGCCACTCTGGCACCTCTCCGTGATCGCGAAGGCTGTGTTCCTGTCTTGAAAAAGGGGAGTGGAAAACCGCTCTGGCCGCGAGTGGGCGCAAACTAGCTGAGTTAACGCCGCTTGCCAAGCGGCAAGCAGCGTTTCCCGAAAATGGCGGAAATGTTCTGGAAATCTATTCCGGGCAGTTCGCCTGATAGGCGCCGAATGCGGCCTCTGCGACTCGCTTGGCGGCGGCAAGGCTGTTCAGGGGTTCCGTAGTTGCGAACCGTGCAATTCTGGGGGGCAGGGCAATTTCCCAGCACTGGTTGCCATTCTGCACGATCAGCACAACCTGCCCTGATAGCGGGTCTGTGCCCATCGTCACCGAACCATCAGGGGATGCGCGATAACTAAGTTTGGCGTCAGATGCGTCATCATTATGCGCGAGAGGGCGCGGCGGCTTGTGATCAAGCGTTTCCAGCAATGTCTCGAATGAAGGCGCTGTCTGGGCGGCGCCAGATGAATGCGAAAACGTCATACCATAACTCCTTTCGGGAGCCCCGCTACCATTTCTACCCCTTGAATCAGGGGTAGAAGTAAGGCCGGTGGCTTTGCGTCCCGCAGTTTCCTGCGGTTTGCCGTTTCGAGGAAAGGACCGGGAAAATCTTCTGGCCCTTCGACGTTCGCGCACTATGCCAGCAATTTATTGCCAAATGCTTAACATCAGAAGATGGCGTAACCGCCGTCTATGATGAACTGATCGCCGGTATGATAGCGCGAGGCGTCGCTGGCCAGATAGACGGCCACGCCTGCAAAATCTTCCGGCTGGCCCCAGCGCCGGATTGGCACCCGGCCAATGACATTATCGTTAAATTTCTTTGAGGCTTGCGAAGCCTCAGTCATGTCGGTGGCAATCCAGCCCGGTAAAATCGCATTGGCCCGCACGCCATAGCGGGCAAGCTCGACCGAGATGCCCTTGATCATGGAAATCAGGGCCCCCTTGCTGGCCCCATAGGCCTGATTGCGCGCCGCGCCTTCGATGGCGGCAAGGCTGGCAACCCCCACCATGGAACCGCCTCCTTCCCGGGCGACCATGTGCCGGGCGGCCTCCCGCAGGGTGAAGAACGCCCCTTCCACATTGACATTCATCACCTTGCGGAAGGTTTCGATTTTCAGTTCCATGAAGGAGGGCGCGCCAAAGCCAATGCCTGCATTGGCGATCACGGTGTCAACGCGGCCCATTTCCTTGACGGCCTGGCCAAAGGCGTCAATGACCTGTTGCTCATGGGAAACGTCTACCTTTGAGGTCAGCACCTTTACCCCAAGCCCGGCGAGCGCAGACTTTGCGGCGTCGTTTTTTTCTGTATTGGTGCCCCAGATAACAATATTGGCGCCCGCTTCGGCCATGGCCTGGGCCATGCCAAAGCCGATGCCGCCATTGCCGCCGGTTACCAGCGCGACCTTGCCGCCCAGATCAAATCCCTTATAGGCCATGCGTCTTCCCCTCCTGTTTTATGTTTATGTTCAACTTATTCCGCGCGGACATTCCGCAATCCCCAGCTTGCATCAATCACGCGCCGGGTTTCGGGCCAAAGCTTATATTCATCCAAAGCATCGATCCTTACCCAATGGGCGGCGTCTGCATCATCGCCCGGGCTGGGCGTTGCTTCCTCCCGCACACTATGGCCATGAAAATCGATCAGCGTGTAATGCGTCTGCACCCGTCCCGCAGCGTCGGGCAGGATCAGGTCGATCACATCGACAAGCCCGTCAATCGCAATTTCAATCCCGGTTTCTTCGAACACTTCGCGGATACCGGCCTGTTTTGCGGTTTCGCCCACTTCCTGCATGCCGCCCGGGATGCTCCATTGTCCCTTGCGCGGGGCATGGGCGCGGCGGACCAACAGCACAGCATCCCCTGACCAGACAACAACCCCTACCCCTACCCATGGCCGCTCAGGATAATCGCGATCCTTCATTTCCTAGATATGGCAGGACGCCGCGCCACGCTTTTCGAGATATTGCTGGTGATAATCCTCGGCCATCCAGAAGGTGGTGGCCGGACAGATTTCGGTGACAATGGGCCGTTTGAAACGGCCGGACGCCTCCAGCTTTTTCAGCACGGCGCGCGCGATTTCGGCCTGGGTTTCATCATGATAATAAACCCCTGAACGATATTGCGTGCCCACATCCGGCCCCTGCCGGTTCAGTGTCGTCGGGTCATGACTTTCCCAGAATATATTCAGCAACTGCTCATAGGAGACCCGGCGCGGATCGTACACGACCTTTACCACTTCGGCATGCTGGGTGCGGCCACTACACACATCCTCATAGGTGGGGTTGTCCAGAATGCCGCCAAGATAGCCGACCGCTGTGGCAAAGACCCCCGGAACCCGCCGAAAAGTGGCCTCTACGCCCCAAAAACATCCAGCGCCAAAAGTGGCTTCCGCGCGTTTTGCCTGTTCCGCCATTTCCATCTCCATATCTTTTGCCCGAGAGCCCGAAGCAGGCCCATCATAGGCGCCTGACCGCCTTCAATCCATGCTGATTGTTGAGATTATATTGTGCGGGTGTAACCAAAAGCAATCTATGCCGTATAGTTTTTTAGCGGCAATAAATCATGGAAAGACCCTGATTTAGCCTTTTAATTGACGTATTGATCGCCGATGTTAACTTCGACATGATGCAGTATAGAGATTCGCGTAAAAGAGACCCAGGTTTATGAAAACATGTTTGTCGCAGACCGGTTGGAGACCTCTTATAGGGACTGGCGTGGCCGTCGGCTACTCCCTGCTTGCGATGTCAGGGGCGGCGGTGGCGCAGCCGCTAGGCGCCACAATTATCACCCTGACCCAGACCGGATGCCAGTTTTTGGAATCGGAGGCAGGTATTGATCATGGTTTCAAGACAAAGAAGAAAAACGACTGTGAAGTGATCAATAAAAAAACCGGCAAGGACCGGTTAAGTAAAGCCACACCATTGACGGTAAAGCCCGGGAAATATATTTTTCGCGTAACCAACAGGAATGTGCCCTATGAGCTTGGGTTCTGGTTGCGCGGTGTCGGTCTGGCGCGGCTGTTACAGCCAAATGTCTCCGGCGGCGGATTAACCGAAGGCGTTACCCGTGACTATAGCGTTGAATTGACGCCAGGAAATTATGCGTATTCCTGCCCGCTTAATCCGACCCCTGATTATCCATTGATTGTAAAGGAATAAAGGGTAAAAGATTTTGGGCAGCAAGAGTTTCCATCGGGGGGATAGGCGGGAAAAACCGCTTCCAGTCGGTTGGAGAGTGAGGCCGGGTGTCGGCCATATAAACCAAGGAAGGTAAAAACCATGAAGAAGAGCAGCTTTACCGTTACCGCGACCGCCATCGGCCTGGCCCTGGCAGTATCCGCAGCAGCCCTCCCGGCCTATGCGGAGCATCATGAAAAGGCCGGCGCGGAAGATGCCGCGAACCCCTGCGCCGCAGAAAACCCCTGCGAAGCAGAAAACCCCTGTGAAGCCGAAAAGAAGGCCGAGTAGTAGTTTGACATTTAGACCGCGCCCCTTTGCCGGGGCGCGGTCTTTATTTTCCTGGCCTGTATCCTTACATGGTGACGCGTCGTTGACGGATCAGTGGTGCATTTTCGTAATATTTGCTACACTCCCGGCGGCTGTTAAAAAAGGATATCAAGATGGCGCGGTTGGCAAAGTTTCGCATTGGTCAGGTCGTCCGGCACCGGATTTTTCCGTTCCGTGGCGTGATTTTTGACGTTGATCCGGTGTTTAATAATACCGAGCAATGGTATCAATCCATTCCCGCTGAAATCAGGCCGCGCAAGGATCAGCCGTTCTACCATTTGCTGGCGGAGAACGAGGAATCCTATTACGAGGCTTATGTCTCCGAGCAGAACTTGCTGCCTGATGAATCGGGCGATCCCGTGGAGCATCCCCAGGTGGCCACCATGTTCGGGCAATTGCATAACAGCAATTATGAATTGCTGAAGCGTCGCGCGCATTAAAGCGGCCGGCTTTTGCCTGCAATGGTTAGCGGCCATTAACCCTGATGGGTTAGTCCGGCATCGAATATATTCTGCCGGTGTGACTTAATTGACAGCACATGTTAACGCAACATCATACCCCCTTTGATATGGTGCACGTAACGGACACGCCATAAGGCCGGACGAAATGCGATTAGTGCTGGGAATTTTTATGTTTTTCAAAAATTCGCGCAACCTGTCTGGGCGGCGTGCTGACGGATTTTTCGCCATTTCCACTTTTATTATTTCTGCGATTCTGGTTGCGTCAACAGTCCCGCTGAATGCTAAGGATGCCGTTAATTCTTCTGTCTATTATTCACAGGAGCAATATGAGCGTCTGTTCATTCTTTCCAATACGGAATTCACCCTGCTGCACGAAATTGCGCATGTTCTCATCTGGGAGTTGAAGCCGCCGGTATTTGGCCGCGAGGAAGATGCAGCCGACACGATCGCCGTCATGGCGCAGATGATGCTGCCTGTGAAAGCGGGTGAACATAGCGAAATAGAAAAACTGCAGGCGGTTGCAGATGGCTGGAAGCTGGAATGGCAATTGGTGCAGGAAGAAGAGATAGATAATGCCTATTGGGATTTACACTCGCTGGAAATTCAGCGCTATTACAATATTGCCTGTCTGGTTTATGGCGCTGATCCAACAAACCGCGCCGAAATTGTGCGGGCCGCTGAATTGCCCACGGAACGTGCAGAATCGTGCCACGAAGAATATGCCCTGGCAAAAAGGGCCATGGATTGGCTACTGACGAAATTATCACCGGAGTCCGCAGATGGGTCCGGAATGAAACGCGGAATAACGACTGTTCAATATGCGCGTAACAACACGCTGGAGGGCGAAAAAATTGATAAATGGCTGCGCGAATCAGGCATTGCTGAGCGCCTTGCGGAAGCCGTGACGCGGCGCTTTGATCTGCCGCGTGATATTATCATTTCATTTGAAAGTTGTCCCTTCCCCAATGCAGCCTGGAATGTGGAACTGGCAAAAATACAGTTTTGTCATTCGCTGCTGAACCGGTTTTTATATCTGGCGCGGGAATTGTCAAGGGAACGTAATGCCTCGGCCGATAAAACCATCTGGCACGCCAGTACGAATATCGATCCCACAAATATAGTGGATTCCGGAAGCCGCAGTGTGGAGCAAAGCGCCCCTTAAAACGGACTTCAGTTCAGGACGTTAAGCGCCTCCTGGATCATCGGCATTGCCTCGCGCATGGCCAGCTCGCCCAGTTTGATCGATTCCTCGGCGCGGTGAAAATCCAGCAGCCCGATATGCGCCACTTGCGGATTGACAAGTACGTCCGGCGGATCGCCTGCTAGGCGTGAACGCGCCAGACGGTCCTGCACGATATTAAAGGCGCCGAACATTACCGTGGTCAGTCCTGGCGTACCCTTTACGGTGCCCAGCAATTGCCGTAACGCCAGCCTGTGGGACATGCGCGCACCGGCAAGCAGAGATCGCGCATCGGCATTTTCTGCCTCCAGTTCCTCATCGCTTTCCAGCCGGTCGCCCTTGCGCACCGTCCCCATTCCAAATATGTCTGCGTTCAGATTAACCGCAATCACCAGCCGCGCGCCAAACGCACGGCATGTCGAGACAGGAACGGGATTGACCAGCGCGCCATCGATCAGCCAGCGCCCCTCAACCTTCACAGGGGAAAAAATGCCGGGCAGGGCATAGGAGGCGCGCATGGCTTCGACCATATGTCCCTGGCGCAACCAGATTTCATGCCCCGTCGCCAGTTCCGTGGTGACAGCGACAAAGCGGCGGCCCAGATGCTGAATTTCCAGATCGCCAAGTTCGTTATTTAATTCAGCCGCCAATTTATTGCCGTGCAGCAACCCGCCGGCGCCAACACCAAAATCGAGAAACCGGAACAGGCGCCGCTGGGTCATGCCGCGCGCCCATGTTTCCACCTCATCCAGTTTGCCCGCGACATACCCCCCACCGACCACCGCGCCGATGGACGTGCCGCAAATGATATCGGGTTGAATACCTTCGCGTTCCAGCGCGCGCAATACACCAATATGCGCCCATCCCCTGGCGACGCCGGAACCAAGCGCCAGGCCAATCGTGGCCGGCCTGCGCGACCAGGTGGGGCGGGGAATTGAATCACTCATGATTTTTCATAATTGGGTCGGATTTGGCGCATCTCCATACACAACTGTTGGATCGAAAACTTTTTCGGTTTCTTCAAAGGTCAGTTTCACATCGCCTGACGCCCCGACAGGAACCGACCGGTAGAAACAGGAACGATAGCCCACATGGCAACTGGCGCCGCCCTGCACATTGACGCGCAGCCATACGGCATCCTGATCATCATCGATGCGAATTTCGATGATCTTCTGCACCAGCCCGCTGGTCGCGCCCTTGTGCCACAGGGCCTGACGGCTGCGGCTGAAATATACCGCTTCGCCCAGCGCCACCGACTGGCGGAAGGCTTCGGCGTTCATATAGCCATGCATCAGCACTTCGCCGCTTTCGGCGTCCGTGGTGACTACGGGGATCAGGCCGCGTTCATCGAATTTCGGTGCCAGTTCTGCGCTTTCCTCGACCTGCTCAATCGTGCGGCGTGGTGCAAAGCGAAGTTCGTCGTTCTTATCCATCGTAAAATTCTGCCTGTTTATGCTTAACGTAACGTTACCCTATCCGCGTTTGCGCAGCATATTCAAAAATCGTTCTTCCAGACGCGGGTCCGTCTTGAAGGCGCCGGTCATGCGGCTGGTGATCATGTCCACATCCGGTTTATGTACGCCACGGGTGGTCATGCATTCGTGGCGCGCCTCAATCAGAACCGCAACACCCACCGCCTGTAAGCCATCGTGAATGGCGCTGGCGATCTGAGCCGTCAGGGTTTCCTGGGTCTGCAGGCGTTTGGCGAACACTTCCACCACGCGGGCCAGTTTGCTGATGCCAACGACACGCCCTGCCGGAATATAGGCAATATGCGCGACGCCAATGATCGGCAGCATATGGTGTTCGCAGTGCGATTCAAGCCGGATGTCGCGCAGCATGATCCAGTCATCATAGCCCTCGACCTCCTCGAAGGTGCGCGACAGGATCTCGTTGGGATCCTCGGTATAGCCGGAAAAAAATTCCGCATAGGACCGGACAACGCGGGCGGGCGTATCCAGCAGGCCCTCACGGTTGGGATTATCTCCAGCCCAACTGATCAGGGTGCGAACGGCGGCTTCGGCCTCGGCCTTTGTGGGGCGGCGATCAGCGATGCGTTGTTTGGCCCTGTCTTCAAAGACACTGACCTGGCCGGCCTCATTGGTGATGGCATCCATTGTCAAAATTTCACTCTCTAGCTTGATAACCCCGGCGCGGTGCTGGCTGGATAACGGGGATTTGTCCATATTAAGCCCATTGGGATGAGCCGCTGCATACTCTTTGTTCTGTTCGCGGGCGTTACCGCCATCAATACCGGGGCAGGGAATACCTACATTACGGGGATAGTCTACCTGCTTGGGCCAGCATGTGCAATCTTGCCTTAACAGGGGCTTTATTGTGATAAGATTTTCCAGGCAACCACTGCGAGATGAAGTTAACCGTGCAAACCATTGCGGACGCCCAGACAGACCTGATCGGCGAGTTCCAGTTTTTCGACGACTGGATGGATCGCTATCAGTACCTCATTGATCTGGGACGTAAGTTACCGGAATTCAAGGATGAATGGCGGTGCGAGTCCAACCGGGTGCATGGCTGCCAGAGCCAGGTCTGGCTGCGGGCGTCAGGCGACGCCAACCGGCTGCATTTTGACGCCATCAGTGATTCCGCCATCGTCTCCGGCCTGATCGCCATCTTGCTGCGGGTGTACAGCGACCGTTCCGCTTCAGAAATTATCTCTACCATGCCTGGATTTATTACTGAAATAGGGCTGGATTCACATCTCAGCGCTACCCGCTCCAATGGCTTGCATGCCATGCTGAAGGCCATCAAGGCCCATGCAGCGACCGTTCTGGACCAAAATCATGGTTAATGATCTGTATAACAAGGCCATCCTGACGCTGGCCGGCAATATTGAACGGGCCGGACGGCTGGCGGATCCTGACGCCAGCGTGTTTCTGGACAGTCCCTTATGCGGCAGCCGCATTACCGTCGATATCAAAATGCAGGACGATAAAGTCAGCGATTACGCCGCCGAGGTCAAAGCCTGCGCCCTGGGGCAAGCCGCATCCGCCATCATGGCCAAACATGTGATCGGCCAGACCGGGGCACAATTGCGCCAGGTGCGCGACGCCATGCGCGCCATGCTGAAAAGCCACGCGCACCCCCCGTCCGGCGAATGGCGGGAACTGGAAGTATTGCAGCCGGTGGCCGATTATAAGGCCCGGCATGGTTCGGTCATGCTGCCCTTTGAAGCGGTAGTAAAGGCCATCGATGAAATTGCCGCTAAACGCGCGGCTGCCGGTTCTGCGCATGGCTAAAGTTCTGCTGTTTCTGATCCGGGCGTATCAGCTAACCCTTTCGGTATTTTTGGGAAATTCCTGCCGCTATCAGCCAACCTGCTCGCACTATGCGGCCATTGCCATCCGCACACATGGGGCCTGGCCGGGAAGCTGGCTGGCCATCTCGCGCATCTGCCGCTGTCACCCCTGGGGCGGACAGGGCGTCGATGTGGTTCCCGAACGCCTTGAGATGCGCTATGGACTATTCAGCGCGTGGCGTTATGGGCGCTGGTCGCGCAATATAAATGTTCCTTCGAAGCGAGAAAGTGATGATTAAGATTACCCTTCCCGATGGCGGACAGCGCGAATTTGCAGCACCGCTCAGCGGCCTTGATCTGGCCCTGGACATTTCCAAATCGCTGGCGAAAAAAGCCGTGGCCGTGCGTGTCGATGGGGAAGTGAAAGATCTTTCCACTATATTCGAGCGTGACGCCAAGGTCGCCATACTGACCGCCGAAGACCCCACCGTGCTGGAAATCCTGCGCCATGATTGCGCCCATGTGCTGGCCGAGGCGGTGAAGGAACTCTATCCCGAAACCCAGATCACCATTGGCCCGGTGATCGAGAACGGCTTCTTTTACGACTTTGCGCGCCCAACGCCGTTCAGCCTGGATGATCTGGAAAAGATCGAACAGCGCATGCGCGAAATTGTGGACCGCGATGAACCCATCACCCGTGAAGTGTGGGAGCGCGATGCGGCGGTGGCGTTTTTCCGTTCCATCGGTGAGGAATATAAAGCCGAAATCATCGCCTCGATCCCTGCGGATCAACAGGTCAGCATTTACCGCCAGGGCAATTGGCAGGATCTGTGCCGGGGGCCGCATCTGCCATCCACGGGAAAACTGGGCAAGGCGTTCAAGCTGACCAAACTTGCGGGCGCCTACTGGCGCGGCGATTCCAACAATGAAATGCTGCAACGCATTTATGGCGCCTGTTTCGCCAGCGACAAGGAACTGAAAGCCTATCTGCTGATGATAGAAGAGGCGGAAAAACGCGACCATCGCCGGTTGGGACGCGAGC
Source organism: Pseudomonadota bacterium (assembly GCA_049325255.1). Lineage (GTDB taxonomy): Bacteria > Pseudomonadota > Alphaproteobacteria > UBA11222 > UBA11222 > UBA11222. The sequence continues at coordinate 131,964 of JBMOMW010000022.1, read as the reverse complement.
TGGACCTGTTTCATTTTCAGGAAGAAGGCCCGGGCGCGGTGTTCTGGCATCCCAAGGGCTGGTCCTTGTTCCGCTCCCTGATTGATTATATGCGCGAACGTCAGCGCCATGGCGGCTATGTTGAGGTGAACACGCCCGAACTGCTGGATGCGTCGCTCTGGGTGGCTTCGGGTCATGCGGAGAAATTTTCCGAGGAAATGTTTTCCAGCCATACCCCGGATGAACGGCATTTCTGCCTGAAGCCGATGAACTGCCCCGGCCATGTGCAGATTTTCCGACAGGGCATTAAAAGCTACCGCGACTTGCCTTATCGCATGTCGGAATTTGGCAAGGTGCACCGGTACGAGCCATCCGGCGCGCTGCATGGCCTGATGCGCCTGCGCGCCTTTACCCAGGACGATGCGCATATATTTTGCAGCGAGGATCAGATCACGCAGGAATGCGTTACCGTCACCAATCTGATTCTGGAAATCTACCGCGATTTTGGATTTGATCAGGTGCGCGTGAAATTTTCCGACCGCCCTTCAAGGCGCGTCGGTTCGGACGAAGTGTGGGACAAGTCAGAGGCCGCGCTGCGCACCGCCATTGAGGCGGCCGGACTGGACTATGTGATGAACCCCGGCGAAGGCGCGTTTTATGGGCCGAAGCTGGAATTTGTGCTGCGTGACGCCATTGGCCGCGACTGGCAATGCGGCACCCTTCAGGTCGATCTTAATCTGCCGGGCCGGTTGGGCGCCAGCTTTGTTGGCGAAGATGGGCAGAAACGTCCGCCAGTGATGCTGCACCGGGCGATGTTCGGATCGCTCGAACGCTTTACCGGCATATTGATCGAGCATCATGCCGGGCGCTTCCCGCTATGGCTGGCGCCCGTGCAGGTGGTGGTGGCGACGATTACGTCGGATGCGGATGAATACGCGAACGAGGTTGCGGCGGCATTGTTCGCGCGCGGCATTCGTGTTGAAACCGATATTCGTAATGAAAAAATTAACTACAAGGTCCGTGAACATTCGGTGCACAAGATTCCCGTGCAACTGGTCGTGGGCAAACGCGAGTCCGAAGAGCGCACAGTATCCGTGCGCCGGCTTGGCGTGGCGCAGCAGCGTGTTACGGCGCTGGATGACATCATAACAGAAATTGCGCATGAGATTGAAAGCCGCGCGCCGCTCATCACCGATACGAGCACTGCGGCGGCGGCGGAATAAATTCCAGGGGGAGGCAGCATTATGGCCCAACTTGAATTCTTTTTCGATTGCTCCAGCCCCTGGACCTATCTGGCGTTCAGCCGTATTGAGGCGCTGGTTGCGCGTACAAAAGCGCAAATTGAATGGCGGCCCATTCTTGTGGGTGGCGTGTTCAACGCGGTGAACATGGAACTGTACGAGATGCGCGCCAATCCGCACCCGGTAAAATCCAGATATTCCAACAAGGATTTGCAGGACTGGGCGCGGTTCTGCGGCATTAAAATTGGCTGGCCGAAAGTGTTTCCCGTTCGCGCGGTTGACAGTATGCGCGGTGCGATAGTGGCGCAGGACGCGGGCGTACTGCCCGCCTATGCGCGCGCCTGTTTTGAGGCCTATTGGGGGGATCTGAAAGATATTTCGCAACCCGAAGTGCTGACGGAAATCTGCAACCATGTCGGCCTTAAAGCCGATGAATTTTTCCGCCGCATCACCGAGACGGACGTCAAGAACCGCTTGCGCGAAAATACCGAAGAACTGATCCGGCGTGGGGGATTTGGTTCCCCCACCATGTTTGTCAATGGCGACGACATGTATTTCGGCAATGACCGCCTGCCGCTGGTGGAGGCGGCCTTGTCGCGATAAGCCTTACGCCGCCTGCTGTTTCGGGTTGAAGCGGCCATAAAAGCTTTCGCCTTTTGCGGCCATTTCGCGCAGCAGTTTGTTGGGCGTGAAGCGCTCGCCATAGGCCTGGGCCATGCGGTCGCATTCGCGCACAAACTCCGCCGCACCCACCGTGTCGATCAGCGATAGCGGCCCGCCGGTATAGGGCGCGAAACCCCAGCCCTGAATGGCGCCCACATCGGCGTCGCGCACATCTGTCAGCACGCCTTCTTCAAAACAGCGCGCCGTGTCCAGCGCCTGCACATAGAGGAAGCGTTTTTTCAGTTCTTCGACATCGGGATCAGTTGCGGAAGATTTCACCAGTTGCGCAATGCCGGGCCACAGTTTTTTCTTGGCCCCTTCGGGATAATCATACCAGCCCTTGCGGTTCTTTTTGCCCAGACGGCCCTGCTTGACAACCATCTCTTCCAGCAGCGCGTCGATGGCGCTTGGCTTATAGGCAGCACCCAGATCTTTTCTGGTTTGATCGGCAATATGCCAGGTCAGCTCCAGGCTGACCTCATCATTTACCGCCAGCGGCCCTACCGGCATACCGGTCATTTTGCCCACATTTTCGATCAAAGCAGGTTTGATGCCCTCGCTCAGCATGGCGATGCCTTCGTTGACATAGGTGCTGAACACGCGGCTGGTGTAAAAGCCGCGGCTGTCATTGACGACAATCGGCGTCTTTTTGATTTTACGTACATAGTCGATGGCCACCGCCAGCGCCGCATCAGAGGTTTTTTTGCCCATGATAATCTCGACCAGCCCCATGCGATCCACCGGCGAGAAAAAATGCACGCCGATAAATTGTTCAGGACGGACGGATTTTTCCGCAAGACCGGTGATCGGCAGGGTCGAGGTGTTGGTGGCAAAGATCGCGCCCTTTGGCATTGCCGCTTCCGCCTTCGCCGTAACGGCGGCCTTGACTTCACGGTCTTCGAATACGGCCTCAATCACCATATCCACATTCGCCAGCCCGGAATAATCCGTAGCCGGAGCAATGCGCGCCAGGATGGCGGACTTTTCCGCCTCGGTCTTGCCGCCCTTTGCAACTGCCTTGGTCAGCAGATTTTCCGAATAGGCCTTGCCCCTAGCGGCGTTTTTCAGACTGCTGTCGATCAGCACCACGTCAATGCCCGCCAGCGCCGAGACATAGGCAATGCCTGATCCCATCATGCCCGCGCCCAGCACAGCGATTTTTTTGCATTCGGATTTCGCCGCGGCTTTCGGACGGCGCGCGCCCTTGGCCAGTTCACCGCTGGAAATAAACAGCGAGCGCACCATATTGCTGGCGCTGGGATGCTGGAACAGTCTGACCAACTGGCGCGTTTCAATGCGCAGGCCCGCATCCATGGGCACCTGAACGCCTTCATAGACACAGGCCAGAATGGCTTCCAGCGCGGGGTAATTGCCGTAAGTGGATTTGCGCGTCGTGGCGATGGCCATGGCGAACATTTCCTGCGCCGGGCCGCCGTCAAACGGGCCGCCGCCGGGTATTTTGTAATTCTTCTTGTCCCAGGGCTGCACCGCATCCGGGCTTTCTTTGATCCAGCGCTTGGCTTCCTGCATGATTTCGCCTGCGGGAACCACTTTGTGAATAATGCCAAGTTTCAGCGCCTGTTGCGGTGACACGGGTTCGCCCTGCAACAGCATCGGAAGCGCTGCCGGAATGCCGATCAGGCGCGGCAGGCGTTGCGTACCGCCGCCACCGGGCAGCAGGCCGACTTTCGCTTCTGGCAGGCCAAGCTGAATGGCCGGATTATCGGCGCACACCCGGTAGTGGCAGCCCAGGGGAATTTCCAGACCGCCGCCCAGCGCCGTGCCGTTGATCGCCGCCGCCACCGGCTTGCCACAGGTTTCAAGCGCGCGCAAAATGCCGCTAAAATTTATGATCGGGCTGGCATAGAGCGCATCCACGCGCTGTTCGTGTGTGTGTTTCGGATTGCCGGTGGCGGTGGCCTGCACCATCATCAGATCAGCGCCCGCCAGGAACGCATCCTTGCCGCTGGTGATCACCGCACCCTTGATCGCGGCATCGCTTTTGATGCGTTCGACACATTGGGAAAATTCCGCCAGCGCATCATCCGAGAGCACATTCATGCTGCGCCCCGGCATGTCCCAGATGATGGTGGCAATGCCATCGCTGTCAATTTCGAATTTCATCTGTTGCATTATTGGCTCCCTGCTTTTTGTTTGTCATTGCGAGACACGAAGGGCTATGACGAACCAGAATTGTCATGCCGAGCCCGCCCCCCATTGTCATCCTGAGCCGTAGGCGAAGGATCTCCCGCGTGTACGCTCCGCCGATGGGGATTCTTCGCTGCGCTCAGAATGACACAAATATTTACTCCGTATACGGAGCACCATGCTTGTTTGTGAAGACCGCGGTCTTGCCCATCCGGACAAGGCGCAGATCAGTCTCAGGATATTCGCAGATATCATGCGGTGCGCGGGTGCCGATTTCGAGGAACACCGCATCCGCATCGCTTTTGTTAACCAGACAATGGCCATCAGCGACACCCGCGGGAAATCCGGCGGCCTCGCCAGGGCCCAGCATCTCCTCGCCCGCATCGGTGATCAGCGTCACCTGCCCTTCAAGCACATAGATAAATTCATCTTCCGACAAATGCCAGTGACGCTGTGACGTGCCAGCACCTTTGGGCAAACGGGTCAGCCGGACGCCAAACTGGGTCAATCCCGCTGCGTCGCCCAGCGATTTGCGCACACGACTACCCGCAACATTTTTGAATGGCGCGGGATAACCGCTGCCGGTAACCCCGGGCACACGCGCAACATCAATTTTCGGCACGGCTAAACCCTCTCGATAATCGTGGCCGTCCCCATGCCTGCGCCGACACACAATGTGATCAGTGCGGTGCCAAGATTGCGGCGTTCCAGTTCGTCCAGCACGGTGCCCAGAATCATTGCGCCGGTGGCGCCCAGCGGATGGCCCATGGCGATGGCGCCGCCATTTACGTTCATTTTGGAATGATCGATGTTAAGCTGATCCATCATACGCAGCACGACCGAGGCGAACGCCTCGTTCAGCTCAAACAGATCAATGTCGCCAACCGTCATGCCCGCGCGTTTCAGCACCTTTTCGGTGACCAGCGCCGGGCCGGTCAGCATGATGCAGGGTTCCGATCCGATGGAGCCAAAGGCGCGGATGCGGGCGCGAGGTTTCAGCCCCATGGCGTTGCCCGCCTCGCGCGTACCCAGCAATACGCCCGCCGCGCCATCTACAATGCCGCTGCTATTGCCGCCATGATGTACATGCACCATTTCTTCCACATCGGGATAACGCTGCATCGCCACGGCGTCAAAGCCGCCCATTTCGCCCATCATGGTGAAAGACGGCTCCAGCGAGGCCATCTGCTGCATGGTGCTGCCGGGGCGCATATGTTCGTCATGATCGAGAATGATGCGGCCGTTGATGTCCTTCACAGGGATCACCGATTTTTTGAAATAGCCATTGTCCCAGGCATGCTTGGCGCGCCGCTGGCTTTCCACCGCATAAGAATCCACATCGGCGCGGCTGAACCCGTCACGCGTTGCAATCAGATCGGCCCCAATGCCCTGGGGCGCGAAATAGCTTTTGAAGGCGATGGCCGGGTCGGTGGACCAGGCGCCGCCGCCTGCCCCCATGGGGACGCGGCTCATGCTTTCCACGCCGCCGCCAATGGTCATATCGCTTTGTCCGGACATGATCTGCGCCGCCGCCATGTTTACCGCCTCCAGCCCCGAGGCGCAAAACCGGTTGATCTGCACACCGGCCACGCTTTGGGCATAATCGGCGTTCAGCACCGCGATGCGGGCAATGTCGGCGCCCTGTTCGCGCACCGGTTCGACACAGCCCAGGATCACGTCATCAACCTTGCTGGTGTCGAGATTATTACGCTCGCGCAGCGCCTTGAGCACCTGCGTCGCCAGTTCAAGCGAGGGCACCTCATGCAGGCTGCCGCTGGTTTTGCCCTTGCCGCGCGGGGTGCGAACAGCATCATACACATAGGCTTCGGTCATTGGCGTTCTCCCTGGTTACTTTTATCAGGCCAAAACTATACCTGTTTTACGGCATCGAACAGTAGCGTTTTTTAGCCGATACCGCCGCCCGCAACATATAAGGTCTGTCCGGTAATATAGCTGCTTTCATCAGCGGCGAAAAAACAGATCGCTGCCGCCAGATCGCCCTGAAACCGCGCCAGAAATTGTTTGGCTTTTGCCTTGTCGAACGCGCTTTGCGCCGTCATTTTATTCTTCCCCGTCTATAGCCTGTTTCATCAGTTTCGCAGCGCCATGCGCATTGCGCAAACGAAAACGGCGGCCCGGGAGCCGCCGTTTTATCATTGCTGTGACGCTGCCTATACCCGGCGCCGCGCAATACCAATGCCCGCCAGCCCCGCGCCGAGCAGGCTCAAGGTCATGGGTTCGGGCACGGACTGCGGCTCCGGCCCGGCCTGCAGACCGACGAAGCTATTGTTCTCAATGTCGCCAGCCACCGAATTCACCGTGTAGCCCACGGGCAGGTCAAACACCGGCCCGTCGAGCGCGAACGAGAACGTATGCCCGAAGCTGGAGAAGGCTTCGGCGATAATCGGCACGGGATTGGGGCCGGTGCCGCCCACGTTATAGGTCGCGAGTGTGGTGGTATCGAGACCGAGGCTGATCGAAAAGAAGCTGTTGAGCGGAAGAGCTGTCAAAGGGATAGCCAGGTTGAGCAATCCACCGCCATAGCCAGTGAGGAGGCCCGAGTTGGTCAAGTTGAGCGAATTGTCCGGCGGCGGGGGGGGGGCCCCAACAGCCCGCGCGGCGGCGCCCAGACGCGCGCCGCCGCTGCCGCCACCGCCGGGTGTGCTGATGCTGATCGCGACCTCGGCGTAGCTGCCGGAGCCGCCGAGCGCGTTGTGGAAGATCGCCGACGCAGCCAGATTGCCGGTGAGCGTAAGGTGCAGCACGGTGTCGATCGTTGTGCCCGCGCCGCTGATGATCATATCGTCGATGTTCATCACGGCATGAGAGCCACCCGCCCTGGTGCCAGACCCCAGACTGGCCTGGTGGTTCTCGATATTAACCAGGGTGTGGCTGCTGCCTCTCAGGAAGCCGGCGCCGGCATGGGCCGTGGCTTCACCCTCCCACCTCGCGGGGAGACCACTGACGCTGAAGGTTTGAAGCGCGCCAGCACTCGCTGTTACCGGCGTTGGGCCGCTGAACATCTCGCTATCCGCGCCGGAGAGCGCGCCAGCCTGAGCTGTGTAGATAGGAACCGCTTCGGCGTTCATGACTCCAAGGGTTAGCGCTGCGTAAACCGCGCCAGCCTGAACGGGCAATTTCACTGAATTTCGCATGTCAGGTCTCCAAAGTTAAATTTTCTTGATATACCTTCGTAAGCCATAAAAACTATCAACGTGGGACGCCACGTTCATCACCCGGAAGGATTATGAACGGGAGGTTAACGCTATTATTTATGTTTGTTTGTCACAGTCCGGCGGGGTGGGGGTCTAATGGCGGCGCGGTAATGCGAAACCGTAGATTAATCCCCTCCCTAACCCTCCCCTTACACTCGCCTGGGCGAAGCCGTGGCTCTCGCCACGCAGGCGCTGGCGCAGCGGGTCGCTACGGCGTAGCCTGGAGGGGAGGGAACGCCGCCGCGCAATACCAATGCCAACCAACCCCGCGCCGAGCAGGCTCAAGGTCATGGGTTCGGGCACGCCGGTGACTGGATCACCAACGGCGCTGGGTGAGCAAAGATACTGGTTGTTGGCGATGCAGCCGTCGGTGGAGCTTGCCGACCAGCCGGTGAGTGGGTCGCCGTTCCCGTCGAAAAAGTTGAACACCGTTGGACCGAACATAGCGGTATGGGAAAAATCCGCAAACGCCTCGGCGGCGCCGGACAAATAGCCAGAAGGTCCGTCGGCAGCCCACATAGTGGCCAAGGTGTCGAGAAGCAACCCGATTGTAATGGAGTCGCCGGCGCGTCCAGTCCAGACAAAAGTAGTACCACTTACGCCGCCAAGCGAGCCATCGATCGGAAACCCATTAACCAGCCCCGAGCTGACCACCGTCCCGGAAGAGTCGACGCTGATATTGGCGAGTTCGAAATTGCCGACACCGCCATAGAAGGAGTTAGTGCTATAGCGCAATCTCACGCCTGCGCGGGCGCCGTATCCGTTTATCGCCGTGGCCTCGATTGAGCCGGTCAAATTGATGTTGGTGGAATACTGGACCGGCGTGCCGGGCGCTACTCCATCCGGCGCGATGAGCAAAATATTGTCCATGCTGAAATCCGAGCCTTCCTGCGCTGACCCGGCGCCTATGATGGTATGCCCGCCCTCATAGCTGAAGAATGCGCGCGACGAGCCTGACACATAACCCGGCCCAGCGGCGGCAGAGGCATCAGCATGGAAGACATTGGGGCCAGTCGTGGTGAGTGTGGCCGTCTGTGAAACCGGGGTGGGCGAGTAGAGGATCTGGTTCGGGTCAGGGGATGCACTCGGCGAACTGATCGTATAGCTGTAGAGCGGAACCGCTTCGGCGTTCATGACTCCAAGGGTTAGCGCTGCGTAAACCGCGCCAGCCTGAACGGGCAATTTCACTAAATTTCGCATGTCGGATCTCCAAAGTTAAATTTTCCTGATATAGCTTCGCAGGCCACAAAAACTATCAACGCCGGACGCCACGTTCATCACCCGGAAGAATTATGAACGGGAGGTTAACGCTATTATTTATGTTCGTTTGTCACAGTCCGGCGGGTTTTGGGCTAATCCGCGCCGCCCAACAGTTTGGCGAGCAGCGCCGCGTGGCTTTCAACACCGGCTTTGCCGTAGATATGGCTGAGTTGCGCCTTGATTGTGTTGATGCTTTTGCCGCGCATGACGGAAATCTGCGCGGCCTTTAATCCCTGCGCCAGTAATAGCGCCACTTCGGCTTCGGCCTGGGTCAGGCCCCAGCGTTCCATCAGATGCCCGGCTTCCGGCAGTGGCGCAACCAGCGGGGTGGCCAATAGCAGATATCTTAGCCTGTAACGGTGGTTCATATCCGCCAACAATGGCGCGCCATCGCCGCCAAGGGGCGTGATGGTCAACCGCAAACGCGCGGCGGGTGTGGGCCCCTGTATCACCAGTTCAGCGGGCGGCGCGAAACCCGGTTGCGGTTGCAGCGCGCCCGCCAGCGCAGTGTCATCGTTTGGGTGCAGTGCCGTCAGCCGCCCCTGCCGGAGCGCCAGCGCCCGGTGGCCCCCGTGGCCATTGGGGGGCGCATCCAGCAGCGCTTTGGCCGCCGCATTCAGCTCCACCACCTGACCCTGCGCGTCCAACAGAAAAACCGCCGCCGCCAGTTCGTTAAAGGTAGTTTGAAACAGCCCGGCATTGACGCGTAACGCTGTCATCTCACGGTAAATATGCAGGCCGCGTTTAAGATGCGGCGCCAGAACAGTCAGCCGTTTGATTTCGTCACTGTTAAATTCCGGCTGGCGCGCGGCGCGATGAATACTGAAGCCGGCGAATAATTTCTCGGATATATCGGTGTGCGCAAACAGTCCCCGGCCAACATCCAGATGTCGTGAAAAATCGTTGTACATTTCACTCTCCAGATACATTTGCCTGGGCACCAGCGCCTCATCCGTGACCACGAGCGGCTGCTGCAGCACCGCGCCATTATAGCGGAAGCTTAGACGCCATAGATCACAATTGTGGAAATGTTTCTGGTAACTGCGGTCAAAATCTGGGTCGGAGTTGGCGGTGCGCTGCAAAAACGGCGCGGCGTCGAGCCGGTCCCACGCCATTGCCGTGACCACCGAGGAGTCAAACTGCGCGCGCAGGGTTTGCATCAGATTGTCCCATGCGGCGTCGTCAAACACCGCCGCATAAATTTCCCCGGTAAGCGTGTCGAAAAGTTTCTCATCCATGGAAACATCCTCGCTGGCAGCTTATCCCATCACACTCCGTTTCATTGGCTCACGCGTTAAACGCCGTCATGGCGTCTTTATCACAGCGCCCGCGAGATCAGTATCCGCATGATTTCGCTGGTGCCGCCATAAATGCGCTGTATGCGGGCGTCAGCATACATGCGTCCAATGGGATATTCCATCATGTAACCATATCCGCCGAATAATTGCAGGCATTTGTCAACAACGCGGCAATGCGTCTCGCAGGCCCATAACTTGGCGACCGCGCCTTCTTCGGGTGTCAGTTCACCGCGCACCAGGCGTTCGATATACTGATCCACAAAAGTGCGTGCGACCACGGCCTCGGCCTTGCAATCGGCCAGCACGAACTGCGTGTTCTGAAAATCCAGCAGGGCTTTGCCAAACGCCTTGCGCTGTTTGACATAATCGACGGTGACGTCGATGGCCGCTTCCATGCCCGCGACCGAACCCAGCGCGATAATCAGCCGTTCTCGCGGTAATTGTTGCATCAGCTGGTAAAAGCCGCGCCCTTCATCGCCGCCCAATATATTGGTGGCGGGCACGCGCACATCATCAAAGAACAGTTCCGACGTGTCCTGTGCATGCAGGCCGACCTTATCCAGATTGCGCCCGCGCCGGTAGCCGGTGACCTCATTCGCCTCGACCACCACCAGTGAAATATTCTTGGCGCCGCCTGAAACATCGCCAGTTTTGCAGACGACAATAATTAAATCCGCATGCTGACCATTGGTGATAAAAGTTTTCTGTCCATTGATCACCAGGCTGTCGCCATCACGCCTGGCTGTGGTGCGCACCGCCTGCAAATCAGACCCGGTGCCGGGTTCCGTCATGGCGATGGCGGCCACCAGTTCACCGGTGGCCAGTTTCGGCAGCCAGCGTTTTTTCTGCTCCTCTGTGCCATAGGATAAAATATAGGGCGCGCAAATGCCGCTATGCACGCCATTGCCCCAGCCGGAAAAATGCATCCATTGTTCCTGCTGCACGATCACCGCCTCATGGCGGAAATCGCCGCCCATGCCGCCATATTCTTCCGGGATGGTGACGCATAACAACCCCGCTTCGCCCGCCTTGTTCCAGAAGTTGCGGTCGATCTTGCCCTCCTGATTCCAGCGCGCATTATGCGGAAGGGCCTCGCGCTCAAAGAACTTGCGCACACTGTCAGAAAAAATTTGCAGGTCTTCATCCATCCATGCGGATTTATGCGCGATCATGGGAGGCCCTTCTGTTTGAGTAGAGGTTGCAAAGCCTTCTTAAGCCATCCGTCTAAATTGGCAAAGCATGTTGGTAGTTTTGCCGACGGCTACCGGGTGACCGGAACATGAAAAATGCCGCGTTGACACCTGGTACAGATCATGACTAATATGCTATTAATAATTATTATCAAATAAATGATCTGATATGATGGTTAGGTGGTACGACGGATTTAGAGCCTGTTTCATCTTGTTTGAACAATCAGGCTCACGCGCCTCGCAACGACGCAGTGTTCATGTGATTCAATGCCACTGGAACAGACTATAGGTTCGGAATCTGGGCCAGAGGTGCGGATGCAAGTTCAGAATTTATGACGGAAAGCCTTGCCAGTAAACCAGTAAAGAAGGATGACTTTATGGAACAGAACACTTTGCGCCCCCTGCACGCCGGAAAACCGGAAAAGCTGATCTCGGATGCTTTGTATATGCTTTCGGCCTGTGCCCTGCACCATGTGTGCCCCGGCCGGGCGAGAATCGTTGTGCAGCAACTTGAGCTGATCGCGGAGAGCCAGAATATGGACCCGCTATTGCGGCTGACGTGCCGGCAACTTCTGGATTCGTGGGAAAATACCGTGCGCCGTTTTGCACAACAGATCGAAGAAGAACGCGCCATGGGAAATCTGCATTGATGTCGCGCCGGAACGGCTGTGATGCGCTTTTTGTTCAGATTGAAAATTATGTTCATATTGAAAATTGAAAATTAAAGGGGACGCTACCCTTTAAATTAAAGGGGACGCTACCCTTTAATGCCCAAGCCCCAAACCGCTTTCGCCCTGGCGGGCAGTGCTGACACGATAATAAGCAATGAATTTTCCGGTAGGCATGGGCTTAAGTCCTTGTGTTATCTAGTCATACGAGCGTTTGATAGATAACAACTTGGTTTCCTCACCCTCCTTATGCAAATCTAATATTGCAATCGGGCTTTATCGTTTGAGAGTGTTACTGGCGCGCTATGGTAAGCTTTAATACGGGCAAAATGCCTGGTGAGAAAAATTCGGTTGCGGGCGAAGGTGTCAGACTGAACGTGTTTACTATTTCATCGGTAAGGCTGCAGCGTCTTGATTTCAGCCTACAGCATACATAATCTTAAGAAAATATTGGGCTTGGGCTCTTCCTTGTTCTGATTGTATTCAATTTCCGGCTTCCATTCGCTCCAAAGACGCAGTGCCTCGGCGATTTGCGCGGGAGTCATTTTTGCCGCAACGCGGTCACGGTCTCGGAGCATGTCTACAGCGTAATAATTTCCCCCATCAGCGGCAAGATTGTACCACATATGCGCCAGCACATAATCCTTCGGTACGCCCGTGCCTTCTTCGTATAACAGCCCAAGGTGCGCTTGGGCTGTTATAGCCGGGTCATCAAGCCCACCATTAGCAGCCTTGCTATACCATTTCGCAGCCATGGCCGCATCTTGCAGCTCGCCATCACCTTTGCTGTATTTTTCTGCAAGTTCCAATTGGGCATAAGTGTGACCTTGTTCAGCGGCCTTGCGCAGCCAATAAAGTGCCAAGACGTTCTCCTCCAGACTGCTGTACATCCTACTAAGGTCCAATTGCGCTTCATCGTAGCCTTGCTTAGCAGCCTCGTGAAGCCAATGCTTCTGCTTGTAGGGATCTGCCGGTAGGCGATCATATACAGGTGATTGCGAGAACGAGAGTTTGTATTGGGACTCGGCGGAACCCCGGAAAGCCGCCTCACGGGTATATATGTGTGCTATCCTAGGGCTCTTCGCAACGCCTTTGCCGTCACGGTACATGTCCCCAATCACGTTTAGAGCAGAAGCGTCGTGTCGCCGAGCTAACGGCATCAAGAGTCGCCTTGCCTTTGCATAATCGTCTGATTCGTAAGCCGCAAGTCCATCTTTGAGTGTTCTGGCAAAGTCTTCCGTCTCACTAGCTGGACACAGGGCGGCTAACCCGTATTCCCAAGGTCTCGCAATTGCCAGGGCAAAAATCAATAAGACAGTGACTATTGAAGTAATTATTTTTGTGCGCGCTGGCATTTTTTTATTCCTATTATCGTAAGTGCTTTACGGGGGGACATGGGTTAATCTGGCTGTACGCCATGGCCGTGCTCATTCATGCGCTCTAGCATGAATTGGGCTTCTGCGTCGCCCTGTTCAGCAGCCTTGCGGTACCAGTTCGCGGCCTGAACGTCGTCCTCCGGAACGCCTCGGCCGAGATCGTGCATAACGCCGAGAAAGTATTGGGCTCTGGCGTTGCCTTTTTCAGCTAGCGTGTGAAATAGTTGCACAGCAATTACATCATCACCGCGATCGGCGGCGGCAAGAGCGTCTTCAAGGCTCCCCGCAGAGGCTGGCACAAGAAACAGATAAAATATGCCCACGGATATAAATATTTTTGAGAATGAATTTCTTGCGTCACGCATATCTCAATTTCTATTTATTCCAGTGGCCTATCGAGCGTCTCGTTTTGTAACGGTTTTCAAGCAGGCTCCGGCTTGAAGCCAATCCTCCGAAACTGGAATACATGCTTTCCATTCATCCGGCATTTTCATAACAATATCTAAGAAGACTCCGCTCGAGTAGCCATACCTCTCAACAATACCCGTCTTCACTGTTTCATGAGAGCTATTGGGGAGTGTTTTCACGATTAGCGAAAGCTCAAGTAGGAGTGGCGACATCGCCTTAAAATTTGCCTTATCCATTTTATCCAGAACTGCCTTAAAATCTTCCAAGCGCTTGTTTCTAAGTGTTTCCAGAATATCGTGTGCTTTTTCATCCGCTCCCTCGACCTTGACTGCGGGCTCTTCCGCCCGGACTGCGTTACAATGGCCCAAAACGGAAATGCTGTAAGCCACTATTATGGCGCATGTAAAAATTGATGGTTTCATTGGATATTCCAGTTATTATGCAATTACTGATAATCAGAATTATTATTCGAGCTTTGCTCCCGCACTGCAAGCGTTCAATCTCTGTAGTACCGCTCTATATTCCGGCATTAGGATATAAACCTTTTTCCGGCTGTTGGGCCTTATGCTTTCTGCGCGCAGCACACCGGCGCGCGCCAGCTTCTTGAGGCAACTCTGGTTCCTAAGGAACCTCTGAACTAAAATTAAAGGGGACGCTACCCTTTAATGAGTAATGGAGGGCCATAAACACGGGCCTTTGTGTGTGGCTCCCCCGGGACCGGCTTTGGCCTGCCCGAGGGCAAGCACATGGACCCCGGAATAAATCGGGGGTGACAGACCGAGATTGTGGCATGGGCAAACCTAAACGCATCATGCGCTAAAAATTCAGCAGGCTGTTAAAACGCCTCTGGGCTCAGCGCCATCATGGCGTCCGCACCAGTTTTTATCCTGGTTAGCATGGAAATGCCATCGGGCATGACGCGTTGCATGAAATAGCGCCCGGTGGCCAGTTTTGCGGTGTAAAACCCCGCGTCGCCCGTGCCCGCCTTCAGCCCGGCATGCGCCGCGCGCGCCATGCGCAGCCACATCATGCCCAGCGCCGTCAGCGCAAACAGATGCAGGTAATCGGTCGAGCCAGCCGCCAGATGATCGGGGTTTTCCATGCCCTTTTCCAGAAACCACAGGGTCGCCTGTTCCAGCCGCTCGCGGGTTTCTTTCAGTGGCGCACAATATTCCGCCATCTCCGGTTGGCCCCCACACTCGGCCAGCAGCGCATCAATGTCGGCAAAAAAAGCAAACACCGCGCGCCCGCCATTCATGCCCAGCTTGCGGCCCACCAGATCAAGCGCCTGAATGCCATTGGCGCCTTCGTAAATCATAGCGATGCGGGCATCGCGCACGAACTGCTCCATGCCCTGTTCGGCGATATAGCCATGCCCGCCATAAATTTGCTGCGCATTGACGCTGTTGGCAAAGCCCTGATCCGTCAGATAGGCTTTCACCACCGGCGTCAGCAGCGCCATGTAATCATCGGCCTTTTCCGCACCGGTTGCGCCAGAGCGCAGAATATCGGCCTGCACGCCAATCCACATGGAAAAGGCGCGCGCGCCTTCATTGAAGGCTTTCTGGTTCATCAGCATACGGCGTATATCGGGATGCACAATCAGCGGATCGGCGGGTTTGCCGGGTTCCGCCGGGCCTGTCAGGGCGCGTCCCTGCAAACGCTCGCGCGCATAAATCACCGCGTTCTGATAGGCGACTTCGGACACCGCCAGCCCTTGCTGCCCGACCAGCAGGCGCGCCTCGTTCATCATGGTGAACATGGCGCGCATGCCTTTATGTTCTTCGCCCACCAGATAGCCCACAGCGTTGTCGTAATTCAGCACACAGGTGGAATTGCCGTGAATGCCCATTTTTTCCTCGATGGACCCGCAACTGACGCCGTTGCGCGCGCCCAGACTGCCATCGGTGTTGACCAGAAATTTCGGCACAACGAACAGCGACACGCCCTTGATGCCCTCAGGCCCGCCCACAATTTTCGCCAGCACCAGATGGATGATATTTTCCGCCAGATCATGTTCACCGGCGGAAATAAAAATCTTCTGTCCACTGATTTTGTAGCTGCCATCGGGTTGCGGCGCCGCCTTTGTGCGCATCAGGCCCAGATCGGTGCCGCAATGCGGTTCGGTCAGGTTCATCGTGCCGGTCCAGTGACCCGAAGTAAGATGGGGCAGATAGATTTTCTTCAGTTCATCCGAACCGTGACGATACAGCGCCTCGTAAACGCCGTGCGTCAGGCCGGGATACATGCCGAACGCCATATTGCTGGACGTGACCATTTCATTGAACGCCATTGCCAGCACCACCGGCATGCCCTGGCCGCCAAATTCCGGATCACACGAAAGGCTGGGCCAGCCGCCATCGGCAAAGGTGCGATAGGCCGCCTTGAAACCCTCGGGTGTGGTGACCGATCCATCCGCATGGCGGGTGCAGCCCTGCTGGTCGCCCACCCGGTTGAGCGGTTGCAAAACCTCCTCGCAAATCTTCGCGCCTTCGGCCAGCACCGCCTCCAGCAGATCAACGCCCGCAGAGGAATAGGCCGACAGATTGCTCAGCCGCTCCAAACCCAAAACTTCCCGCAACAAAAAACTGAATTCTTTCAGCGGCGCTTGATAGACAGGCATGGCGGCCTCCTGATCATTAAATTAAAGCGGTTTGGCGTTCAGCATTACGGCGGCGATCTTGCACACTTTGCCGGAACGGTTGGACCAGGCATGGTTGGTGCCGCGCTGGATCAGCACGTCGCCCGCTTTCAGCAATGTTTCGCCGGTTTCCATCATGGAATAGACCTCGCCTTCCAGCACGATGATGAAATCAACCGTATTGGTTTTATGAAAGCCGGGATGCGATTCCAGCCCCTTGCCCGGTTTGGCCAGCCCTTCGGGTTCGGGCGGAAATTCGGCGACACGCAGCATCATCTGGCCAGGGCTGGGTTCCAGCGCATAGTCACCGGGGCGGCGGCTGTCTTTATTGCCAGTATTGTCAGCGGGCAGGCCGGTGGCCCATAATTCCGCAAGCGCCAGCGATCCTTGTGCAGCGAAATCCTCCATGCCGCCGCCGCCAAACACATCGGGAATGCCTGAATCCATAAAGAAAATCGAGCGGCCCTGATCATCATGGCCGGTGACAACACGGCGGACTGGTTTCATGGCTGGTTCCTCCCTGGGGGCTGTAAGGCTTGATTGCCTAAATCTAGCTGCCCGGATTGGATCACGCCCCCCGTATTTGTGCAAGGATCATCGCGGTGGCCTTGCGGTCAGTAACGGCTATTTTTCTTGATCGATCCGCAGCGCAGGCGAAGGAAAACCGCCCATACCAATTTCTATAATTGTTTCAAGCCGGATTATACGTTCAGTTAAATTACTGATTTTATCGTGCTGTGATTTTGCGGCGCTTCCCAACTGCTCAATCTTATCATTCATTTTGATGACGGACGCGATGGCGTCCCACATCTTATCCGCGATAGCCATTCAAGCCGCCTTTGCCTTATGGCGCGCCTTACGAGCCGCCGCATGCTTGGCTTCCATTGCCGCAATGCGTTTGTCCGTTTGCGCTATGTATGCCAAAGCGTCGTCAATTGCCGCATTCGCCGCCCGAGTCGATTTTAGCATTTGGGAGATCATGGCCTCCAGCGCTTCATCCTCTTCGGATTGGCGGTATGAGACAGCCGCACGGCGCAGCAATTCACCCATAGACAGGCCAGCGTCTTTCGCCTTTTTGGCAATCCGTTTCTTTTCGTCCACTGTCACCAGTACCGGGATCCGTTCAGTTGCCATTGTCATGACGTCTTCTCCAATGTGCATGTGCTGCACATGATCATATAAAATAAATTCTGGCGTAACAAGGAGATTCGTTCGATTCAGCCGCTGCGTGCCGTCTGCATCTCCTTTATGATCGCCTCAGCGGCGTTGCGCCGGTTGGGGGCTTTGACGATGGGGCGGCCGACAACGAGATAATCCGCGCCTGCGTTCAGGGCCTGGGCGGGCGTCATTACGCGCTTTTGATCATTGGCGTCACCGCCTGCGGGGCGGATGCCGGGGGTGATGATCAGCATATCCGGGCCAAGGGCGGCGCGCAATCTGGCAGCCTCTTGCGCTGAGGCGATGACGCCATCGCAGCCTGCCTTTTGGGCGATCAGCGCGCGTTGCAGCACCAGTTGTTCGACGCCGCCATGATAGCCCATTTCATCCAATGCCGTCTGATCGAGGCTGGTCAGCACCGTGACACAGAGGATTTTCAGATCACTGCTGCCGCGCCCCGCCACCGCAGACGTTAAAATTTCCCTGTCGCCATGCACGGTCAGAAACTGCGCGCCGATCGTGGCGGCGCTGATCACGCCGTTGCGCACGGTTTCGCCTATGTCGTAAAATTTGAAATCCAGAAAAACCTTGTCGCCGTGCGCAATCAGTTCGCGCGCCAGATCAACGCCGCCCAGCGGAAACAGTTGCAGGCCGATCTTGAAAAACTTCACCACGCCGCGCAGCTCATCCGCGACGGCGCGCGCCTCGGCGATGCTGGGCACATCCAGCGCAACGATCAGGCGTTCGTCAACCGGGATGCTCACTCCGCCGCCTGATGGCGTTTTGGGGTTTTGTTGGCCAGTGTCGTTGGCCGCACCCCCAGGCGCGCAAACAGCGCATCGTCACGTTCCTTGGCCGGATTTTTCGTGGTCAGCAGTTTCGGGCCAATGAAAATCGAACCCGCGCCTGCCAGAAAACACAGCGCCTGGGTTTCATCGCTCATCTGTTCGCGCCCCGCCGACAGGCGCACCACGCTGGCAGGCATCATGATTTTCGCCACCGCAACCGTGCGCACAAATTCCAGCGCGTCCAGCCGGTCCGTGCCGAATACCGGCGTGCCTTCGGTCTGGATCAGCATATTGATGGGAACGCTTTCGGGATGATCAGGCAGATTGGCCAGCGTGTGCAGCATGCCGATACGATCGCTGCGCGCCTCGCCCATGCCGACAATGCCGCCGCAGCACACATTGATGCCCGCATCGCGCACATTGCCCAGCGTATCCAGCCGGTCTTCATAGGTCCGTGTACTGATCACCTTGCCGTAAAATTCCGGCGAGGTGTCGATATTGTGATTGTAATAATCCAG
The DNA here is from genome assembly GCA_049325255.1 of Pseudomonadota bacterium. Taxonomy (GTDB): domain Bacteria; phylum Pseudomonadota; class Alphaproteobacteria; order UBA11222; family UBA11222; genus UBA11222. The sequence continues at coordinate 113,413 of JBMOMW010000022.1, read as the reverse complement.
CCCTGCGGATTTCAGCCGTTTGGCTTGGCGCTGGGTCAGCATGCCCAGCGTCACGCAGGTTTCCATGCCCAATGCGGCCACGCCTTCGACCATCTGGCAAACCGTTTCCAGATCCTTGTCCTTGGGGTTACGCCAGGCGGCCCCCATGCAATAACGGCTGGCGCCCGCCTCCTTGGCGCGCTTGGCTTCTGCCAGCACCGTCTCGACAGACATCAGTTTTTCGGCCTTTACCGGCGTCTCAAATTTTGCCGACTGCGCGCAATAGCCGCAATCTTCGGGGCAGCCACCGGTCTTGATGCTCAAAAGCGTGCTCATCTGCACTTCGTTGGGATCAAAATATTTGCGATGCGCCGTCTGCGCCGCAAATATCAGATCATTGAACGGCAGATCAAACAGCGCCGCAATTTCATCGCGGGTCCAGTCGTGCCGTAATTCCATGTTGCCGGTGTGCATATCAGCCGCCTCTGTTCATGCCGTTGTCGCCAAAATCCTTAACCATGCCTGAATAGCACATCAATTAACCGGATAAAACCGTCCCGGACCGGAAGTTATTGCCGCAGGCCACCCCATGGCCGCGCAGGTCAGATGGCCGGAGCCCCTGATTTTCAGGAAAAACACAAGCGCAGCGGTACTTCACCTGAATGCGGCTCAAGGTTCCCTATTTCCGGTTCGCAGCAATCCGCGCTTCGATGGCGTCCCAGATCAGGGCGGCGATGTCAGCGCCGCCAAAGCGGGCGACTTCCTGAATGCCGGTGGGCGAGGTGACGTTGATTTCCGTCAGATAATCGCCGATCACATCGATGCCGACAAAAATCAGGCCATTGGCGCGCAGTGTCGGGCCGATGGCGGCGCAAATTTCCTTGTCGCGGCCGGTGATGGCGGCCGCTTCCGGGCGGCCGCCCACATGCATGTTGGAGCGGGTTTCGCCCTCCGCCGGTATACGGTTAATCGCGCCCACAGGTTCCCCGTCCACCAGAATGATGCGCTTGTCGCCTTTGCGCACCGCCGGCAGATATTCCTGCACGATCATCGGTTCGCGGTAAAACTGCGTGAACACATCGATCAGAGAATTCATGTTCTCATCACCCTCGCGCAGGCGGAATACGCCTTCGCCGCCATTGCCATACAGCGGTTTGATAATGATATCGCGGTACTTTTCGCGGAACGCCGCAACCTCCTGTGCATCCGATGTAATCAGGGTCTTCGGCATCAGCCAGGGAAAATTTGTGACCAGCAGTTTTTCCGGCGCATTGCGCACATGGCCCGGATCATTCACTACCAGCGTCTTTGGATGAATATGCTCCAATATATGCGTGGCGGTGATATAGCGCATGTCAAAGGGCGGATCCTGGCGCATCAGCACGCAATCAAACTGCGACAGATCCACGGTTTCCAGTCCGCCCAAAGTGAAATGATTGCCCGCCTCCCGGCGCAGGCTGATGGCGTGCCCCTTGGCGATCACCCTGCTTTCAAGCAGGCTGAGTTTGTTCGTCACATAATAGAACAGCGAATGGCCGCGCGCCTGCGCCTCCAGCCCCAGCGCAAACGTGCTGTCGCCACTAATATCTATTCCCCCAATCGGGTCCATCTGGATGGCGACAGAAAGCTTCATGGCGGCGGGGTTCCCGTATGTTTTGATCAGTTAACGGATTAATTCATCTTCAGACGCAATTGCTGCACGGCTAGTTCAGCCATTTGCTGCAGTTTCGGATCCAGTGCATGTTCGATGCAGGCGCGCATGGCAGACAGCGCTTCGGGCACATTGCCAAGACGGGCATGCACCATACCATGCTCATACCCAAGATGCGCGGCAGCCGGTGAAATCATCCGCATACGGTGCAAAATACCGGATGCGCGAATGAAGTCATTGCTTTGAAACGCGCGGCCCTTGATATTATTCAGCAGCCGCAGCAGCACGTCGCGATTGCTGACAGGCTGATAATATTCAGGCTTTAATTCCGCACCCTCGCCCGCCATGCCTTTTAACAGGCTGCGCAATTGCGGAATTTCCATTTTTACGCCGCCATTGAAGGGATCAAGTATGCGCCGTGCGCTGCCCAGTTCCAGCCGGATCAGAAAATGTCCGGGAAAATTCAGCCCGGCGCAGGCCCAGCCCTGGGCGCGCGCGGCGATGATATATAGCAGGCCCAGCGCCACTGGCAGGCCCTTGCGCCGGTCGATCACCTGCATAAGATTGGCGTTCTGCATGTCATTGTAACTTGCCTGGTCGCCGGCATATCCAAATTGCTGGCTGATCACCTGCGCCAGCACATCGGCGCGTGCATCAATGTGACCAGTATCCGTGCATCCACTGGCGACAGCGGCGCCAATCTCAGCCAGATGTGCGGCATAGGCCGCCAGTTCGCGATCAGGGCAATCCAGCGCCGCAAGCGCCAGGGCAACGCTGGCGACATCCAGATCATCGTCGCTGGCCCGCCCTGCGGCTCGAAGCGCTTCCCAGAGCGGATTGCCATCAGGAGTGCCGGATACGGGTGGATTTTCAGGGGGCGTGTTTTTATCCATGAGCCCAGTTTAACCGATGCAGCGCCAGTAGTGAACGGTCAAGATTATGGTGACACACTGGCAGGCATGTCCGATGCAGGCACGCCGCCGGGCGGCAGCAGGTCGCCCTGCACATCGTCGCGCGAACTATAGGGAGCCGCCGGGGCGGCTTGCGGCGTCTGACGGCCCTTGACCCGGACATAGCTGACAACCCGGACAACGCCGGAAATGTTGCGTGCATAATTGTTGACTTTGTCAAGTTCCTGCTGGTTCTGGGCAATACCGATCAGGTAAATTACGCCATTTACTGTCTCTATTGAGTAATTGATATCGGATATACTCGTATCAGCGAGTATTTTTGCCCGTAACTTGGTCGTAATCCAGGTGTCTTTTGTCAGATTTCCCAGACTTGCCTTGTCTGTTACCTGTAATTCATTGATCACTTCCTTGACCCCTGGGGATCGCCAGGTAATCATGGTCGCCCGGATACGGTCATCGGGTGAACGCACAGAACCTGTCAGCAGCACCCGGCCTTCCAGCACTTCCACCCCAACCATATTGGCCAGCGGTTCGTCCTCTTTCAGCAACAGGGCTTCGATATTGATCCGTGTGGTCTTGTCATCAATATTGGTCCCCACCGAGCGTTCCTGAACGACCGCTGCGCCTGTTGCCGCCCCGCCCGCGATAACCAGCGGCACACAGCCGGAATTACCCAGGAATGTCACGATAAGCCCAAAGGCAGGCAGTGCGGATACGCCGGCGCGCCGGATTTGCGAACTGAATTTGGCCATGACTTCCTCGCCTGAAGTGAATCTCAATCCGCTATATATAGTCATTATAACCGCCACGCATCCAATATGTGCTTTGGCGTCCGGCGCGGTCCCACCCACATCACATCAAAACGATAGTCGAGACCGGCCAGACGCGGGTGCCGGGACTGAAAATATAACAGCGTCTGCGTGATGCGTTTCTGCTGGCGTTTGCTTACCGATTCCAGTGCTTCGGTCAGGCTGGCCCGGGCCTTGACTTCGATGGCTGCGATCAGGCGTCCGCGCCGGGCGATAATGTCGATCTCGCCCGCAGGACCGCGATAGCGGCGCGCCAGAATGCGATAGCCTTTCAGCCGCAACAGCCACACGCACAGAAATTCCGCGCTCAGGCCCCGAATATAGGCGCGGCTGCGCCGGAAATCGGGTTCCCGGTTCATTGTTTTCCTGTAAGCGCCAGGGCGCGGGCATAGACCTGTTTGCGCGGCAGACCGGTTTTGGCCGCCACCTGGGCGACCGCTTCCTTCAGGCGGCACCTGGCAAGGGCCTCGCGCAGGCGATTATCCAGCGCGCCCTCCTCCTGGCCAGATAGATCCGCATCGCCGCTGACTGGCGGCCCAACGACAATAACCACCTCGCCCTTTGGAGGCCCGGCCTCGATGTAATGATCGCGCAATGCGGGCAAGGTATCACGGCGTACTTCTTCAAATAATTTGGTCAGTTCGCGCGCCACCGCTGCGGGGCGGTTTCCCAGCATCTGCGCCATATCCGCCAGGCATTGCGGCAGCCGCCGGGCGCTTTCAAAAAAGATCAGGCTTGCCTCAATGCCTGCAAGGCCTGCCAGCAGGCTGCGCCGCGCCGCGCCCTTTGGCGGCAGAAATCCCTGAAAGAAGAACCGGTCACTGGGCAGGCCCGACAGGATCAGCGCCATCAGCGGGGCCGAGGGGCCGGGCAGCGCGCTGACAAAAGCCCCCTGCGCAATCGCTTCGCGCACCAGTTTGAAACCCGGGTCAGAAATCAGCGGGGTTCCCGCATCACTGACCAGCGCTACCCGCTGGCCTTGCGCCAGCCGCTGTAATATCGCCTCGCGTATGGCGGGTGTGCTATGTTCATGATAGGCGATGTGTGGTACTTTCAGCCCGTAATGTTGCAGCAAACGGGCCGTGGCGCGGCTATCCTCGCACGCAACCACATCGCAGGCCGCCAGCGTTTGCAGCGCGCGGTGCGATATATCGCCAAGATTGCCGATCGGCGTCGCCACCAGATACAGCCCCGGCGCAAGCGGTTTACTTACACCCACGCTCCGGTTAGTACTGATTTGCGACGGGATCGCATTTTCAGGGGGCCTGGATTTTGTTTTTGAGTGTGATGGCACGGCTTTTTGCTGGGTTCAATGGGTTGCGGTTTGGCGGACATTGCCAAGCTAGCAGATTTTCCCTGACCGGGTGCCTGCTTTTATGTCTGGCGATTGCAGGCTGCGGCAGCACGCCGCCATCCACCAAAACTGCGCCACAGGCGGCGCCTGCGACCGGCGCGCCTCCCAGTGTTTTGTGGGATGGAACAATGGCGCCAGCCACCGGGGCTGTTCCCGCATCCCCGCTTCCACCCTATATCGCCAACACGGCGTCAGGATCGGAAATCGTGCGCATTGGGGTGCTATTGCCCCTGAGCGGCCCGCGCGCACCAACCGGCCAGGCGCTGTTACAGGCAGCACAGCTGGCGCTGTTTGATTTTGCCGATCCGCGCCTGGTGCTGCTGCCGCGCGACACAAAGGGTACTGGCGCAGGCGCCGCGCGCGCAGCACAAGAAGCAATTGCCGCCGGCGCAGAACTTATACTAGGCCCGGTGTTTGCCGAAGAAGTCGCCGCCGCCGCAAATGTCACCCGCGCCGCAGGGCGTAACATGATTGCCTTTTCCAGTGATCGCCGGGTGGCGGGCAATGGGGTTTTTCTGCTCAGCTTTTTGCCGGAACAGGAAGTGGCGCGCATGCTGTCCTATGCCAGGGCGCGGGGGCTGACGCGCATTGCGGCGCTGGTTCCGCGCACCCCTTATGGCGAGCGGGTGGCTGAGGCGTACAAACAGATGCCGCCCGTCAGCGACGGGGCGACGGCAAAGCTGGTCTATTATGTGCCCAACAGCCAGTCCATGCATGCGCCAGTCCGCGAGCTTGCGGATTATGATGCGCGCAAACAAAAGCTGAAGGAAGAAATCATCCGGCTTGAACAAGGCACCGACGCCTTCGCGCAACAGGCGCTGGCGGAAATGAAGACCAAAGATACTTTGGGTGAAGTGGATTTTGACGCCGTGCTGATCGCAGAAGGCGGCGCCAGTTTGCGCGCACTGGCCCCATTGCTTGCATATTATGAAATTGATCCGAAAAAAGTGCGTTATCTCGGCACCGGCTTATGGAACGAGTCCGCCATCTTCACCGAGGCGGCGCTTGCCGGCGGCTGGTTCCCGGCATCGTTGCAGGATAGCGCCAGCACGTTTGCAGCGCGCATGCAGTCTTCCTTTGCGGTTTCGCCGACGCCGGTTATTGGCCTGGGATATGATGCGGTTGCGCTGGCAGCGGTGCTCACCGCGCAGGGGCGCGATGCCGCGACACGTTTTTCAACGGAGGCGCTTACCGTACCCAGCGGATTTTCCGGCATTCAGGGCATTTTCCGGTTGCGCCTGGATGGGCTGTCCGAACGCGGACTGGCGGTGATGGAAATTGATGGCGCGGGCGTGCGCGTAATTGATCCCGCGCCGGCAAGTTTTGAGCAGGTTATGAATTAGACCGGTATGATTTTAGGTTTGCCCGTACCACAATCCCGGTCTGTCACCCCGCACTTGTTGCGGGGTCCAGGGTTACAAACTCAGGCCTTCGCTTGTGGCCCCTGGACCCCGGAATAAATCCGGGGTGACACTGTGGTTGGGGCGATTCATCCTAAAATCATACGGCTCTAGAGTATCAGCCCTTCAGCGTGCACTTGCCTGCCTTAATCACGGTGATGCCGCGTTCTTTCACCTTGCATTCGAACGACACAATATTGCCGTCCTTCCAGGCGTCCACAACGATGGTTTCGCCGGGGATGACGGGCGATGAAAAGCGCACGTCAAAGCCAGTGATTTTGGCGGCGTCATAATCGCAGACATTCTGGATGATGGCGCGGCAGGTGGTGCCATAGGTGCACAGCCCGTGCAGGATGGGGCGGTCAAAGCCCGCCATGCGGCCCACTTCCGGGTCCGCATGCAGCGGATTGCGGTCGCCCGACAAACGGTACAATAATGCCTGGCCGGGCAAGGTGGCTGCCTCAAACGTCATGTCGGGTTTGCGCTTGGGGACTTCGTGCGGCGTAAAGCCGCCCTCCGATGGCCCGCCAAAGCCGCCATCGCCGCGCGCGAACATGGAGCTGCCAAGGGTGCATAATGGCTCGCCGCTGTCTTTCAGGCGGATTTTGGTTTCTACATATACGACCGCGCCCTTGTCCTTGCCCTTGTCGACGGCGGCGGTGACCCGGCTGTCATGGATGATGGTGGCTGCGGGCGGCAATGGCCGGTGCAACTCGATGCGCTGTTCGCCATGCAGCACCATCAGGAAATTGATCCCCGCCTTGCCCATATTCAAGCCGCCGCCACTGGCGATGACCACGCCCATGGTCGGCACGGTCTTGATATTTTCGATTTTCAGGTCTTTTTCATAGACAAAGGGCAATTCGCGCGTGTCCATCGGATCGCGGCCAAAACCGATGCCCAGGGCATAGAGCATGGTTTCCTTGTCCGTATAGCTGCATACGGTTCCTTCGCTTTTCAGCGACATGATCTGATCGTAATTGATCGCCATCGTAACGTCCTTCCTGCTGGTTGTTTTGCCGCCACAATGGGATAGACTGCGTGACCCGTCAAGATCAGGAGGAACCCCAATGGCCTTTTCCGCAATCAAACTGGAAATCGCAGACAAGATCGCGCATCTGGTGTTCAACAGGCCAGAGGCCATGAACGCCATGAACCGGGACATGTGGCGCGAAATTCCCGAGGCCATCAACGCCATTGATGTGGACGCATCGGCGCGGGTGATTGTGATTTCTGCGGCGGGCAAGCATTTTACCGCAGGCATGGACCTTTCGGTGTTCGGCAAACCCGGCCCCTACAAGGAAGCCGAAATTGGCCGCAGGCGCGCGCATCTGCGCACCGACATCATGCGTATGCAGGAATGCTTCACCGCGTTTGAGCGCGCCCGCATGCCGGTGATCGCCGCCATTCAGGGCGGCTGCATCGGCGCCGGTGTCGATATGATCACGGCTTGCGACATGCGCTACGCCACCGCGGACGCGTTCTTCTGCATACAGGAAATCAATATCGGCCTGACGGCGGATGTCGGCACGCTGCAACGCCTGCCCAAACTGATCGCGCCGGGTATTGCGCGTGAGCTGTCCTATACCGGGCGGCGCATGCCAGCGATTGAGGCAAAAGCCTGCGGTCTGGTCAATGAGATTTTTGCGACCCAGGCCGACATGCTGGCGGGCGTCATGGCGGTGGCCCGCGAAATCGCCGGCAAATCGCCGCTGGCCATCGCAGGCACCAAAGAAATGCTAAACTACGCCCGCGACCATTCCGTCGCCGACGGCCTCAACCACAACGCCACCTGGCAGGCGGGCATGTTCTATTCCCAGGACACAAAGGAGGCGATGGCGGCGCGGCAGGAAAAACGCGATCCCACGTTCGAGGACATCCTGCCCATCAAGGGCAGCATGGTGGATTGAGGGGGGTTTGTGTCTCTCATTTGCCCATGAGGATTGCATGCCAAAAGCGGGAAATGAATACCAAGAATTAGTTGCACAGGTAGCAAAGGCGCTCGACCCGAATGCTGAGATAAAAACTGGCCAATGGGTTGAGGGGCCGGACGGTGATCGTGAAGTGGATGTTGAGGTTCGTGGCACTGTAGACGGGAAGAACCATTTTGTTCTTATAGAGTGTAAAGATTGGAAAAGACCGGTTGACGTTCAGGCAATCGATCAATTGGAATCAAAGCGTCACGATTTATTTGCCGATGCAGCAATCATATACAGCAATTCAGGCTTCACCAAGAAAGCACTGCGTAAGGCGTCGCGCGTAGGAATTGATGCGGCTTCAGCGTTATCTGAAGGCAATCGAATGGTCCGGGGCGTACTCGAACGCGAGTTAGTAGCCAAGAGCTTATCGGTCGATTCCTGGAGTGCGGCCCTAAAGTTAAGTACAGAGGGTGGGCAACTTCTTCGCGACGGATGGGATATTAAAAGCCTCCGCTACAAGGAATTATATGTTGTCAATTGGCTATGTGAATTATCCAGTAAATTACTGCGCGAATATGAGGGTAAACGAAAGATCGTTTACACAGTCATTTTTAAAATGGACACACTCTTTACACTTGATCATGAGCCGATTCTTCTCAGTGGATTGCGCGTGTATATGACCTGCAGCCGCAAATGGTTATCTCAGATAGTACGAACAGATGTTTCACTAGGCAGCTACAATCATATCACGGGTCGGCTGCTTATTCCGGATCAGCAATACTATAGCTTGGGATGGATTCCCCCAAATGCCTGGGATGAGATGAATATTGACGGCGAACCCGAAGAGTGGTCGAAGCCGTTAGCACCGGGAGATTTTCGACTTAATATGATGCTCATGAACCCGATAGCGCCTATTGAAGGCGAAGGAATACCGGCCATTGATGATTTAATTAGCAAGCAAAGTGTTGAGACTGGTGAGTGAAAAGCCGCTGAAGGAAATCGGGAATTACAGGGGACGTTACCCTTTAACTCTTGTTGCAACAAGGAAGCCTCACGCCTCCAACCGCGCCTTTATCTCCTGCAGGGTCAAACGTTCGGCCTGCAATTGTTTGATCCGGGCGCAACGGGCCAGCATATCAGGCGCAAACATCTGGTAGCCCGATGGCGTGGCGTGCGCGGGGCGCAGTAAGCCCTGCTGTGTCCAATATCGGATGGCCGATACGCTTTCACCCGCGGCCCTGGCCAGCTCGCCGATTTTCATCAGTCTTTCTGTATCGGCCTCTCTGGTTGCTGTTTCCCCTTTCGCCGCTTGCAGATAAATATCCAGCGACCGTTCCGTGGCTTTGGCGATGATCTGGTCATAGCCGGTCCTTGACCCGCCAAGTTGCGCCGTTTCCAGCGCGCCAATATAGGCCAGCCGGTCGCGCAGGCGAATGATGGCGGGGGGATAGCCCTGTTGCATTAGCATGAGGTTCATCAGCAGGCGCGCGGTGCGGCCATTGCCGTCCGTAAACGGATGAATGCTGACCAGCCGGTAATGCGCCTCGCCCGCCAGCGCCACCGGGTGCAGATCATGTTTCGCCCCCAGCCACGCCAGAAAATCCTCCATCAGTTCCGGAACCTTGCGCGGATTGGGCATGACCACAGCGGAGCCGGAGATGCGCACCGGGACGTTGCGAAAACGCCCTGCATTTTCATCATCAATACCCCTCAGGATAAGGCCATGAATGTCCAGAATATCCTGGCCAGAAATTCGCCATGGTTTTTTCCTGATCAGGGAGCGCACAAATTTCAGGGCGCCGGCATGATTGGTTGCCTCCAGATGCTCCTTCAGGCTTTTGCCGCCAACGGTCAGGCCTTTTTCAATCACTACCGCCGTTTCACGCCGGGTCAGCCTATTGCCCTCAATGGCGTTGCTGGTATAGGTCAGCTCTATCGTGAACCAGTCCTCAAGATTGCGTGCGAGCGCGGGGGCCAATGGCCTGAAGCCATCAAGAGCGCGTTTTTTGCGGGTAAGATTTTCGTAATTCATAACCATAAAGCATAAAGTATTACTTTATGGTTTGAAAGGAGTAATAGCTGAATTGACTGTTCCGCACTGAATATCCCCCTCGCCATCGCGGGCACAAAAGAAATGCTAAACTACGCCCGCGACCATTGTGTCGCTGATGGCCTCAACCATAACGCCCCTGGCAGGCGGGCATGTTCTATTCCCAGGACACGCGCGAGGCAATGGCCGCACGCACCGAAAAACGCGATCCGAAGTTTGAAGATATATTGCCGATCAAGGGCAGCATGGTGGATTGAGGGTTTTTGTAGAGACTGAATCATTTTTCAGCCCTTCACCCCCCGCAATTTCCCCCTATCGCCCTGCCTCACAGTGCGTCTATCCTGTCCCCAACAACATAAAACAACGAACAGGGGAGTCACATCATGAACAGAGGCCATGCGATAATAACTGGCGGGCTGGGGGGGCTGGGGACGGCGATGACGCAGAAGCTGTGCGCGATGGGTATTCAGGTTATCGCCACGGATCGCCGGCCGGAGGATTTTGAGGCCTGGCGCGCGGCGCTGCCGGCGGAGTTTCGCGATATGGTCAGCTTCTATCCGCTGGATGTCACCAAGGAAGAATCCGTCAATGAACTGGCGGCGACACTTGCGGCGCGCAAGATCGATGTCGCCTATCTGATCAATAATGCAGGTATTCAAGGCGCCGGAAAACCCTGGACGATGGACAGCAAGACCTGGCGCCGGGTGATGAACGTCAACATCACCGGCACCTTCTACATGACCCGCGCCTTCAGCGAGGCGATGGTCAACAGGGGCTTTGGCCGTATCGTCAATCTGGCTTCAGTCGCTGCCTATGATGCCGGGCGCGGGCAGGGGCCGTATGCGGCTGGCAAGGCGGCAATTACCGGCTATACGCGTTCTACCGCGCTGGATCTGGCCAGATATGGCGTGACGGTAAACGCCATTGCGCCGGGGCTGATCTGGCATCCACGGCTGGAGGGCGTCGTGCAGGACAGTGTGCGCGAAGGCATGAGCAGCTCCGTCCCCATGGGCCGCACCGGACGCCCGGAAGAGATCGGCGCAACCGTGGCGTTTTTGTGCTCCGAAGGCGCGTCCTATATCACCGGGCAGACCATTCATGTGAATGGCGGCCTGTATCTGCCGGGCTAGCCCCAGGTTTACGCTATCGCCGGGCATGCCGGTGTGACTATTCTACGCACAGTAAAACAACACGCAGCAGGGAGAAACATCATGAGCAGAGGACATACAATTCTAACCGGCGCGCTGGGCGGTTTGGGTACGGCCACGGCAAAGGCGTTGTGCGCGGCGGGGCATCAGGTCATCGCCACCGACCGGCGCCGGGAGGATTACGCGCCGTGGCTGGAAACCCTGCCCAAAGAAATACACAGTCAGATCAGTTTCTTTCCGCTTGATGTCACCAAGGAAGAAGCGGTCGTTGAGCTTGCCGGCACGCTCAAGGCGCGCGGCATTCATGTGGCGCATCTGATCAACAATGCGGGCATTCAGGGCGCCGCCAAACCCTGGGAGATGGACAGCAAGACCTGGCACCGGGTGATGAATGTCAACATCACCGGCACCTTCTACATGACCCGCGCCTTCAGCGAAGCCATGGTCAACAAGGGCTATGGCCGCATCGTCAATGTCGCATCCCTCTATGCCTATCATCCGGGCAAGGGGCAGGGGCCATATGCCGCAGCCAAGGCGGCGATCACCGGCTTTACGCGCTCGACGGCGCTGGACCTGGCGAAATATGGCGTCACAGTGAATGACATTGCACCGGGCATCATCTGGCATGACCGTCTGGAAGGCGTGATTCCCGGGACCGAACTTCAGGATCTTGGCAAATCCGTACCCATGGGCCGCGTCGGCAAGCCCGATGAAATCGCCGCCACCATGGTGTTTTTGACCTCCGAAGGCGCGTCCTATATCACCGGCCAGACCATCCATGTGAATGGCGGCCTGTATCTGCCGGGCTAGGGAGACTGTCATGACCAGAGGACACGCGATAATAACCGGCGCATTGGGCGGGTTGGGCACAGCCATGACAGAGGCGCTGTGCACGGCAGGCATTCAGGTAATCGCCACCGACCGGCGCGCCGAAGATTTTACGCCCTGGCTCGAAACACTGCCGGCGGGGATGCGCGATCAGGTCAGCTTCTTCCCGCTTGACGTCACCAAACAGGAAGCCGTGGACGAACTCGCCGCAACGCTCGCCTCGCGCGGCATTAATGTCGGCTATCTGATCAATAATGCCGGCATCCAGGGCCCCGGCAAGCCCTGGAAGATGGAGACCAGAACCTGGCACCGGGTCATGGATGTGAACATCACCGGCACGTTTTACATGACCCGCGCCTTTACCGAGGCGATGGTGACGCGCGGATTTGGGCGTATTGTCAATATCGCCTCGCTGGCGGCCTATCAGCCCATGCGCAATCAGGGCCCGTATTCCGCGGCCAAGGCGGCGATCACCGGCTTTACGCGTTCGACGGCGCTGGACCTCGCCAGACATGGCGTCACGGTGAACGTGATCGCCCCTGGCGTCATCATGCATCCGCGCCTCGACGGCGTTGTGACGGGAACCAATCTGAAAGGCCTGGCTAACGCCGTGCCGATGGGACGCCCCGGCCGCCCGGAAGAAATCGCCGCCACGGTGGCGTTTCTGGCGTCCGAGGGCGCGTCCTATATCACCGGCCAGACAATCCATGTGAATGGCGGGCTGTATTTTCCGGGATAGGGAGCGAGCCGATGTATGAGAACATTATCTATGAAACGGAAAACGGCCGGGCGCGGATCATTCTGAACCGGCCGCAAAAGCGTAATGCGTTGAGTAACGGCTTGCTGCGCGAAATGCAGGATGCATTATGGGAAGCCGATGACGACACCAGCGTGCATGCGGTAGTCGTGAAAGGCGCGGGTGAATGTTTCAGCGCCGGATATGATCTGGCGCCGCCGCCCGGCCCCAAACGGCCCGAGGGGAAAAATTACCGGCGTGGCCGCGACATCGATGATGACATCTGGCACCTGGAACGCGCACAGCGGTTTCGCATGGCGCTGTTTGATATGCACAAGCCGGTGATCGCCCAGGTGCATGGCTATTGCCTGGCGGGCGGCACCGACATCGCGCTGTTATGCGATATGGTGATCGCGGCAGAAGACGCCACCTTCGCCTTTCCGCCCGCGCGCGATCTTGGCTCGCTGCCCAACCAGATGTGGCTCTATAATACCGGGCCGCAATGGGCCAAGCGGCTGCTGCTGACCGGCGACAGCGTGACTGGAAGCGAAGCCGCCGATATTGGCCTCGTATTAAAGGCTGTGCCGCGCGAATATCTGGAAGCCGAGGTGGAAGGCCTGCTGGATCGCATGGCGCTGATCGACCCGGCGCTTCTGGCCGCCAACAAGCGGATCGTCAATCTGGGGCTGGAGCTGATGGGGGCGCGGACCCTGCAACGGCTGGCATGTGAAAATGACGCGCGTGGCCATCTGGCGCCCGCCGCCGAAGGTTACCGCCGGTCGGTCAAGGAACACGGGCTGAAGGAAACCCTGCGCGCCCGTGACGGCAAATTCGGCGATGGCCGCGCCCGGGTGCACGGACCGGAAATCCGCGATGCGGCCGGACGCCTCAAGTAACCGGACATTTTCACTCACCAGCGCGGATTCGAGGGACTCCGTGAAGGCCCATGCGCGCGGGGCGGAACCCTCCGACGACATTACGCTGATGGCGCTGGTGTGGCGGGGGAGCAGGGCTGACAAAAGCGGAAAAACAGGTTCTTTCTACCACTTTCGTAGTATTGACAATCTGGACAGTTTTGTTAATGTTTTATAAATAGACTATAAAAATATGCGGTTGGGTAAAGAGAAAATTCGCTGCGCGGGGATTTTGCCCGCGCCAATCAATCGATTAACCATGGAGATTTTTATGCGTAATTTAACCAAACTGGCCATGGGGTTAGCCTCCTTGGCCGCAATCACAGTAGCGGTTCCCGCAAGCGCGGCGGCAATCAAGTTTACGGCAATTTCAACCGCCTTTCCTACCCCCATCGGCATTGACCACTACGAACCTACCAATGAGGTCGTAATGTCGGTCAATTATCCTAGCGGCTCGCCTAATAACTTCCGCAAAGTAGCGGCGGATGGAACACAGACAGCGTTTTCAACTGTTTCCGGCTTTACCGACGAAGTCAAGATTGCGACCGTCCGGTCCGGCAATGTTGGCGGATTTACGACCGGTGATTTGTTTGTCGGCAATGGCGTGGATGGCGAGATCGCCCGCGTCACCGCAGGCGGCGCAACGGTCATCAATCCGTTTGTTTCTTTCGCGGGTTCTGGAAATGGTCTGATGCGCGGATCGCTGCATGTGGATCGCACCGGCGCCTGGGGCGGCGATCTGCTGGCGGTGACGACGGTCGGGGAATTATGGCGTGTCACTTCGGCTGGCGTATCGACAAAAATTGCCGACGTGGGTTCTGTGCATCTCGAGGGATTGAGCACCGTCCCCACGGACATCGCCAAATACGGGCCGCTGGCCGGCAAGGCGATCGCTGGCGCGGAGGGTTCGGGCCTGCTCTATGCCTTTGATACCCTTGGGGGCTTCGTCACCTATGACGTAGATGTGAATATCGAAGATATCGACATGATCAACGCTAACGAAAATTTCTTTGGTGTTAATTTCGGGACCGGCAAACTTTTAGGGGCCGAAGCCGCGCAATTCGCACCCTTTGTCGGGGATATTCTATTGACACAGGAATTTGGCGGTGCAAGCGGCCTGTTCCGACTATACTGGAACGGTAGCGATTTGGTCTCTGAGGCTTTTACCATCGCGTCAGGATCGGCATCGGTGGGACAATGGGAACATGTGACCTTTTCGTCAGCGGGAATAGTTGAGATTCCCCCCATCAACACCGACGTCCCCGAACCCATAACCCTCAGCCTGCTTGGCGCGGGGCTGTTCGGTATTGGCGTGCTGCGCCGCCGCCGCGTATAGGAATTTTACCCCTTACCTTGTCATTGCCCGGTTCAGCCGGGCAATCCGGGCGTTTTCCGGCATGGCTTTGCTGGTGGCCATGGATGCCCCGGTCAAGCCGGGGCATGACAGGAATATGAATATAAAGAGGCGGCCCGCCAAAATCTGCGGGGGCCGCCTCTTTATTTTCAGGTGTTGACCTGTTTTGTATATGATCATAGTATACAGAAATGATTGACCTTGTCCGGATCGAGGGCTTTGACTGGGATGATGGCAATAGCCGCAAGAATGCAGGAAAACATGGCGTCAGTCAGGCTGAAGCCGAGCAAATTTTCTTTAACGATCCGCTACTGCTCATTGAAGACGAAAAGCACAGTCTGATTGAGCCTCGATTTCATGCCCTCGGCCGGACGGATGATCATCGGCTCTTGCATGCTACTTTTACATTGCGTGGCGATGGCCAGTTGATCCGTGTTATTTCAGCGCGCGGCATGCACCGCAAAGAAAGAACCCGTTATGCGCAAAAAACTTAAACAGGCGCCGGTTTTCAGGACTGAGGCCGAAGAGCGTCTCTTCTGGGAGACACATGACAGTTCCGGTTATGTAGACTGGACGCACGCTGAACCCGTGCGCTTTCCCAGCCTTAAACCATCGACGGCTTCGATTTCGCTGCGTCTGCCCCTGCCACTGCTGGAACGCATAAAAATCGCCGCCAACAAACGTGACATGCCCTATCAATCGCTGATCAAGGCGTGGCTTGCAGAAAAAGCGGATACAAAGTGATCCTGCTTTAGTCTATACAGACTGCGAAACATTCCCCCACAGTTTTATTGCAAGGAATCCATTATGCGGCCATCCGGACGTGCCCCAGACGCTATGCGTAAAGTCAGTTTTGAACCCGGCTATTCGCGTCAGGCCGAAGGATCGTGTTTTGTGCGCTTTGGCGACACCCATGTGCTGTGCACCGCGACACTGGAGCAGAGCGTGCCGCCCTTTCTGCGCGGCGGCGGGCGCGGCTGGGTGACGGCGGAATATGGCATGCTGCCGCGTTCCACCAATGAACGCATGCGGCGCGAGGCGGCGGCGGGCAAACAGGGCGGACGCACCCAGGAAATTCAGCGCCTTATTGGCCGTGCGCTGCGCGGCGTGGTGCAGTTCGAAGGCATGGGCGAACGCCAGATCGTGGTCGATTGCGATGTGATCCAGGCCGATGGCGGCACCCGCACTGCCGCCATCACCGGCGGTTATGTGGCGCTGTACCAATGTTTCAAATGGATGCAGAAGTCCGGCATGATCGCCAAACCGCCATTGCTGGATTCCGTGGCGGCGGTTTCATGCGGAATTTACATGGGCGTGCCGTTGCTGGATCTGGACTATCCCGAAGACAGCGAAGCCGAAGTGGATGCGAATTTTGTCATCACCGGCACCGGCGGCATTATCGAAATTCAGGGCACGGCGGAACAAAAACCGTTTTCCGAGGCCGATTTTTCGGCCCTGCTGGCGCTGGCGAAAAAGGGCGTTGCCGATTTGACGGCCATGCAGCAGGCCGCCATCGCGGGAATGTAGCTGTTGTCATTGCGAGCGAAGCGTGGCAATCCAGAGTCTCCCGCAAAGGGCTGAGTTCGTGACTCTGGATTGCCACGCAGCTCACGCTCCTCGCAATGACGCCGTGAGAGCTTCTCTGCAAGAGGAACAAATTTAGCTTATGCGCTCTTTACACGGAATAAAGCGGCTGGTGCTGGCCAGCCATAATGCGGGCAAGCTGCGGGAAATTGCGGATCTGTTGCGCCCGTTTCAGATTGAAGTTGTGAATGCGGGCGCGCTGGGGCTGGCGGAACCGGATGAAACCGGTGCGACCTTTGTGGAAAATGCCGAACTGAAAGCGCGCGCCGCCGCAAGGGCCAGCGGCATGGTGGCGCTAAGCGATGATAGCGGGCTTTGCGTTGCCGGGTTACAGGGCGCGCCCGGAATTTATTCCGCGCGCTGGGCCGGGCCGGACAAGGATTTCGGGCTTGCCATGAAGCGGGTACAGGCCGAACTGGAAAGCAATGGCAGCGCAGACCGGCGCGCTTATTTCGTGTGCGCCCTCTCCCTGTGCTGGCCGGACGGGCATTGCGAAACATTTCAGGGCGAAGTGCACGGGCAACTGGTGTTTCCGCCGCGCGGCGCACGGGGCTTTGGATATGACCCGATTTTTCTGGCGGATGGATATGATGTTACGTTTGGTGAAATGGACCCGGACGCCAAGCACGCCATCAGCCACCGCGCCGACGCCTTCCGGCAGATGATCGATGCCTGTTTCACACACTGAACATACCGATCCCGGCTTTGCGGTTTATGTGCACTGGCCCTTCTGCCTGTCGAAATGCCCCTATTGTGATTTCAACAGCCATGTGCGCGAAAGCGTGGATCAGCAACAGTGGCGCGCCGCGCTACTGACGGAAATTGACGCCACCGCCGATGAAATCGGTAAACGCCGTGTACAGAGTATTTTCTTTGGCGGCGGCACGCCATCGTTAATGCCGCCTGCAACGGTGAGCGCCATCATCAACCAGATCGCCATGCGGTGGGATTTGGATGCGGACGCCGAAATCACGCTGGAGGCAAACCCGACCAGTGTCGAAGCGAAAAAGCTGGCCGGTTTCGCAGCGGCTGGCGTCAACCGCGTTTCGCTGGGCGTGCAGGCGCTGAACGACGCCGATCTGAAATTTCTGGGTCGCGGGCATAGCGCAAGCGAGGCGCGCGCGGCGGTTGATCTGGCGCGCAAACATTTCTCACGCATGTCATTCGATCTGATCTATGCCCGCCCAGATCAGACGCCTGCAGAATGGGAAACGGAACTGCGCAGCGCCATTTCCATGGCTGTGGATCATCTGTCGCTGTATCAGCTCACCATCGAACCTGGAACCGGCTTTGAGGGGGCGGTCAAACGTGGCCAGTTTACGCCGATGCAGGGCGATATGGCCGCCGATCTGTATGAACAGACCCAGGACATATGCGGCGCGCACGGCTTGCCATCTTACGAAATTTCCAATCATGCGCGGCCAGGCAGCGAATCGCGGCATAATCTGGTGTACTGGCGCTATGGCGAATATGCAGGCATCGGCCCTGGCGCGCATGGGCGGCTGTATCGTGACGGAGCGGTCTACGCCACCGCCAATTTCCGCAAGCCCGAGCGCTGGTTGATTGCTGCGCGCGAAACCTGCGATGCGCTGGGCGGCCGTGATCAGTCCGTGGAAATGGTGATGATGGGGCTGCGCCTGCTGGATGGAATTTCGACCAAGCGTTATGCCGCATTGGCGGGCGCGCCGCTGTCACAGGACGCGATACGCGAGCTATGCGATGAGGGTCTGCTGTTGCGCGCTGGCGAGCGCATCAAAACCACGCCGCGCGGACGGCTGCTGCTCGATGGGGTGCTCGCCAAACTGCTGGGATAGCGTTATTTATTACCCGGCGATGCGTTGAACGGCATGTCCTTGTCCACGCGGATATCGCCGGGCAGACCAAGCACTTGTTCGGCGATAATATTGCGCAGAATTTCATCGGTGCCGCCGCCAATGCGCAAGGCAGGCGACGTGATCCAGGCTTCCTGAAAGCCCGCCTCCTGCGGTGACAGCGCGGGGTCGCGGATGATGCCGCCCATATCCATCAGCTCCATGGCGAAATGCGGCAGGTCCTGGCCATAGACCGCGCCGACCGCCTTGGCGATGGCGTTTTCGGCGCCGGGGGTCACGCCCTTGCTGATCGCGGTCAGGGTGCGGTAGTGGATATATTTCAGGCCTTCAGACTGAATGTACCAGTCCGCAATTTTTTCCCGTACCGCAGAATTGCGAATGGCCGGTCCATCGCCCAGTTGCGTATCGCGCGCCAGCGACAGGAATTCGCCCACGCCATGGCCCGCCGACATATTGCCGACGACGACACGTTCATTCATCAGCACGGTAAGTGCTGCCTTCCAGCCGTCGCCTTCGTTGCCCACGCGGTTGGCGTCGGGAATGCGGACATTTTCAAAGAAGATTTCGTTGAAGCTGCTGGCGCCGGAAATCTGTTTGATCTGCTTGACGGTAATGCCCGGCGTTTTCATATCCAGCAGGAAGAAGCTCAGTCCCTTATGCTTGGGTTTGGAAGGATCGGTGCGCGCAACCAGAATGCCCCAGTCGGCAATATGGCCAAGCGTCGTCCAGATTTTCTGTCCGTTGACGACCCATTCATCGCCGTCTTTTTCGGCGCGGGTGCGCACACCGGCCAGATCGGAACCGGCCCCCGGTTCGGAAAATAACTGACACCAGATTTCCTCGCCATACAGCGCGGGTTTGATGAAGCGTTCCTTCTGCGCGGGTGAACCCAGCACCATCAGTGTCGGCATCGCCAGACCAAGCCCCAGAATGAACAGATCGCTGGAAACATCGAACTGCGCTTCTTCCTGGGAATAAATTACGTTCTGCATCGGCGTGCCGCCCATGCCGCCATATTCCTTTGGCCAGCTGATCGCCGCATAGCCTTGCGCCGCCTTTAATTTCTGCCAGGCCTTGGAACGCGCGATCAATTCCGCGTCCGCGCCTTCCATCGACAGGATCGAGCCGCCCGCCTCACCTTCAACCCGGCGGGTGGCGTTGGCTTCCAGCCAGGCGCGCACTTTGGCGCGAAATTCGGCCTCTTCGGGCGTATCATTGAAATCCATGGATTGCTCTTGCTTCTTTCGGTGCGCCAGTAAAATTCATGCGTTAGTCATACTTTAGACACAGCCCGCGGGCAATAGGGGGCGGACACGATTACGCTGTGGCCCGGCCTGTTTCTTCCGGGGGATGATAGCCCGCCCCAGAAGTTCCCATTATGTTCTTGATGTACGGATTAAATTCCTATATAAGGAAGTTCGCGACATGATCTTAATGGAACCCGCCATGGCTTACCCCGATATCGTTCATACCCAGGCCTATAAACAGGCATTCAATCTGTATCTGAGGAAAGGCGTATCCATTGAACTGTCATTGAAGGCGGCATTACAGAGACATCCAACCCCCCATTACATCTGGCGCACACGCGGCGACAACAAGGTGCGCGCCACGCATGCGGCGAACAATGGCAGGATTTTCGCGTGGGATAATCCGCCGCCCACCGGCCATCCGGGGGAGGATTATGGATGCCGGTGTACTGCTGAGGCTTATTTCGGCCATGTAATTTATGATCCGCCAATTGAAACGGTATACCCGGAATTACTACTGATACCGCTGTTGCGAATTAGCAGAGCAGCCATGGCTCTTGCAATTAGCCTAATTCGCCAGATAGCCCGGAATGGTAAAGTCGATACCTCTGGCAGGCTTACCGAACATGGCGTAATTAGGTCGGTACAGAGAAGAATTTCATCAAAAGAATTAGAAGACGCAATTAAAACGGCAAAAGAAACCGGGAATGTAGTCACTAAAATTGGCAAGTACGGCACACCCCAAATCCACTATATGGGATCAAACAGTGTTACGGTGGTTGTGGAAACCGCCGGTAGAAACGCGGGAAAAATAATTACTTTCTGGTTGCGCCAATAAGGAACACGCCATGCAAATCACAGTATCCAGCATTGATAACATCCTGATTCAGGAAGATATCGAAGGGTTTATTGAGGCCGGTGCGCCCGCGGATGAATATCAGGACGAGGCGGCCCAGATTGCGGCTTCTATCGCCCGGCTTGCGGAGGCAGATTTCCTGGAAGAAAATATTCTGGCTATTATTTCTCTTATCTGGATTAAAAGCTTTGAGCTTGCTGAAAATGACGTGGCGCTTCGCCTGCCTGCTTTACGGCGGGTCACGCGGGCTATTCTTGGTTTGAGGTCGCGTCCCCTTTAATCCTCGTCCTCGTCCTCGTCCTCATCCTGCCAACGCGCATATTGCGGCGGGCTTTTGCCGGTGCGGCTGACGATGCGGGGGTATTTCTTTTTCGATGAGGCTTCTGGCTGAATGGAGACAACATTGATCTGGTGCCACCAGTCATCGCCAAAATCAAACCAGTAACCGAAGGCGTCGTCCTGTTTGAGATTCAGGCTGCCTATGGTGACATGCTCCAGATTGCCGGCAATGCCATCCCGCGCCATATCGTCTTTACTGGCCCCCTCCAGCATCAAGGGCAAAACATAGCGCCGCGCTTCCGGGTCCATCGGCCCCTTGCCGCCCACCTGGAATTCATACATATGCGGATCGAAACGGTTGAACGCCTTGAAAATTATCTGATGCAGCTCATCCAGCGTATCATCGCCGCGCAATTCGATCTTGCGCGAAACTTCCGGATTCTTGTCTAAAAATTCATCCGTCATCGGACCATCGATGATGAACACTTCCAGCGTGAACTCACGATCATCCTTTTGCACCCTGATGCCGCGTCTTACCGGCTTTGCTGTTTTTTTCACAGGCATAATCTTCATCCATGGCTAACTAAAAGCGGACGCCAGCATCCATCACCCTGATTAAAAATTAAAGGGCAGCGTCGGCTTTGTTCCCTTTTCAAATCTAATAATCAAATAGGGCTGAAATATCGCTGTAAAAGAGGTAATTCGGGGCCTCCACTTGTTCCAAACCGAACGTGAAGTAATGTTTTCGCGCAGCGCGCCAGCCTCTAACAAGGCTCGGCATTCTAGCCTCTGGAAGCTGGGTTCCCTCCCATGCGGATGAATCTAGCCAATTGCCCGTAGCAAGTTCCGCATTATTTGGTGTTGGGCACCTGCTCGAAAACTTTGATTTCAAAAAGATGTTTCGTTTCACCATCGCTCGTCGAACTGCACTTAACATCCATCCATCAACCCGTCGAAGTTCCTCGGCATCATCCAGAAGACAATAAAACCCCATCATTCCCTTCATTCGTCGGAGACGGGTGCCTTGGTGAATGAAATTGTGAAGATTTAACTCCGATAAACCTCCATACAGGGAGTTTCTCAACTCATAGATCAATCCTAACAGGTCCCAGTCATAACGGTGCGGTGAAATTGCTGCCCTGCTTGGATTATAGCCAACACTTAAGTATTGGAGCAGGTATAGGTTAATCAGACGGGCAACACGTGACTTTATGCGTCGCACCACTTTTTCTGGCACAGTCAATCCACCAGAGGTAAATCGGTATCCCAAATAGTCAAAGTGCGAATAGGTCCGCAATTCCTGCTGTTCTTCCGAAATAATAGCGATCCCCGGTGACTTAGCTTTGTTGATATTTAAACCACTATTGCGACAATGATCAGCAAAGCATTTCTCCAGTTTTTGTGATTGTTCATAATCGCTGCATAGCGCAACAACATCATCCGCAAAACGCACAAATTTTCCCGCTTCTGAAGCTAACAATACGTCAAGGTCATGATTGGCAAGGTTTGCGAGTATTAATGATACAGACGAACCTTGAGGTGTTCCAATGTAACGGCGAGAAAAGGTGCTATTTAGATAGTCCGTGGTTTGAGCATACCTATGGTGAAGGAAACGTTCAAAAATATGTTTCTCGTGCGGTGTGAGACTTACTTTTCTAGCGTCATTGATTTTTTCTGAAAGGTAGCGCGATGGAATTGAGTCGAAGTATTTTTCGAAGTCGATTTGAACAGCAAATAATTTACCATCATGCTCAAATTCGCGTAGGGCCAAAATCGCATCAAATACGTTCTTGTCTGGATGGTAAGCATATGACGATGGCGATAATCTTTTAATATTTCTTTCCCGCGTACGCCGCAATACAACATTGGCTAACGCAGAATCGGGTATCGTAAAAGCCATAATGCTGCGCTTGTTGCCATCGGGTTTGGGTATCAAATAATTTATAGCGGGCATCGGCTCATATTGCTTTTGAATAACTTTATGCCAGATCGTCTTGGCAAGAAAATTTGCATTACGCGCGCAATATGCCGGATCAAAGTGTTGGAGTGTTAACTGGGGGGAATATGGGGTCGGAACACCTGCAGAGATACCTGTTCGTTTCGCGAACTGATCTCGATATTTCTCGTCTTTTTTTGCCAGCTTCGCTTGCTTGGCAAAGGCTCTCTTGGCTAAGCGCTTGATCTCCACTTTAATAGCGTTCTGCATCAGACACCTTTGGCCGAAGTAGCGGCAGCGGAGCTAAGAGTCAGGGAATCCGGTAGGTTATTTATTCCACCGTCACACCATAAGTTTCCCGATGGTGCGCCATCGACGACTTGGCCGTCCGGTACGTCGCTCCGCCACCTCGGCTACTACGCCTCTGTACTGACGATAGCGAGGCCATGACTAGCTGTCAATAATGCTTTCATTTTCAATGAAAAACGAGACACCCCCCCGTTCCCCCCTTCACCTTCCCGTCGGCAGTTCATTAAATGGCAGGTCGCTGTCGACGCGGATTTCGCCCGGCAGTTTCAGGACGCGTTCGGCGATGATGTTGCGCAGAATTTCATCCGTGCCGCCCGCGATGCGGATGCCCGGCGATGACAGCCAGTCTTCTTCGTAGGAGGCGCGATAGGGTGAGATCGTCCGGTCCCGGATGATGCCGCCCATATCCATCATTTCGATGGCGAAGGCCGAGAGGTCCTGGCGGCGCGGCGCGCTGACCAGTTTGGCGATGGAATTTTCCGGTCCCGGTGTGGTGCCCTTGCTGAGTGCGGTGAGGGAACGGAAGCGGGTGTATTTCAGGCCCTGGCTCTGCACATGCCAGTCGGCGATTTTTTCGCGCACGGCGGCATTCCTGATGGCGGGGCCATCGCCCAATTCGGTGTCGCGGGCCAACTGGATCATCTCATCAATGCCGATGCCCGCGCCCATATTGCCGACGGCGGAGCGTTCATTCATCAAGACGGTCAGCGCCACCTTCCAGCCATCGCCCACCGCGCCAACGCGGTTTACGTCCGGAATGCGCACATTTTCGAGGAACACTTCATTGAAATGGCTTTGCCCGGAAATCTGCCGGATGCGCTCCACGCGGACGCCCGGCGATTTCATGTCGACGAGGAAAAAGCTCAGGCCCTTATGCTTGGGGACATTGGGATCGGTGCGCACCACCAGAATGCCGAAATCGGAATAATGCGCGCCGGAGGTCCAGATTTTCTGGCCATTGACGATCCAGTCACTGCCTTCGGGGCCGTCACGTTCCGCGCGGCTGCGCACGCCCGCCAGATCGGAACCCGCGCCCGGTTCGGAAAACAGCTGGCACCAGATTTCCTCGCCATACAGCGCGGGGCGGATATAACGCTCCCGCTGTTCGGGCGTGCCGTGCACCATCAGCATCGGCATCGCCATGCCAAGGCCGATCAGAAACACATTGCCGGGCAGATTATAGTCCGATTCCTCCTGGCCATAGATGACGTTCTGCATGCTTGTGCCGCCCATGCCGCCATATTCCTTCGGCCAGGTGATCGCCGCATAACCGGCCGCCGCCTTTACTTTCTGCCACGCCTTGGATTCGGTCACGCCGACCCGTGTGCCGGGCGGTATCGACAGGGCATTCTTTTCAAGCCAGCCGCGCACCTGGGCGCGGTAGGCCGCTTCCTCCGGAGTGTCTTCAAAGTCCACTATTTTACTCCGGGGGACTGATTATAGGGAATGTCCTTGTCCACGCGAATATCACCGGGCATGCCCAGCACCCGCTCGGCGATGATGTTCTTGAGGATTTCGTCGGTGCCGCCCGCGATGCGCATTGCGGGCGCCATCAGCCAGGAGGCCTGAAAGCCTGCCTTGAACGGCACGAGATCCGCCTCATTAAGGATGCCGCCCATATCCATCAGTTCCATGGCGAAGGCCGAATAATCCTGGCCGCGCTGAGCGCTGACGGCCTTGCCGATGGAGTTTTCCGGCCCCGGCGTCTGGCCCTTGCTGAGTGCGGTCAGGCTGCGGAAGCGGGTATATTTCAGGCCCTGCCCCTGCACATACCAGTCCGCCAGCTTCTCGCGCACGGCGCTGTTCTTGATCGCGGGCTGCCCATCGGGAAGGATGATCTTGCGGGCCAGTTCAATCAACTGATCGGTGCCCAACTGGCCGCCGCCGCCGCCAATCGCCAGGCGTTCATTCATCAATGTGGTCAGCGAAACCTTCCAGCCATCGCCCGGTGCGCCGAGGCGCTGGGAATCCGGTATGCGCACATTGGTGAAGAACACCTCGTTGAAATTGGCGCCGCCGGAAATCTGCTTGATCGGTTTGATTTCGACGCCAGGCGATTTCATGTCAAGGAAGAAGAAAGTCAGGCCCTTGTGCTTCGGCACGGTCGGATCGGAACGGGTGACGACAATGCCGAAATCGGAATAATGCGCGCCCGAAGTCCAAATCTTTTGCCCATTTACAACCCAGTCATCGCCGTCTTTTTCCGCGCGCATGCGAATGCCCGCCAGATCGGACCCCGCCGCCGGTTCGGAAAACAGCTGGCACCAGATTTCCTCGCCATAGAGTGCGGGTTTGACATAGCGCGCCAGGTGTTCGGGTTTGCCATGCGCCATCACGGTGGGAATGCACATGCCAAGGCCGATATCGAAGAAACCGCCGGGCAAATTATATTTGGCTTCTTCCTGGGAATAGATGACGTTCTGAATGCCGGTGCCGCCCATGCCGCCAAATTCTTTCGGCCAGGTGATTTTGGCGTAGCCCGCGGCGGCTTTTTTCGCCTGCCAGGCGCGGGCGATTTTCAGCGCCTCTTTTTCGTTGAGATCGGCGGCGAACATGCCCGAGCTAGCGCCTTTGGGCGCATTCGCCGCCAGCCATTCCTGCACCTGTTTGCGGAATGCTGCTTCTTCCGGTGTGTCTTCGAAATCCATTTGCGTCTTCTCCTATCCGGGATGCTTAAGCGGCGTTACGCTTTTCAAGTTCGCTGACCAATTTGTCTTTCCAGGACAAATGGCTGCCCAGGCACAGGCTGAGCCATTTGGCGCGGCGGTAGAAGAGGTGACAATCAAATTCCCAGGTGAAGCCCATGCCGCCATGAGTCTGGATATTTTCCTTGGCGGCGAAGTTGAACGCCTCGGTCGCGGCAACACGCGATCCGGCGGCGGCGGCGGGCAGATCCGGCGCATTGGTTGACAGCGCCCAGGCGCCATAATAGCTGTTGGAGCGGGCCAGTTCGTTCTTTATATACATGTCGGCCAGCTTGTGTTTGATCGCCTGGAAAGAGGCGATGGGCCGGCCGAACGCATAGCGGTTCATGGCGTAATCTTTCGCCGCCGCCAGCGCTGCATCGGCGCCGCCGATCTGTTCAAACGCCACCAGCACGGCGGCGCGATCCAGCACCTGCTGCACCACGGCCCAGCCTTCACCCTGCCTGCCCAGCAATTCAGCGGGCGCGCCATCAAAGGTGACGGTGGAAAGATTGCGGGTCGGATCCAGGGTTTTGAGCGGCGCATGCGTGACGCCCTTGCCCGCTAGATCCACAATCGCCAGAGACACGGATTTTTCATCCGTTCCGCTGCCGGTTTTCACCACGACAATGGCGAAGTTCGCCACATCGCCATCGGGAACCGGCATTTTCGTGCCTTTCACCTTGCCGCCTTCAAAGCTGACCTTCATGGTTTTGGGGGTGGCCGCCTGTGTGCCTTCGGATAGCGCCAGGGTGCCAATCATTTCACCAGCCGCCAGGGCGGGCAGATATTTCTGTTTTTGTTCCTCGCTGCCCGCGATCAGCAGGGCTTCGGTCGCCAGATACACCGATGACGAGAACGGCACCGGGGCTAATGAGCGGCCCAGTTCTTCGGCGATCATGCACAGTTCCAGATGGCCAAGGCCGATGCCGCCGTAAGCTTCGGGGATCGTGGTGCCGGTCCAGCCCATTTCGACAATGCCTTTCCAGACGTCTTTGGCATAAGTTTCGTCCGTATCCAGGATATGGCGCACCACTTTCAGGCTGGATTTGTCGGTCAGGAACTTGCGGGCCTGATCTTTCAGCAGTTTCTGGTCATCGGAGAAATCGAAATTCATGTCGGAGGTCCACCCTGTTGGAGATTGTAACATTTTATGGTGACGGCAGGCGCCGCTGTTGGCGTACAGAAAACATTGTCAGCTAATCCCTGACAAGGGTTTTCTTTTATCATACAGATTTTTCAGCCATCAGGATTTAAGAGGTTCTGTTCCATCCTGCAGCATATTAGATTTGAGCTTTTGTAGCAGGCGCTGCAATTCGAGTAAATCGGCCTCGTTCACAGACTTATAGACAGTTTCGAACTGATGCATGGCCAATTGCCTGAGCCGCTCAAAAAATGCCCCCTGCTCGCCGCCCGCCAGATAGATGCGCTTGGCGCGCCGGTCGGATAGATCGGCACGGCGCTCGATAATCTTTTGGTCTTCCAGCCGGTCCAGCAGGCGGCCGAGGGGGGCCGGGGCGATTTCGGTTTCTTCCGCCAATTCGCTTTGGGTCTGGCCATCCTCGCGGGCAAGCTGCACCAGCACCCGCCATTGCTGCGGTGTAATGCCTGCCTTGCGCACCTCACGCTCAATCGAGCGTATCAGGAGACGTGAGGCGTCATAGATCAGCCAGCCGACCTCGCGCTGCAGATCAAACGCGTCGGCCAAAGGGGCTACAGGTGGCTTGGTTGTGACATTCGTCATGGATGTGACATTCGTCATAGAGTCGTCATTTGAAAAACAAAATCAGTTGATATAATATACATAAGTATTATATAATAAAACACTAATTATTAAGGCTGATGAAGCATACTCCCCTGCTGGCCGATCACTCGGCGCAATGGGCGTTCAACCACACAAGTGACTGAAATGTTTGATGACCTGCCAATTTCATGGGCCGAATTCCGGCGCCGTTCCGGGCGCGCCCCGAACGGGCATATCGGCGTTATGGGCGAATTGGGCGCCATGATCGAAAGTCTGGACTCCGATGGGATCCGGGTACGGGTGCCGTTTCAGCCTGTGATTATCGGCGATACGGAATGGAATGTCGTGCATTCGGGTCTGCTGATGATTCTGCTCGATAGCCTGTGCGGGATTTCGATCATCCAGAAAATGACGACCCCCACACCCATCGCGACCCTTGATCTGCGGGTGGATTATCTGCGCGCCGTGCCTGCTGGCGAAGATTTGTATGTCACGGCCACCTGTTACAAGATCGGTCGCAATGTGGGCTTTTCGCGGGGTTCCATTTACACCTCCGATCCTGGTGATCCGGCCGCCATCGCCAATGGTTCGTTCATGCTGGGCACTGCTGGCGACCCGCCGCCCATGGCCACAATGCTGAAGGGGCAAGGCGCATGACAACGCAAAACCTGGCTAATCTGGAAGTTGTGACGGGCGATATTTCCGGGCTGTTCGAGGCGATCCCGTTTGCCCACTGGCTTGGCCTGAGGGCAAGCAAGAACGCTGAGGGCGTGTTGTGCCTGATGCCTTTTGCCGAGCGGCTGATCGGCAATCCGAATTTGCCCGCCCTGCATGGCGGCATGGTGGCGACTTTTCTTGAGGCTACTGCCCTGGCCGTGGTTGTCGATGCGCAAAATAATCCTGATGCGCGCTGCGGCAAGGAAATTCCGCGCGTCATCAGCACGACGGTCGATTATTTGCGTCCCGCCGGACCGAAAGATACTTACGGACGGGCGGAAATTATCCGGCTGGGCACGCGGCTGGCCACGGTTGTCGCCACCGTCTGGCAGGATGACCCGTCCCGCCCGGTCGCGCGCGCCAATTGTCATTTTCTGGTTGCGTCCGGAGGAAAAGCGTCATGAGCAACCCATACACTTTCCCGCCCGCTGGTTTTCCCGCCGGTTTTAATGGAGCAAATATCATGCGTACAGTGATGATGTCCGGCATTGCATTGCTGCTGGCGCTGGGTGCGTGCGGTAAAGACGAGGAGAAAGCGGCGGATGCCGACAAGCCTGTAACGGCAACAATCTCCGCCGCCGTTGAACAAAAACCGATTGAACTCTCTATCGTGAAGCCCGCGACCGAGCAGATCATTGAACCGGTCGTCGGCACCGGCAGTATTTCCGCATCGCAAAAATCCAATATAGGGCCCAGCGTGTCCGGCATTCTGGAAAAGACCTTCGTTGCCGTCGGCGACCGGGTAAAACAGGGCGATCCGCTATTCGAAATCCGCAAGACCGATTTTGTCACCCGCCTGCAGGAAGCGCAATTTCAGGTGAAACTGGCCGAGGCCGACTTCACCAACGCCAAGGCTGAATATGAGCGCATCAGCGAACTGAAGTCCAGCGGTGTGGTGTCCAGGGGACAGATGGATAAAATACAGGCGCAATATTCGGTTTCCGAGGCGCGGCTGGGCATCGCCCGGGCAAATCTCGCCAAAGCGGAGCAGGCTTTGGAGGATACAACGGTACGCGCGCCCTATGATGGCGTGATTGTCTATCAGTATAAATATGATGGCGAATATATGTCTGTCATGGGCGGCGGCCCAATGATGGAGGGCGGCGGCGGTGGACGCGGCGTATTCGATATTTCCAAGATTGATATTGTCGCCGCGATCGTCGAAATTCCTGAAACCAAATTACGTTTCGTAAGGCTGGGCACACCCGCTATCGTGCGCATTGATGGTATGGGCAAGGAATATCCAAGCCAGGTCCATGTGATCAACGATCAGGTGGATACGGTCAGCCGCAAGGTGCAATTGCGGCTGGCGATTCTGAACCCGGATTACGCCATTAAGCCCGGCCTGTTTGCGCGCGCCACGCTCTCGCCCGATCCGCGTCCTGCGCTGACGCTGGACCGGCGCGCCTTGCTGGGCCCACAAGAAGCGCAATATGTGTTTGTTGCGGTCAATGGCCACGCAAAACTGACAAGAATCACGTCGCGTGAATTGGATGCGCGCCGGGTCGAAATATTGTCAGGGCTCTCTACCGCCGATCAGGTGCTGGTTGGCCCCAATCTGATGCGGGTGCGCGACGGCGATGCGATCTCGGTGGAGATGGCCTATGTGGATTAGCGATCTCTCGATCAAACGCCCTGTATTTGCAGTAATGCTGATCGGGGCGCTGGTCGCTCTTGGGCTGGTCGCGATCACCCGCATTGGCTATGACCTGTTTCCCAGCGTCGAGTTTCCGTTTGTCAGCATTGCCACCACGCTTGAAGGCGCTGCGCCGGAGACAATGGAAACAGAAGTAACCGACATTATCGAGGAACAGGTCAACACCATTTCCTCGATCAAGAGCATCCGCTCGCAAAGCTTCGAAGGACGCTCTTCCATCGCGGTTGAGTTTGAATTAAGTGAAAATATCGATGTCAAGGCGCAGGATGTGCGCGACAAGGTTGCCCTCACCGCCAGAGATCTGCCGCGTGACGTTGATTCGCCGGTGGTCAGCAAGGTCGATCCGGACGCGCAACCGATCATGTCGGTTATGGTGGCCGGTGATCTGCCGATCCGCGACATAACCCAATTTGCCGATACAGTGGTGAAGGAGCAGATTCAACGTCTGCCCGGCGTCGGCTCGGTGACCCTGGTCGGTGGGCGCGACCGCGAGGTTCGCATCTGGCTGGATGCGGACAAGATGCGCGCCTATGAATTGACCGCCGACGATGTGATCCGCGCGATCCAAAACGAGCATGCGCAACTGCCCGGCGGACAATTGCAGACGGCAGGCAATGAATCGGAGTTTGGCGTCAAGACCATGGGCGAAGTCCGCTCTGTCGCCGAATTCGGTGAAATCGTCGTGGCGTTCCGTGATAATGCGCCGACCCGGGTGCGCGATGTGGCGCGGGTCGAAGACGGGATGGAAGATGAACGGACATTTGCCGAACTGAACGGTCAGCCTGGCGTCTCGCTGGAGGTGCGCCGCCAATCCGGTGAAAATACGCTGGACGTCGCCAAGGCGATCAAGGCTTCTCTGGGTAATATCGAAAAAATGGCGCCGGAAGGCCTCAAAATTGTCGTGGCCCGCGACATTTCCACCTTTATCGAAGCCTCGGTCGAAGATGTCACCAAGGATCTGCTGATCGGTCTTGTGCTGGTGGTAGTCGTCACCATGGCCTTTTTACTGAGCAGCCGTGCTACGACCATCGTCGCCATCGCCATGCCTACATCGATCGTGGCGACTTTTTTCGCGTTTTATCTAGCCGGTTTTACCCTGAACATGATGACCATGATGGCGCTGAGCGTCGCGGTCGCCTTGGTGGTTGATGACGCCATTGTGGTGCTGGAGGCAATTTTCCGCGCCATTGATGAAGGTTACAAGCCGATGGAAGCGGCCTCTGTCGGCATCAAGCGGGTCGGCGGCGCCGTTGTCGCAGGCACCAATTCGATGCTGGTGGTGTTTGTGCCGATCGCCTTTATGGAAGGCATTGCCGGGCGGTTTTTCTATCAGTACGGCCTGGCCGTGACATTCGCCATTGCGGTGTCGCTGCTGGTTTCGTTGACTCTTACGCCAACCCTGTGCGCCCGCTTTCTCAAGCCGCATTCGGCTTTCGGCCCGCTTGCCCGCCGCTTTGAAGCCTGGCATGAAGCGGTTGAACACGCTTATGGGCGCAGCCTCAAATTTATTCTCAACCATCGCTGGCTGGTGGTTTTGCTTGGCGTCATAACGATCGCTGGCGGCGTTATGATTGCGCGCCTGGTGCCGAACGAGCTTGGTGGCAAGTCCGACCGCGGCGAATTTCTGGCGTCGGCCGAAATTCCGTTTGGTTCCGGTATTGAGGAAACCAAACGGATCGCCCACCGCATTTCCGAAGAAATTCGGGGCCTTAAGCATGTCACCAACAGCTTTGTCACCATCGGCGCGGATCAGCAGGCCAGGGTGAACAAGATGGACTTTTACATCGCCCTGACGCCGAAACAGGAACGTGACGAAAGCTTTCTGATCGTTATGGAAAGAGTCCGGACGCTGATGCAGAACATTCCGGAATTGCGGAAGTTTTCGATCTCGGAGGTACCCTGGATTTCCGGCGCCAATTCCCAGGATTTTGATATCGATTATGTCGTGCGCGGCAGCGATCTGGTGGAACTGGAAAAATTCGCCAACGAAGTCATGGCGCGGATGCGGGAATCTGGCATGTATGTCGATGTTCAGTCCAGCTTTGAGACCGGCAAGCCGGAGATTCAAATTGACGTCGACCGGCAACGCTCGGCGGATCAGGGCGTATCGGTGCGCAGTTTGGCGTCGACCGTGCGCGCGCTGGTCGGCGGGGTTGATGTGGCGACCTACGAAGAGGACGGCCTGCGCTATGATGTGCGGTTGCGGCTGGAGGAAAATCAGCGCAACGATTTTGCCAAGCTGGAGCAGATACAGGTGCGCGCCGCAAACGGCGGGCTGGTTGATCTGCCCAATGTCGCGGATATCAATGTCAATGTCTCGCCCGCGCAAATCAACCGCAAGGACCGTGTGCGCGCCATCGACATCTATGGTTCGTCCGCTTATGGCTACGCTCTTTCCGTGACCACAGAAGGCGTCGATAAAATCATCAAGGAAGTTGGCTTACCCGAGGGCTATTCCGGCAGCCATGAGGGTAAATCCCGGCGTATGCAGGATTCCAGCGAGGCCATCCGGTTCGCGTTCTCGATTGCCGTTGTGGCGCTGTATATGGTGCTGGCCAGCCAGTTCAACAGTTTCACACAGCCTTTTGTGATCATGTTGACGGCGCCGCTATCATTTCTTGGCGCGTTCGTCGCGCTTTATTTCAGCGGGCAGCCGATGACCATGTTTGCGCAGATCGGCCTGATTGGGCTGATGGGTGTGGTGATGAAAAACGGCATTCTACTGGTCGATCAGGCGAACCAGTTGCGTGAATCCGAAGGCATTGGCGCGCGAGAAGCGATCCGGCGCGCAGGCCCGCTGCGCTTGCGCCCGGTTCTGATGACGGCGTTCGCCATGATCTTTGGTATGGTGCCGATGGCGTTTTCCACCAGTCAGGGGTCAGAATTCCGTAGCTCGCTTGGCTTTCTGCTGATGGGTGGCATGATTTCATCCACCCTGCTGACCTTTGTGGTGGTGCCGGTCGCCTACACATTCCTGGATGACGCCAAGCGGTACGTCAACAAGGCGCTGGTATTTTTGCGGCTGCGCAAACCGGACGAACCGGATGCAGGAAAAGATGCGGACATACCGGCCGGTCAACCGCTGGCGGCGGAATAGGCACCGCTCGCCATCGGGTGTATTTGCTGCTAAAATGTTACAATGCAAAACGCGATTAACGACACCCCGCCCGCGCCCATATTCGCCAGGGATTATCGCGCCCCGGATTACCGGATAGCGCAGGCCTATCTGGAAGTAACCCTTGATGCGCATGCGACCAGGGTTTTGGCGCGGCTGGATATAGAAGCGCGCGATCCCGCCGCCGCGCCATTGCCGCCGCTGCGGCTGGATGGCGAAAATATGCAACTGGCGGCCATTCGTATGGAGGGCGCATCCCTGCCCGCCGACGCCTACAAGACGGATGCAAAATATCTGACGCTGCATGCACCCAAGGCGCGTTTCCGGCTTGAAGTGGAAACCCTCATTGATCCCGGCGCCAATACGGCGCTGGAGGGGCTGTATCTGGCCGGCGGGCTGTATTGCAGCCAGTGCGAGCCGGAAGGCTTTCGCCACATCACCTATTTCATTGACCGGCCCGACAATCTGACTATATTCCGTACACGGATTATTGGAGATAAGAAGACGTGCCCCGTACTGCTGTCCAACGGCAATATGACCGCCAGTGGCGATTTACCCGATGGACGGCACTGGGCGGAATGGCATGATCCGTTTCCAAAGCCCAGCTATCTGTTTGCACTGGTGGCCGGTGATCTGGCCTGTGTGCGCGACAGCTTCACCACCCAATCGGGGCGCGAAATTGATCTGCGTATCTATGTGGATCCGGGCATGGAGGACCGTTCAGCCTACGCCATGGATGCGCTGAAACGGTCCATGCGCTGGGACGAAACCCGCTTTGGCCTGGAATATGATCTCGACATCTACATGATCGTCGCCACCATCCATTTCAACATGGGGGCGATGGAAAACAAGGGCCTGAATATTTTCAATTCAAAATATGTTCTGGCGCGCGCCGACACCGCAACGGATGCGGATTTTGCAGGCATCGAGCGGGTAGTCGCCCACGAATATTTTCATAACTGGACCGGGAACCGTGTCACCTGCCGCGACTGGTTTCAACTTAGCCTGAAGGAAGGGCTGACGGTGTTTCGCGATCAGGAATTTTGCGCCGACATGCGCTCGCATGCGGTCGCGCGGATCGAGGATGTGCGCGCCCTGCGCGCCCGCCAGTTTGCCGAGGATGCGGGGCCATTGGCGCATCCGGTGCGCCCCGCTTCCTATATCGAGATCAATAATTTCTATACCGCAACGGTCTATGAAAAAGGCGCCGAACTGGTGCGCATGCTGCAAACCCTGATCGGGCGCGATGCGTTTGCCAAAGGGTTGCAGTTATATTTGCAAAAACATGATGGCGCGGCGGCGGCCATTGAGGATTTTGTCAACGCCATGGAACAGGCGGGCGGCAAAAGCCTGACGCAATTTTGCGCCTGGTACGACCAGGCCGGCACACCGGAAATTTCGGTGGAAGAAATTTATGACGCAGCGGCGCAAAACTATGCGCTGACGCTTACCCAAAACATGCCGGGAAAACCGGATTGCCCGCCGCTGCATATTCCGGTCGCATTCGGATTGCTGGATCAGGACGGCGCAGAAATTCCAGGCGCAGCGCGCGTGCTTGAACTGACCGGCGCGCAGCAGACATTTCATTTTAAGGGCATCCCCGCAAAACCCGTATCTTCGCTCTTCCGGGAGTTTTCGGCGCCTGTCATTGTAAAAACACCGCCCGTACCTGGCGCCCAGGCTTTCCTGCTGGCGCATGACACAGACCCGTTCAACCGCTGGGAAGCCGGACAGCAATATGCCCTGCGCCTGTTGAGCGACAATGCCGCACGCATTTCCCGTGATGAACAGCCCCGGCAAGATCCGCATTTCATCGAGGCGCTCGCCGCGCTGCTGCGTGATACGGCATTGGAAAAGGCGTTTGTCGCCGCCACCCTCACATTGCCGTCGGAACAGGAAATAGCCCGCCGCATGGATGTTGTAAATGTGGAGGCCGTGCATATTGCCCGCCAAACCCTGCGCCGTGAAATTGCCACTGCGCTGCATGAGCCATTACTGGCCATCTATCACGCCAATGACAGCAACCGTCCCTATTCGCCGGATGCCGCCGAGGCGGGGCGGCGGGCCTTACGCAATTGCGCACTGGCCTATCTGACGGCGGGCGGCGCGATGACCGATCTCGCTATGGCGCATTATCGCAGTGCCCGCAATATGACCGACAGCATTGCCGCGCTATCCATACTGGCGCACGCCGATGCGCCGGAACGCATGCAGGCATTGGAGGATTTCTATACTCGCTGGCGCGATGACCCCCTGGTGCTGGATAAATGGTTTACCGCACAGGCATTGTCACACTTACCCGATACGCTGGCGCGGGTGACGGCGCTGCTGCAACATCGTGATTTCAGTTTTGAAAACCCCAACCGGGTGCGATCCTTGATCGGGGCATTCTGCCACAGCAATCAGCGGCACTTTAACGCCGCCGACGGGTCGGGCTATCGCTTCTTCGCGGATCAGGTTTTGACACTGGACAAGATCAATGCCCAGGTAGCGTCACGGCTATTGACGGCCATGGATCAATGGCGGCGCTTTGACGCCACCAGTCAGGTCCATGCGCGCGCGGCGCTGACCCGCATCGTAAACACCCCCGGCCTGTCGCCCAATGTGTATGAGATCGGCGCCAAAACTCTGGGTATAGAATAAGTTAGCCCAAAAAAGTGACGCCCAGCCGGTGCGGGCCGACTGGGCGTCTATGCGCAAGGCGCATATGGCATCGGGAGGGGTATTCCGATGCCGGGGCGGTCCGGTCCAAACCAGCGAGCGGGGGGGCAATGCTGGTTCGAACTCACGAGGAACCGCTCATATGGATTACATAGGAAGCAGCATGCAGGGTTTCAATACCATGCGCAATCCGAAACAGATGATTCTGTTCGTCCGTCACATTTCTTTCAAACAGGATAAATTCGTATTTGCTACAAGGGGATAGAAATTTCTTTTGCAGTCAGGTCGAGGCACATGCGGGCGCGGCGTACAAGTTCATCCACTTCGGTGCGCGTTATGGTTAGTGGCGGACTAACCACCATAATATCGCGGATTGCGCGCATGATCAGATCATTTGAAAAACAATGGTTCCGGCAGCGCATGCCCACATCCATTTCTGGCGCAAAATGCCGGCGCGACGCCTTGTCCGCCACCAGTTCCACCGCGCCGATCATGCCTAGCCCACGCACTTCGCCCACCAGCGGATGATCGCGCAAACCGCCCAGCGCCGATTGCAGATAGGGGCCGATATCATTGCCTGCTTTTTCCACCAGCCTGTCGCGTTCCAAAATTTCGATGTTTTTCAGCGCCACCGCACAGGCGACGGGATGGCCGGAATAGGTATAGCCATGCACCAGCTCTTCATTGGCGTTGGCAATCGCGTCGCCGACGCGCGTTCCCAGCATTACCGCAGATATCGGGATATAGCCGGACGATAATCCCTTGGCCAGGGTCATGAAATCCGGCTTGATGTTGAAGGTGTCGCAGCCGAACCATTTGCCGGTACGACCAAAGCCGCAGATCACCTCGTCAGCGATCAGCAAAATATCATGCTCGGCGCAGATACGCTGAATTTCCGGCCAATAGCTGTCTGGCGGAATGATCACACCGCCCGCGCCCTGTAATGGCTCGCCGATAAAGGCAGCGACATTTTCCGCCCCCAGTTGCAGAATTTTCGCCTCCAGCGACCGCGCCGCCTTCAAGCCGAAATCATGTGGGGAAAGATCGCCGCCCTCGCCATACCAATAAGGCGCATCCACATGCTCAAAGCCCGGCAGCGGCAAATCCCATTGCGGATGCATCCACGTCAATCCCGACAGCGACGCCGCCCCCAGCGTAGCCCCGTGATAGGCGAGATTGCGCGAAATCATGATTTTCTTGTTGGGTTTGCCCTGCAAATTCCAGTAATAGCGGGTCAGCTTGATAATGGTGTCATTGGCCTCGGACCCGGAATTGGCGAACAGCACCCGCTCCATCCCCACGGGCGTGATGTTGGCCAGTTTTGCCGACAATTCCACCGCGTATGGATGCGTGGTCTCGAAAAACGCGTTGTAATAGGACAGATCGCACAGCGCTTTGTAGCCCGCATCCGCCAGCTCGCGGTTGCCATAACCCACATTGACGCACCACAGGCCCGCCATACCGTCCAGAATGCGGTGGCCCTCACTATCCTCAATCCACACCCCGTCGGCGCGTACAATGACCCGCGCCCCCTTGGCCGCCAGTGCCGCCGCATCGGTAAAGGGGTGGATATGGTGGCGCGCATCCGCCGCCTGCCAGGCTTTGGTACCGGTATTGTTGGACATTGATGAAAAACTCCTGCGGCTTGCTGTGGCTATACTATACTCCAAAGATTACCGCTTTATTGGAGAGAAAAACCGATGCCATCCTTTGATATTGTCGCCAAAACCGATCTGGCCGAGGTCGATAACGCCGTGCAGAACATGGTGCGCGAAATCGCTACACGTTATGACTTCAAGGGTTCAAAATGCAAAATCGAGCGCAAGGACGAAGCCCTGATCCTGAACGCCGATGATGACCTGAAACTGAAGCAGATGCACGAACTGCTGCAGGGGCACATGGCGCGGCGCAAGATCGAAGCCGGCGTGCTTGAATATAAAGACCCCGAAAAAGCCGCCGGCCAATCAGTGCGTCAGACGGTGATTATCAAACAGGGCATCGACAAGGATCTGGCCAAGAAAATCGTCAAGGATCTCAAGGAAACCAAACTGAAAGTTCAGGCCGCCATCCAGGGCGACGAAGTACGCGTCACCGGAAAGGCCCGTGACGATCTGCAGGACGCCATTGCCGCCGTGAAAGCGATGAAGACGGAACTGCCCTTGCAGTTTGTGAATTTCCGGGATTAGGGTTGGCCCTCGAATGTCTGAAGCATGCCATAGCCCCCACCTCAGCCTTTTCCTTGATGGCAGTGCTATTGCATTTTGGCTATGAGGGATATGAGGAACCTAAAACCATCTTGCTTTAAACGCCGCCAAAACGAAACGCCGAAACAGTCACGCCTAACGCCTGGTCGTTATATATCCGCTTCGCCGCCGTGTTGCCGCCCGCGCCTGCGGCGGCCATCAGGGGGATGAGATGTTCTTCGCGCGGATGGGCGGCGCGCGCGGCGGGGGCGCTTTCCCATCTGGCGAGTGCAGCCTGGTTGACGGCGCCGTTACACAAAGTTTCATTCAGCCAGGCGTCGAACTGTTCCGAAACCTGTTTGCTGTTCGGGGCGCCAAAGCCCTGCATATTGTGATAGCTCATGCCGCTGCCAACAATCAGCACGCCTTCGTCACGCAACGGCGCCAGCGCGCGGCCCGCAGCCAGATGCAGTTCCGGATCAAGAGAATGATGCAGGGACAGTTGCACGATGGGGATTTCCGCATCGGGAAAAATCAGCATGAAGGGGATGAATACACCGTGGTCAAAACCGCGCGCCGCATCCATGCGGGCGGGCAGACCGGCATCGCTCAGCAGACTGACAATGCGCTCTGCCAGCGCCGGGTCGCCCGGTGCGGGATATTTTAGCTGGTAGGTATGTTCGGGAAATCCATAATAGTCGTAAATTAGCGGCGGGCGGACGGCGCCGGTGACGGCAAAAGCGTCTTCCTCCCAATGCCCGGAAATCACCAGCACTGCCTTGGGGCGTGCGGGCAATGTGGCGGCCAGCCCGCGCAGCATTGCCGCCATGCTGTCCCAGGTGTTGCGCGGCCCCATGGTCCATTCCATGAAAAAGCATGGCCCGCCGCCATGCGGGATGAACAGGGAGGGTTGGAGGCTGGATTTAGTCATCATGTGTTCCAATATGCCGGGTGGGATCGTCCGATATTAGCGCTTCGGGCCGCTCACCGTCCAATTTTCCAACAGACAGAGCGCCAATTCGTCATTTTAGTGACATAACCAGTATGTATATGATAAATTCGACACAGGTGTTCTTTGCCAGCCGAAAAGGCCACCAAGACTGAAATTTTGCTTTGGAGGCGCTTGAATATGGCTTGGAAGCCTGGGGTTATGGTTGCGATTGGCCTGGTGTTGGGTGCACAGATTGCGCTGGCGGCGGCGCCGCCGGAAGAAGCCAAGCGGCTTGAGGGTGATCTGACCCCCATGGGCGCCGAACGCGCGGGCAATGCGGCGGGAACTATCCCGGCATGGGATGGCGGATTGACCGCGCCGCCGCCGGGGATCAGCTTCACCTCTGGCGGCCATTATCCGGATCCGTATGCCGCCGATCAGCCGCTTTATACGATTACCGCCGCCAATATGGCGCAATATGACGCGCAGCTTACGGAAGCCCACAAGGAATTGCTGAAGGCGTATCCGGACAGCTATTTCATGAATGTTTTTCCAACGCATCGTTCCTGCGCCTTTCCCGCACATGTATACAAGGCCGTGAAGCGCAATGCGCTTACTGGCGCATTGACCAATGATGGCAATGGCGTTGCCGGGGCGACCATGGGCCCGCCATTTCCCATTCCGCAGAACGCGCGCGAAGTTCTGTGGAATCATGAATTGCGCTATCAGGGTTACAAGGTGATGCGCGAATCCGCCAGCGCCGCGCCAACCGAAAATGGTGATTTCACCCCTGAAGTGCAACGGGATCAGTGGATCTACAGATATGCCGATCCCGCGCTCGCCAAGATCGAGGATCTGGACAATGTGTTTATGCATTACATGCGCCACGGCATCAGCCCGTCCAGTAATGCGGGCACGATGACAGTCATGCATAATTCGGTTGATTTTGTGAAGGACAAGCGGCGCGGCTGGTTCTACAAGCCGGGCGAACGCAAGGTCAAACGTGTGATTGGCGCGGAATATGACGCCATAATCCCCGCCAGCGAGGGCATACGGACCAATGACAGCTATAATATTCTCAATGGCGGCGGTGCGCTGTATGATTTTGAGGCGCTGGGAAAGCAGGAAAAGCTTATTGCGTACAATACCTACCACCTGGCTTCGCATGATCTTCAGTATAAGGATATTCTGCATAAACATCATTTGAATCCCGATGTCATGCGTTATGAATTGCACCGGATATGGGGCATTGAGGGGAAACTGAAACCCGGCAAGCAGCATATACTAGGCGCCCGGCGGCGGATGTATTTCGACGAGGATAGCTGGGCGGGAGTTGCGGCGGAAATGTATGACGGCGCTGGCAAACTCACCCGCGTCCAGGAAGCGCATATCTTCAACTATTATGACCAGCCCCTGTGCAACATCGCCTCTGATGTGATTTACGATATTGCAGGCGGGCGGTATCATGTTGTCGGCCTGCGCAATGAGCAAAAGCCGGTCAGATTTGATATTCAGGACGCGCCGGAAACTTTTTCCGCAGAGGGCATGCGCCGCCAGGGCATTCGCTAGGCCTCGATCCAATCAGGTTGGTTCAACTTGATTGGATAAGGGGCTTAGAGCGGCTCTGCCGTCAGAATGGATAAATTTGATTCAGGTCATGGATATGGCCTGAAATTCCGGCATACTGATTATGTGGTGACGCTTGACAGGGAGGGGTGGATGCGCGAACGTCATCGCTACTGCAAATCATTCGCAGCTGATTGGACGTAACCATGTCATATGCTGGGATCTGTCATTCTGAGCGAAGCGAAGAAGCCCGCCCGATCTTGTGGGAATTCTTCGCTTCGCCCAGAATGATGATGGGGCTGTTCAACAGGCCATTGTTATTATTCAGCTTTACTGTTGCGGCGGCGTTTGGCGCCGGGGCGGCAATGGCCGCCGAGGTCAATGTCTATTCCTACCGGCAGCCGGCCCTGATGCAGCCATTGTTTGATAAATTCACCGCCGAGACCGGAATAGAGGTCAATTCCCTGTTCGCGGAAAAAGGCTTGGCCGAGCGCATCAAGGCCGAAGGCGTGAACAGCCCCGCCGATGTAATTCTGGCGTCTGACATTGCCCGGCTCAGCGAAGCAGTTGAGGCAGGCATTACCCAGCCGGTGGATTCACAAATACTTGCCACCGTCATCCCCGCACCCTTGCGCGATCCAGCGAACCAGTGGTTCGCGCTGACCCGGCGCGCTCGGGTAGTCTATGCCTCCAAGGAACGGGTGAAGCAGGGCGAAGTCACCACCTATGAGGCGCTGGCCGAACCGCAATGGAAGGGCCGCATTTGCAGCCGCAGCGGCGCCAGCGATTATAATGTGGCGCTGCTGGCCGCACAGATTGCCCATCATGGTGAGGCAGAGGCGGCGCAATGGCTGAAGGGCCTGCGGGCCAATCTGGCGCGCAAACCCCAGGGCGATGACCGCGCGCAGATCAAGGCGGTAGCGCAGGGCGAATGTGATATCGCACTGGGCAACAGCTATTATATGGCGGTGATGCTGGCGGACCCGGCGCAACGTCCTGCGGCGGAAGCTGTGAACATCCTGTTTCCCAATCAGCAGGATGTTGGCGCGCATGTAAATATTTCCGGGATGGCGATGGCCAAATATGCGCCCAACCGTGATGCGGCAATAAAGCTGATGGAATTTTTATCCGGCAAAGAGGCCCAGCAACTCTACGCCGAAATCAATAATGAATATCCGGTCAGCCCGGATGCGCCCTGGTCGGCGCTGATGCAAAGCTGGGGCAAATTCAAGGCCGATGCATTGCCATTGGCGGAAATTGCCCGCCACCGCGTACGCGCGCTTGAGATCGTGTATGAGACCGGCTTCGATCAGTGAAGCAGGCATGACCGGCGTGGCGGATAGACCTTCGGTCATGGCGCGGCTGCGTCTTGATCCCTGGCGTATTGGCGCGCTGATTGTCGCGGCATTGGTGGCCATGCCGGTGTTTGCCATTGCATGGCTGGCGCTGAATCCGGAACGCAATATCTGGCCGCATCTGGCGAGCACAATGCTGGCGCATATGCTGCAAACCACCGGGCTGTTGCTGGCGGGGGTTGGTTTGGGCACAGCGGTGCTGGGGGTGGGCACGGCCTGGCTGGTCAGCCTGTGCCGGTTTCCCGGGCGGCGCATTTTCGAATGGGCGCTGCTGGCGCCATTCGCCATGCCAGCCTATCTGACAGCCTATACCTATGTGGATTTTCTGGAATTTGCCGGGCTGGTGCAAACCGGCTTGCGTGCGGTGATGGGCTGGGCGCGGCCCGCCGATTACTGGTTTCCGGAAATTCGCTCGCTGGGCGGCGCCATATTGGTGCTGTCGCTGACGCTCTATCCCTATGTTTATCTGAGTGCGCGCACGGCTTTTTTGCAGCAATCCGCAGGCGCGCTGGAGGTCAGCCGCACCCTGGGCCATGGGCCATGGGCCGTGTTTTTCCGCGTGGCGCTGCCCATGGCGCGGCCTGCCATTGTGGTTGGCGTTATCCTCGCACTGATGGAGGCATTGGGGGATTTCGGCACGGTCGATTATTTCGCCGTCCGCACACTGACGGCTGGCATTTACGATGTCTGGCTGGGCATGGGAAATGCGGGCGGGGCGGCGCAGATCGCGCTGGCTCTGCTGGGGTTTGTGCTGCTGCTGATCACGCTGGAACGCATGGCGCGGCGCGACCGGCGCTTTCACAGCATGGGCGGTCCGATGCGCGCCACGCCCCTCTACGATCTCAGTCCGCTAAAGGCGGGCGCTGCGATTGCCGCCTGTTCGCTGCCGCTGATTTTTGGCTTTCTGATACCTGCCGGAATTTTAGTGCAGATGGCGTTATCGCGATTGCCGCTATCACTGAATGCGGCTTTTTTTGGCTATGCGCTTAACAGTATAATGCTGGCGGCGGTGGCGGCGCTGTTTGCGGTGTGTATCGGACTGTTCCTGGCCTATGGCGCGCGGCTGAGTGCGGGGCGGGGACAGAAAATTCTGACCCGCATTGCATCGGTTGGCTATGTCATTCCCGGCGCCGTGCTGGCGCTTGGGGTGATGATCCCGTTTGGCGCGTTTGACAATGCGCTGGATGCGATGCTGCGATCATATTTCGGAATTTCCACCGGCCTGTTGCTGAGCGGCACAGTGGTCGCGGTGCTGTTCGCCTATGTGGTGCGGTTTCTGGCGCTGTCATTTGGCGCGCTGGAATCCGGACTGACGCGCATCACGCCCGCCATGGACATGGCGTCGCGCAGCCTGGGGCAGGGGCGGGGCGGCACCCTGTGGCGGGTGCATCTGCCATTGCTGCGCGGGCCGCTTCTGACGGCGGTGCTGCTGGTGTTTGTCGATTGCATGAAGGAACTGCCGGCCACCCTCATTCTGCGCCCGTTCAATTTTGATACGCTGGCGACGCATGTCTATACATTCGTCTCGCTGGGGCGCCTGGAAGATAGCGCGTTGGCTGGATTATGCATTGTATTTGCTGGTATTTTACCGGTTATCGTACTTAGCCGGGCGATTACGGGAAGACGGGCGCGCATTTCAACTGACTGATTGATCACTTGCGAAAAAGTCTCAAATTTGCTTCACTGCGCCGCATAATAACAGGTAAACGCGACAATAGGCACAGGGGAGGTCGGCTATGACAATAAAGGCGTATGATTGGCTCGCATATCACACCACACGATTGGGTAATAAGGTCGCGCTGATCGATCTGAATTCGAAGCGTGAATTTACCTATCGCCAGTTCAATGACCGGTGCGAGCGGTTGGCCGCCTATCTGACCAATAGTCTGGGCCTGGTAAAGGGCGACCGGGTGGGCATTCTGGCGCAGAACAGTTCCGATATGTTCGAGATGCAGTTTGCCTGCACCAAGGCGGGGCTGGTGTTTTTGCCGCTGAACTGGCGGCTGACGGTTCCCGAACTGGAATTTATTGTCGGCGATGCGGCCCCCAAGGTGCTGATCCCCGGCCCGGAATTCGCCGATACCGGCGCGACGCTGCAAAAGCTGTGTAACATTCCGCATCTGCTGGAAAATAATTTTGACGGTAGCCCCAGCCAGTATGAACAGGCCATCGCCAAGGCCGGCAAGCTGACGGCGCGCGCCACCGATTTGACGCTCGATGATCTGTCCACCATCATGTATACGTCGGGCACCACCGGCCTGCCAAAAGGCGCGATGATCACCCACGGCATGACCTTCTGGAACGCCGTCAATTTTGGCGGTCCGGCGCGGGTGACGACCGATTGCAAGCATCTGGCGGTAATGCCGCTGTTTCATACCGGCGGGTTGAACTGTTACGCCAACATCGCCTTTCATGTGGGCGGCACGGTTGCGGTGGCGCGCGAGTTTGATCCCGGCACGATTTTAGGGCTGCTGGACAAGCGCAAGGGTCATGGTTTCACACATTTCCTTGGCGTGCCGTCGATGTATCTGTTCATGAGCCAGCATCCGGATTTTGCGGACGCCGATTTCTCCGGCCTTGTCACGGCGGGCATTGGCGCCGCGCCCGCGGCCAAACCCCTGCTCGAAACCTGGGCCGCAAAGGGACTGGCGCTGGCGCAAGCCTATGGCATGACCGAAACCAGCCCGATCATCACCGTGCTGGAAAGCGACATGGCGCTGCAAAAGATCGGCTCCGCCGGTTTGCCAGCCCAACATATGGAAATGCGGCTGGTGGATGAACAGGATAATGACATCACCGAACCTGATGTGGTCGGCGAAATCTGGGTCAAGGGGCCGAACGTCACCCCCGGTTACTGGAACCGGCCCGACGCTACCGAAGCCAGCTTCAAGGATGGCTGGTTCAAGACCGGCGACGCGGCGCGCATGGACAGTGACGGTTTTTTCTATATCGTTGACCGC
This sequence comes from Pseudomonadota bacterium, assembly GCA_049325255.1. GTDB lineage: Bacteria > Pseudomonadota > Alphaproteobacteria > UBA11222 > UBA11222 > UBA11222. Next base: position 68,744 of record JBMOMW010000022.1, on the reverse strand, counting down.
TGGAAGGACATGTACATCTCGGGCGGCGAAAATGTGTATCCTGCCGAGGTCGAGGCGGTGATCTTCCAGCTCAAGGGCGTGGCCGATGTCGGCGTGATCGGCGTGCCGCATGAGAAATGGGGCGAAACCGGCCAGGCCTGCGTGGTGCGCGCACCCGATTCCAATATCACCGAAGCGGACATTCTGAAACATTGCAGCACAAGGCTGGCCAAATTCAAGCAACCCGCCAGTGTGCGCTTCATCGACGTCATCCCCCGCAACGCCAGCGGCAAAACCCTGAAACGCGAATTGCGCCGCGAAGCCGAAGAATTGGCCGCCAAGGCGGGCACGGGCAAGGCGGCGGAGTAAGATAATTGCTTAAAAACAAAGTGGCGCTGGTTACCGGCGCCACCAGCGGGATTGGCCTTGCCATCGCCAAAGCGCTGGCGGCGCAAGGTTGCGCGGTTGGCGTCAATGGCAGCCGGGCGACACGTGAGATTATTCCGTTGACGGATGAAATCAGCAAGGCCCATGGGGTTAAGTGTGCGGCCCTGTCTGCCGACATGGCGGATCCGAAATCGATTGCCAAAATGATGGGGCGTGTTGTCGCGGAACTCGGACCCGTCGATATTCTGATTAACAATGCGGGCGTGCAGCATGTGTCGCCCCTGCATGAATTTCCGCCGGAAAAATGGGATCAGCTTATTGCCATCAATCTCAGTTCGGCGTTTCACACCACGCGGGCGGTGCTTGGCCCAATGATGGATCGCGGCTGGGGCCGCATCGTCAATATCGCTTCGGCGCATGGGCTGGTCGCATCGCCCTACAAATCCGCCTATGTGGCGGCCAAGCACGGGATGCTCGGCCTGACCAAGGTGACCGCATTGGAGGCGGCGGAAAAAGGCGTTACCTGCAACGCCATCTGTCCCGGCTATGTGTGGACCCCATTGGTTGAAAAACAAATTCCCGATCAGGCCAGGGCGCACGGCATGTCGGAAAAAGATGTGGTCGAAAAAGTCATGCTGGCCCCGCAACCCAACAAGAAATTCGCCACGGTTGAGGAAATTGCGGCGCTTACGGTGTTTTTGTGCTCAGATATGGGCGCGTCCATTACCGGCGCGTCGCTTCCCGTTGATGGTGGCTGGACGGCGCGGTAGGGGGTGTGGAAACATAAAATGTTGCATGCGTGGAAGTCATAATTATGAACTTTTCTGCAGACCCATAGACGTCCTGACAGCCTGCCAAAAAAGAGTTGTTGACCCTCCAGCAAGGGAGTTCAAAGAAGAAAACAGGCGCCGGCGCAAAGACATGCGCTTGCATACCGCCGATGACGAAGCGGGTGTGGCTGGTTCAATCTGAAATCATCATGCTTGCGCGTCTTTTCAGCCGGCGATGCAGGCGTTGCGCCCGTGGCTGTGACGGATTGACCCCATCCACGGGCACACTGATTGTGGATGTCTCCAAAATCAGGGCGCTGTTTACATCGTCCAGAATGGGGTAAACAGTATTACTTTGTGAAAGCGCAGTTTGACCGGAAAGTTTGCAATTTGGCTCCGCCAGCAGCGCGTCCACTGCGGCGAACTGTAGCGCGCTGTCATAGCGGCTCCGGACAAAATCCATATATTTACCCGGTTCGGCCGCCCGGATTAATGCGACTGCCTCATCCACTGTGGAAAACAGGCATTCGCGCGGCCATATGGTATTAGCCCCCGGAAAGTTATGAATGACGGGAAAGGCGCCCGCCGCCATTGCCTCTCCGATATTCATTCCAAAGCTTTCGTAAAAGGACGTGCTGAGAAGAACACCCTTATCCTGAAACCAGGCGGGCATATCGGTCACGTAATCATAAAAAACAATATGCCGCCCAAGGCCGAGCTGAGCGATCAGATGGGAGAGATAACGCGACGTGCGCAGGTCGACGCACGTGCCCGCCACATGCAGCCGGTATGCAGGATCAATGGCCACAAGTTTTGCAAGAATTTGCAGAAACAGCGCCGGATTTTTTTTCATCTCAATCCTGCCAACCCAGGCAATATCGGTCATTTGCTTTGGTGCGCTATTGGCAAAGCGATCACACTCAATGGCGTTGGGTATAACGCGGATGTCAACCTTGCGCTCCAGATCCGGCCAGCGCATGCGTAAAATATCCTGCACATCGTTACTGACCAGGACCAGATGGTCAACATTTTCCCAATTCACCTCATTCGGAAAATGCGTATCAATCGCCTCGAACGAATGCAATCGGACAATGACTTTTTTCCCGCGCAAATCATATTGTGTAGAGGCAACCACTGCTGGCGCCAGACACCATTCCAGCCATAGCACATCGGCATCCGCTGCATTCTGCGCTGTGGCGGCAATGCGCTCATTGCCTGCGGTTTGCTGAAAATCCACCCGCCAGTTCGCCTCAAGGTGCGCCGCGAGCGGCCCCATAAATGAACGCTCACGCGGATTCATGGCGTCAAAAATGGCGATGCGGGGTTTTGCACTCATGGGGTGATGCGCTCCGGATTCACATGGGGTGTTAAGCCTAGCAGTGCCATGGTTAACGTGTGGTTTCCGGTTGCCACGAAACACTATAGCAGTTTTGGGGATGGCTTTCCAAACAGATGGGCCTGGCCAAGGTTTGCGTCCAGGTTCTTCAGCGATCCAGCCTGTTGTTTACCGCTGTCGCCAGGCCCATTCTTCAGCCTACCTCCTTCGTCATCTCGCGCAGCTTGAATTTCTGCACCTTGCCGGTGGAGGTTTTGGGCAGGTCGATGAACACCACATGGCGCGGGCATTTGTAATGCGCCAGGTTTTCGCGGCAATAGGCGATGATGTCCTGCGCTGTCAGGTTCTGGTGGGTGTGTTTGAGCGTGACGAAGGCGCAGGGCGTCTCGCCCCATTTTTCATCGGCGCGCGCAACCACGGCGGCCTCCAGAATGCCGGGATGTTTGTACAGCGTATCCTCAACCTCGATGGAGGAAATGTTTTCACCGCCCGATATAATAATGTCCTTGGATCGATCCTTGAGCTGGATATAGCCATCGGGATGGCGCACCCCCAGATCGCCGGAATGATACCAGCCGCCTTCGAACGATTCATTCGTGGCGCCGGGGTTTTTCAGATAGCCCTTCATCACCACATTGCCGCGGAACATCACCTCGCCCATGGTGTCGCCATCATTGGGCACTTCCAGCATGGTTTCGGGATCGCGAACCGTTAAATCCTCCAACACCGGATAGCGCACCCCCTGGCGCGCCTTGACGGTTGCCTGTTCGTCCAGGGGCAGGGCGTTCCATTCTTCATGCCAGTCATTGATGACGGCGGGGCCATAGGTTTCGGTCAGCCCATACAGATGCGTCACAGAAAATCCGCTGGCGGTCATGGCGCCGATTACGCTGGCGGGCGGCGGCGCGGCGGCGGTGAAAAATTCGATGCTGTGACTGAAGGCTTTGCGTTCGTCCGGTTTGGCGTTGATCAGCATGCCCATTACCACCGGCGCGCCGCACATATGGGTTACCTGATATTTGGCGATCGCGTTATAGATCAGCGCCGCTTCGGTGCGGCGCAGACAGATATGCGTGCCTGCCGCCACACTCAGCGACCAGGTAAAGCACCAGCCATTGCAATGAAACATTGGCAGGGTCCACAGATAGACGGGATGCTTTTGCATGGATGCCGTGACCACATTGCCCATCGACAGCAGATAGGCCCCGCGATGATGGAACACAACGCCTTTGGGGTTTCCTGTCGTGCCGGAAGTGTAGTTCAGCGCAATCGCGTCCCACTCATCGCCCGGCAGCGCCCATTCAAAAGCCGGATCGCCCTTGGCGATGAAGCTTTCATATTCCACTTCGCCGATGCGCGATTCTTCGCCGGTATATTCAGGATCATCAATATCAATCACCAGCGGCTTTGTCTTGCACAGAGCGAGCGCGCCCTTGGCCAACCCGGAAAATTCCCGGTCCACGATCAAGACTTTCGCTTCGCCATGATCCAGAATAAACGCAATCGCCGCTGCGTCCAGCCGGTAATTCAGCGTGTTGATGACCGCCCCCGTGAACGGCACGCCATAATGCGCCTCCAGCATTTGCGGGATATTGGGCGAGAGGATCGCCACCGTATCGCCACGGCCAATGCCGCGCTGGCTTAGGGCGCTGGCCAACCGGCGGCAGCGGGCGTAAAATTCGGCATAGGTAAACTTTGTGTCGCCATGCACAATGGCTGTGCGGTTCGGATATACATCGGCGGTCCGGCGCAGAAAACTGAGCGGTGTCAGCGGCTGATGATTGGCCGGATTTTTGTTAAGGTTAAGATCGTAGATATTAGACGGCATGGCGGTATACTCCCTGAACACGGTGCGGCGCTAACAATAGTGAGAAACTACCTAAATTCGCAGGCGAGGGCAATTGGCGGAGCGACATGCGCGAATTAGCTTGACGTTCGCCAAACTAGGTATATGTTCACCACAGGATTTCTCGCGAACGTGGGAGCAGGGGCCAGATTGGCAGTTGCATTCCCGAGTAAGTCACCCAATATATCGTTTGCCCCACCTTCCCGCGTGGGCCGCAGATCAAAGCGCCGCATAGATTTTATAAGGCCTTTTCATGAGGAAAAGGCAGTTAAGTGGCGGCGCGAAGGAATAAATACACTTGCAATCTCTGGATTTTACCGGCTTTGGCCTTAGCGGGCCGCTGTTACGCGCGCTCAAAACGCAAAACTTCAACACCCCAACCCCCATTCAGGCTGCTTCCATCCCCGGCATTCTTAGCGGGCGTGACCTGCTTGGCCTTGCCCAGACGGGTACCGGCAAGACGGCGGCCTTTGCGCTTCCCATCCTGCAAAGCCTGTCGCTGGCCGAAAAGCAGCAGCGTCCCGTTGTACGGGCGCTGATTGTAGCACCTACGCGTGAACTGGCTTTGCAGATCGATGAACATATCCGCTTGCTGTCACGACATCTGGGCCTGCGTTCGGCCACCATTTATGGCGGCGTCGGGCGCAAACCGCAGATCGACAAGCTGGCGGGCGGCGTCGATATCGTGACCGGAACGCCTGGGCGTATTGTAGATCTGATGACCTGTGGCCATTTGAAGCTGCAGGCGGTCGAGCATTTTGTGCTGGATGAAGCTGATCACATGTTTGATCTGGGCTTTGTCAAGGACATCAAGAAAATCATCGCGCAATTGCCGAAAAAACGTCAATCGCTGATGTTTTCCGCCACCATGCCAACCGAGGTCGCCGCCTTGGCCTCGGCGGTTCTGGTTAATCCGCTGCGCGTTGAAATGCCCCGTACCGAGGCGGATAATCCGCAAATCGAACAGAAAGTGTTCTTCGTGAATACCGGTGACAAGCGTACTCTGCTGAAGACTCTTCTGGATGATCCGGCACTTGAACGCGCCATTGTCTTTACACGGACCAAACATGCCGCCGGACGCATTGCCGAAGGGCTGTGCAAGGATGGCACCGATGCTGAGGCGCTGCACGGCAATAAAAGCCAGTCGGCGCGTCAGCATTCGCTGGCCCGCTTTCGCAGCGGCAAGGCGCGTGTTCTGGTGGCGACCGATGTGGCTGCGCGTGGCATTGATGTGACCGGCGTTACCCATGTGATCAATTTTGATCTGCCAAATGTGCCGGAATGTTATGTGCACCGGATCGGACGTACGGCGCGCGCAGGCGCTTCGGGCATTGCGGTGTCGTTTTGCGACGACAGCGAAATGGGGCATCTGCGCAGCATCGAAAAACTGACCGGAAACCGGCTTATTGTGGCGGGCGGAAAGCCGCGCGAGTCTGCGCCCCCTGCTGCGCGCAAGCCGGCCAATAACCGGCCCAATCAGAAAAACCGCTTCAGGCCGCGCCAGAATGAACGCGCAAGGCCTGCCGCCTAAATAATTTCCAGGGCATTTGCTCTGGTTCACCCATGCGTTGCGTCATCAACAAAAATTGGCGCTTCACATAATTGCGGAATGAAAATTCCGCTACCTGCTAACTGAGAAACTAGGAGTTCTACAAATGGCTACTGGAACCGTGAAGTGGTTCAACGCGAATAAAGGCTTTGGCTTCATTCAACCCGATGATGGCGGTCAGGATGTTTTCCTGCACATCAGTGCAGTCGAACGTGCGGGCATGTCCAATCCAAACGAAGGGGCAAAGCTCAGCTACGAACTGGAAAAAGACGCCAAGAAGGGCCGCGTTTCTGCAGCCAATCTGAAAGCTCTATAAATCTCTATTGCACACCGCGAGTAACATTTGCGGTGCGTAATCACCGGCGCTAACAAACTAAAATCTAGGAGTTCTAAATATGCCTACTGGCACAGTAAAATGGTTCAATGCGAACAAGGGCTTTGGCTTCATTCAACCGGATGATGGCGGTCAGGATGTTTTCCTGCATATCAGTGCAGTCGAACGTGCGGGCATGTCCAATCCAAATGAAGGCGCAAAGCTCAGCTACGAACTGGAAAAAGACGCCAAGAAGGGCCGCGTTTCTGCAGCCAATCTGAAAGCACTTTAAGGTTCTGCCTTAAATTCGGGATGTCACAAATCGCGCGCCGCAGTCCTGCGGCGCGCGATTTGATTTTTATCGACGCGATATCTTTCCTCTCGCGCTTTCCAAATTCCTTTCTTGACAGCGCACGCCACTCGCGATTAGATTCGCGTCACTCACGCTTCTGGTGTCCCTTTAATCAGGGATGAAACGGGAAGCCGGTGCGTCTGGCCCTAATGGCCATGCAATTCCGGCACTGCCCCCGCAACGGTAAGCGAGTTGAAAAGGCGGCATCACGCCACTGCGCCATTTTGGTGTGGGAAGGCGCCGCCCCGGAGAGGTTTTTCTCTTCCGCTCGCGAGTCCGGAGACCGGCCATTTGCATTGAGCGACGGCGGAGCGGAGGGCTTTGTCGCAGTCTCGTCAGGCCTGCGCCTGTGCGTGGCCTGCATATTGTTTCTCCCCCATCGCCAATTTTGAAAACTGCAATCGCGCGGCGGGCGCACAGGAGAAAACATGTCTAACCATTCCCGGTCACTTCGGGCTGTACTGCTGTGCGGTCTGTCACTTTGTTCTGCTCATTCTTATGCGGCGGATGCGCCGCTCAGCATTGTCGTCACCCCCACACGCACGGTGCAGACAGCGGATGAATCGCTGGCGTCCGTATCGGTTGTCACCCGCGCGCAAATCGAACAACGCCAGTCGCGCACGGTGGAAGACGCGCTGCGCGGCCTGCCGGGCCTGGATTTCAGCAATAATGGCGGGCGTGGACGGGCCACATCGATTTTTATGCGTGGCACGGAAGCCGATCATGTGCTGGTGCTGGTGGATGGGGTAAAGATTGGATCCGCGACACTGGGACAGTCGCCGTTTGAGCATCTGCCAATCGGTCAGATTGAACGCATCGAAGTGGTGCGCGGGCCGCGTTCCAGCCTGTATGGTTCCGAGGCGCTGGGTGGGGTTATCCAGATTTTTACCCGCAAGGGCGGCGGCGATCTGGCGCCGTCTTTCAGCGTCACCGGCGGCAGCCATGAAACCGGCGAGGCGACGGTGGGCCTGTCGGGCGGCGGCGCCAATAGCTGGTTCAACCTCAGCGCCAGTGGTACGGACACCCAGGGCAACAATGCCTGTAGCGGCATTCTCAACCAGGCGGGATGTTTCGTGAACGAGCCCGATGATGACGCCTATCGCAGCGTGTCGGGTTCGGCGCGCGCGGGCATGCGTTTTGATAATGGCGCGGAAGTGGACGCGCATTATCTGCGCGCAGAAAGTGAAAGTTTCTTTGATGGCGGCTTCGTCAATGAAGGCGAAAACATGCAGCAGGTGCTGGGCGCCAGCGCCAGTTTCGCGCCGCATGAAATCTGGCGGGCCACACTGGCGGGCGGGCGGGCCTGGAACTATTCGGACAATTTCCTGAATGGCGTCAAGCGCAGCCGTTTTGACAGCAAACGCGACACCCTGTCATTGCAGAATGATTTTACCGTCGCCCCGCGCCATGTGTTGACGGCGGGCGGCGATTTTCAGAAAGATCAGGTGTCCAGCAGCACCGCCTTTCCGGTGACCTCGCGCGATAATTATGGGGTGTTCGGACAATATCAGGCGGGGCTGGGCCAGCATGACGCCACGCTAAGCCTGCGCCGCGATGACAATGAACAGTTTGGCGGCAAAACGACAGGCAATATAGGCTGGGGTTATGACGTCACGCAGGCGCTGCGTGTGAATGCCAGTTATGGCACGGCGTTCAAGGCGCCCACTTTTAACGAGTTGTATTTCCCGTTCTTTGGCGATCCCACCTTGCGGCCGGAAACCGCGCGCAGTGGCGAAATTGGCATTGGCGGTAATCATCCGCTGGGAACATGGGGAGTTAACCTCTTTGAAACCCGGCTTAATAATCTGATTGCGTTTGACGCCGCGCGCCGCCTGGCCACCAATGTCGATGACGCCCGCATCCGGGGGCTGGAATTTCAGGCGGGCGCACTCTTGGCGGGGTGGCAGACCCATGCTAACCTGACCCTGCTGGATCCGGAGAATCGTTCAAAGGGGGCCAATCGCGGCAATGTGCTGCCGCGCCGGGCAGAGGAATCCTTGCGTATCGACGCGGATCGGGAATTTGGACGTTTCGGTGTGGGGGCCAGTGTACTGGCGGCGGGAAAACGTTATGATGATCTGGCCAACAGGGTCGAACTGGATCGCTATGTCACGGTGGATTTGCGTAGCCAGTATAAGGTAACAGAGAAATGGGCCATTCAGGGGCGGGCGGAAAATCTGCTGGATCGTGACTATGAAACAGCTGCGTTTTTTAATCAGCCCGGGCGCAGTGTGTTCGTCACGCTCGCCTATCAGCATTGATGCGTAAAAAAAGGAAATCAGAATATGCAAAATATCGGACAGTCCCTAAAATCAAACCCGCTGGCAGGGCTGGCGCTGCTGGCAGGCGTAATGCTGGCGACGCGCTTTCACCATTTCGGCGGCATCACGCATTTGCCCGATGCGTCGCTGGCGGTTTTCTTTCTGGCCGGGTTCTATCTGCGCCGCGCGGTTTATTTGATTCCGCTGATGGGGCTTGCGGGTGGCATTGATTATCTGGCGACCCAGCATATGGGTGTCAGCGATTATTGCATCAGTCCGGCCTATGGCTTCCTGATCCCCACCTATGCCGCCATGTGGTTTGGCGGTCGCTGGTATGCAGGCCGTCACACGATGACACTGACAAGTCTCGCGCCGCTGGCAATAGCATTACTGACCAGCGCCAGCATGGCGTTCCTGATTTCCAATGGCAGCTTCTATCTGTTCTCGGGCCGCTATCCGGACATGAGCTGGGCCGAATATATGCAACGTGTATCCATGTATTATTTGCCCTATATGAGCGGGGCGATTTTCTATGTCGCGCTTGCGGCGCTGGCGCATATTGGCGTCACCCGCGTCGCCGCCGCTTCGGGCGAAGCCGCACACTGATGAACGGCTCAACCCCGCAAACGGCAATGTATCTTGCTGCGGGGCTGGGCGAACGCATGCGGCCCCTGACCAATGACCGGCCAAAGCCGCTGGTGCCATTGGCCGGCAGGCCGCAGATCGATTACGCGCTGGACCGGCTGCGCGACGCGGGCGTGAGGCGGGTGGTGATCAATCTGCATTACCTGGGCGGCATGATCCGCGATCATTTGCAGGCGCGCCAGCAGCCGGAAATCATTTACTCTGATGAAAGCGCACAGTTGCTGGGCCCCGGCGGCGGCGTTGTAAAAGCCCTGCCTTTATTGGGAGAGCAGGCGTTTTTCGTGCATAATTGCGACAGCTTCTGGCGCGCAGATGGCGGAAGTATTTTTCGCAGGATGGCGCAAATCTGGGATGAGGCGCGCATGGATGCCCTCTTATTGCTGGCGCCGCTTGGTAATGCCAGCCATTTTGAAGGGCCGGGCGATTATTATATGGCGGGCGACGGCGCGTTGCGCCGCAATCGTGAAAAACACGGGGATGCGCCCTATGCCTATTGCGGTGTTCAGATTGCGCACCCAAGACTGTTTGCAGATAGTCCGCAGGGCGCATTTTCCACCGTGCAATTATGGGACCGCTCCGAACAGGCCGGGCGCCTGTTTGGCATGGAACTGGATGCGCACTGGTTTCATACCGGCACGCCCGAGGCGATGGTTGCCGCCGAACAGTTTCTTCTTCAGCCGTAAAATTGAATCGAAGTATTCCATCGTCATTGCCGCGTCGCTATGCTCCTTGCAATGACGCAAGAGGTTGTTGATGTGACTACTAAAGCGCCCGCTGTTTATACGATCCCCGCCGGGGTTCCATTTGCCGATGCGCTGGCGCAGGGCATACTCTCGCAATTCGCAGACAGCGATCCGATTACGATCAGTACACTGACTATTTTGCTGCCCACCCGGCGTGCGGTGCGTGCGGTGCGTGAGGCGTTTTTACGGGTCAGTGGCGGCGCCGCGATGCTGCTGCCGCAACTGCGCGCACTGGGCGATGCCGATGCAGAAGATCTGTCTTTTGGAACCGAAGGCGGTGGTGATATCGGGGGTGCAGACGCGCTGGATTTGCCGCCGCCCATCGCCCCGTTGCGCCGGCAGTTTTTGCTGATGCGACTGATCAAGGCCTGGGGCGATGCCCGCGATGTGCATTATCCGCCTGCGTCTACCGCAAGGCTGGCGTCGGAACTGGCGCGTTTTCTTGATCAAATCGAGAGCGAACAACTGGCGGAACATCTGCAGCAAACTGCGCTTGGCGCACTGGCGCCCGAAAGTTTTGCGGCCCACTGGCAGGAAACGCTGGAATTTCTGAAAATAATCACGACCGCCTGGCCGGAGATATTGCGGGAGGAAGCGGCAATGGACCTCGCCGCGCATCGCAACGCCATGCTGCATGCGCTTGGCATGCGCTGGCTGGCCAATCCGCCGCCCGGACCGGTGATTGCGGCGGGATCTACCGGCTCTGTGCCTGCGACGGCGGAATTACTGGAAATTATTTCCCGGATGCCGAAAGGTATGCTGGTGTTGCCGGGGCTCGATCAGACGCTGGATGTACAAAGCTGGCAGGCGCTGGATGAGGATCCGGGGCATCCGCAATATGGCCTGTCGCGGCTACTGTCGCGGCTTGGGGTCGAGCGCGATGCTGTGCGCGTCTGGCCGGGACACGGTTTCACCGCTAATCCCGCGCGTGCAGTGCTATTAAGCGAGGCCCTGCGCCCCGCCGATACCACGGATGCGTGGCGTGAGGCGGCGCAGCATTTGCAGCCACATCTGTCTGATGCCCTGCGGGGCCTTTCCCGAATCGAGGCCCCGGCCCCGCGTGAAGAGGCGGCAAGCATCGCCCTTGCCATGCGCGAGGTTCTGGAAACCCCCGGTAAAACCGCTGCACTGGTGACGCCGGATCGCGGCCTGGCGCGGCGTGTGGCGGTTGAGCTTGGCCGCTGGGGGATCGAAGCCGATGATTCCGCCGGTGTGCCGCTGGCGCAAACATCCGTGATGGTGTTTATCCGCGCATTGGCTGTGATGGTGGCGGATGGCTTTGCGCCTGTTCCCCTGCTGGCGGCGAACAAACATCCATTGGCGGCGGCGGGACTGAACCCGGCGGAGTGGCGCGGTACGACCCGGGATTTTGAACGCCGCGGCTTGCGTGGCCCGCGCCCGGCGCCCGGTATTGCGGGGCTTTATGCCGCGAACCCGGATGCCTCCCCGCACCCCTTCGTGGCGCGTCTGGAAGAATGCGCCGCGCCATTGATTGCCGCCAGCGGAAAAACACTCTGTCCGTTAACAGACTATGTTGACGCGCTGCTCGAAGCGGCGGAAAATTTTGCCACCACACCTGATGAAACGGGTGCAGAGCGGCTTTGGCGCGGCGATGAGGGCGATGCAGCCGCACGGTTTTTTGCGGACCTGCGGGAGCATGCGGATCTTTGTGATGCGATGCTGCCCGCCGCGTTCCCCGCATTGCTGGATGCGCTGCTGGAAGGGCAGGCGGTGCGTCCGCGCTATGGACAGCACCCCCGCCTGTTCATCTGGGGGCCGCTGGAGGCGCGCCTGCAACATGCCGATCGCATCATTCTGGGCGGCCTGAACGAGGGCGTGTGGCCCGCTACAGCCAATGTCGATCCATGGTTAAGCCGCCCGATGCGCCAGAAATTCGGCCTGCCTGCGCCCGAACGCCGCATTGGTCTGGCGGCGCATGATTTTGTGCAGGCGGCCAGCGGCCCGGATGTCATTTTAACGCGTTCGCGCAAACGCGATGGCGCGCCCGCCGCGCCATCGCGCTGGTGGCTGCGTATTGAAAATCTGCTGACCGGACTGGGCGTTCAGTCCGCACTGGACGGAAATATTCCGTGGACGGACTGGGCGGCGCATCTTGACACGCCATCGTCAGTGAAGCCGCAACCCGCACCCATGCCCCGGCCACCGGTGGCAGCCCGGCCGCGTAGTCTGTCGGTCAGCGATATTGCGGTTTTGATCCGCGATCCCTATGTGGTTTATGCGCGTCATGTGCTGGGCTTGCGGGTGCTTGATCCGCTGGATACGGAAATTGGCGCGGCGGAACGCGGCACGGTCATCCATAAAATTCTGGAAAAATTTGTGCGCGCGCATCCAGGTCCGTTGACGCTGGATGCTTTGAAGGCGTTGCGTGACATTGGCCGCCAGTATTTTGATGAATTGCTGCCGCGCCCCGGCGTGCGGGCATTCTGGAAACCGCGCTTTGACGATATTTCCGGCTGGTTCCTGAACTGGGATATGCAGAACCGCCAGAAAGGCGTCCTGCCGGTAGGGCTGGAGGTCGAGGGGGCGCGTGAATTTATGGCTCCGGCTGGCCCGTTCCGGGTGCGCGCGATTGCGGATCGCATTGACCGTACCGCCGATGGCGGCCTGGCCATCTATGATTACAAGACCGGCTATAACCCGAACCCAAAGCAGATCAGGGCGGGCTTTGCGCCGCAACTGCCGCTGGAAGGCGCCATTGCCCAGGCTGGCGGATTTGACGGAATTGCGGCGGGAGAAGTAGTGAAACTGGCGCTGTTGCGGATTCGCGGCATTGAGCCTCCCGGCGACGAAGACCCAGTTTCAACTGACACCATAGAAGAAGCCTGGCAGGGGTTACGCAATCTGATTGAGCGTTTTGATGATCCGTCTACGGCTTATGTGTCGCGCCGTGCGCCCATGTTCACCGGCGACAAGGGCCCCTATGATCATCTTGCGCGGGTCCGGGAATGGTCGGGTGCGGGCAATGGTGATGAAGAATGAGCATGCCCCCGGCAAAACAGGCCTCGCCAGAGCAGCGCGACGCCGCCGATCCCGCCGCCTGTGTGTGGGTCAGCGCCAATGCGGGTACCGGCAAAACCCATGTACTGATTGACCGTGTGACGCGCCTGCTGCTGGATGGGGCCGATCCGGGGCGCATTCTGTGCGTGACCTTTACCAAGGCGGCGGCGGCCGAAATGGAAGGGCGTCTGTTTCGCAGGCTTGGCGCATGGGCGACGCTGAGCGATGCAGAACTACAGCAGCAATTACAGGCTTTGCAGGCTGGAACATTCGACGCCGATGCGCTGCGTCGTGCGCGAAAATTGTTCGCCCGCGCGCTGGAAACACCCGGCGGGCTGAAAATCCGCACTATCCACGCATTTTGCGAAAGCCTGTTGCGGCGGTTTCCGATAGAAGCTGGCGTGGCGCGGCATTTTGAAGTGCTGGATGACCGCACGGCGTTTGAATTGCGCGCACAGGCGCGGACCCATGTGCTGGCCAATGCGCAAACCGGCGATGATCCTGTGTTGTCTGGCGCCCTGGAACAATTGGTGCGCCTGATTGACGAGGGTGAATTTATCAAACTCACCGATGAGGCATTGCGCCAGCAACGCCAGGCCGATGATGAAAGTCTTGAGGCATTGCAGACTGCGCTGTTCCACCGGCTTGGCGTGACCGGCTTGCAGACGGCAGAAGATAGCATCGCGGGTTTTGCACATGAATTGCCCGTGGATGATTTGCGCCGCGCGGCTGGCGCCCTGCAAAATGGATCGCCAGCCGATCAGGCCCGCGCGTCACAAATTATGGATTATCTGGTTTGCCCGGACGCGGTGGCGGGGTTCAAGGCCTATCAATTGATTTTTCTTACCAAAGAAAACGAATTCAGAAAAAACCTCATTACCAAACCCGCGCAGAAAAATGATGCGCAGGCATTGCCGATTTTAGAGAAGGAGCAGGAGCGGGTTTTTGAACTGGCGCAGACATTGCGCGCCCAGAAGGTGGCGCTTTCAAGCCTTGTCGCGTTGCGCACGGGGGCGGCTGTGCGCAACGCCTATCAAAACGCCAAACGGGCGCGCGCCGCCCTCGATTATGATGATTTGATCGATCATACGCGCCATGTGCTGAAAAGCTCTGGCGCTGCATGGGTGCATTACAAACTGGACGAAGGGCTGGATCATATTTTGGTAGACGAAGCCCAGGATACCAGTCCGGAGCAATGGGAAATCATCCGTAGCTTGAGCGATGAATTTTTTTCTGGCCGGGACGCCCGCGGCGAGTCCCGCGAACAGCAGGGCAAGGGCCCGCGCACCCTGTTCGCTGTTGGTGATGAAAAGCAGTCCATTTTCAGTTTTCAGGGGGCCGATCCGGCGTCTTTCGCCACCATGCGCAAGGCTTTTTCTGTGCGCGCACATGATGCAGGGCTGCAATGGCGCGATATTTCCCTGCTGACATCGTTTCGTTCAACCGAACAGGTGCTGGGGGCTGTTGACGCTGTATTTGCCAATCCCGATGCCCACAAAGGCCTGTCGGCGGACGATGCCGTGGTGCGCCATATTGCCAGCCGCACGGGACAGCCGGGGCGTGTGGAAATATGGCCTCCCATCGAACATGACGCCACTGATCCCCCCTTGCCATGGGATGCGCCAGTGGACGCTCCCCCGCGATCCAGTCCGCGCGCGCAAATGGCGGAGCGGGTGGCGCGGCATATTGCAGGTTTGCTGCGTGATGCCTCCATCCTGCCATCAACGGAAAGGCCTGTAAAACCGGATGATATTATCGTACTGGTTCGTACACGGAATGAATTTTTTGATGAATGTATCCGGCAACTGAAATTGCGGAATATTCCCGTTGCCGGCGCCGACAGGATGCAGCTTCTGGAACAGCTTGCAGTGATGGATTTAATTGCCGCCGGGAATTTTGTGCTGATGCCCGAAGATGACCTGACACTGGCGACGGTGCTGCGCAGCCCCTTTGTGGGCATTAGTGAGGAACACTTATTTGATCTGGCGCATGACCGCAAGGGCCAAACCCTGTGGGATGCCCTGCGCGCGCGCCGGGGTGAATGCGATGCGTTTGAAAACGCCACACTTATCCTGGCGGATTTACTGGCGCGCGCCGGCACTGTGCCGCCCTATGAGTTTTTTGCATGGCTGCTTGGGCCGTTGCGCGGGCGGTGGAAATTGCTGGCGCGGCTGGGTGTGGACGCCAACGATCCGATTGATGAATTTCTGGCGCTGGCGCAACAGTTTGAACGCGCGCATCCGCCCGGTTTGCAGGGCTTCCTGCACTGGCTTGGCGCGTCACAGACACAGATCAAGCGCGATCTGGAACAGGGCGCGGGCGCGGTGCGGGTAATGACCGTGCATGGGGCCAAAGGGCTGGAGGCGCCGATTGTATATCTGCCGGACACCTGTTCCATGCCGGATGGCAAACTGGCGCCAAAGCTGATCCCGGTTGAAGGCGAGAAATTTTTCGTGTGGCCGGTACGCAAGGATAATGATGATCCGAAAACCTCAGCGATGCGCGAACGCGCGGTGCTGGCGCAGAGAGATGAATATCACCGTCTGCTCTATGTGGCGATGACGCGCGCAAAAGACTGGCTATTCATTGGCGGTTATAAGGGCAGGAATAAGCTGCCCGACGGATGCTGGTACACACTGATTGAAACAGCGCTTCAACCACTGGCGGAAGTGGTTTCGTTGCCCTGGGGGGGAGATGGCCTGCGCATTTCCGGAACGGGCGTTCCGGTAGCGCAGCCGTCAACGGCGCCTGCACCGCAACGCTCCCCCTCGCTGCCGGATTGGGCGTATCAGGCTGCGCCACCCGAACCAGGTCCGCAACGTCCGCTTGCGCCCTCCCGGTTGGGTGATGATGACACGCTTGTGCGTTCACCCCGGTACAGTGCAGCCACAGAAGATCGTTTCAAACGTGGGCGGTTGATCCATCTTTTATTGCAATATTTGCCCGATATCGCCGCAGCAAAGCGCGAGGCGGCAGCGCGCCGCTATCTTTCGCAGGCGGGTTTCGCACTTTCTGAACCCGCATGTGATGACATTGTGGCCCAGGCCATGACGGTGCTGGCATTTCCGGAATTTGCGCCGGTGTTCGGTCCCGGCAGCCGCGCCGAGGTTTCCATTGCGGGGCTGACGCCCGCCATGGGCGCCGGTGTGGCGATCTCAGGCCAGATTGACCGCATATTGATCACGCAACGCGAAATATTGGTGGTTGATTACAAAACCCATCGACCGCCACCTGCCTCGCAGGACGCAGTTCCTAAAATTTATGTGCGGCAAATGGCCGCATACCGGGCCGCATTGCGCATGATTTACCCCGGTCACCGGGTGCGTTGTGCGCTGATCTGGACGGATATCCCGCTTTTGATGCCATTATCAGATGCGCAGCTTGACGATGTCACCGTCACTTCCTAGATTAAGATCTGCAACATTATTCGAGGATAGAACACACCATGTCGACCACCACCGTTACCGACGCAAATTTTGAAAAAGACGTGCTTAACGCCGCTGGCCCGGTGCTGGTGGATTTCTGGGCGGAATGGTGCGGACCCTGCAAGCAGATCGCCCCCGCGCTGGAAGAATTGTCAAACGAGATCAAGGGGCTGACCGTCGCCAAACTGAACGTGGATGACAATCCCGGCATGGCGGCAAAATATGGGGTGCGTGGTATTCCCACCATGATGATCTTTCAGCATGGTCAGGTTGCCGCAACCAAGGTAGGCGCATTGCCCAAAGGCAAAATCGAAGAATGGATCAAGTCCTCGATTTGAGATCGGATCCGTTGCTAGAATACGTTCACGGCATATTCCGGCTGGCGCAATAATTCGCCGGCCGTGATGCTGTCGGCCTTGATCTGCGCTTTCAGGCTGTCGATTCCATCGAATTTACGTTCTGCACGGATGAATTCGACAAATGTCACGCGCAGCGTGCGGCCATACAGATCGCCGGAAAAACCGAACAGATTAACTTCCAGCATCACATCCTGTTTATCGAATGTCGGGCGCAATCCAATATTTGCGACGCCGTCATAGATGCCGGCGCCGGGCCCTTCCAACAGCTCTGCGCGAACGGCATAAACGCCATGTTTGGGTTCCAGGCACTCATCCAGACGTACATTGGCCGTGGGAAAACCAATGGTGCGTCCACGCTGGTCGCCGCTCAGCACTGGCCCTTCAATGCGCCACCAATGGCCAAGCAGTTCCGCCGCCCGTCGTGGCCGCCCTTCACGCAAATGCTCGCGGATAAGGGAGGAGGAATAAGGCTCGCCCGAGGAAGAGGTGTTGACTGCACTGGTGATGCTGACGCCAAAGCCCGCTTTTTCCCCCTCGCGGACTAAAAATGACACATCGCCTTCCCGATTTTGGCCGAAACGAAAATCATAGCCGACAACGATATGCGTGACCCCCAACCCCTTAACCAGAATGCGGGTGACAAAATCCTGGGCGGGACGTGCGGCCAGCTCAGCGTCAAAACGCTCGACATACAGTAAATCAATGCCAAGTCCCCCCAGCAGCCTGGCTTTTTCGGGCAGCGGCGTTAGCCGGAAACGCGGGGCATCGGGCTGAAAAAACTCTCTGGGGTGCGGTTCAAACACCAGCGCCCCCAGTGGACGGCCCTTGTCACGCGCAATGGCGGCTGCCTGCGCCAGAACCGCACGATGTCCAAGATGCACCCCGTCAAAGTTACCGATGGCGACGACCGCCCCCCGGCATTCAGGCGGCAGCTCGTTAATATCCCGCACAAGGCGCATGTTAGCCCTTTTAAACTATATGCATTCGAAACCGGAAAAGCTTTACACGAGCGCGGGTTTTCCCTCAAGGGCGCGTAGTATCCAGCAGTGACGCGAGGAAAATATACGGCATTTCGGGCCGTGATTAACAGTTTCTTCAATAAACCTTCCTATTGTCTGCTCACTGGCGCAAGTGGGGCTGTATGCGCATCCGCCGGACCTGAACTGTTAACGATATCAGACTGAGGATAATAACATGGCTGTCGATTTATCGATGCAGGTGCTTGTGGTTGACGACTACAAGACGATGATCCGTATCATCCGCAATCTGCTGAAGCAATTGGGCTTTGAAAATGTGGACGAGGCAGAAGACGGTTCCGCCGCACTGGCGAAAATGCGTTCCAAGCAATATGGGCTGGTCATATCCGACTGGAACATGGAGCCGATGACAGGCTTCGAACTGCTCAAGGAAGTGCGTGCCGATGACCGTCTCAAGGAAACGCCGTTTATCATGGTGACGGCCGAATCCAAAACCGAAAATGTTGTGGCCGCAAAAAAAGCCGGTGTGAACAATTATATTGTGAAGCCCTTTAACGCGGCGACCCTCAAAGGGAAAATGGCGTCCGTACTCGGTGATTTTTAACAATAAACCGATCCAGGCCGCGTATTGACTGGAACTGGGGAGTAGCATGGCGCTTAATACGGCAGAACTGCCACGACGCATCGATGAATTGGTGAATCTGTTGCGCAGCCGTGACGAACGTTCGATTTCTCTTGTCGATGTCGCATCTGTCACGGGCATTCTGATCGCGACAATGCAGGCGTATTTCACCTCCATTGATACGAGCATCTATACCGAGTTTGCGGAGCTATCAAAATATATCGATCAGGCACGCAAGGACATTGCCGCGCTGCAGCCAGCGGATTTGAGTGGGGAGCATATTCCGCGCGCCGGGCAGGAACTGGACGCGATTGTCGAATCGACGGAAGCTGCGACCAATACGATCATGCAGGCGGCAGAAGAAATCATGGCGGCCGATACCGGTGATACGGTGGCCTATCAGGATCTGGTGGGCGATGCTGTGATGCGAATTTTCGAAGCCTGTTCGTTCCAGGATATTACAGGTCAGCGTATCAGCAAGGTGGTTGAAACCTTTACTTATATTGAAACACGGCTCAACAAGGTCGCAAAACTGATTGAAGGCGTTGAGGGATTGAAGCCTGAAGCGCCGGAAGAAGAAACCGCAGCCGAGAGGCGCAAACGTGAACAGATATTGCATGGACCCGCACTGAATGGCGATGGCAAGGATCAGAGCGAGGTGGATGCGCTGATGGCGGGCAAACCGCAATCGGATGCACCGCAAGCCGCAGCAGGGGAAGTTGTCGAAAAAACTGCAGTCAATGGAAACAGGCCTGTATCTGCGCCAAAATCCTCGCCCGCTCTGGTGAGCGCAGAAGCCGGCAACAGTTCCGATCAAACTGATATTGACGCGATGTTTAACTAAAGTATCGCCGCGCCAAACAGGCTTCCGTGAAAATAAATCAATAGGCCGACCGCCAGCAAGGCAAGCAACGGACGCCACCAGCCAATCTCGCTTGAGACAAACTGGTTGCGTCCGCGCGCGATTGCGGCAAATGGAATAATGGACGTTACACTGGCAAAGCCAGGCCATTGACTGGCGAACGCCTTTGCTTTCTTTGCATCAATAAGCCAGGGCCCAAGGCCCGCCAGCACGAAGAATGTGCCAAAAAAAATCAGTGATGCCGTATCCGGATTAAGCAGCATATGCGCCAGCGCCCACAACGCAAACCCCACCATGAACGGATGCCGGGTTACGCGCACAATGCCGCGTGCAGGTGTTGCGGATTGCAAAAGCCCTTCCTGATCTACTGTAGTCGGGTTGGGGCTGACAACGCCAAGAATGGCCAGCCACAGGCCTGCCATGGCCGCCATTACTGCAAGGAACGTCAGCGCCACATGCGGTTGGCCCAATTCAAATCTTTCCGCCATCATATAGGACCAGATCAGCCAGATAATACCGGCCAGGGACAATAGCGAAAACACCCCCTGATAGGGCCGTACGCCAATACGCTGGATAAGCCAGCCGCGCAGTGGCGTGCTGGAAATACAAATATGGATCCCGATAAAGAACAAACCTGCTGCGAAAAGCATTCCCATCCCGTTCCCCCGTATTTGCGGTTAATCCTCCGTGCCGTTTACCGGCCAATATTGCTGCACCATCTGGCGTCCGGCCTGTGTCAGGCGGCACACCAGCCAATCGGGCTTGACCGGATTGGCGAACCAGTGTTCGGCCCAGCCATTGGCGATACAGATACGGATGATGGCGGGACTGATTTCCTGCCCACGCCGGTCAAACAATGGCAGCTTGCCGCCGGGCTCACTGACGCCACGGCGTAAATAGGCCAGTTCGGCCCGCGTCGGGGCTGGTTGCGCCGCGTCATATGCGAGCTGTTCTGACATGGATCTACTTATTCCTCACGCTTAACACTGGTTTGGGCCTGCACTTCGCGCAATGTCCATTCTACGGATTGGCGCATCACCTTGCCCAGGGTTTCGTCAAAACTTTGCACAATGGCGGTAATTTCTTTTCCTGATGCGGGTTCAGTCTGATCGAAGGTGCGCGAGGCGACAATGCGCGCCTCGGGCATTTTGATCAGCTTGACATTGAGCCGCACATGAATACGTGGCTGACCGCCGGCCTCAAAATATTCCGCCTGAAATTCCCGCAAATCGCTTTTGACGCTGAAATCCGGGCGCAGGCCGACCGACTGGCGTCCCACGGCCACGATCTTGCCGGTATTTTCAAACGATTCCACCAGTAATATCTGCACCATGCGCGGCGCCCGGTCGACCCAGCGCGCACCGGCAAAATATTTTATCTCGATCGGAGAAGGCCGCAAGGTGATGCGATCAGAATCAATGCCCCGCGCAGAACTGGGCTCCTCCACCACCAATTGCAGTTGGATGTTGGGCAGGTCTTCATCAAAGCTGCTTTTGGGGGACAGATCATAAATATCGGGTGCGGGGCCGCTGCCCGGCAATTTAAACCCGCATGCGGACAATGCTGCAGTGAGTGCAAGCAATCCGGCAATCCTTCCCCAGCGCCTGAAAAAATGTGTCATTCCGCCTGATACTCCGAAGCCGAATTTCCCAGGAAGAAGCGCGCCGGATCACTTTCCAGGCGTTGCGCCACACGGTCAAGGGTCGTCACCAATTGCCGCGCTTCAACAACGAAGGTGGCAAATTCCCGCAAGCCGCGATCACCAAAATTATTGATCGCTATTTTGTTATCCTTGACGATGCCGCCCAGTTCACGGGTCAGCCCCGTGGCCTCGCGCAGAAAATCATGAACATCGGAATTCAATGTGGTTTCCGCCTGCATGCTAAGCTTGTCCAGCCGCGCGGTCAGGGCATTCAGGTTACCTGAAACTTCAGAAAAATCACGGCTCATTTTGTTGGTGTTGACGATTAATTCGTCAATTTCCTTGGCTCTACCTGCAATACTACTACTCACGATCTCAGCGTTATTAAGAATGCCGCTGATTGATTTGCGATTATCGGTATCGACAAGCTGGCTGAGCCTTTCCACCAGCACCGCCGCATTTTCCAGTAATCGCGGCGCGCCCGCGAACAACGCTTCCAGGCTTGATTTTCCGGAAGGGATAATTGGCACCTCCTGATCAGCCTGTGCCACCAAAGGCGCTGCTTTCGCATCGCCGCTATTAATCTGCACAAACAGCACGCCGGTAATACCAAAAAATTCCAGGCTGGCGAGTGAACCGGAATTTACCGGCGTATTAGAATCAATTTCAATCCGTACCCTGACCAGTTTGGGGTTTTTCTCATAAATTCGGATTTCCTTGACCTGCCCAACGCGTACACCCTGATAGCGCACATCCCCCGCGACATTCAGGCCGGTAACCGAACCTTCGAACAAAATATCATAAGTGGTGAAATACTGATCGATCTCGTTTTTCGCCAGCCACAGGATAAAGCCGAACGCAGCCACAATGACCGCCAGGGTGAAGGCGCCGATCAGAACGTGATTTGCCCGTGTTTCCATCTGTTTCTACACACTTGCCTGTCTTGCCGCACGCCCTCGGGGGCCATGGAAATAATCCTGCACCCAGGGGTGATCATATTTCAGCATGGTTCCCATATCGCCTGTTACGATAACATGTTTTTCCGCCATGACAGCAATGCGATCACAGATCGCATGCAGGCTGTCCAGATCATGTGTGACCATGAATACGGTCAGACCCAGCGCCTGGCGCAATTCCTGGATCAGCGCATCAAACGCCGACGCTCCTATGGGGTCAAGCCCTGCGGTTGGCTCATCCAGAAACACAATTTCGGGATCCAGCGCCAGGGCGCGCGCCAGCCCGGCGCGCTTGCGCATGCCGCCCGAAAGTTCCGATGGATATTTGGCCCCGGCATCGGGGGGCAGGCCAACCATGGCGATTTTCATGGCCGCAATTTCGTGCATCAAATTTTCGGGCAGGGCCAGATGTTCGCGCATCGGAACCTCGATATTCTGCGCAACCGTCAGTGATGAAAACAATGCGCCGTTCTGAAACAAAACGCCCCAGCGGCGTTCGATGGCCCGCCTGTCCGCAAAATCCAGCGCCGCAAGATCCTGACCAAACACCCGGATGGTTCCGGCAAGAGGATGGTTCAGGCCAATGATCGTGCGCAGCAATACTGATTTGCCGGTGCCGGACCCGCCTACAATGCCCAGCACTTCGCCCCGGTACACGTCCAGATCAAGCCTGTCATGAATAATCGTATCGCCAAACCCGGTGCGCAGCCCCCGGATGGAAATAATTGCTTCAGGTTTTGGAGGCGCGCTCAAAATTCTATTACCGCAAAATAAATCGAGAAAATCGCATCCACAACGATTACCATGAATATCGCCTCCACCACCGATTTGGTGGTCAGCCGCCCGACAGATTCTGCGCTGCCTTCGACCTGTAGCCCTTCAAAACATCCGATCAGGCCGATCATCAGTGCAAAGAACGGCGCCTTGATAATACCCACCCAGAAATGCGCCAGCGGCACCCATTCATTCAGCCGCTGCAAATACAGGCCTGGCGTAATATCCAGCACTATCCAGCACATGATTGCGCCGCCAAACAGCCCCATCATGTCGGCGATAAAGCCCAGCATCGGCAGCGCAATAATCAGGGCCAGCACGCGGGGCAATACCAGCATTTCCATCGGGTCCAGCGCGAGTGTGCGCATGGCGTCGATTTCTTCGTTCAGTTTCATGGAGCCGATCTGCGCCGTAAAGGCGCTGCCGGAACGGCCCGCCACAATGATTGCGGTCAGCAGAATGCCGATCTCGCGCAACACGGAAATCGCCACCAGTTCGACCGTGAATATTTCCGCCCCGAACTGGCGCAATTGTGTCGCCCCCTGATAGGCCAGCACGACCCCGATCAGGAAAGATATCAGCGCCACAATAGGAACAGCGTTAAACCCAACCGCCTCCAGATGATAAATCAGGGGTATCCAGCGCAGGCGAGAGGGGTTGGCAATCGCGCGTCCCAGTGTCGCCATGATCAAACCCAGAAAGCCCAGCAAGGCGCGCGCTTCCATAAAAGCGCCGGACATACCCGCACCGATTTCGGCCAGCACATTAAGCGCACTATTCGACTGCGGCGGCTCTACCGGACCGGGTCTGTCATTTATCTCGACCCTGGCCAACAGGGCGGCATGGTCTGGTTGCGCATTGGCAAAATCCGCCTTCAGGTCTTGTGCGCGCAGTTCCTTACGGGTGCGGTACAATATCCAGGCCCCGGCCGTGTCCAACCGTTCCAGCGCACCAAGATCGATCACCACAGGCCCCTCCGGGCGCCACTGCCGCAAGGCCGCATCTGCGGCCGCCAGTCCGGAAATAACCCAGCATCCATGGACCGCCGCGATGGATCCACTTGCCGCATGGGAGAAGCGAATGTCAGCCAGGGGCGAACCCTTATCTTGCACTTGTTCCATATGAATTCCATCTGCCGATAGCCTGGAAAAAAATCTTCGTCATCATGCACTTGTTTTATTGCAGAAGAAACCGGGACCATATTTGCCTAATTTTTAATCTGTAGTGCCTATTTATTAGCCGCACTATGGGGTTGTTATCCCTCATTTTACCAATATTGCCGCAGCATTAACCAAAGCGCCAGAATGGCACGCTCTTTGCGTTTCCCCCTTCGCAGTAGACAATTTTAGCTACAACATCAGGGGAAAAATCATGAGAAAACACCTGCGAGGCGCCGTGCTAGCGGCTGCCATGGCGGTTTCCGGCCTTAATAGTGCAATAGCGGCGGACGACACCATCAAGGTTGGCGTTCTGCATTCACTGTCCGGCACCATGGCGATCAGCGAGACCACGCTGAAAGACACCATTCTGATGATGATTGACGATCAGAACAAGAAGGGCGGCCTGCTGGGCAAGAAACTGGAGGCCGTTGTAGTCGACCCGGCTTCCAACTGGCCGCTATTTGCGGAAAAGGCCCGCGAATTGATTCAGGTGAAAAAGACTGATGTCGTATTTGGCTGCTGGACCTCGGTGTCGCGCAAATCCGTTCTGCCGGTGTTTGAGGAACTGAACGGGCTGCTGTTCTATCCGGTGCAATATGAAGGCGAAGAATCCTCGCGCAACGTGTTCTACACCGGCGCCGCGCCAAACCAGCAGGCAATCCCGGCGGTGGAATATCTGATGAGCAAGGACGGCGGCGAAGCCAAGCGTTGGGTTCTTCTGGGTACGGATTATGTGTATCCGCGCACCACCAACAAAATTCTGCGCGCCTTCCTGCACGCCAAGGGCGTGACGGATGCCGACATCATGGAAGAGTACACCCCGTTCGGCCATTCCGACTGGCAGACCATTGTGACAAATGTGAAGAAATTTGCGTCTGAAGGCAAGAAAACGGCGGTGGTTTCAACCATCAATGGCGACGCCAATGTGCCGTTCTACAAGGAACTGGGCAATCAGGGCATCAAGGCGGAAGACATTCCGGTTGTCGCCTTCTCGGTCGGCGAAGAAGAGCTGGCCGGTCTGGACGCCACCCCGCTGGTGGGCCATCTTGCCGCATGGAATTATTTCATGTCGGTGGATTCGCCAAAGAACGCCGAGTTCATCAAGCAATGGCAGACCTTCATCAAAAACCCCAAGCGCGTCACCAATGACCCGATGGAAGCCCATTATATCGGCTTCAAAATGTGGGTGCAGGCCGTGCAGCAGGCGGGCACCACCGATGTGGACGCCGTGCGCCAGGCCATGTATGGCCAGAAAGTCAAGGCGCCCGGCGGCTTTGACAGCGTCATGAATGTCAATCATCATTTGTCAAAGCCGGTGATGATTGGTGAAATTCAGTCCAATGGACAGTTTGATATCGTGTGGCGCACCGACGGCCCGATTGTTGGCGACGCTTGGTCCGATTTCATTCCCGAAAGCAAGAAGCTGACGGCGGACTGGACCTTCCCATGGGTATGCGGTAACTGCGAAAAGCCAAAATACGTCGCAGACTAGCATTACGGTCTAACTAAGCGTTACTATGGGGGCCAGTCACTTGTCTGCGGGCGGGAGACTGGCCCTTTGATTATAAATGATAGAGTTAATTGTTATTGGTTGAATCGCGCTCTCACATTTCGGGCTAGTGGGTGAATTTATGATTTTTGCGCATTCGTTAAAAAAAATTGCTCTTCTCCTCTGCCTTCTGGTCACGCCACTGCATGCATTTGCGCAGACGCAGGCGGACCTGCCCGCACTGATCCAGAAGCTTGCGGATAAAAGCCGCAGTACGCAATCTGAAGCCATTGATGCGTTAACCGCCACCGGTGACGTGGCGGTGATTGCGCCGCTGGATGCGTTGCTGAACGGCAATCTGTACGCGCGCAAATCTGATGGCAGTATCTGGATCACGACTGAAACCGCGACGGGATTTGATCTGCAACATCCGCTGACCGGCGCTTCTGGCGGAAGCGTCACTCCGGAAGAAATGTCGAAAGCCAACATCACCAACGCCATCCGCACGCGGTTGCGCGGGGCGCTGGGCGGCATGACATTGCTGGGTCCAGATCCGAAATTGCGCAAACGCGCAGCGGACGATATTTTCAAAAACGCCGCGCCGGAAAGCATTCCATTGCTGGAAACCGCACTGGCCAAAGAAACGGACGAGGCCGTCAGGCGCCGCATGCAGCGCGCACTGGCGGGCATTCACCTAAATCAATCCAGCGATCCACAGGTGCGCCTGAAGGCGATTGAAACGCTGGGCAGCTTTACCGATCAGGATGTGAAGGCGATCCTCAACACGGCGCTGCAACAAAGCGACGAGGCGGTGCGCGCCGCCGCCGCAAAGGCGCTGGCCGGTGTTGAAAGCCGTCTGGAATTCTGGGGCATGGCGGAGGCGCTGTTTCATGGGCTGAGCCTTGGCTCGGTATTGCTGCTGGCGGCCATCGGCCTGGCCATTACCTTTGGCGTGATGGGCATCATCAATATGGCGCATGGCGAAATGGTGATGATCGGCGCCTATACCACTTTCATGGTGCAGGAAGTGATCCGCACCTCCTGGCCCGGCCTGTTTGACGCCTCGCTGTTTATCGCCATTCCCGCCGCCTTCATGGTATCGGGCCTGGTGGGTGTTGTCATGGAACGCGGCATTATCCGGTTTCTGTATGGGCGGCCGCTGGAAACGTTGCTGGCCACCTGGGGCGTCAGCCTGATCCTGCAACAGACTGTGCGCTCGATCTTTGGTCCCACGAATAAAGAGGTGGGCACCCCTGGCTGGATGAGCGGCGCGATGGAATTTGATAGCGGTCTGGCGCTGACCTATAACCGGGTGGCGATCATTATTTTCTCGCTGCTGGTGCTGGGCCTGCTGGTGCTGGTGATGCGCAAAACGTCACTTGGCCTGCGCATGCGCGCGGTGACGCAAAACCGCGCCATGGCCAACAGCATGGGCATCCGCACCGGCACGGTTGACGCGCTGACTTTTGGACTGGGTTCCGGCATTGCGGGCATTGCGGGCGTGGCGCTGAGCCAGATCGATAATGTCAGCCCCAATCTGGGGCAAAGCTATATTGTCGACAGTTTCATGGTGGTGGTGTTTGGCGGCGTCGGCAACTTACTGGGCACGTTCTTTGGCGCCATGAGCCTGGGCCTGGTGAATAAATTTCTGGAGCCGTTTGCAGGCGCGGTGCTGGGCAAGATATTTATTCTGATCGCGCTGATCCTGTTCATTCAATATCGCCCGCGCGGCATGTTCGCGCTCAAAGGCCGCGCGGTGGAGAGCTGATCATGCCCGCAAATCAGAGTTTCATTCTTTCATTGCCGCTGGGCGGAAAAATTCTGCTGGGGCTGATGCTGGGCGCGGCGCTGATTGTGCCGCTGCTAAATCTGCTGACGCCGGCAGACTCGTTTTTTCATGTGCCGACCTATCTGGTCAGCCTGATGGGAAAATATGTCTGCTATGCGCTGCTGGCGTTGAGCGTTGATCTGGTGTGGGGGTATTGCGGCATACTGAGCCTGGGGCATGGGGCGTTTTTCGGCCTCGGCGGCTATGCCATGGGCATGTATATGATGCGCCAGATCGGCGCGCGCGGCGTTTATGGCAACCCGGACCTGCCGGATTTCATGGTGTTTTTGAACTGGAGCGAACTGCCCTGGTCCTGGTATGGCTTTGACAGTTTTGCCTTTGCGCTGCTGATGGTGGTGCTGGTTCCGGGTGCGCTGGCGTTTGTGTTTGGCTGGTTCGCGTTTCGCAGCCGGGTGACCGGTGTGTACCTCTCGATCATCACCCAGGCCATGACCTATGCGCTGATGCTGGCGTTTTTCCGCAATGATATGGGTTTTGGCGGCAATAACGGCCTGACCGATTTCAAGGATATTCTGGGATTTGATTTGCAGGCGGATGGTACGCGCAGCATCCTGTTTGCACTTAGCGCGCTGGCGCTGGCGGGCGGCTATCTCATGTGCGCGATGATTGTGCGCTCGAAACTGGGCCGCATTCTGGAAGCCATCCGCGATGCAGAAAACCGGGTGCGTTTCCTGGGTTATCAGGTGCAGTATTACAAACTGTTCGTGTTCACCTTTTCCGCCATGCTGGCAGGCGTAGCGGGCGCATTATATGTGCCGCAGGTGGGCATCATCAATCCAACCGAATTCACGCCGGGCAATTCCATTGAAGCCGTGATCTGGGTGGCGGTCGGCGGGCGCGGCACCCTGTTTGGCGCGGCGCTGGGCGCGGTACTGGTCAATTACGCCAAAAGTTATTTCACCGGCGCGCTGCCGGAAGTGTGGCTGTTCATGCTGGGCGGCCTGTTCGTCGCCGTCACATTGTTTTTACCCAAGGGGATTGTCGGCCTGGTCAATCAGTTCACCAGCAGCGGAATGCGGCATGGCCCGCTCAAATTCCTTTATGCGGGCAAACAGTCATGAGCACGGCCCACAAGGATGTCATGCTGTATCTCGACGGCGTCAGCGTCAGTTTTGATGGCTTCAAGGCGCTGAACAATCTCAGTCTGGTGGTGCATGCGGGTGAGATGCGCGCCATTATCGGCCCCAATGGCGCGGGCAAAACCACCATGATGGATGTGATCACCGGCAAGACCCGCGCCGATGAAGGCCAGGTTTTCTTTAATGGCGACATTGATCTGCGCAAACTGGATGAAGCGGCCATAGCCAATCTGGGCATTGGGCGGAAATTTCAGAAGCCCACGATCTTTGAAAATCTGAGCGTGTTTGAAAATCTGGAACTGGCGCTGAAATGCGACCGGCGCGCGCGAACCTCGCTGTTTTTCCGCCTGAACGCTGCGCAGCGCCTGCGCATTGAGGAAGTGCTGCATATTGTTTCACTGCCGGACCGCACCGCCATGCAGGCCGGATCGCTCAGCCATGGCCAGAAACAATGGCTGGAAATCGGCATGCTGCTGATGCAGGATCCCGAACTGCTGCTGGTCGATGAACCGGTGGCCGGCATGACCGACGCGGAAACCGGACAGACGGCGGATTTGCTGCGCAGCATCGCTAAGGACCGCTGCGTTGTCGTCGTTGAACATGATATGGAATTTGTCCGCCGTCTGGACACCTATGTTACTGTGTTGCATGAAGGCTCGGTTCTCGCGGAAGGATCGATGGACAAGGTGCAGGCGGACGAGCGCGTCATTGAAGTGTATCTGGGGCGCTAGGGCATGTTGTCAGTAAAAAACATCGATCTCTATTATGGCGCCAGTCAGATTTTGCGCGGTGTTAATCTGACGGCGCGCAAGGGCGCCGTCACCTGTATCATGGGGCGCAATGGGGTGGGCAAAACCAGCCTGCTGCGCGCCATTGCCGGGCAACAGGCCATTGGCGCGGGCGCGATCGAATGGGAAGAAGCGCAGATTGCCAAACTGGCGCCCTATGAACGCGCACGGCGCGGCATCGCCTTTGTGCCGCAGGGGCGCGAGATTTTTCCGCTGCTCACCGTCGAGGAAAATCTGCAAACCGGATTTGCGGCGCTGCCGCGTAGCGAGCGGTTTATTCCCGGCGAAACCTATGATCTGTTTCCCGTGCTGAAAGATATGTTGCGCCGCCGGGGCGGCGATTTAAGCGGCGGCCAGCAGCAGCAACTGGCCATTGCACGCGCGCTGGTTATGCGTCCGCGCCTGTTGCTGCTGGACGAGCCGACCGAGGGCATTCAACCGTCGATCATCAAGGACATTGCCAATGTCATTGGCATCCTGCGTGATCGCGGCGATATGGCGATTGTGCTGGTCGAACAATATTTCGAATTCGCCCGCGACCTGGCCGACGATTTTATTGTCATGGTGCGCGGCGAAGTGGTGCTGTCCGGCACGTCAGAGGCAATGAACGAACATGATGTCCGCCGCCATCTTACCGTCTGAACCCCAAGCCGCCACGGGCTGGCGCCAGGAGGTGCGGGGGCTTGCCGATATCCGCTTTGCCTGCGGTGACGGGATAACGCGCCTCGCGCATCTGGCGCATCACGATCCGCTGCGTGTGCTGTTTTCAAAACCGGCGCGGGGCGATGTGGCGCAGGCGACATTGGTGAATATGTCGGGCGGGCTGATCGCGGGGGATGCGCTCGACATTCACTTTGCGGTGGGCGAAAATGCTGCGGCGATGTGCGTGGCTTCTGCGGCGGAAAAAGTGTACCGCTCAACCGGTGATATGAGCCATATCGCCGTTGATCTGCATGCGGCGCAAAACGCCTGGGCGGAATGGCTTCCGCAGGAAACGATTTTCTTTAACGGTGCGCGCTTGCGCCGCACCACCCGCCTGCATCTGGCGCCAGGCGCGCGGATTCTGGCGGGCGAATTTCTGGTGCTGGGCCGTATCGCCAGCGGAGAAACCGTCAGCAGCGGCTATCTGCGCGACGCCTGGGAAGTGCGCCAGGACGGGCGGCTGATCTGGGCCGATGCGCTGCGCATGGATGGAAATTTTGCCGATACCGGTAAATCCAAAGCGGGTCTGAATGGCGCGCGCGCGCTGACAACGATGGTTTTTGCAGGCGCTGGCGTAACGGAATGTCTTGAACTGGCGCGGGCTTTACAGCAGGCTTGTGGCGATGGGGTGCTGGCCTCGGCAAGCTGCGTAAATGGGGTGCTGGTGATGCGCTGGCTGGCGGTGGCGCCGCAGGCCCTGCGCGTGGGCCTGGGGAATTTCTGGGCCGCGTTCCGGCATCAGGCGGCGGGGTTGCCAGCTTGCCTGCCGCGTATCTGGCATGTATAGGAAAGGAAGCGGATGCCATGAACCTGACGCCGCGTGAAAAAGACAAATTGCTGATCGCCATGGCGGCGATTGTTGCGCGCCGCCGGCTGAAGCGCGGCGTCAAGCTGAACTATCCCGAAGCCATCGCACTGATCACAGATTATGTGGTGGAAGGTGCGCGCGACGGGCGCAGCGTCGCCGAACTGATGCGTGACGGCGCCACCGTCATCACGCGCGCGCAAGTGATGGACGGCATCGCTGAGATGATCCACGATATTCAGGTCGAGGCGACCTTTCCCGACGGCACCAAACTGGTCACCGTTCACGAACCCATCCGATAGGAGTGCGGCCCATGAAGCCCGGAGAAATATTCTGCGCCGCCGGTTCAATTGAACTGAACGCCGGGCGTGCGACAATCACGCTGACTGTCGCCAATCGCGGCGACCGGCCTATTCAGGTGGGATCGCATTATCATTTTCATGAAACCAACGCGGCGCTGGATTTTGACCGCGATGCGGCGCGCGGCTTCCGGCTGGATATTCCCGCTGGGACGGCGGTGCGCTTTGAGCCGGGCCAAACCCGCAACGTGACCCTTGTCGCCTATCAGGGCGCACGCACTGTGTATGGATTTAATGGCCGCATCAACGGCCCGCTGGGAAACTGAGCCATGGCATTCAAAATATCCCGCGACGCCTATGCCGCCATGTATGGCCCGACCAAGGGCGACCGGGTGCGTCTGGCCGACACCGATCTGATCATCGAGGTCGAGGAAGACCGCACCATCTATGGCGAAGAAGTAAAATTCGGCGGCGGCAAGGTGATCCGCGATGGCATGGGCCAGTCGCAGGCAACCCGCGCGCAGGGCGCCATGGACACCGTCATCACCAATGCGCTGATCATTGATCATTGGGGCATCATCAAGGCCGATGTCGGCATCCGCGACGGGCGCATCGCGGGCGCGGGAAAGGCGGGCAATCCCGATGTGCAGCCCGGCGTGAATCTGGTCATTGGTCCGGGTACGGAGATTATTGCAGGCGAAGGCCGCATCCTGACGGCGGGCGGCATCGATGTGCATATTCATTTCATCTGCCCGCAACAGATAGACGACGCGCTGTATAGCGGCGTCACCACATTAATGGGCGGCGGCACCGGCCCAGCGGAAGGCACCAACGCCACCACCTGTACGCCGGGCGCGTTTCATCTGGCGCGCATGTTACAGGCCGCCGATGCCCTGCCAATCAATATCGGATTTTTCGGCAAGGGCAACGCCACTTTGCCGGGCGGGCTGCATGAACAGATTGCGGCGGGCGCCTGCGGGCTGAAGCTGCACGAAGACTGGGGCACGACACCCGCCGCCATCGATACATGTTTGAGCGTCGCGGAAGAAACCGACACCGCCGTCACCATTCACACCGACACGCTGAACGAATCCGGGTTTGTCGAAAACAGCATCGCCGCCTTCAAGGGCCGCAATATTCACGCCTTCCATACCGAGGGTGCGGGTGGCGGCCATGCGCCCGACATTATCAAGGTGTGCGGCGTGGCGAACGTGATCCCGTCGTCCACCAATCCGACGCGCCCGTTTACCATCAACACGATTGATGAACATCTGGACATGCTGATGGTGTGCCACCATCTGGACCCGAACATTCCCGAAGACGTGGCGTTTGCCGAAAGCCGTATCCGGCGCGAAACCATTGCCGCCGAAGATATTCTGCACGACATTGGCGCGATCAGCATTCTGGCGTCCGACAGTCAGGCCATGGGCCGTATCGGCGAAGTGATCATCCGCACCTGGCAGACGGCCGATAAAATGCGCAAGCAGCACGGCCCCCTGCCGGAAGAAACCGGCAATAATGATAATTTCCGTGTACGTCGCTATATTGCCAAATACACCATCAATCCAGCATTGGCGCATGGCATTGCCAGCTATGTGGGCTCAATTGAAACCGGAAAATTCGCCGATCTGGTATTGTGGAAGCCGGCATTTTTTGGCGTCAAACCCGATCTGGTGTTAAAAGCCGGAACCATCACCGCCGCACTGATGGGCGATCCCAACGCCTCCATCCCGACGCCACAGCCGGTCTATAGCCGCCCGATGTTCGGCGCCTATGGCCGCGCGCGCACCGCCAGCCGTTTCAGCTTTTTATCGCAGGCGGCGGTATCAAGCGGCCTTGCGGGCCAGTTGGGGTTGCAAAGTGAAATTCTGCCGGTGAAAAATATTCGCGGCATCGGCAAGGCGCAGATGATCCATAATCACGCTTTGCCGAAAATCGAGGTGGACCCCGAAACCTATGAAGTGCGCGCCGATGGCGAATTGCTGACCTGCGCGCCCGCCACTGTGTTGCCGATGGCGCAACGCTATTTCCTGTTTTGAAAATGACATTGCCGCGCGCCACACAATTTTTTACAGCGGGTCACTGGCCCGAACGCGAGGCGGCGGGGTGCGTCACGCTGGGCTTTGATGACCGGTGCCGGCGGCGGGTGCGCCTCACGCTGGATAATGCGCAGGGCGATTTCATGCTGGATCTGGCGCGCGCGGAACGCCTTGGCGATGGCGATGGCCTGTTGCTGGATGATGGACGCTGGGTGCAGGTGCGCGCCGCCTGCGAAGACGTGATGGACATTGCCGCCGCCCATTCCAGAGATG
The DNA here is from genome assembly GCA_049325255.1 of Pseudomonadota bacterium. Lineage (GTDB taxonomy): Bacteria > Pseudomonadota > Alphaproteobacteria > UBA11222 > UBA11222 > UBA11222. The sequence goes on along the minus strand of JBMOMW010000022.1, from coordinate 35,445 downwards.
CGATCCGCATCGCCTGGCATCTGGGCAACCGGCATCTGCCGGTGCAGGTGCTGGAGGCTGGGTGCCTGCGGCTGCGCTATGATCATGTCATCGAACATATGGCCATTGATCTGGGTGGAAAGGTTGAACGCAAGCTGGATATCTTCGCGCCGGAACCCGGCGCCTATGATAGCGCGCCTGCGCATGCGCATGATCACGGCCATGACCACTAGTTCATCCCTATACAGATTACTTGCCTGGCTCTCGCCGTCCTTTCCGGTGGGCGCGTTCAGCTATTCCCACGGTCTTGAATTTGCCGTGGAAATTGAACTGATCAAAAATCGCGATGATCTGGTGGCATGGTGCGCCACCCTGCTGCGCCATGGCTCAGGCCTAAGTGATGCGATGCTGTTTGCCGCCGCATGGCGCGCGCTGGATGCAAACGACCACGCCCTGCTGATGGAAATATTTGAACTGTCATCCGCCATGCGCCCAACATCCGAACTTGCGCAGGAAACCCAGGCCCAGGGCGCCGCTTTTGCCCGCGCCATCTTTGATGCCTGGCCGCACCCGGTATTGGATAAGCCTTCATTGCAGCCTGATTACGCCACACCCAGCTATCCGCTTAGTGTGGCGCTATGCGCCCATGCGCACGGCATTGACATGCGCGATGCGCTGGCGGCCTATCTGCATGCCTTCACCGCCAATCTGATTTCGTCGGGGGTGCGGCTGATCCCGCTGGGCCAGACAGATGGGCAGATTGCCCTGCGCCTGCTGGAAGCGGATGTTGCCGCCACTGCTGATATGGCCCAAATATTACCCCTGGAAGAAATCGGCAGCGCCACCCCGATGCTGGACTATTGTTCCGCCCGGCATGAAACCCAATATACAAGGCTGTTCCGATCATGAATAAATCTGTACACGGACCAATCCGCATCGGCGTAGGCGGTCCTGTCGGTTCCGGCAAGACGGCGTTGATGGACATATTGTGCAAGAGCATGCGCGATAGCTATTCCATCGCCGCCATCACCAACGACATTTACACCAGGGAAGATGCGCAATTTCTCACCCGTTCCGGCGCACTGCCGCCTGAACGGATTGACGGGGTGGAAACCGGCGGCTGCCCGCATACCGCCATTCGCGAAGACGCATCGATCAATCTGGCCGCCGTGGACAAGATGAATGCGCGCTTCCCCGATCTAGACATTATTTTCATCGAAAGCGGCGGCGACAATCTGGCGGCGACGTTTTCGCCGGAACTGGCGGACCTCACGCTTTATGTCATTGACGTATCAGCGGGCGATAAAATCCCGCGCAAGGGCGGGCCCGGTATTACGCGCTCGGATCTGCTGATCATCAACAAAATCGATCTGGCCCCGATGGTCGGCGCGGATCTGGATGTAATGGCGCGTGACGCTAAAAAAATGCGCGGGGACCGCCCCTTTGTTTTCACTAATCTGCGAGCCGGCACCGGTCAGGACGCGGTGATCACATTCATTGAAGAACGCGGCGCGCTGGCATAGTTCTATCTGAAAACCACGGTCTTGTTGCCGTTCAGAAACACCCGCTGTTCCGCCAGCCAGCGCACGGCGCGGGCCAGCACCATGCTTTCCACATCGCGCCCGGCGGCGGCCATTGCCTCGGCGGTGTAGCTGTGATCAATACGTTCAACCATCTGCTCGATGATCGGGCCTTCATCCAGATCCGGCGTGACGAAATGCGCCGTGGCGCCGATCAGCTTGACGCCGCGCTTATGCGCCTGCTGATAAGGCTGGGTGCCCTTGAAGCTGGGCAGGAAGGAATGATGAATATTGATCGCCTTGCCTTCCATCTCCGCGCATAATTCCGGCGAAAAAATCTGCATGTAACGGGCCAGAACAACGAAATCCGCCTTGGTCTGGGCGATGATATCGCGCAGGCGGGCTTCGGCCTCTGGTTTATTGTCCTTGCCCACCGGCACATGCAGGAACGGAATTTTGTGCCATTCCGCCAGCGGCGCCAAATTCATATGGTTGGAAACAATGGCCGGAATATGCACCGGCAGCGAACCGGTGCGGTGGCGATACAGCAGATCATTCAGGCAATGATCGGATTTCGACACCATTATCAGCGCCGATGGCCGCAGCATGCAGTTCGTCAATGTCCAACGCATGCCAAACCGCATGGCGATGGGGCTGAATATTTTGGCAAACGCCGTCTGGTTAAATTCCGGGTTTGCCGCTTCAAAGGCCGTGCGCATGAAAAAGTTTCTGGTGCCGGGATCGCCAAAATGATGCGAATCCGTAATGAACAGATCGCTGTCGGCCAGAATCCCGGCCACGGCGGCAACAATGCCAACCCGATCAGGGCACGAAACCGTCAGAATATAGCTGGCTGGACTGGAGGCGGCGCTAGACATCCAGATTGGATACTTTCAGGGCATTGTCGTAAATAAACTGACGCCGCGTTTCAACCACATCGCCCATCAGCTGCGAAAACAGATCGTCCGCCGTGTCGGAATGATCGACCTTCACCTGCAACAGCGAACGCACCTGCGGATCCAGCGTGGTTTCCCACAATTGTTCCGGGTTCATTTCGCCCAGGCCTTTATAGCGCTGAATGCTGATGCCCTGACTGCCAATCTGTTTGATGGTTTCAAACAGCGCGGTGGGAGAGGCAATAATATATTCATTGTCCTTGCGCCGCAGCGTGGCCGAGCGGCGGAAAACCGCTTGCAGTTCCGGCACTTCCGCATTTAGCCGGCGGGCCTCGGCGCTGGCCAGCAACGGGGCGTCGATTTCATAGGCCTCGCGCACACCGCGCACATCGCGGAAAAACCGCAGGCCGCCTGTATTGGTCGCTTCGCCCTGCCAGCCGCGATCTTCTTCTGCGGTGTTCTGGTCCAGCGCGGTTGCAATGGCTTGCGCCACGCGGCGCGCCTCTACCGGATCGTCCAGCACATCAGGTGTTAACGCGCCCGCAATGGCCACCTGTTCGATAATGAAATCCGGATATTTGCCCTTTGGCAGATGGTTCAATATGGCGCGGATGCCGCGCGCATGTTCGGCCAGTTCGCGCAAATCTTCTCCGGCGCGCTGACTATCATCGTACAGATGCAGTACAGCGTCCTTGACGCCACTGGTGATCAGATAATCCTCCAGCGCCTTTTCATCTTTCAGATATTGCTCTGAGCTGCCCCGGCTGACCTTGTATAGCGGCGGTTGCGCAATATAGAGATATCCCCGCTCGATCAGTTGCGGCATGTGCCGGTAAAAGAAAGTCAGCAGCAGGGTGCGGATATGCGCGCCGTCCACATCCGCGTCGGTCATGATGACGATTTTGTGGTAGCGGGCATTTTCAATGTTGAAATCATTGCGCCCGATGCCCGCGCCCAGCGCCGTAATCAGCGTGCCGATTTCGTTGGAGGCCAGCATTTTATCAAACCGCGCACGTTCCACGTTCAGGATCTTGCCGCGCAGGGGCAGCACCGCCTGATTGGCGCGGTCGCGGGCCTGCTTGGCGGAACCCCCTGCGGAATCGCCTTCGACCAGGAAAATTTCTGACTTGGCCGGATCGCGTTCCTGGCAATCCGCAAGTTTTCCGGGAAGATTGGAAATATCCAGCGCGCTTTTGCGCCGGGTTAATTCACGCGCGCGGCGTGCAGCCTCGCGGGCGGCGGCGGCTTCGATAATTTTTGTGATAATGGTGCGGGCCTCACCCGGATGCTCCTCAAACCATTGTGACAGGCGGTCATTGATCAGCCCTTCAACGGCGGGGCGCACCTCGGATGACACCAGCTTGTCTTTGGTTTGCGACGAAAATTTCGGATCAGGCACTTTTACCGACAGAACACAGGTCAGCCCTTCGCGCGCATCATCGCCGGTCAAAGGCACCTTGGATTTTTTCGCCATGCCGGAACTGTTGGCATAGGCATTGACACAGCGCGTCAGCGCACCCCGGAACCCTGCCAGATGGGTGCCGCCATCGCGTTGCGGAATATTGTTGGTAAAGCACAATACGTTTTCATGGACACTATCGTTCCACCACAGCGACGCATCGACGATAATGCCATCGCGTTCGCCGGAAATGGCAATCGGGCCGTCAATCAGTTTGGATTTATTGCGATCCAGATAGCGCACAAAGGCCTCGACCCCGCCGGTATAGACCAGATTAACCTCGCGCGCCTCAACCCCGCGTTCATCGCGCAGGGTGATATGCACACCGGAATTCAGAAACGCCAGTTCGCGCAGACGGTGTTCCAGCGTTTCGAAATTGTAATCGGTGTTGGTGAATGTATCCGTAGAGGGAAGAAATGCGATAAGCGTTCCGCTCAACCCCGGCGCATCGCCGACAATGCGCAGCGGCGCCTGCGGTTCGCCATGGTGAAAGCGCATATAATGTTCTTTGCCGCCGCGCCAGATGCGTACTTCCAGCCATTCCGACAATGCGTTCACAACGGAGACGCCAACGCCGTGCAGGCCGCCGGACACCTTGTAGGAGTTCTGGTCGAATTTGCCGCCTGCATGCAGCTGGGTCATAATGACCTGGGCGGCCGATACGCCTTCTTCGCTGTGAATTTCGGTTGGAATGCCGCGCCCATTATCCGAAACACTGATCGATCCATCGGGGTGCATGATCACAACGATCCGGTCACAATAGCCCGCCAGCGATTCATCGATCGCATTATCGACAACCTCATACACCATATGATGCAGGCCAGAGCCATCATCGGTGTCGCCGATATACATGCCGGGGCGTTTGCGCACAGCATCCAGACCACGCAGAACCTTGATGGATTCTGCGCCATATTCGCTTGCGGCCTGCTTGTTACGGGATTCATCACTCATTCTTAAAAAAACCCTATGGTTCGTTCTATGGCTAGCTGGCGGCATCAAAAACCGCGCCATCCGTTATGGTAAAATATTGTGCGCGTGCGCCCATGGCCTCAAACAGCGATTTGTCGGTTCCGGTCATCCAGGCCTGCGCCCCCAGATCGCTGATAGCGTCATACAGCGCCGCGCGCCGCCGGGCGTCCAGATGCGCCACCACTTCATCCAGCAGCAGCAGTGGTGTTGCGCCTGTTTGCGCCAGCAGCCGTGCATTGGCCAGCACAATGGAAATCAGCAGCGCCTTTTGCTGCCCGGTTGAACAATCGCCGGCGGGCATCCTGGTCTCGCCATGCCATACCAGAAGATCGCTGCGGTGCGGCCCTTCCAGGGCGCGGCCCGCTTCCTTGTCGCGCCGTCGCGCGGCGCACAATACCGCGCGGAAACGGTCTTCCACGTCGATGGCAGGGCTATCGGCCAGCATGTCCTCCAGCAGGCCATCCAGCGCCAGCAGGGCGTGTGGGAAAGGCCCCGAATGGGCCAGCGCCTCGGAAATCCTCCGCAACGCCTCACAGCGGCTGGCGGCGACCGCAACACCATGTTCGGCCATTGCGGCTTCCAGGGCATCCAGCCATGCTGGATCGGCGCGATGTCCCGACATTTCGTTGCGCAGCAAACGGCTGCGTTCCTGGCGCGCCCGTTCATAGGCGTTCAGGCGTGTGCCATGGCTGGTATCAAAGCCCAGGGTTAGCCGGTCAAAAAACTGCCGCCGCCCACTGGCGCCTTCTGCGAACAGGCGATCCATGTCAGGGGTCAGCCAGCTTACGGCCAGAAACTGCGCCAGAATGGCGCTGGACGATTGAGATGCGCCATCGATCCGCACCGTGCGGCGCTCTGTGACGGGGCCACCGTCCAGCGCAGGGAGCATGCCCGTGCTGACCCGCATCGGCGCGTCGGAAATATGCGGGGCGTCAAGACTGGCCGCCACCGCCCAGGCCTGTGCGGGGGCGCCGATCCGCGTCACTTCGGAAAGCCGCGCCCAGCGCAACCCGCGCCCTGGGGCAAGAAACGACAGTGCTTCCAGCAGATTGGTTTTTCCCGCGCCATTTTCACCGGTCAGCACCACCGGGCGTCCGTCCAGGTTCAGGCGCGCCTGGGTGTAACAGCGGAAATCCGTGACATTCAGCCAGCGCACCACGACGGCTGGTGACCGGCTTGGCGTTTGCGGCAAAACTGTTCGCGCTAGCACGGACGCAAACTCCTTTCGCGCGCCGCGTCGCCCGAAACCAGAGGGCGAAGGGTGATCACGCCACGCGCATCGGCATCAGCACATATTGCGCTGAATCATCGCCGCTATCACGGATCAAAGCGGGAGAATGCGCATCGAAAAATTCAAATATCGCATTTTCGCCATCGATCTGCGCGGCGACATCCAGCAAATAACGCGCGTTGAAACCGATCTCGATCGGTGTGGATCCATAATTGACGGAAAGCTCTTCGGTGGCGCTGCCCTGATCGGGATTTTTTACCGATACAGTCATCTGGTTTTTGCCCAGATTGACTTTCACGGCGCGGGATTTTTCGGAAGAAATCGTCGATACCCGGTCTACCGCCTGCCTGAGCTGGGCGTTATCGACTTCCATCCGTTTGTCATTGGTGGTGGGAATGACGCGGGTATAATCGGGAAATGTGCCATCGATCAGTTTCGAGCTTAACGTCACATGATCAAACGCAAAGCGTATCTTGGCCGCAGTGGTGCTGACCGCGACATCGCCGGTTACGTCATCGATCAGTTTATGCAGTTCCAGCACCGCTTTGCGCGGCAGGATAATACCGGGCATTGCATCGGCCCCGCTGGGGGCGGGCAATTCTACCCGCGCCAGGCGGTGCCCGTCGGTGGCGACCGCGCGCAGCATATTTACGCCAGCGGTCTGCGCCACATGCAGGTAGATCCCGTTCAGGTAATAACGGGTTTCTTCCGTTGAAATGGCAAACCGGGTTTTGTCGATCAGACGTTTCAAATCCCCGGCGGCAATGACGAATTGCACGGCAGCTTCCGATGCCTTGCCAACGCTATCCCCATCCATGGCGGGAAAATCAGTGGCCGGCAGGCTGGCAAGATAAAACTGTGACCGGCCCGCTTTCAGGGAAAGGCGATCACTATCTGCGTCCAGGGAAATCTCAACCTGTGCGCCTTCGGGCAGTTTGCGCACAATGTCATGCAATGTATGGGCGGGAACTGTCGTGGTGCCGGGGTGCGTGACGGCTGCGGTTGCGGATTCACGCACGGCAATGTCCAGATCGGTCGCTGTCAGGTCCAGCTTTCCCTCGCCCGCCTGCAACAATACGTTCGAAAGAATCGGGATCGTGGTGCGCCGTTCAACAATGCTTTGCACATGGCTTAAAGAGCGGAGCAGAACCGTTCTTTCAATGGTAAATTTCATTCTCAAACCGTTCCTGTTCGTAGCCGCCCGCAGGCGCCGCCAGTGATCCTGACAGGCAGACGGAAAAGGGCATGAAGGGTGCGAATCACTATAGCAGAATGCGCAGATTCCGGCACTAAAATCGCACCCGGTTACAGCTTAAAAACTGCTGATTTTCTAGCCCTGTAAAAGCCGTTGCAGCTTCTCGACATCTTCGTTCAGCGCATTGTCGCTTTCGCGCAGCTGTTCAATGCGGCGCACGGCATGAATGACGGTAGTATGGTCGCGTCCGCCGAATTTCCGGCCAATTTCAGGCAGGGAACGGGCTGTCAGTTGCTTGGCCAGATACATGGCAACCTGGCGGGGACGCGCCACCGCGCGGGCGCGCCGCGCTGACAGCATATCCGCCAGACGGATATTGAAATATTCCGCCGCCTTGCGTTGAATTTCGTCAATGGTGATGCGCCGTTCACTGGCCCGCAGCAGGTCCTGCAGCACCTCGCGCGCCATATCCACGGTGATGGGACGCCGCACCAGGGTCGCAAACGCCACCACCCGGGTCAGCGCGCCTTCTACATCGCGCACGTTAGAGCTAATGCGATGGGCCAGAAATTCCAGTACCGCCTCGGCAATTTGCAGATCCGGCATCTGGCGGCGGGCGATTTCCGCCTTGCCCTGCAAAATGCCCAGGCGCAGCTCATAATCCGTGGGGTGAATATCCGCAACCAGGCCCCAGCCCAGACGCGAACGGATACGTTCCTCAATCCCATCCAGATCCGAGGGCGAGCGGTCGGCCGAGATCACCAACTGTTTCTGATGGTCAATCAGCGCATTGAAGGTATGGAAAAATTCTTCCTGGGTCGATCCCTTGCCGCCAATGAACTGCACATCGTCAATCATCAGCACATCGACCGAGCGCAGGGCTTCCTTGAACGGCATGGTGTCCTTGTCGCGCAGGGCTTTGATGAACTGATACATGAATTTTTCGGCGGAAAGATACAGCACCGTGCGTTCCGGGCGCTGGGCGCGGATCGCATGGGCGATGGCATGCATCAGATGGGTTTTGCCCAGCCCAACGCCGCCATGCAGAAACAACGGATTAAACGGCGGGTTATCGGAATCCGCAACCCGGCGCGCGGCCGCATGGGCAAATTCATTGGATTTTCCAACCACAAAATCTTCAAACGTAAAGCGCGGGTCCAGCGGCGCACCCAGACGGCCATACTGGCCATTGCGTGGATCAATCTGATTTTCGGCACGCATCTGTGCGGGCAGGGCGCTTGCGGCAGTGACGGCGTCATTTGTGCTGATATTGCTGGACGATGGACCGGGAGCATTTTCCTTTGCGCGCAGATCAAGCCGCAGCACTTGGCTGTTAACCGCCCCCCAGGCCTTGAGAAGCGCCTCACCCAGATGTGAGCTGATCCAGTCACGCTTGAAACGGCTGGGTGCGGTTAGTTGTACGCAGCCGCCATCAATCCCTTCACACCCCATAAAGCACAACCAGTTCTGATAGGTCGATTCCCCCAGCTCTTTGCGCAGCAATGTCACAACCTGCGTCCATTGACGGGAAATTTCAGAGGTTGAAACTTCGGCGGGAAAGGTCCGGCCTGTCCCGTCAGCAGGCTCGCTAAATCCTGACTGCGCGGGTGTATGTCCCAGTTCTGTGAATACATCCGTGCCTGGATTTCGTTTTGTCATTAGGCCCCCCGCCGTGAAAAATCTTGATATTTAACGCCCCAGCAGCTTTGTCAGACAGAAATTACTTTTTTCAGTCAGTTAGCTTTGTTTCCACGGTAACCCATGGAACTTCCATCCACTGCGCCCCCCGCGATGGCGCGCGTCATCAAGATCCCCCTCAAAACCGCCCGCAAGATTATAGCAGCGCTTAAAACCCAGCCGTGTCAGGCTGATGGCGGCATCGCGCGAGCGCGCACCGGATCGGCAAATAAAGATCACCGGACTATCCTGTGTCGCATTCAATTGCGTAAGTATGTCTCTTGTTTGGCTGTCAAAATTAGGGTTGTGCGCCATGGTGGGAAGGCTTTGCCATTCGACCGTCACAACTTGCTTGCCTACGGATGAAAGATCAGGGAGGCCGACGAAATTCCATTCCGCGCTGGTGCGTACATCCACCAGCACGGCATCGCGCTCTTTGGACAACACATCCCAGGCCAGTTTGGGATCGATATCCCCGGCATAGCCACGAGAAACATTTTCATCCGGCAACGGATCGTTCGGTGAAGAATGGGTCATCATTTCCTGATCTGGATTGAAGTAAAGCACACAAGAGAGCAACGCAACTTAGTAGTAAAAAAACAGCACAGCTCTAGTCTATACTTACCATCACAATCAAACGAACAACATACACCAACGCAGATACTGCTATCTGTCATAGAATTTTTATATTTTAACTAGTTTTAACTAGTGGCCGGTGCGATTTTAACCAGCATGGAACAGTGTAGCTGGGACAATTTCCCGGCGCAATAGGGTAAAGCCAATAAAATTATCGTTTTCAAAAGATAATTTTCTTGACCTGGGAAGTGTCATTTTGCAGGCCGTCATTTACGGGGCAAATGTCACTTTTCTTACGCTTTCATTTAATAAATGCACAGAACTGTTGCGTTCATAACACAGACGGCGTTTGCTGCCGGGATGCCCCTGGCATGCCTTGCAGTGTAATTATCGTCAGACATTTCAGCAGGTTAGACATCACCCATCAGGCGATGCCGGATATTCCCGATGATCGGGATTACGCCCCCAGGCTGTTAACCCGGATGGTCAAACGGGACACTTTGCGGGAGGCCGCGCGCTTTTTCAGGGCGCCCTTTTGCGCACCACGCATCAGTTCAGGTTCAACCGCCCTCAGCGCCTCCAGCGCCGCTGCACGGTCGCCCTTGGCGATGGCGTCTTCAACATGGCGCACAAAACTGCGGACACGGCTGCGGCGGGCCCCATTTACCACGGTTCGCGTGGCGGTTTGCCGGATACGCTTTTTTGCCTGTTTGGTGTTCGCCATTATGCTGTAAGCCCTGAAAATGCCTGTTGAGAGGGGGCCTTATACCCTTACTGTGGACGCCGCTCAAGCAGAATCGCACCATAGTAGCCGGAATAAAGCTGTCCTAGCCTTTTTCAGAGGGCCATTCCGGCGTGTCGCGGTCGGGGTGTTGATTGTTCTGAAGCTTATCGAGAACTGCTTTGGGCATAAGCTGGTCCGTCGTTTTTCCCCGCAAGGCAGGAAGTTCGTCGAACCAGGGCATCCGCCCCTCGGTTCCAGCCTGGAACGTCGGCTTAAGTTTTTCCGGATGATCGAAACTGCCGGTAGGTATATTGATTTCCTCGCTGCCCTTGGAAAGGCATGACAAAGGTGTGCCGCAATGGCCGCAAAAGCCCCGCTGTCCAACTTGCGAGCTGGCGAATTGCTTTGGCGCGCCGCGGGTCCAGACAAACTGGCTACGCTTCACCGAGGCAAAGGGGGCAAAAAACGCGCCGAAGGCCTTTTGGCACATACGGCAGTGACAAATAGCTGAACCCAGTGGCTCCGCATACAGCGCAAATCGCACCTCGCCGCATTGACAGCCGCCAGTATGAACGGGTTTGCGAGTTTCAGTCATCACTAAATCCTCCATGATCTCCCACCCACTGCGGATAATAGCGGGCTAAAAGCCTGTGGTCAATGTCAGCCACAGTTTCTTTGTGTCCGCCCCAAAACCGTCTGCGTCATAGGCAGCGGCTTTTATTTCCGTGTAAATCCCATAAAAAATTACGGCGCCCGCCAGATAATATTCCTGGCCATAAGTATCCCCCCCATCGGAGGCGGAAAAATGATGCGCGCCGGCCCAGATGCGCAACACATCAAATGGCGCAACATCCGTACGCTGATAATTAATATCCGCCATCAGATCGCGTACGCCCTTTGGCGGTGTTGCAGTGAACACATCCGTAAAACCCTGAAATTTGTGCAGGGTCGCCAGCGGCGTGGTGAAACCCTGGCCGCTATCGCTTCCCAGCACTTCATAGCCTGCGGTCAGGCTCAGCGGCCCGTTCGAGAGGCTGGGCTGTAACAGATAATAGCCCGCGTCATAGCCGCCACGATGATTGCCATAGTCCGACTGTATCGCGGCTTCGATGACATATGCGAACTGCCATGACTGTATATCAAACCCCCGCGCATCCCAGCGCGCGCCATAGGTCTGGCTGGATAAATCCTGGCGGTCATCAATGTCGAACAGATAGCCATAGGCGGTCAGTTTGCCGGCCCGCCATCCCAGCCAGGCGGCACTCATCGCATGGCCATCCATTTCCCAGTCCCCAAAAGCAGATTCGCGCCCAAAAATACGATTTGCGCGATTGATATATTCATAACGCAATTCGGTTTTTGGAACTGTGCGATTGATCAGCGATACAGCATCAAAGGTCTGCATGTTCTGACGAAAGCCTGCATCACCGACAAAGCGTTCATTGTCGCGCACAATACGCTGGCGTCCCAGGATCACCGTGGTTTCAAGCTGCCCTTCATAGCGCAGCGCCGCCTGATTCAATTCCGCCGTATCAGGATCGGCCACAAGCGGGAACGGCGATCCGCGTTCATTGCCATTATTGAACCGCTCTGCCCCCAGATGCACAATATGCTCAAACTCGGCCAGCGCCGACAGGCCGCGATAGACGCCCGTCGCATAACCCGCCTGGCTGCGCAAGGTGTGCGCGCTGGCGTTACGTGGCAGGTTTTCCTGATCCACCAGCTCGGCCCGGTAGCGCAAATTCAGCCATGCACCACCCCCGGTCAGCGCATCGCCAAACTCGCTTGCCTGTCCGGGGGCGCCACAAGACAGAAGGCTCAACATAAATATGGCGGCGCAGCCTCGACACGTTAAATTCATTTGCGCTGGACACTCATTATGTGGGTGAATCACGCACATAGCATAACATGAACAGGAATTACGCATATGTCCTTAACGCAAACCCCCCGCGCGATTTCGCTGATGCTCGGCCTCGGTTTCTTCGGGGCGGCGCTGGCCGAAGCGCCAGACCATGTCGGCAAGATCGAGAAAGCAAAGAACGAAGTCACCGCGCAACCCTCCGCATCCGATCCGGCGCGGCCACTGTCTGCGGGCAATCCGGTGTTTCGCAATGAAATGGTGAAAACCGGCGCGCAGGCGCGCGCGGGACTGCGGCTGGCAGATGAAACCAGTCTGGTTCTGGGTGAAAATGCGCAAGTAAGGCTGGACGAATTTGTTTATGACAAGGACGGTTCGGCAACCATTAATCTGGTCACCGGCGCGCTGCGTTTCGTCAGCAGCGCCAATGGGCATCCTGGAAAACTCACGATCAAAACCCCTGTCGCCACGATTGGTATTCGCGGCACGGATTTCTGGGCCGGGCCGATTGATGGCGTGTATGGGGTGCTGTTGCTGACCGGCAAGGTCGAAGTGTCCAATTCCGCCGGAACGGTGACGCTGGATACACCGCGCACCGGCACGCTGATCATGGGGGCCGATGTGCCCCCCGGTGCCGCCGTTCCCTGGCCCGATGACCGGCGTGTGCGCGCGCTGTCCAAAACGGATTTTGAATAGCGCAACCTAATTCAACCGGCCATCCGCGTCGCCACAAACACTTCTCCCCACGGGGTTTCGCTGCAACTTTTTTTCTCGACACACCAGCCATGCCGCGCGAGCAATCCGCGAAAATAAGTTTCCTGAAAACCCAGCTCAAGCCAGCCATGTTTGCGAATAGCCCAGAGCGATTCCCCATCCAGGCGCAAACCCCATGGAATGGGGAAGGCGTCCGTAATGGGTTCCGCCCCAAACACAACTTTTCCGCCCGGCGCCACGACATGATCCAGCCCGGCAATCAAAGCCTGATGGTTTGAGCAGTGATGAAAACATTCAAAGAACAGCACGGCGTCGAATTTCTCTTCCAGCCGGTGGATCAGCGAAAAATCATCCTGAACCGCATCAATCCTGAGATTGTTTCTGCGCGCCCGTTCTCCGATAAGCTGGACAAAATTCTTTTCAATATCGACGGCCTTCACCTGGTGCCCCATCCGGGCCAGAAATGTCGTTGTGTTGCCCCAGCCCGGACCAAATTCCAGAATGCGGCTTTTTGGTTTTAGATCGAGGGTTCGAATGAGATGACCAATGGCAATCAGATGATTGCCGACTGTGGGGCAGCTTTCGGTGCAAAAGGGAAAGGGCGAATCCGCAAGTGTATTCACATCGAATTCACATACCTCATTGCTAACCGCATAGGGTTTCCCGTGCAGCCATCCATATAATTTAAGCTGATGCTCCCGGTAGGCTTCGGAGTCCGGATCCGCATCGGTATTCATCGGGAAGTTCATCGTGAAGGTCATAAACCCCCTTCTTAATTCATCATCGGAAACCGCCGCAGCGGCATCCAGCATCTGCAACATTTCATCCAGTTCCGGTAGCGTCGAAATGACCCGGGGCGCTGCGGGCCGTGGAGATTTTGCTGGCGACGCCGCCGTTTTGTTAATCTGGTTAATCAAAATTGAGGCAGGCATTGGCCGTATCCGGTTTTTTAACGCCACGGCAAAGCCGGATTTACGGAACCGGACGGGAAGCAGCGCCCACAGGCGAAGGGCAAATTTCAGAAAAATGTCTGGCATAATGGAAGTCCCCAAAAAATATCAGCCGTTCTGCGCCCGGTGCCGCAACAGATGATCGGCCAGCACGCAGGCCATCATGGCTTCGCCCACCGGCACGGCGCGAATGCCGACACAGGGGTCATGGCGGCCTTTGGTGCTGATTTCGGCATTCCTGCCGCCCGTTGTGACAGTATTGCGTGTACTGAGTATCGAACTGGTGGGCTTCACCGCAAAACGCGCCACAATTTCCTGGCCGGTGGAAATGCCGCCCAGAATGCCGCCTGCGTGATTGGCTAAAAATTTTGGAAGCCTGGCCCCTTTGACGGCGCGCATTTCATCGGCATTTTCTTCGCCGCTCAGGCTGGCGGCTGCAAAGCCATCGCCGATTTCAACACCCTTCACCGCATTGATGCTCATCAGCGCCTGCGCCAGGTCGGCATCCAGCTTGCCATAAATCGGCGCGCCCCATCCCACGGGAACCCCCGATGCGCGCACTTCGATCACCGCCCCGCAGCTTGACCCCGCCTTGCGCACGCCATCCAGATAGCTTTCCCAGGCTTGCGCTGCTTTGGCGTCCGGGCACCAGAACGGATTTTTTTGGGTCTCCGCCCACTTCCAGTTTTTCGGATTGATTTTATTCGGCCCCATCTGCACCAGCGCGCCGCGAATTTTTATTTTCTTGCCCAGAATGAGGCGCGCAATGGCGCCCGCCGCGACCCGCGCCGCCGTTTCACGCGCTGATTGCCGTCCGCCGCCGCGATAGTCGCGCACGCCATATTTTGCGAGGTAAGTATAGTCCGCATGGCCGGGACGGAACTTGTCCATCACATCGCCATAATCCCTTGAGCGCTGATCTACATTTTCGATCAGCAGGCTGATGGGTGTGCCGGTGGTTTTGCCCTCGAAGGTGCCGGACAGGATTTTCACCGTATCCGGCTCGCGCCGCTGGGTGGTGAAACGCGACTGGCCGGGGCGGCGCTTGTCCAGCCAGACCTGAATATCCGGCTCGCTTAACGCCAGACGCGGCGGCGCGCCATCGACCACACAGCCCAGCGCCGGCCCGTGGCTTTCCCCCCAGGTGGTGACGCGAAACAGATGCCCGAAAGTGTTATGCGACATTAATCGCCCTTGCCGCCCGCAAGCGCCACCGCAATATCCGGCGCGTTTTCGTCTTTCATGCCGATAATATTATAGCCGCAATCCACATGGCTTAATTCGCCAGTGACGCCACTGCCCAGATCGCTGAGCAGGAACATCGCCGCCTTGCCGACATCTTCAATGGTGACATTGCGTTTCAGGGGCGAGTTCAACTCGTTCCATTTCAGAATATAGCGGAAATCGCCAATGGCGCTGGCCGCCAGGGTTTTCACCGGCCCGGCGGATATGGCGTTCACCCTGATGTTTTTTGCCCCCAGATCGGCCGCCAGATAGCGCACACTGGCCTCCAGCGCCGCTTTGGCGACGCCCATGACATTATAATGCGGCATGACCTTTTCCGCGCCGTAATATGTGAGCGTCAGCAGGCTGCCGCCATTGGGCATCAGTTTTTCCGCGCGTTGCGTGACAGCCGTGAACGAATAACAGGAAATATTCAGGCTCATGGCGAAATTCTCCGGCGTGGTGTCCACATAGCGGCCCTTCAGCTCTTCCTTGGCCGAATAGGCGATGGCGTGCACCACAAAATCCAGCGTCCCCCATTGCTTGCGAAGGCTTTCGAACAGGGCATCCATGCTGGCCGCATCGGTCACATCACAGGGCAGCACCAGCTTTGATCCCAAAGACTGCGCCAGCGGCGTCACCCGTTTGAGCAGCGCATCCCCCTGATAGGAAAACGCCAGTTCCGCCCCATGTTCATGACAGGTCCTGGCAATGCCCCACGCCAGCGAGCGCTCATTGGCAACCCCCATGATCAGGCCGCGCTTACCTTTCATCAGGTTGCTGATCTGGCCCATAAATCCCCCTAAATTCCTGTTATAAAAAAGTTAAAGCGCATCCTACACGAACCCAAGGCGGGGTCAATGTGGGGTCCAAATCAGTCCGCCAGCCGCTTCAGGCCCCGGCCATAACGGGCGTTCGCTTTGCCCGACACTGCCTTGAACTTCTCAAGCCGTTCCACATCGCGTACCGGCGCTATAATCAGGCATGAACCATCGGTGCTGATCGATAGCGGCGTATCTGCGCCAATATCCAGCAGATCAAGCACCCCCCGGTCAATCACCAGCGCCAGGCTGTTGCCGTGTCTGGTCAGGCGTTTTATCATGTGTTAGCCCAATGTATATTGTATTGTTATAACAACGTATTAACAATTTTCTGGCTGGTCAAGCCGTTATTTCACCTGATCACCCGTTCACGGCCATATGACTTGCATGGTGGAGGTGCTTTGACTATCTAGGGCGGGAGAGTGTTTGGATTGAAGCGTAGCCCCTGTTACGTCATCGCGAGCGGAGCGTGGCGATCCAGAGTCACGAATGAACTCTTTGCCGTGTGATTCTGGATTGCCACGGCGCGTTGCGCCTCGCAATGACAATCGTGGGGTTGGCGGCAAGTACGGGTAATTGCACACTTTGGCGTATATATGATCGAAGTCGAAGCACTGGTTAAAAAATTTGGGCCGCAGATCACCGCCGTCGATGGGGTCAGCTTCAAGGTCGCCAAGGGTGAAGTGCTGGGATTTCTTGGGCCCAATGGCGCGGGTAAGTCCACGACCATGAAGATGATTACCGGGTTTTTGTCGCCAACCTCCGGCACGGCGCGGGTGCTGGGGCGCGATGTGACGCTTGATCCGATCGGCGTCAAGCAAAGTCTGGGCTATCTGCCTGAAGGCGCGCCCGCCTATCCTGACATGACGCCGCGCGAATTTTTGCTGTTCATTGCGGGCGTACGGCGCATCGGCGGGGCCGCGCGTGATAAGGCCATTGCACTGGCGGTGGAGCGCACCGGTCTTGCCGGCGTGATGGAACAGCCGATCGACACTTTGTCCAAGGGCTTCAAGCGCCGGGTTGGCCTGGCGCAGGCGATATTGCATGATCCCCCCGTGCTGATCATGGATGAACCAACCGATGGGCTTGATCCGAACCAGAAACATACGGTGCGTCAATTGATTGCAGAAATGGCGCCGCACAAGGCGATCATCATTTCGACCCATATTCTGGAAGAGGTGGACGCCATCTGCACCCGCGCGATCATCATTGATCGCGGGCGCATCGTGGCCGACGCCACACCCGCAGAACTGGCCAAGCGCGGGCGGCTGGATGAAGTGTTCCGGCAACTGACCACCGGCGATTTACATGAGGCCTGCGCATGAACGGCTTACGGCGGGTTTTGAGCCGCGAATTCATGGGCTATTTCGCCACGCCGCTGGCCTATATTTTTATTGTCATCTTCCTGTTCCTGACCGGGCTGACGACATTTTACATTGGCCAGTTTTTTGAAACCGGCGAAGCCACGCTGAAAGGCTTTTTCTCGTTTCATCCCTGGCTTTATCTGTTTTTGATCCCCGCGGTCAGCATGCGGCTATGGGCGGAAGAAAGTAAATCCGGCACGATCGAATTGTTGATGACCCTGCCCGTGCCGCTATGGGCCGTGGTGCTGGGCAAATATCTGGCCGCCTGGGGCTTTACCCTGGTGGCGCTGGGGCTGACATTTCCGATATGGATCACGGTCAATTATCTGGGCGATCCCGATAACGGCGTCATCCTGGCCAGCTATATCGGCAGCGCGCTGATGGCTGGTGCTTATCTGGCGATCGGCTCCACCATTTCGGCCACCACCCGCAACCAGGTGATCGCGTTTGTGATTACGGTTTCGGTGTGTTTTTTGTTCACGGTCAGCGGCCTGCCCATGGTGCTGGATTTCTTTTCCGCCTGGGCGCCCGAGGCGCTTTTGTCGGTGATCGCATCTTTCAGCTTCCTCGCGCATTTTGACGCCATTACCAATGGCGTGATTGATCTGCGTGATGTGGTGTATTTTGCCTCGCTGACCGGCGCCTGGCTTTATGCCAATGCGGTGATCCTTGAAATGAAAAAGGCGGGATAGGCGCAGATGCAACGCAATATGCAGGCCCCGCTCGCCCTGGTTCTGACGGCCATTCTGTTTCTGGCGGTCAATGTGCTGTCCAATGCAACATTATATTCCGCGCGGTTTGACCTGACCCAGGACAACCTGTTTACACTTAGTGACGGCACCCGCAATGTGCTGGCCAAACTGAGCGAGCCGGTGCGGCTGCAATTTTTCTATTCCGAACGGCTGGCGAAAGATGTGCCAGGCGCGCAGATCTATGGGCAGCGGGTGCGCGACATGCTGAAGGAATTTGAGGCCAATTCCGATGGTAATCTGCTGCTGGAAATCATCGATCCCGAACCCTTCAGCGAGGCCGAGGAACGTGCCGCCGCACTGGGCATGCAGGGCCTGCCAACCCAGAATGGCGAGAAATTTTATCTCGGGCTAAGTGCTGCGAATATGGTGGACGGCGTCGAATCCATTGCGTTTTTTACCCAGGACCGCGAACAGTTTCTGGAATATGATCTGACACAATTGATCAATAAATTATCCAGCGCCAAAAAACCCAAAATCGGCGTGATCACCGGCCTGCCGCTGGATATTGGCAAAGGCGGCATCGAAGCCGTAATGCGTGGCGAGATCAAACCCTTCATGCTGTATCAGCAGATGCGGGACAATTTCGATGTGGAAATGCTGACCGGGCAATTCACCGGCATTGACGACGCCTTTGACGTGCTGCTGATTGTGCATCCAAAGGAAATGGACGCCTTTACCCGCTACGCCATTGATCAATATGTGTTGCGCGGCGGCCACGTGATCGCCTTTACCGATCCCATATCCGAAGTCGGCAAGCCGCCCTCGCGCAGCAAGAACCCCTTGACGGACCGGGAGGCCGTTTCGCCATCCTCAAACATGCCCGAACTGTATCGCGCCTGGGGCGTCGAGATGGACCCCAACCGCATCGTCGCCGACCGTGGATTCGGACAGCGGGTGATGGTGAATAATCTGGGCGAGGAACAGGACACCACCTATGTCGCCTGGCTGGGCCTGCGCGAGGCGGCGCTGGAACGCAGTGATCCGGTCACCGGCGAATTGCGCTATATCGCCATGGCGATGGCGGGGCATTTGCAAAAACTGCCCGGCGCCACAACACAATTCACGCCGCTCATCACCAGCAGTGATGATGCGGCGCTGTTAGAGGCCACCATGATGTTGCGCCGCGCGCCCAATCCGATTGACATGCTGCGCAAGTTTGAACCCAGTGGCGAACGCTATGTGCTGGCGGCGCGTCTGTCGGGGGACAGTGTGTCTGCTTTCCCTAATGGGCCGCCGCCGCTGCCCAAAGACGCCAGCCCGGAATTGACCGGAAGCTATAAGGCGCTACGCCCGCATCTTGCGAAATCGCTGAAGCCGATCAATGTGATTGCGGTCGCCGACACCGATATGTGGGACGATAATTGGTGGGTCGAGGTCAGCGAGTACCGGGGGCAGCGCGTGGCCGTGCCCACATCGGATAACGCCAATCTGGTGATGGCGGCAATTGAAAACATGACCGGATCTGGTGATCTGATTTCGCTGCGCAGCCGCTCAAAATCCTCCCGGCCATTTCTGGTGGTGCAGGATTTGATGCGCGCCGCAGAAGCCCGTTATCTGGAAGAAGAACAACGTCTGAAATCCGAACTACAGGCGTCCGAACAGCGCCTGGCGCAGATGCAAAGCCCCGAGGCAGGCATGCCCAAACCCGATGGCGGCGCCGGCGAACGCATGATCACCCCTGAACAGGAAGCGGAAATTCAGGGCGCCCGCGAAAAAATATCTCAAACCCGCGCCGCGTTGCGAAATGTGCAACATTCACTCCGCAGTGATGTGGAGGCGTTGCAGGACCGGCTGCGCTTTATCAATATCGCGCTGACCCCATTTCTGGTGGGCGTGGCGGCGCTTCTGCTGGCGCAATGGCGCAACCAGCGCCGTAAAATACGCAGCGCGCAATGGCGCAAAATGAAATCTGCAGATGCCGGGGGCCAGTCATGAAAACCCGGCAACTGACGATACTGGCGGGCCTTACCGGCGCCTTCGTGCTTGCGGCGCTTGTCGCCGTGATGACACGCGAGACATCGAACCAGGCGCCATTTGCGCGCCAGCCATTGTTTGCAGGCTTTGAACAACAGATAGATGCAGTCACCAAAATAACCGTTGATACGGCGCAGGGCAATTTTACCGTGACGCGCGACGCCAAAGGCGGCTGGATGTTGCCGGATCGCGGCGGCTGGCCCGCCAATTTCGATGTGGTGCGCAGGGCGGTTCTGGCATTGGCGAAATTGCAGGCGGTGGAGCGGCGCACGGCGCGCACGGAAAATCATGGCGTATTGTTGCTGGCCGCGCCCGATGATAAACGCGCATCTTCAACCACCAAGGGGGTTCGCATCACCGCGCTGAATGCAGAGGAAAAACCGCTGGCGGCGCTTATTCTGGGCAAGGTGCAAACGCCGCCAAGCGGCACGCGCGCAGGGATTGCCTATGTTCGAAAAGATGGCGAAGCACAGACGTTTCTGGCGCAGGGCGACGTGAATATTCCGCTGCTGGTGTCCGACTGGATTGACCGCGTGCTTTTTGATATTGCCGAGGCGCGGATTGCGTCGATCACGGTCACGCCCCCCAGTGGCCCCGCCTATGACATTACGCGCGCCGATCCCAATGCGGCGTTCGCCATTACGAAAACGCCCAAAGACAAGGAACTGGTGCTGCCGGAATTGCCTGCAAACATCGCTAAGGCTGTGGCGCTGCTGCCGCTGGATGATGTGACGCCTGCGGATAAAATTGATTTCACTGGGGCCTTTCGCGCCGAACATCGCATGTTTGACGGCATGGTTCTGACAAGCTGGACAGTGTTGCAGGACAAAGCCCGCTGGACCCGGTTTGAGGCGGGCTTTGATCCTGCTCAGGCTGAAGCCGCCGCAAAAGCCGGGCTGCTGGAAACGCACAAGGCGCTGCTGAAACCCGATGCGGTGCAAAAACAGATTGCCGGGATTACCGCCCGCACCAAGGGCTGGGCGTTCAAGCTGCCGGGCATGAAAGCCACGGACCTGACCCGCGATTATTACGACCTGTTCAAAACCCCGGACCCGGCCAAAAAACCGGATGAAAATGCAGGTGCGCCCACCGGACAGGAATTTGGTTTGCCGGGGCAGTAGTTGCCGCTACTGCGCCTTGCCGTTTCCCGCGATGGGGGAATAGGCCATGCCGCCCGGTCTGCGGCTGCCCTGGAAAACATGCAATGCGGCGCCGGTGAAAATATCGAACTGAATGATCTCGCCGGAAAAATTGTTCATCACAAAGGCGCTTAATCCATCGGGTGCTGCAAGAATGCCAACCGGAATGGAAATCTGCGCCATGCGCTTCACGTCCTTGAATTTATCTTCCTCATCGCGGGGCGCAAGCGAGGTGGACGCTACAGAACGGGTGGAAAATAATTGCGTCTGTTCCAGCGACGCCGTGTCATAGACGGCGATATCGGCTGACAAAGCGTTTGACACCAGCGCGTAGCGGCCATTCGGCGTCAGCGCCACACCCATTGGCAGATTGCCTGCATCCAATCCCGCAATCAGCCGCAGGTCGCCCCCATCCAGCACCTTGATCGTGTCTTCGCCGCGATCAATCACCCATAACCGGCTGCCATTGGATGAAATGGCGATACTTTGCGCCTGCGCGGATGTATCGCTTGCCGCCGTTTCCCTGCCGCTGGCCAGATCGATCTTGCGCACCTTGCCGCCCGCCGGGTCACCCAGAAAAACCATGCGACCATCACGGCTGACGGCAAACTGGCGCGGCGTGCTGGCCTGCGGACCAAAGCTGCCTTCAATACGGCCCGCCTGCACATCAATCATCACAAGTGATTTTGCACCCTGCACCGCAACCAGGGCGCGCCGTCCATCCGGCAGCCACTGAATAGCGGAGGGGCGCTGATACGGCGCAAGACTGATGGTGCTGCGCGCCCGCGTGCTGGCAATATCCAGCACCTGAACGGAATTTCCCGCAACCTGCGCCGAACCATAATTGCCGGCAAGCGCAAGCTGCCCATTGGGGCTGACCGCCACCATGCGCGGGCCATCACCGGTTGCGGCCGCGCCACGCCGTTCACCGTTAATGGTGTCAATAAAAATTACCTGCCGGTTATCGGGATCGCTCACCACCAATGTCGCGGCAAATGTGGACCCTGCCTGCAAGCAGCACAACAGAAGGAGTGATGCAAATTTCACTGGCCCCCGCCCCGTCATCGCGCGCTGCGTAAGCGGCCCCCGGGACCGGCCATGGCCGGCCCGAGGACAGGCTCCGGCGATCCGGGAGCCACATACTCGGACCTTCCCATGTGACCCCGGATTGCCGCGCAGCGAAGCTCTTCGCAATGACACTGGGGACTTTGAATACGCATCAACTCAAGCCGCCGCCAGATTGCGCAGCACGTAATGTAAAATCCCGCCATGGCGGAAATATTCCACTTCGTCCAGCGTATCGATCCGGCATAACAGGGATATCTTTTGCGACTTGCCGCCCGCATTCGTGATGGTCGCCGTCACCTGCATTTTGGGCTTGATGCCTGCGGCCATGCCTTCAATGCTGACAGTTTCATCGCCCGTAACGCCAAGGGATTTGCGCGTCACACCCGGCAGAAACTGCAAGGGCAAAATCCCCATCCCCACCAGATTGGAACGGTGGATGCGCTCAAAGGATTCTGCAATCACGGCCTTGACGCCCAGTAGATTGGTGCCCTTCGCCGCCCAGTCGCGTGATGAACCAGTGCCATATTCCTTGCCGGCGAAAATCACCAGCGGCACGCCTTCCTTCTGGTACGCCATGGCGGCGTCATAGATCGAAACCGGCGTGCTGCCTGGCAGGTGTTTGGTAACGCCGCCTTCGGTCCCCGGCAGCATTTCGTTTTTGATGCGGATATTGGCGAAGGTGCCGCGCATCATCACTTCATGGTTGCCGCGCCGTGCGCCATAGGAATTGAAATCCAGCGGGGTGACCTTGTGATCCGTAAGATATTTTCCCGCCGGTCCGTTCAGTTTGATCGAACCAGCCGGGCTGATATGATCGGTCGTGATGGAATCGCCAAATATGCCCAGAATGCGCGCGCCCTTTACGTCACTGAAACCGCCGGGGGTTTTTTTCATATTCGTGAAATAGGGCGGGTTCTGCACATAGGTGGACGAGGCATTCCATTTATAGGTCTGCCCCGCCGCCGGTTTGATCTTGCGCCAGTTTGTGTCGCCCTTGAACACGTCGGAATAACGGTCGCGGAACAGTTTGGCGCTGATGCATTTCTTCATCACAGCAGCGATCTCTTTATTACTGGGCCAGACATCCTTCAGATAGACCGGCTTGCCTTTTTTGTCCTTTCCGATCGGGTCTTTCGTAAGATTGACACCCAGATTTCCCACAATGGCATAGGCCACCACCAGCGGCGGTGACGCCAGATAATTGGCCTGTGTATCGGGATTGATGCGCCCCTCGAAATTGCGGTTGCCAGATGACACCGATCCCGCGATCAGATCGCCAGACTTAACAGCGGCGGAAATCGCCTCGGCTAGGGGACCTGAATTGCCAATGCAGGTGGTGCAGCCATAGCCCACAAGATTAAAGCCGAGCTTGTCGAGATATTTCGACAGGCCCGCTTTATTCAGATAGTCCGTCACGACCTGCGAACCCGGCGCCAACGAGGTTTTCACCCATGGCTTGACGCTCAATCCGCGCTCCAGCGCATTGCGCGCCAGCAAGCCGGCGGCGATCAGCACACCGGGATTGGATGTGTTGGTGCAACTGGTGATGGCGGCAATCAGCACATCGCCGTGGCCAATGTCATATTTCGTCTTGGCGACAGGCACGCGCTTGTCTTCCTGCCCCTGCTTGCCATAATCCCTGGCCAGCAACTGGCGAAATTCCGGCGCGATATTGGCCAGCGTCACCCGATCCTGCGGGCGCTTTGGTCCCGCCAGTGACGGCTCGACGCTGGACATGTCCAGCTCCAGCGTATCGGTGAACAGCGGATCGGGTGTGCGCGACGTGCGCCACATGCCCTGCGCCTTGGCGTATTTTTCCACCAGTGCAATCTGCGCCGCCTTACGGCCCGTTGCTTTCAGATAGGCGATGGTTTCGCTATCAATCGGGAAAAAACCGCAGGTCGCGCCATATTCCGGGGCCATATTGGAAATGGTGGCGCGGTCCGCAAGGCTCAGTTCATCCAGGCCGGGACCAAAAAATTCGACGAATTTCTCCACCACGCCTTTTTTGCGCAGCATTTGCGTAATGGTCAGCACCAGATCGGTGGCGGTCAGGCCCTCGCGCAGCTTGCCGGTTAGTTTGAAGCCAATGACCTCGGGGATCAGCATGGATACCGGCTGCCCCAGCATGGCCGCCTCCGCCTCGATGCCGCCCACGCCCCAGCCCAGTACGGCCAGGCCATTGACCATGGTCGTGTGGCTGTCGGTGCCAACCAGCGTGTCGGGATAGGCAACCTCTACGGTTTTGCCGCCAACCTTGTCTTTCTTGGTCCATACGGTCTGCGCCAGATATTCCAGATTGACCTGATGGCAGATACCGGTTCCGGGCGGCACCACGCGGAAATTGTCAAATGCGTCCTGGCCCCAGCGCAGAAATTCATAGCGCTCGATATTGCGTTCATATTCGCGCGCCACATTCTGTTTGAACGCCTTGGCGTCGCCGGAATAATCGACCATCACTGAATGATCGATCACCAGATCGACGGGCGTCAGCGGGTTGATTTTGGTGGCGTCGCCACCCAGTGCGACCATGGCGTTGCGCATCGCCGCCAGATCGACCACGGCGGGGACGCCGGTGAAATCCTGCATCAGCACACGCGCGGGACGATAGGAAATTTCGCGGTCGCTGCGGCGTTGCTTGAGCCATTTGCCCAGCGCCTTGACATCATCAACCGAAACCGTCCGCCCATCTTCCCAGCGCAGCAGATTTTCCAGCAATACCTTGAGCGAAAACGGCAGCCGCGAGATTGCCCCGATGCCAGCTTTTTCGGCTGCCTTCAGGCTGAAATAATCATAGCTCTTGGCGCCAACTTTCAGTTTGCGGCGGGTTTTCAGAGTGTCTTGGCCAAATTCGGTCACGGCGGAAAACTCCCTTAAAGAGTGCTGGATGAATCTATGCTGAATCGCGTCTTCACTATAGTCGTTAGCGTGTATTTGCCAAGTGCAACAAGCGCGGTTAATACTCCATCGCGTAACTTTAGGATAAAAAATGCGGTTAGAGGGTCAGGGGTTAGCGTGTGAGCGGGGTGAACGGCAAGTGTTCGCCGGAGTTGATTTTTCGCTTGCCCCTGGGGATCTGCTATTTCTGCGCGGCGCGAATGGCAGCGGGAAATCCAGTTTCCTGCGCCTGATTGCGGGTTTGTTGCGCCCCGCCGCTGGAAAGCTTCTGGCCGATGACAAAATTGTGACGCCGGACTGGCAGGCACTGCAATCCCGGCTCATCTTTATCAGCCATCATGATCCGGTGAAGCCGGCCTTTAGCGCAGCGGAAAATCTGGTGTTCTGGATGGGCCTTGCGGGCAAGAAGATTGAATATAAACGGGGCAGCGGCGGTGGCCTGGTGACAAAAAATACGCATGGCGCACTGGATGCGCTGGGCATTGCCAGGCTGGCGGATATCCCGGCGCGATTGCTTTCGTCCGGGCAAAGGCGGCGGCTGAATCTGGCGCGCCTGGCGGCTATCCCGCGCCCGCTATGGTTGCTGGATGAACCAACGGTCGGACTTGACGCCACCGCTGATGGGTTGCTGGCAGCACTGATTGCTAAGCATCGCGCAACCGGCGGTCTGGTGATTGTGGCAAGCCATACGGATTTAGGGGTTACACCCACCCGCTATCTGAATTTTGGGCAAGAGCAGAACATATGACATTCCGCACACTGGTTATTCGTGATCTGGTTCTTGCCACCCGCATTGGCGGCGGGGGCGCCATGGCGGTCGGGTTTTTTGTAGTCGCGGCTGCCCTTTATCCGCTTGGGATCGGGCCGGAGATCATTCTTCTGCGGCGCATCGCGCCAGGGATATTATGGGTTTCGGCGCTTCTGTCCTGCCTTCTCTCGCTTGATCGGATGTTTCAGGCCGATGAAGAAGACGGAACGCTGGATCTGTTGCTGCTGTCCTCATTTTCGCCAACCGGCCTGATACTGACCAAGGTGTTAGGGCATTGGCTGACAACCGGCCTGCCGCTGATCATCGCGACGCCCTATGTCGCGATGGCCTTCAATCTGGAATATAAATCGATGATGACGCTGATACTGTCCATGCTGCTTGGCACCCCGGTATTAAGTCTTGTGGGTGCGGTTGGCGCCGCCCTGACGGTCGGTATAAGGCGCGGCGGCATGCTGCTTAGCCTGTTGCTGTTGCCATTATATATCCCGGTGCTGATTTTTGGCGCGGGCAGTATCGAGGCGACATTGTTTGGCATTGGCGCACAGGCGCATCTGCTCATTTTGCTGGCGTTGTTGATGATATCGCTTGCCCTGTGCCCGATCGCCGCCGCCAGCGCCCTGCAAACACATGTGCGCAGTTAGGCTTTCAGTCGCCAGCCGGATTTCATCACCAGATAGCAGGTGATCCATAACGTTGCCGCAACCAGGGCCGTAACCACCATGCCAACACCGATATGGCTATCGGAAACGCCAGTAAAGCCATAGCGCATGCCGTCAATCAGATAGAAAAATGGATTGAAGTGGTTGATGGTCTGGAATGCCTGCGGCAGCAGGGCAACCGAATAGAAACTGCCGGACAGGAACGACAAAGGCAGAATGACAAAATTCGTCACCGAGGCCATATGGTCAAATTTTTCGGACCATATCCCGGCCAGCAGGCCGCCCGCAGACAGGCAGATGGACGCCATCAGCGCAAAATACACTGCCGCCCAGGGATGCGGCATTTGCCATGACACAAATGGCGAAAGCGCAATCAGATTCGCCAGGGCCACAGCAATGCCACGGCTTACACCGCCCATAATGACAGCAGCGGCAAGCTCGCTATCCGAAAGCGGCGGCATCAGAAGATCGACAATATTGCCCTGAATTTTTGCCCCCAATATCGAGGAAGCCGTATTGGCGAACGCATTCTGGATTATCGCCACCATGATCAGGCCGGGCGCGAGAAAAACTGTAAACGCAATGCCATGCACCGCAGGACGGCTGCTGCCAATGGCCAGCGCAAAGATCGCAAAATACAGCAGCGTTGTCACAACAGGGGCCAGGATGGTTTGCAGATACAGGTTCGAAAAACGCCGGACCTCTTTCACATACAGGGTCCACACCCCCAGCCAGTTCACACCACGAATGCGCGCGCTGCCAAAGGGGGGAATTCCGGTGGGATCAGGGGATTGAAGCATGGTCCCATGCCTAGCGTATCAGCCGGGTCGCATGCAAGCGACATGGACAGTGTTATGCACAGAAATTGATAAAAAATCGCGATTTGACCATATGAATATCTTGTAGTTTGATTCGTTCATGCTACGATATGTAGTAGTTAATCGGTGTTCCCGGGCTAAATACGGGTGATTCCGGTTTCTGTTGGTGTGCGAATTGAAGGGGATATCATGGCCTGGACAGATGAACGCATTGCCTTGTTAACCAAACTTTGGACGGATGGCCTGACCGCCAGCCAGATCGCAGCGGTGCTGGGTGAGGCGACGACACGTAACGCCGTTATCGGCAAGGCGCACCGGCTGGGATTGTCAGGGCGGCCCTCGCCGGTCCGCGTGCCGCGCCCGGCGCGCGCCACGGCCTCCCGGCCATCAAAGCCACGGCCATTGAACAGCCCCGAGCGTATGCCGCTTATGAAGTCGAACGCGCCCCTGCGCGTGCGTCCGGCCGAACCGCCGGTGCGCTCAATTATACCGGTGGCGGAAGTTCCACTTGGTCCAAGCGTTACGCTGCTGAAGGTCACCGACAAAATGTGCAAATGGCCGATAGGTCATCCGGGCGATGATGGCTTCCGTTTTTGCGGCGGTTCCTCACGTGACGGCAGCCCCTATTGCGAAGGTCATGCGCAAATGGCGTATCAGCCCATGCCGTCAAAGCGCGACCGCCGCACGGGCTAGACAGTTTTCTGATCAGGTTGAAGAATGGCGCGGCGTGACGCGTCATTCTCCGTTGATGGACGATTCCGGCTGTTAACAGCTCATCAGGGCTGCGTCTGCGTCTGTCCGCGCTCGCGGATTTCTCCGCGCCGTTGTTCGATCGATTCTGCGCTGACAGATTTTGCCGTGGCTTTGAAGATGCGCTGCTCGGTTTGCATCGCTGTGGCAAAGTCCTGGCCAAATCCTTCATCGATCAGTTTCTTGTAGGCGATCAGGTTTTCAGGAATGGCAGACAACATGTCCTGCGCCAGGGCGCGCGCGGCGGGCAGCAATTCCTCCGGCGCCACCACGCGGTTGACCAGCCCCCAATTGGCGGCCTGTTCCGCAGACAGGAAATTGCCCGTCAGCGACAGCTCCTTGGCGCGCGATATGCCAATGGCGCGCGAAAGTTTTTGGCTCAATCCCCAGCCCGGCATCACGCCGACCCGCACATGCGTATCGGCAAAGCGCGCCGTGCTGGATGCAATCAGCACGTCGCACGCCAGCGCCAGTTCGAACCCGCCCGTGATCGCCGCACCGTTAATCGCCCCGATGATCGGTCCCTGAAAGCGCGCCAATGCGCCCACCACATTGCCGCCATCCAGAACGCCGCCAATCTGGCTTTCGCCGCTGCCCAGTTCCTTCAGATCAAGCCCCGCAGAAAATGCGCGCCCTGCACCCGTCAGGATCATTACCCGGACCGAGGGATCCGCACTCAGCGCATCAATCGCCCTGCTCAATGCCACCCGCAATTCGCTCGACAGGGCGTTCATCGCCTGTGGCCGGTTCATGGTAAGGGTGGCAAGCCCCCCGGACACTTCAACCAGCAATACGGGTTCGGAATTGGTGGACATAAGGGCATCTCCCTGAAAAGATATGTAACGGCTGTAGGGAACATAACACCGTAGTGCGCACTTTGGGAGTACAGATGATGGAAAACCTGCAACAGCTATCCAGCGGGCATGGCCTGATAGAAGGGCCATTGTTTGATCCGGCAAACGGGCTGCTATTCACCGACACCACGAATGGCGGCGCCTATTGCCTGGCTGCAGATGGAAAGATTTCGGTGGTCGTGCCGCATCGCAAAGGCATGGGTGGTCTGGCGATGCATGCCTCTGGCGGCATGATCGTCAGCGGGCGCACCATCGCCTACAAGCCGCCGGCCGGCGGGGACACGGTAAACCTTATTCCGGATGATCCCGCTGGCGGCATACTGGGGTTCAATGATCTGGTTACCGATGACGCGGGACGGATATATGCAGGCTCCCTTTCAGGAAATGTCTTTGGGGATGATAAACCCAAGCCTGCATTCCTGCATCTGGTTGATCTTGATGGCAGCCACCGCATCGTTGCGAAAGATGTGCATCTGACCAACGGGCTTGGCTTTTCACTGGATGGGCGGCTGCTATATCACTCCGATTCCCAGCTTAATGCAGTCAAGGTATATGATGTGGCGGCCAATGGCGATCTCGGCCCGCCGCGCATATTCGCAACGACACAGAACGGTTCACCCGACGGTCTTGCGGTTGCATCGGATGGTTCCGTGTGGATTGCGCTGGCCTATGGCGGCGCTGTGATTGGCTATGATACAGGCGGCAGGGAAATTGCTCGCATAGCAGTTCCCGCACGATTGGTGACCAGTCTGTGCTTCGGGGGTGCGGACTGGCGCGATCTTTATATTGTCAGTGGTCCAGACAGGACAGCCCCGGATAGCAGCGGATGTATTTTCCGGATGCGGATGAACATCGCCGGACGGCCCCGGCCTCTGGCCAGAGTGGCGATACAAAACTAGCGCGCAAATAAAAAGAGCGGCATCCAGTTGCCCGGATGCCGCTCCATATTGGTCGCGCGTGGCCGTCCTGTTAGTTCAGGACGATTTCAACACGCCGGTTTTGCGGTTCACGCACACCATCTTCGGTGGGAACGAGTGGCTCGGCCTCACCCTTGGCGTCGATGGAAATTTCGCTTTCAGGCACGCCAAGCGCCAGCAGGCGGGCTTTCACCGCATTTGCACGGCGCATCGACAGGGCCATATTGTACTCGTCCGGACCGGACCGGTCGGCGTGACCCGTGGCGTCAATACGGACCGCACCCGTGGTCTTGGCATAGGCGGCGGCGTCATTCAGGATCGCCTCTGCCTCGGCCGTAATGTCCGAACGGTCCCAGTCGAAGAAGACAAGGAAGTTACGCGGCAATGCGGGCGGCTCCGCTGGCGCTGGCGGCGGCGGTGGCGGCGCGGGAGTGGCGACCGGCTCGGCGACGGGCGCCTTGGGCGCCCCAAAGTTCCAGCGCAGGCCAACCAGTGCGGCATGGCTGTTATATTCGCCTTCGACCGGCACACCGGCGCTGGTGCGGAAGTCAGGATCCTGCGTCGCGAAATAACGATATTCCGCCGCCACTTCCACCGCATCGTTTACCCAGTAGGAAAGACCGGCAATGCCCTGATAGGCGAAGACGTTATCCTCATCAGCCACACGGTTTACGCCCACGCCAACGGGGCCCACGCCGTCATAATCGACCTGGGCATAGCCAATACCGCCGCCGATATAGGGCATGATGCGGCTGCCGGTATCCACGTCATATAACAGGTTCAGCATGGCGCTTTTGGCAGTGATCTCGCCCGTACCCGCAGTCGATCCCGACACGCTGTCAACATCGTTTGAGCGATAGCCAAGTTCGAATTCTGTGCGGATGCCATTGCCATAACGGTAACCGATGGACGGGATGACCGCCCAGCCCGTATCCGTATCGACATTACGGTTAATGCCCACGCCAGCGCCGCTAATATCCTGGTCGTTGGTAAAGTTGACACCACCCATAATGCCAACGAATGGCCCTTTAGGCGCCGCAAATCCCGCAGGGGCATACGCGATGGCGCTCAGGCCAATTGCAGCCACCGTTAGTTTCATCGTCAGATGTTGCATTTTCATGTGATATGTCCACCCGTTAAGTTAATTTGTCGGCCCCTGCGGCCAGACCTGGCAAGCGAAGCCTGTCTGCAACGCTATAGTCTGGGTCAACATAGAAGCCGTTGACAAGAATTTCCAGTTTTAGAACGCGCATATGCCTGAATTGCAGCGCTTTCCTTATAATAGTGGCAGAGGTGCAACGGTATGTATCAACGGTATATGCTTATCTTAGCCATTAATTTACCCTATAAACCAAAGCGAAAACCAATAAAGGGAGGCAACGGCCGATATGAACCTGTATGAGGCGATGCGCACCCTGCGTGCGGTTCGCAAACTGCGCCCTGATCCGATACCGGATGAGGTGCTGCAACGAATATTCGAGGCGGCGACCTGGGCCCCGAATGGCGGCAACCGGCAGCCCTGGCGGATGATTGCGGTGCGCGATGCTGCGGTCAAGAAACGCATGGGGGAACTCTATACGGCCCATTGGGCGCCCTATGCAGTCAATTATGCGAAAAGCTTTGCGAAGGCGCCGGAGGCCGCGCGCGCCAAACATGCGCGCACCATTGCCGCCGGGGATTATCTGGCGGCGCACATGCATGAGGCTCCGGTGCTGGTTGTGGTGTGTTTCAATCCCGCCATGCTGGCGGTAACGGACGTGAAGCAGGACCGGGTGTCTGTGGTTGGGGGCGGCTCCATCTATCCAGCGGTAGAAAACCTGCTGCTTGCCGCCCGCGCTGAGGGATTAGGCTGTGTACTGACGACCCTGCTATGCGCAGAAGAGCCAGAGATCAAAAAACTGCTGGATATTCCGGCTGAATGGGGAACGGCTGCGATGATCCCGCTGGGCTATGCGGTCGGGCAGGGGCACGGTCCGATCAGCCGCAAATCCGTTGGAGAGTTATTTTTCAATGACCGCTGGGGTAGACCCTATCAATGAAGATGTCTGGCAAGAATTCTTTCTCAAAGGCGACGCTGCGCGGCTTCACCGGACGCTGCCCCAATTGCGGTTCGGGAAAACTGTTCCGGGCTTTTCTGAAGCCGGTGGATCATTGCTCCAGTTGCCACGAACCGCTTGGCCATATTCGCGCCGATGATGGCCCTGCATGGCTGACCATCCTGATTGTCGGACATCTGGTCGTGCCGATTCTGTTTATGGTGGAACAACGCACCACATGGCCCGAATGGGCGGCCATGACTTTCTGGCCAACGGTGGTCATGCTGCTTACGCTGGTCCTGCTGCCGCGCAGCAAGGGCGCGTTTATTGCCGCCATATGGAAAACCAAAGGCCCTGGTTCCGAAATCCCCTGAAGCAATTTAGCGCCCCAGATCACCAAACTTTACGGCCTTTGAATCCGCGGGCAGTTCGATCAGCATGCCGTCAAAGGCGATGCGGGTCTCCACGCCCGTTATATCTGTATTGCGCAGAAATATCCGGCTTCCCAGCCATCCTGGAAGGGGCGGGATCAGATGTGTCAGAACCAGTTGCCCCACGCCTGCCTGTTTTGCGGTTTCCGCAGCGTCTTGCGGGGATGCATGATAATCCGGAATATCGTGCATGATCTTCTGCGCCACTGGCAGATTTGCACGCGCGGCGGCGGCGTTCATCTGTCCGGCGATGTTCTTGTCCATCGCTTCATGCAGCAGAACATCCGCGCCTTTGGCGTGTACAGCCAGGCTGGGGGATTTGTGCGTATCGCCGGAAAACACCACGGACCGGCCCTTGTAATCGAAGCGGTAGCCATAGGCCGGAACAACGGGCGCGTGATCAACTGCAAAAGCCGTGACGGTTAGCCCATCTTTTTCCAGTACGACCTTGCCCTGCATACCGGTCAGGGGCGTACCATCGGCGTTGGCGATTTCATGGGGCCGCATGGGGCCATTTTCGGGTTTCAGAAAATCCGCGCCATGATGCGCGACGCGGTAAAAATCATCCAGGGCAAAGGCCTCTGAAAATCCTGAAACAATCCGCTCAATACCAGGCCCGCCATAGACCGGCAGCGATGCAGGGCGTTGCGCCACCCAGCTTTGCAGCCGTGCTTCGGGCAAATCAGCAATATGGTCGGAATGAAAATGGGTGATGAACACCGCCGCCATGCGGTCCAGCGGCAGCCGCCATTTCGCCACCCGGGCAAACGAACCCGCGCCTGCGTCCACGACGAAAATCTTGCCCGCCGCGAACACCAGATTGCAGGCCGGGCGGCGCTCTGAATTCGCCAGCGGCGACCCGCTGCCGCACACCGCAACGCGCAATGCGTCATCCGCCAGCAATTCATCATGTTGCATGGCGAAGGTGCGGTCAATGATGCGGGCAATTACCCGGTCCTGCACGGCGGGAACAAAATAAAGCGCGCCGGCGCCGGCAATAATAACCATGGCGGTGATGGCCAGGACGGTGCGTAATATTTTCATTTCGGGTTTCGCCTATCCCTTTAGAAGTTTCAAATCCACGACGCCGGAATGATCTTTTGCAGGCAGGCCGGCATCACCCGCGAATTGCAATTCCGCCAGCCTTGCATACAGGCCTCCGCGCGCCATCAGTTCCTCATGGCGGCCCATCGCGACAATGCGCCCTTCGTCCAGCACAATGATCCGGTCGGCGCGGCGCACAGTCGCCAGCCGGTGGGCGATAACCAGCGTCGTACGGTTTGCAAGCAGCGCATCCAGCGCAATCTGCACCAGCCGTTCATTTTCCGCATCCAGCGCGCTGGTTGCCTCATCCAGCAATAACAGCGGCGCGTTGCGCAAGATCGCCCGGGCGATGGCGATGCGCTGGCGCTGCCCGCCGGATAATCGCACACCCTTTTCACCCAGAAATGTATCCAGCCCCTCTGGCAGTTTTTCCAGAAACTCGGCCGCCTGCGCGGCGCTGGCGGCGGCCCGGACATCGGCATCGCTCGCATCGGGCCGGCCATAGCGGATATTCTCGCGCGCGCTGGCGGAAAATATAACCGTATTCTGCGGCACGATGGCTATCCGCCCGCGCACCGCCAAAGGATCGGCTTTGGTAATATCGACGCCATCCAGCATAATGTGTCCGCTGGCCGGATCATAAAACCGCAGCAGCAATTGCAGCAATGTGCTCTTGCCCGCACCGCTTGGCCCAACCAGCGCGACAGTTTCGCCCGGCGCAATCGTAAAGCTGACGCCATCCAGCGCATAGGTTTGAGGCCGGGATGGATAATGAAACCGCACCGCATCGAAGCTGACGCTGCCCTGCGCGTTTGCGGGCAGCGCCACCGGGTGCGGGGGCGGCGCGATGGCGGGCTTTGCCGCCAGCAATTCCATCAGCCGTTCGGTTGCGCCCGCCGCGCGCTGCATGTCCCCCCACACCTCGCTCAGCGCGCCGACAGCACCCGCGACAAACACGGCATAGAGCACGAATTGCCCAAGCTGGCCGCCGCTCATGACGCCGTCCAGCACCCCTTGCGCGCCGATCCACAACACGCCGATGACGGCCCCGAATACCAGAACAATCACCAGCGCAGTCAGGATCGCGCGCGCCCGTATACGCTGCAGGGCGACCTCGAACCCCTGCTCGACCGCATCGCTAAAGCGTCTGCGCTCAGTGTCTTCCTGGGTAAACGCCTGCACAATGGTAATATCATCCAGCACTTCACCGGCCAGCGCGCTGGAATCCGCAATGCGATCCTGCGAGGCGCGCGACAGGCCGCGCACCTGGCGGCCCAAAACGATAATCGGGATAATCACCACCGGCACGAACACCAGCACCAGCCCGGTCAGCTTCGGGCTGGTCACCACCAGCATCACCAGCCCCCCCAGCAGCAAAAATGTGTTGCGCAGCGCAATCGAGGCGCTGGAACCCACCACGGTCTGGATCAGCGTCGTATCCGCCGTCAGCCGCGACAGCACCTCGCCGGTGCGGGTGGTTTCGAAAAACTCCGGGCTCATGCCCAGCACATGGCCATAGACATCGCGCCTGAGATCGG
Source organism: Pseudomonadota bacterium (assembly GCA_049325255.1). Taxonomy (GTDB): domain Bacteria; phylum Pseudomonadota; class Alphaproteobacteria; order UBA11222; family UBA11222; genus UBA11222. The sequence continues at coordinate 641 of JBMOMW010000022.1, read as the reverse complement.
CCACCACGCGCTCGCCCAGCCATGACACGAAATAGAACCGCGCCGCTGTCGCCAGGCCCAGCACCATCGCAACCCCCAGCATGGCGGCGAAATAGCGGTGCACCAGCCCCGCGCTGTTGGCGCCAAAGCCAAGATCAATGACCCCGCGCACCGCAACCGGTATCAGCAGCGTCGCCCCCGACGCCGCCAGCAGCGCCAGCAGCGTTACCGCCACCAGCCCGCGATAGCGCGCGATATAGGGCAATAGCTGACGCAGGCCGCCCACATTACGCTGCGGCGCCCGCCCCGCCGCCTCACGGCTTACCCGCGCCGCAAATTCCTGACTGTCCTCACGCACACTATACTCCCCATGCTCTCATGCGGCATTGACTATAGCAGATGCGGCAGAAATTCCAGCGCGAAGGGTGGTGGCTGAATTAGACTGCGGACTTATACCAACGGCCCGATGAACAGACCCGTTGTGTCATTCTGAGCGAAGCGAAGAATCCCCATCCATTTCGGGGAGATCCTTCGCTTCGCTCAGGATTGTGTGTTGAGGATGTGTTATGAGTGGCGTGGGTGGGCAACCGGTCAGGATGCGGTATTTACGACCGTTGTCATCATGGTCTCCCACCCACGTTTCTCCTAACCGCTTGAATGGT
>JBMOMW010000021.1:0-22586 GCA_049325255.1 Pseudomonadota bacterium | reverse complement strand
AAAACCAGTTGCACTGGGTGCTCGATGTCGATCTCGCCGAAGACGCCGCCCGAACCCGCAAGGATAACGGCCCGCAAAACCTCGCCATCCTGCGAAAGATCGCACTCAACCTTCTCAGAACTCATCCTCAACACACAATCCTGAGCAAAGCGAAGGATCTCCCCGAAATGGATGGGGATTCTTCGCTTCGCTCAGAATGACACAACGGGTCTGTTCATCGGGCCGTTGGTATAAGTCGTAACCGTCTCGCTCATTCCTTGCTGCGACACAGCGCAAGTATCTGTTGGGCGGCTTCGGTGGCGGGAAGTTTTCCTTCCAGCACCTGATTTTCCAGCCTGGCGGATAGCTTGCCGATCGCGGGGTCGTCATGCAACATATCCAACAAGCCGTCATGCACTTCTGACCACATCCAGGCGCGGGCCTGTACGGCACGGCGCGCGGCCAGTTCGCCCGAATTGCCCAGCGCCGCACGATAGGCTGTGATGCTGTCCCAGACATTATCAATACCAGCGCCCGTAAGGGCAGAGGTTTGCAACACGGGCACCATCCAGTTCATGGTTTTTGGCCGCATCAGATGCAGGGCGGCCTGATGTTCCGCCGCCGCCCGCCCGGCGGCCTGCAGAAATTCCCCATCGGCCTTGTTGACGATGACCATATCGGCCAGTTCCATGATGCCGCGCTTGATGCCCTGTAATTCATCCCCGCCACCGGGCGACAGCAGCAGCACGAACATGTCCACCATGTCGCAAACCTCGGTTTCCGACTGCCCGACGCCCACGGTTTCGATAATCACCACGTCATAACCGGCCGCGTCCGCCGCCAGCATCGCCTCACGGGTGCGCCGCGCCACGCCCCCCAGCGCGCCACTGGATGGCGTCGGCCGGATAAAGGCGTTGGGATCGCGCGACAGCAATTCCATGCGGGTTTTATCGCCCAGGATGGAGCCGCCCGAGCGCGTGGACGAAGGATCAACCGCCAGCACCGCGACCTTCATCCCGCGTTTGGTCAGGAACATGCCGAATGTCTCAATAAAACTGGATTTCCCCACCCCCGGTGCGCCGGAAAACCCCAGCCGGATCGCCTTGCCGGTATGGGGCAGTAACAGCCGCAGCAACGCCCCCGCCTTTGGCCGGTCCGCCGGACGGCGCGATTCGATCAGCGTAATCGCCCGCGCCAAAGCGCGCCGGTCCCCGCCGGTTACGCGCTGCGCCAGTTCCGTGATTTCCGTAATGGCAGGTTCAGTTTTTGTCATGCATCCTGCCTAACGCAATATCGGATCAGATTGAATTATTTTCTCACTCTGTACTCACCGTCAACGCGAGCCGCGGGAAGTGCGTGGCAATCCAGCGCCAAAAGCTGCGTTAAAGCAACCGCACAGAATTACGATACACCGGATGGGCTGATGCGGCTTTGGCAAATACCGCGTCCGCACTCACCAGTATTGCATTCTCCGCCATCGCTACCGCCAGATAAAGGCTGTCATACGGGGTCTGATCCAGATCGAAGGCAATGGTTTGCGCAGCCGCCGCATGCAGATGCGCGGAGATGGCGCGTATCGGCACGGCTTCGATCGCCGCATAGGCCGCTTTTGCGTCACCGGCGGAAAGATTGCCGCGCCGCGCCTTGACCCACAGCACATTGGCGCATTCAATAAACAGCAAATCCGGGGCGGCCAATGCTTCATCGGCAACAAGCGCCCGCGCGATCAGGGAGCCATCTTCTTCAAGCACCCATTTGAGGGCCACGCTGGCGTCCACGATCAGCGGCATGGAGTCAGCTTACCCGTCGCGCGCCCGGTCACGGCGTAAATCCTCAAGCGACGAGGGCCCCTCTATCCGCCCGATTTTTGCCCGCACCGCATCCAGCCGCGCCAGCGCTGCTTCGCGCGTCAGCCCGGCAGCAGCAGACAGGGCGCGGCGCGCCTCCTCTTCCAGAGACGTGCCAGCCTCCGCCGCCCTCTGTCGAAGCCTGACGATAACCGCGTCATCAATATTGCGTATCAATATCTGGGCCATGGAAAATACACTACAATGAAATTGATATCATTGCAATCATCATTAACAGAAATAAATGGCGTATCTTATACGCGATCCAGTGGGATGTGTGGTGGCGGAGGCAGGACGGCGTATATAGCATCGCCGGGGCGCACGTCGCCGCTGGTGATGACAATACTCATGACACCCGCCTTGCGGATGAGCTTGCCCTGTGGGCTGCGTTCTATCGTCGCCGCCATGAGGCCCGCTTGAATCGCATCAAGCTGGACGCAGGGATTACGCAAACCTGTGATCTCGACGATGGCCTTTTCACCAATATGTAATCGGGTTCCGGTTGGCAGCCCCAGTAAATCAATGCCGCGCGTCGTGATATTTTCGCCCATCAGACCGGGCACAAGTGCAAATCCCGCCGCGCACAGTTCGTCATGCAATTCAGCATGGATCAGATGCACCTGGCGAAGATTGGGTGCGTTTGGGTCAATCGCCATGCGCGAGCGATGCTTTACCGTCAGCCCCTCATGCGCATCGCCTGCAACCCCCAGCCCCGCCAGCAGCGCGATATGATCCTGCGTTGGCTTGGTCATGGTATGTTTGGCGCTGCACGCCACGGCGATTACGGTTGCGGTCATTTTATCCTGCTAATGCATGTGTTTTTAATGGGGAGGTTATCCTTTTTTCTTTTTCTTTAATCTGAAAGGGGTAACGTCCCCTTTAATCTTTTTTGCTTTTTTTAAAGGGTAGCGTCCCCTTTTAGTTTCTTTAAGTTCAGCTACAAGCGCAATCTGTTTGTGTGCGAAGAGATGTCACCAAGGAGGCGTGGCGGCGCGTACAACAACGCACCGCCACGCCTTTTCTCAATTCGCGGGTGCGTGCATAACGGCATCACCGGAAGGGTGATCAATTACCATTTTCCACGTCCCATCCCGCTGCCTACGCAGGACAGCCACGGACAGGGCGGACATATCTCCTTCAGGGCCAGGCGCGGTCCATTTCATCAAATGGAGAGCAACATCCCCTGAAACGACTACTTCATGCGCACCGTAAGTGAATGCGACTCCCTGCTCCACAAATTGCCGAAACATCACCCGTAGCGCCTCATTTCCACTCACGGGCTGACCGGGCTGACCGACTACAACGGCTCCACTTTCGTAAGTCGCCATCACCCCGTCAATATTTCCGGCGGCAAAATTGCCTGTCATCGTTTCGATCGTCTTCAAAATAGCAGCTTTGTCCATGCTTACATCTCCAGTTTGAGCTTGCGAACCCGACCCCGTAAATATCAAAAACAGGACCAATGCTGTGGCTATTCTTATATTCATACGGGTCTCCTCGCGTTCATTTCGATTTGATATATAGCCGCCCTGTGTCAGAATATGGCAGTGGAGTTTTTTGCGCGATGCGGCTTTTTCGGTTATTCAGCCTTATGGATGTGCTTCGTGTGCGCACCCAACCCGTGGCAGCGCGCGAATTGTCCCAACAAATGAATGTCTCACTGCGGACGATCTACCGCGACATCGCTGATCTTCAGGCTCTTGGAGCGCCGATCAGGGGAGAGGGGGGTATCGGATACGTGATGGAAAAAGGCTTTTTCGTGCCCTCACTAAACTTCGAGGGCGATGAGCTTGAAGCCTTGGCGCTCGGAGCCAAGCTGGTCACGGCGCGATCAGGCGATACTTTGGCTGCTGCGGCCCAACGCGCTTCTGCAAAAATTGCATCCGCTATTGGCGACACGTCACGTCACGAGTTTCTGAACAGTCCGCTCGAAGCCGGACCAAGCCGCAAGGCGATGGATCGGGCGACCGGAACGCTGCACGATGAATTGCGTACAGACATTCGCGACCGCGCGGTGCTGAAGATAAGATATCTGAGCCTTTCTGGCGAGAAAACCACACGCTTAGCACGTCCGCTTGGGCTGACAGTTTTCGATAACGCCTGGCTGCTGACCGTCTGGTGCGAGCGCTCTGAGGATTTTCGTCATTTGCGCGTAGATCGCATCAAATCCGCTGTAAGAACGGGTGAAACCTTTCGACATGAGCGAGGCAAGAAGTTCTCAGACGCTCTTGCACAGGAGAGAAGTCGAGTCGGTCAGGGGTAACAAGTTGGTACTGCATAAAATCGTCGCTAGAATCCGCACACTTTCCCTCGCTTCGACGCAAAAAGGGGGGTCATGAGGTGCCCCCTTTAATCTCTTCCGCTTTGGCCAATTCATCATGCAACTCGGCATGAATGATTTGCTCCTTACGCAGTTTTTTCAATAGATAGTCCAGCTTCGATCCAGTCCTGCTTGCCTTCGGTATATTTATACACGTTGGTATAACCAAGTTGGGTAAGGCGCGTGGCCGCTTTGCCAGAGTTAGCGCAGGACACATTGGAGCAATAGACCACAATTTTGGCTGACTTATTGGGCAGCAGCGTTGCGGCCTTTGTATCCACCTCGTCGTGATTGATCTGCACAGCACCCGGCAGATGGGCTTCGATGAAATATTTTTCAGGCAATGCCTCAACCAATATGATGGGTTCATGCGCATCGAGCGCTGTCTTGATTTCATTCCGGGTAATCGTTTGTGTCATTTGGTTCTCCCATGATCATTAGTTGCATTTGCAACCATATTCTTTATATGCCTATTTCGTTGCATGTGCAACTAGTTTGTGTTAGAATAATTTAATGAGTGAAAATTTTAGCAAAACAGAACAGGATGCTTGGGTTTCGTGGGTGCGCTGCTCACAGCATGTGATGGGTTGCGTCGAGCAAGCACTCAAAGATGGAGGATTCCCGACGCTAGCGTGGTATGATGCGCTATTAGAGTTGGATTTCTCGCCAGGGGGTAAGCTGCGTTTTTCCGAGCTTGGTGAAAGAATGCTGCTTAAGAAGTTTAATGTCACACGGCTGATTGATCGGTTAGAAAAACAAGGCTTGGTAGAGCGCGAAGCCTGCGATAGCGATGCGCGTGGTGCTTATGCCGTTATCACAGCAGAAGGGAAAAAACTACGCAGAGCCATATGGCCTTGTTACCGCGATGCGGTGCGCGAGCATTTTCTAAAGAACATGACTGAAAAAGAAATGACTGCCTTAACGAAACTCTTGAAAATAATGAGCCGCTAAAGAATAAATTTTATTTCCTTCCCAAACCGCCCTTTGAGGCGGTTTTTTAGATTAAAAGGATAAGATTAAAGGGGATTAAAAAGAAGATTAAAGAGGACGCTATCCTTTAATCCGGCGCACGGGCATGTCGTATATATTGAAAATCGCCTGGTAGAAAAGCTGCGTCTGCCCCTTTTCATAGCCTTCCCCCGCCCATTCCCTGGCGAAGGCGGCGGCGCGGGTTCTGATTTCATTCCATGACAGGCGCATGAAAATGTCTTTCCTTTTCTGGCGCTCAGGCCGGGACGTAACGCTTGACAGGAATAGCACGGGATAGCTTGCGGGTTTTTGCCACATCATAGGCAAGCTGCATACGCAGCAGATGGTCCATATCGGGACCGAACGCCTTTTCGATACGCAGGGCCATTTCCGGCGAGAGAGAGGCCTTGCCGGCGAGGAGGTCAGACAGGGTGGCGCGGCGCACCTTAAGTATTTCAGCGGCCCGGGTAACGCTCAGATCGAGCGCTGCGATGATCTCGGTCTTGATAAGCTCGCCTGGGTGCGGGGGGTTCTTCATTGGCATGGCACCTCCTAAATCCCTTATGGCGAAATTTGAGCAGGCGCATTTAGATTCCTTCATTGCTCAAATATGTACGGTATTGCCGTACATGTCAAGGATTTTTATCCTGCCCATGGCCATGCCGGTGGTGCAGATCGGGCCAGTGGGGGTGGGTGTGGCTGAGGGGGTCGTGCCGGTGGGCGTGGGTGTGCGTTGCATCGGATGGCGTTTCATCTGAATGTGTATGCTGATGATGTGCGTCGTGGCTATGCCGGTGGCTATGCTCCAGCACATCATGATCGTGTGCATGCAGGTGGTTTTCGGTCAGGCTGAGCCAGACGCCGATGCCCATCAATGCGCCTGCGATCAGGAATTGCGGCGTAATCGGATCGGATAATAAAGGAATGGCGGCCAGCGCGCCAATGAAGGGTGCGGTGGAGAAATACGCCCCGGTGCGCGCCGTGCCAAGACGCTGTAGCGACATCACAAACAGCACAAGGCTAACGCCATATCCAAAAAATCCCGTAACCAATGTGCCCGCCAGCAATGCGGGTTCGGGCAGGGTGGCGCCGCCCGCCAGCCCAATCAGGACATTGACGCCGCCCGCGATCAACCCGCGCAGCAGGGTGATCTGCACCGGGTCTGCGCCGGATATGCGGCGGGTAAGATTATTATCGATGCCCCAGGCGAGACACGCGCCCGCGATCAGGATCGCGCCAGCATCCAGTTCAAAAAAACTTCCCTGCCACGACAGGGCCAACGCACCCGCAATGATCAGCGCCGCGCCCGACACCAAACGCCCGCCGACATGTTCGCGGAAAATCAGCGCCGCAATGGCGACCGTCGCAATGGCTTCAAGATTAAGCAGCAGGGATCCGCTGGATGCCGTGGTCAGGTTAAGGCCAGACATCAGCAGGACCGGCGCAATGACGCCGCCGGAAACGATTGCCGCCGCAAGCCACGGCAGATCGGCGCGGGCTAGCGGCGCTTCACGTGGGGCCTGCCTGCCTGCCCGCCGTATCAGTGAATATAATCCAAGGCCCAGCCCCGCCCCCAGATAAAGCAGGCCCGCCAGCAGCCAGGCCTGCATCCCGCCCAGCAGCAGCTTGGCGAACGGGGTGGCGAGACCAAACAATGCGGCGGAAGTCAGCGCCAGCCAGGCCGGGCTATGTATAACAGATTTCATAAATTATGATCCGGATCGCCGCCAAACTGGCGCTGCGCCCATTCATACATGGCGATGTCATGGGAATATTTTGTAACGTCAATACTGCTTTCGCGCGCGCAGTGCGGACACAGCAGCACCGCCATATCACGGATTTCCAACAGCCCCATTGTGGTTTTCACACCGCAATGGGGGCAGAGCACATCGCCGGTGGAAAGGATGATCATTCGGGCTTATCACGGTCCCGGTTGACGGCGTAATCGGTGAAGCCAAGCGGCACCCCCAGCTGTTCCCCAAAGCGCAGCGCCAGCACCAGATCCTTGGCAACCAGTTTGCTTATGCTGCCTGCGCCATGGGTGCCTTGCGCAAACAGCGCGCGCATCGGCTTGATGCCGCGCAACGCCCAGCTATCCCCGGTGCTGACCTTGGCGATTTCGATCATCCGATCTTCATCAATGCCGGCGGCGCGGGCCAGCGCCAGACCTTCTTCGACAACTTTCATATTGATCAGCGACATGAGATTGTTGCACAGCTTGGCGGCCTGACCCATGCCGACCGCGCCCATGTGAAACACGTCTTCGCCGACAATGGAGAAAATCGGCCGGGCGCGTTCCACCTGCGCGGCGTCGCCGCCTACCATCAGGGTAAGCGTGCCATCGACAGAGCGGGCTTCCGCGCCGCTGACTGCGGCGTCAATGACGCTGATTTGCCGTTCAGCGCATGCCGCCGCCATACGCTGGCAGGTGACCGGGCTGACGGTGCTGTGAATAATGATCAGCCCGCCCGGTTTCATTCCCGCCAGCAGGCCGTCGCCCTGTCCCCTGCCGGTGATTACTTCCTCGATCTGCCGGTCGTTCATCACCACCAGTTCGACAATGTCGCATTTCTCGCCAATTCCGGCCGTGGAGCTTGCCGTCTTTGCGCCCAGCGCCACCAGATCATGCATGGTGTCCGGGTTCAGGTCATAGACGGTGATATCCATCCCCGCCCGGGCAAGGTTCATGGCCATGGGTTTGCCCATATTTCCCAAGCCGATAAAGCCGATTTTTTCTTTCATAATCTGGTCCTCCAATACCGAAACTGTATCATTCCATACGCAGGATGCGACCGATTTCTTGCCCCTTGGGCGGATCGGGGCTAACAATGCCCTGCATATTTGTCAGGAGCAAAACATATGAAACTGGGTGTTATCGGCGGCAGCGGCGTTTATAATATGGACGGCCTTGAAGAGGCCGAATGGCGGCAGGTCGAAAGCCCGTGGGGGCAGACGTCAGATGAAATGCTGTTTGGCCGGTTACAGGGGGTCGAGATGGTGTTTTTACCGCGTCACGGGCGCGGCCATACATACTCGCCATCCGGCATTAATTACCGCGCCAATATCGACGCACTGAAACGCAGCGGCGTCACAGACATTCTGTCTGTATCCGCCTGCGGTTCGTTTCGTGAGGCCCTGGCGCCAGGAACCTTTGTCATCGTCGATCAATTTATCGACCGCACCTTTGCGCGCGAGAAAAGTTTTTTCGGCAATGGTTTGGTCGCCCATGTGTCCATGGCAAAACCCGTATGCGGGCGGCTTGGCGATATGCTTGAAAAGGGGGCGGCGGAAATTGGAATTCCCTATACGCGGGGTGGAACCTATCTGGCGATGGAGGGGCCGCAATTTTCGTCCCTGGCCGAATCCAACATGTATCGCGCCTGGGACTGTGATGTCATTGGCATGACCAATATGCCGGAAGCGAAACTGGCGCGCGAGGCGGAAATCTGTTTCGCCACCGTCGCCATGGTCACAGATTATGATTGCTGGCATCCGCACCATGACGATGTGGATGTCGCCTCGGTAATTGCGGTGTTGCAGCGTAACGCGGCCCATGCGGGCGATCTGGTAAAACAGGTGGTGGGGCAGATTGCGGGCGGCGCCTTGCATGGGGCGGTCTGTCCGCAGGGCTGCGACCGGGCGCTGGAAATGGCGCTGATGACCGCACCCGAAAAACGCGATGCAAAATTATTGGCGAAGCTTGACGCCGTCGCCGGGCGTGTATTGAAGGGGCAGTCAAAGTGATTGAAAAATATATCCGCGCCATTCCCGATTATCCCAAACCCGGCATTATGTTTCGCGACATCACCACGCTTCTGGGCGATCCGGTTGGCTTTCGCAAGGCGGTAGACGGGCTGGTGCAGTTTCATGCGGGCGTGCGCATCGACAAGGTCGCTGGCATCGAGGCGCGCGGCTTTATTCTGGGCGGCGCGGTGGCGCATCAATTGTCCTGCGGCTTTGTGCCGGTGCGCAAACCGGGCAAGCTGCCCTATAAAACCATCGGTGAAGATTATGATCTGGAATATGGCACAGACCGTCTGGAAATTCACATAGATGCGGTGAAGGCCGGTGATATCGTGCTGCTGGTCGATGATCTGATCGCAACCGGCGGCACCGCAGAGGCCGCAATCAAACTGATCGAACGTCAGGGCGCGAAAGTCGTGGCGTGCAGTTTCGTGGTGGACCTGCCCGATCTGGGCGGCCGCAAACGTCTGGAGGCGCTGGGCAAGGAAGTGCTGGCGCTCACCACCTATTCAGGCCACTGATTAAAATGAAAATTGACGGCAAGGCATGGCGTTCGATCTGGCTGCAACCGGATGGCTGGTCTGTGGGTATTATCGATCAGACGAAACTGCCGCATGAATTTGTCACAGCGCGGCTTGCCAGCGCCACGCAGGCGTCGCATGCGATCAAAAGCATGATGGTGCGCGGTGCGCCGTTGATTGGCGCGGCGGCGGCCTATGGTGTGTGCATGGCGCTGCGCGAGGATGCATCGGATAGCGCGCTGAATGCGGCTTATGAATTTCTACTGGCGGCAAGGCCCACAGCCGTTAATTTGCGTTGGGCGCTGGATGAAATGCGGGCGGCCTTGTTGCCCTTGCGGCCCGCCGCGCGGGTTGCGGCGGCCTATGCGACAGCCGCGAAAATCTGCGATGATGATGTGGCCATCTGCGAAAATATTGGCGTGAATGGGTTGAAACTGATCGAGGATGCGGCGCGTAAAAATCCGGCGCGGGAGGTAAATATTCTCACCCATTGCAATGCGGGCTGGCTGGCGACGGTGGATTGGGGCACGGCGCTCGCGCCCATCTACATGGCGCATGATGCGGGCATCAAGGTGCATGTGTGGGTGGATGAAACCCGCCCGCGCAATCAGGGCGCGGCGCTGACCGCGTGGGAGCTGGGCAAGCATGGCGTGCCGCACACCATTATCGCGGATAATGCGGGCGGTCATCTGATGCAGCATGGCCGGGTTGATATGTGCATTGTCGGCACCGACCGCACCACAGCGCGCGGCGATGTATGCAACAAGATCGGCACCTATCTGAAGGCGCTGGCGGCGCACGACAATGGCGTGCCGTTCTATGTGGCGCTGCCCTCCACCACCATTGACTGGACGATTGAAGACGGGGTGGCGTCCATCCCCATAGAAGAGCGCGCGCCGGAAGAACTGACGCGGATTACAGGACGCACGGCGAATGGGGGGCTGTGCGAGGTTGACATTGCCGCACCGGGCAGCCCTGCCGGAAACTTTGCCTTTGATGTGACCCCGGCGCGGCTCGTCAGTGGACTGATCACGGAACGCGGGGTGTGTGCGGCATCGAACGCCGCTATGCTGAAACTGTTTCCGGAATGCGCATCATGAGTGATACAGGCCTGCGCAAGGAAATCATCGCCGCCGCCAACGCCATGAACCAAAGCGGCCTAAGCCCTGGAAAATCCGGCAATGTATCAGCGCGTGACCGTGCGGGCCATATTCTGATCACGCCAACCGGCGTTCCCTATGCGGATTTGAAACCCGGGGATATTGTGGCGCTGGATAATCGCGGCAAGGTGCTTTCCGGTTCGCTGTTGCCATCCAGTGAATGGCATTTCCATGTGGCGATTTATACGGCGCGCACGGATGTAAACGCCATCGTGCATACGCATTCGCTGCATGCCACCGCGCTGGCCTGTGCGCATCGGGAAATTCCGGCATTTCATTACATGGTTGCGGTAGCGGGCGGTGACAATATCCGTTGTGCGCCCTATGCGACTTTTGGCACGGACGAACTTGCGCATCACGCACTGGCGGCACTAGAGGGGCGCAACGCCTGTTTACTGGCCAATCACGGGCAGATTGCATTGGGGGAAACACCGGCAAAGGCGCTGGCCATGGCGCATGAGGTTGAAACCCTGGCCAGCCAGTATGTGGCGGCGCTGCAAATTGGCCAGCCAACTATTCTTGATACGGATGAAATGGCGCGCGTTCTGGAAAAGTTCAAAACCTATGGTCAACAGGTAAAGAGATAAGCCATGACAACCGCATTGATCACTCATCCGGCCTGTCTTGATCATGTCATGCCATCGGGACACCCGGAATCGCCTGATCGCTTGCGGGCGGTTCTTGCGGCGCTGGACGCGCCCCATTTCAAACCGCTTCTGCGCGAACAGGCGCCGCAGGCGTCCATGGAACAGATTGCGCTGGCGCATCCGGGCGATTTTGCGGCGGCCCTGCTGGCCCGTGCGCCACAACAGGGATTTAGCTTTATTGATGGTGATACGCCCATGTCGCCGGGCAGTGGCGCGGCGGCATTATATGCAGCGGGTGCGGTTGTGCGCGCTGTCGATATGGTGATGCAGGGAACGGTGCAGAACGCATTCTGCGCTGTGCGTCCACCGGGCCATCATGCGGAAAGTAATCGCGCCATGGGTTTTTGCCTGTTCAATAATGTGGCTGTGGGCGCATTGTGGGCGCGTGAGAAATGGAAGTGCAAACGCCTTGCGGTCATTGATTTTGATGTCCATCACGGCAATGGCACACAGGAAATATTTCAGAGCGATCCGGGCCTGTTTTACGCCTCCACGCATCAGGCGCCGTTCTATCCCGGCACCGGCGCGATGCACGAAACAGGCGTGGCCGGTAATGTTGTCAATGCGTCCCTGTCCGCTGGTGCGGGTGGCGACGCTTTCAAAGCCGCCATGACCACCAGGATTTTACCGGCATTGGACGCATTTCACCCGGATCTGATTCTCATTTCCGCCGGATTTGACGCGCATATGCAGGATCCGCTTGCGAATCTGTGGCTTGAAGAAGAAGATTTTGCCTGGGCCACGCGGCAGATCATGGCCATTGCGGACAGGTGCTGCGCGGGCAGGGTGGTTTCCGCGCTGGAAGGCGGCTATGATCTGGCGGCGCTGGCGGCATGCGCTCAGGCGCATGTAAAGGCCTTGATGGGCGGATAGGAAAATGTCGGAAAAGAAAAAAACAGCATCTCTGGAATCCGTAACTGGTTTGAGTTTTGAGGCGGCCCTGCGCGAGCTTGAATCCATTGTGGCGCGGCTCGAAAGTGGGCAGGTTGATCTGGAAGAATCCATCAGTATTTATGAACGCGGCAGCCAGTTGAAAGCCCATTGCGACGCCAAGCTGAAAGATGCGCAGGCCAAGGTAGAAAAAATTGTTGTGTCAGGTGATGGTTCAATTTCCACTGTGCCCGAAAATGACGCCGGATAATTTGTCAGTAAACGGATTGAATTTATGAACCAGTTTACGGCTGCACTGGCGCATGCAGTAAGCACTGTTGAGCATGCACTTGATGCGCTGCTGCCCAAATCGCGCGATTCTGAAGCCCGCCTGTTTGACGCCATGCGCTATGCGGCGTTGGGCGGCGGCAAGCGCCTGCGCCCTTTTCTGGTGTTGAGCAGCGCGAGTCTGTTCGGTGTTCAGGAAGAATGTGCGGCGCGGGTGGCAGCGGCTGTTGAATGCGTGCACAGCTATTCCCTGGTGCATGATGATCTGCCCTGCATGGATGATGATGATTTGCGCCGCGGCAGGCCTTCCACCCACCGGCAGTTTGACGAGGCGACGGCCGTATTGGCCGGAGATGCGCTGTTAAGTTTTGCTTTTGAAATTTTAAGCGATAGCGCCACCCACGAAGATCCGAATATCCGCTGTGAACTGGTGCGCGGCCTGGCTGTGGCGTCTGGCCCGCATGGGATGGTGGGGGGGCAGATGCTGGATCTGGAATCGGAAAACCAGACCCTGTCGGCCGGTGCCGTAACCCGGTTACAGCAACTCAAAACCGGCGCGCTGATCGCGTTTTCCTGTGAGGCGGGGGCGATTTTGGGAAAGGCGTCGCCGCCACACAGGCAGGCGCTGCATGCCTATGCCCATGACTTTGGTCTGGCCTTTCAGATAACGGATGACCTTTTGGATATTGAGGGTAATGCCGAAATGCTGGGAAAAACAGCGGGCAAAGACCAGGTTGCAGGCAAATCAACGCTGGTTTCCCTGGTTGGGGTGGAACGCGCCAAGGTGCAGGCAAAATTCTTGTCGGATCAAGCTGTTAAGCATCTTGATTTATTTGATGAAAAGGCCGATCTTCTGCGCGCGGCGGCGCGTTTCGCAATCGGCCGGCGCGCCTGACACTATTGGACCTGACACCATAGAAAATGAGCAATATTGTGAGCAAGACACCGCTGCTCGATCTGGTGCGCATCCCTGCGGACCTCAAGCAATTCAGGCAGGACCAGCTTCGTCAGTTGGCGGATGAATTGCGCGCCGAAACCATTGACGCCGTGTCGGTGACCGGCGGGCATCTGGGGGCGGGGCTGGGCGTGGTGGAACTGACGCTGGCCCTGCATTATGTGTTTGATGCGCCCAGGGATAAAATATTATGGGACGTTGGGCATCAGACTTATCCGCATAAAATTCTGACCGGCCGGCGCGACCGCATTCGCACCTTGCGCCAGGGCGGCGGGCTGTCCGGATTCACCAAACGCGCGGAAAGCGAATATGACGCCTTTGGCGCGGCGCATTCCTCCACGTCGATTTCTGCGGCGCTTGGCATGGCGGTGGCGCGCGATCTGCGTGGCGATGATAATCATGTGGTGGCCGTCATCGGCGATGGCGCCATGAGCGCGGGCATGGCCTATGAGGCGATGAACAATGCCGGATCGCGCCACACCCGTTTGATTGTTATCCTGAACGATAATGATATGTCCATTGCGCCGCCGGTGGGCGCGATGAGCGCCTATCTTGCGAAACGGCTGTCCGGGCAGAACTATCTGAGCCTGCGTCAGACAGCCAAGGAAATTGCGCACAAAATTTCCGAACGGCTGGAACGCACCGCGCGCAAGGCCGAGGAATTTACCCGTGGCATGGCAACCGGCGGCACCCTGTTTGAAGAAATGGGGTTCTATTATGTTGGGCCAATTGACGGACACAATCTGGACCATCTGATTCCGGTGCTGGAAAATGTGCGCAAGGCCAAACAGGGCCCGATCCTGCTGCATGTGGTCACGCAGAAAGGCAAGGGCTATCCGCCCGCCGAGGCCGCCGAAGACAAATATCACGGCGTGAATAAATTCGATGTGGTCACGGGCGCGCAAAAAAAATCCGCGCCCAATGCGCCGCAATATACCAAAGTGTTCGCGCAAAGCCTGATTTCAGAGGCGCACAAGGACGATAAAATTGTCGCCATCACGGCGGCCATGCCATCGGGCACCGGGCTTGATCTGTTTGCAAAGGCGTTTCCGGATCGCTGTTTTGATGTGGGCATTGCCGAACAGCATGGCGTGACCTTTGCGGCGGGCCTTGCCTGCGAAGGTTACAAACCGTTTGCGGCGATCTATTCCACATTCCTGCAACGCGCCTATGATCAGGTAGTACATGATGTGGCGATCCAGTGCCTGCCGGTGCGTTTCGCCATTGACCGTGCAGGCCTGGTAGGGGCCGATGGGCCAACCCATGCCGGATCATTTGATATCGGCTATCTGTGCAATCTGCCGAATTTCGTCGTGATGGCGGCAGCCGACGAAGCTGAACTGATGCATATGGTGGCGACGGCCGTCAGCATTGATGACCGGCCAAGCGCGTTCCGCTTTCCGCGCGGCGAAGGCACGGGCGTGGCGCTGCCGGATGCGGGCGCAGTGCTGGCCATTGGCAAGGGGCGCATGATCCGCGAAGGAAACCGGGTTGCAATCCTGAATTTTGGCGCGCGTTTGTCCGAGATATGCGAGGCGGCGCGGATATTGGAGAGTTATGGGCATCAGATCAGTATTGCCGATGCGCGTTTTGCCAAACCCCTGGATACCGGTCTGATCAGCCGTCTGGCGCGTGAACATGAAATTCTGATTACCATAGAAGAAGGCGCCATCGGCGGATTTGCGGCCCAGGTTCTGCATTACCTCGCCACGGCGGGTTTGCTGGACAAAGGGCTGACGGTGCGTCCCTTGTGTTTGCCGGATCGCTTTCAGGATCAGGATACGCCCGAAAAAATGTATGCGGATGCCGGGCTCGACGCCACGCATATTGTGGCCAATGTTCTGGCCCTGCTTGGGACCGAAATCCCGCATGTAGAAATATTGCGGGCATAGTGGTTCAATCTACCAAAGGCATAATTGAAGCTGAAGTCACCCAACTTGGCCATTCCGGCGACGGCGTGGTCGAGGTTGATGGCCGCAAATATTTCGTGGCATATGCTGCGCCGGGTGACCGGCTTCAGATAAAATTCAATCCGGGCGATAAAGATCGCGCCGCCATCGTGCAAATTCTGAAATCCGGCGATGCGCGCGTCACTGCGCCATGCCGTCATTTCACAGAATGTGGCGGGTGCGCCCTGCAACATCTGTCTGATCTTTTTGTTGCGGACTGGAAGCGCGAACAAATTATTGACGCGCTAGCGCATCGTGGCCTGCATGATGTAACGGTGCGGCCAACCCGGACCATGCCGCCCGCATCGCGCCGCCGTGCGGCCTTTACAGCAGAGCATGGCGCAGACGGAATTCAGATTGGTTTTCACGCGCGCATGAGTAAACGGCTCGTTCCCGTTTCTGAATGCACAGTGCTGGATAAAAATATCGTGCAGGCCTTGCCGGGACTGGAAAAAATGCTGGCGCCGTTGTTGCGCCATGGCCAATCGGCGCGGCTGCTGCTGACACAGACGGGCACTGGACTGGATGTTGACGTGCAATTTGGTTCGGGCCAAAAGGCAGAACCAAATTTGCGCCTGCGGACATTACTGACGGCAAGTGCGGACAGGCTTGATCTGGCGCGTTTAAGCTGGAACGGCGTGATTTTGCTTGAACGGCGCAAACCACAAATAGTCATGGGGGGCACGCCGGTCAGCCCGCCGCCCGGCGCGTTCCTGCAGGCAAGCAGCCAAGGCGAGGCGGCATTGATAGCACTTGTTCTCGAAGCTTTGGGCACGAAAACTTTGGGCGCCAAAGGCGCGCGTATTCTTGATCTGTTTGCCGGATGTGGCACCTTCACCTTTCCGGTTGCGTCCCATGCGCGCGTACATGCTGTTGAAGGCGATCGCGCCATGACAGAGGCGATCCGCCAGGCCGCAAACCAGAGGCAGGGCCTGAAACAGATTGAAGCAAGCCATCGCGATTTACAGCGCGGCCCGCTATCCATCGAAGAATTAAAGCCCTATGCGGCGGTGATATTTGATCCCCCGAAAGCCGGGACGCGGGCCCAGGCCGATCAGATAGCGGCCAGCCAAACACACAAAGTGATCGCGGTATCCTGTGCGCCTGCCACCTTCGCCCGTGACGCCAGATCGTTGGTAGACGGAGGATTTCTGCTGCGCTGGGTTACGCCGGTTGACCAGTTTCGCTGGTCAGCCGAGGTTGAACTGGTCGCGCTGTTTGAGCGGGCGTGAACGGGTTATACTATACAGGAGCGGCAAACATCAGGAGAGAGAAAGCCATGAGCGGAATGCTGGAATTTGACGAACGGCAGGCGCGCACCGTTGAGGCGATGTACCAGAACCCGGATGTGACCGGGCAGCGCGCGGAAGTGTTGCGGCGGCTGGAACTGCGACCGGGCGAGGCGGTGCTGGATGTGGGTGTGGGGCCGGGCCTGTTGCTGCGCGATCTGGCCTTGTCGGTTGGGGCGAGCGGCAGGGCGGCGGGGCTGGATAGGAGCGCGCCGATGATCGAGATCGCCAGACGCCGTTGCGAAGGATTGGCGCAGGTCGTGTTTGAGCAGGGCGACGCCATGCAGCTGCCATTTCCCGGCGCCTCGTTTGACGTGGCGGTGTCCACCCAGGTTTATGAATATGTGCCGGATATGGCGCTGGCCCTGCGCGAACTGCACCGGGTGATGAAGCCAGGCGGGCGCATTCTGATTCTGGATACGGATTGGGACAGTCTGGTGCTGCACACCAACGACCGGGCGCGTCAGGACAGGATTTTGCGGGTGTGGGACGAACATCTGGCCGATGCGCATCTGCCCGCCACCCTGTCGCCGAAATTGCGGGCGGCGGGGTTTCAGATTACCCGGCGTGAGATCATCCCACTGCTCAATCCCGAATATCATCCCAATTGTTTTGCGGCGGGCATTCTGGATGGTATTCGCGGCTTTGTCGCGGGGCGTGGCGGCGTCACGAAGGAAGAGGCCGACGGCTGGGCGCAAAGCCTGCGCGATCTGGGCCCGCGCGGCGAATTTTTCTTTTCTATCAACCGCTATGTGTTTCAGGCGGTGAAGCCAGCAGCAAAATAAGGAGCGAAAAATGCGCGCCGCAATATTTCACGAAATTGGCAAGCCCCTGACCATTGGCGATGTGCCGGACCCGGAACCGGGCGATGGCGATCTGATATTGAAGGTTTCGCATTGCGGAATATGCGGATCGGATTTGCATTCCACCGAGGCGGGATTAATGACGCTTCCCGGCGGCAGCGTCATGGGCCATGAATTTTCGGGCGAGATTGTTGCGGTGGGGCGCAACACGCAAGGCTGGAAGGTGGGCCAGAAGGTGGCGGCGATGCCAGTGATCACCTGCGGCGTCTGCCCGCCCTGTGTGCGCGGCGAGGCCTATGCCTGCGATAAAGTGACGACCGTTGGTCTGGGGCAAAGCTCCGGCGCCTATGCGGATTTTGTCAGGGTGGGTGCGCGCGACAGCGTACTGCTGCCGCAAAGTGTCAGCCTGCTGGAAGGCGCGCTGATCGAGCCGCTGGCGGTGGGTTATCACGCAGTGGAAATGTCCGGCCTGCGCCCCGGCGGTAACGTGCTGATCATCGGCGCGGGGCCGGTCGGGCTGGCGGTCACGCTGTTTTCACGCTTTGTCGGCGCGCGGCACATCATCGTCAGTGAACGCAGTGATGGCCGTGCAAAAATGGCGGCGAAATTTGGCGCGACGGATATTGTCAACGCCAGCGAAGATGTGATGGCGCAATTCCGCAAAAAAACCGGCACGGTCCCGGACATTATTTTCGAATGCGTCGGTGTGCCCGGCATGATTTCGGACTGCATGAAAATGGCCCCGCGCGGCGGCAAAATCGTGGTGGCGGGCGTGTGCAGCAAACCCGACACCATCCTGCCGCTGATGGGCATTATGAAGGAAATCACCCTGCAATTCGTGCTGGCCTACCGCAAGCGCGACTTTGAGATGATCGCAGGCTGGATGGCGGCCGACCGTATCGACGCACAGGCGATGGTCACCGACACAGTGGGCTTTGCAGATTTCCCGCAAGCGTTCGAGGCGCTGCGTACCCCAAGCCATCAGTGCAAGGTGATGCTGAGGCCGGGGTTAGGGTTTAATGTTTGATGTAGGGCATAAGAAATGTTTTCATCTAAAGCTTATTACTGAACTCCACTCACTACTGCTGTAAAATGAGGTCGCTATGCCGATAAACCATGGAATCTACTGCAATACAATTGCAGGTGCGCCAATGGTGTTTCGATACGGTGTTTTACAGATTTTTCAGGGATTGAAGATTGGATTATTTTCAGAAAATCAAAAAAAGAATCAAAAGGAGATCAAGAAGGCTGCCCAGTTAGAGCACCATTTCAGAACCGCTTTTATGAGGTTCGTCTTCGCCTTGGAAGATCTCAATGTCCACATGCAGGAACTTGCTGATGGCCAGCCGACCGAACCGGGATGGATTATCCTTAAAAGTGCGCGGATTAAATTCCGGGCGGAGTGCTTAGCGGATCATGTTCTGACCTACCTCAATATGATTATCGACGACGTGGCTATCTTGGTTGCTCTCGCAACTGGATTCAATAACAGTCATCCTATCGACAACATGGGTAAGTTGCGTAACCCTAATCACCGTAACGACAAGGCTCTTGCTCCTTTTAAGAGCCTTCTCGACGATCTTGATTTACCCGGTTCATGGTGGGACCTTGCCTTCAAGAAAGCTAAAGGCGCGCGCCAACTGCTTGTCCATAACCACTACTTCGTAAACTTCCAATTGTCTGGTGCCCCTGATGCTCCATTAAAAGCACAAGCCTCGTTGTTGTCTCCATTCGCGGAAAATGTAGTTGCAAGTGGAGATTTTTTTGGTTTATTGCGCGATCTACTATCGAGCCTCTTCGATTGGCTTGATCGATTAGAGATCATTCTGACAAGCTATTTGTGCAAAAAATACCCAGGTTGGTCGCCTACGCTATCTTGTTATAACTTATCCCTTCCTATCGGGTATCCATTAGAGCTGGTTAGGTACGAGATGGAGTATTTCCCTATTCCTCTATGTGAAGGCTCTGATGCGCTCCCTTGGACAATTCTATCGCCTGTGTACTCTAAACCCGTCTCTCCACCATCATCTTTTTAATCTCGGCAATCGCCCTGGCGGGGTTCAGCCCCTTGGGGCAGGCTTGTGCGCAGTTCAGAATGGTGATGCAGCGGTACAGGCGGAACG
Organism: Pseudomonadota bacterium; assembly: GCA_049325255.1. Classification (GTDB taxonomy): domain Bacteria; phylum Pseudomonadota; class Alphaproteobacteria; order UBA11222; family UBA11222; genus UBA11222. Next base: position 3,122 of record JBMOMW010000021.1, on the reverse strand, counting down.
GGTCTTCCAGATCATCGAGGCGTTCGCCGGTGGCCTCGTCGCGGCTGTCGATCAGCCAGCGATAGGCCTGTAACAGTGCTGCGGGGCCGAGATAGCGGTCGCCATTCCACCAATAGCTCGGGCAACTGCTGGAGCAACAGGCGCACAGAATGCATTCATACAGGCCGTCGAGTTTCTGGCGATCCTCATAGCTTTGACGCCATTCTTTTTGCGGCTCCGGTGACACCGTCTGCAAATAGGGTTTGATCGAGGCGTATTGCGCATAGAAATTATTCAGGTCCGGCACCAGATCCTTGACCACATCGAGATGCGGCAGCGGATAGACTTTTACATCGCCATTGATTTCATACATGCCCTTGGTGCAGGCCAGCGTGTTGCCGCCGTCAATGTTCATGGCGCAGGAACCGCATACGCCCTCGCGGCAGGAACGGCGAAAAGTCAGCGTCGGATCAATCTCGTTCTTGATCTTGATCAGCGCGTCCAGCACCATGGGGCCGCAAGCGTCCGTATCGACTTCGTAGGTGTCGAGGCGCGGATTTTTATCGTCATCCGGGCTCCAGCGGTAAATATGGAACGTGCGGATATTTTTCGTGCCGGCGGGGGCCTTGAAGACATTGCCCTTTTCGACCCTGGAATTTTTTGGAAGTGCAAACTCGACCATCACAGCTTTCCTTAATAAACGCGCTTCTTCGGCGCGATATATTGAATGTCATTCGACAGGGTATAGGCATGCACCGGACGGTAATCGATGCGCACCTTGCCGCTTTCATCGAGCCAGCTAAGGGTGTGCTTCATCCAGTTGTCATCGTCCCGGTCGGGATAATCCTCGCGCGCATGGGCGCCCCGGCTTTCCTTGCGGTTTTCCGCAGAGAACACCGCGACCATGGATTGCCGGATCAGATTATCAAACTCCAGCGTTTCAATCAGATCGGAATTCCAGATCAGCGAACGGTCCGATGTTTTGATATCGGTGCGCGCATCATAGACTTCGCGGATCAGCTTGCAGCCTTCCTCAAGCACCTCACCGGTGCGGAACACCGCGCAATTGTTCTGCATGATTTTCTGCATGCGCAGACGCAGTTCCGCTGTGGAGGTATTGCCCTTGGCGAAGCGCGCCTTGTCCAGACGCGATAGAGAGATGTCCGCCGCATCCTTGGGCAGTTCGCGCTGCTTTTCGTCTTTCTTGATCACCTGGGCGGCGCGTTGGGCGGCCGCGCGGCCAAACACCACAAGATCGATCAGCGAATTGGACCCCAGACGATTTGCACCGTGTACGGACACGCATGCCGCCTCGCCAACGGCCATCAGGCCGGGCACGACAGCGTCGGGATTGCCATCGCGCAGGGTCACGACTTCGCCATAAAAATTGGTCTGCAAGCCGCCCATATTGTAATGCACGGTCGGCAGCACCGGGATCGGCTCCTTGGTCACATCGACGCCGGAGAAGATGCGCGCGGATTCCGAAATACCGGGCAGGCGTTCATGCAGAATGGCGGGATCAAGATGATCCAGATGCAGATAGATATGATCCTTGTTCGGACCAACGCCGCGCCCTTCGCGAATTTCAATGGTCATGGACCGGCTGACCACGTCGCGTGACGCCAGATCCTTGGCCGACGGCGCATAGCGTTCCATAAACCGCTCGCCGTTGGAATTGGTCAGATACCCGCCTTCGCCGCGCGCACCTTCGGTGATCAGACAGCCCGCGCCGTAAATGCCGGTCGGATGAAACTGCACAAACTCCATATCCTGCAAAGGCAGCCCTGCGCGCAGCGCCATGCCATTGCCATCGCCGGTGCAGGTATGCGCGGATGTGGCCGAGAAATAGGTGCGGCCATAGCCACCGGTCGCCATGATGGTGATTTTGGCGCGGATGCGGTGGATCATGCCATCATCCATATTGATGGCGATCACGCCCCGGCATTCGCCGTCTTCCATGATCAGATCGATCACGAAATATTCGATCATGAATTCGGCATTGTTGCGGATGCTCTGGCCATACAGTGTATGCAGCATGGCGTGGCCGGTGCGGTCGGCGGCGGCGCAGGTGCGCAGCGCGGGCGGGCCTTCGCCATATTTCGTGGTCATGCCGCCAAACGCGCGCTGATAAATCTTGCCCTCTTCGGTGCGGGAAAACGGTACGCCGAAATGCTCCAGTTCAAACACCGCCTCCGGCGCTTCGCGGCACAGAAATTCAATGGCGTCCTGATCGCCCAGCCAGTCGGCGCCCTTGACGGTGTCATACATATGCCAGCGCCAGTCGTCTTCGATCATATTGCCTAGCGCTGCGGAAATGCCGCCCTGTGCGGCAACCGTGTGACTGCGGGTCGGGAACACCTTGGTGATGTTGACGGTCTTCAGGCCCGCCTGCGCACAACCCAGCGTCGCCCGCAATCCCGAACCCCCGGCGCCTACAACAACAACATCGTAGGTATGATCAGTAATCGGATAGGCTGTCATGTTACGCCGCGCTCCCAAAGCTCAGTTTTATTACAGACAGGACGCAGGCAAGCGACAGCCCAAGGCAGCCCAGTTTAATGGCGATGATCAGGCCGATTTTACCCAGCTCCCAATGCACATAGTCTTCGACGACATGCGCCAGCCCGATGCTCATATGATAAAAGCCGACGAGCAGAAACATCAGCATCGCGACGCCAACCAGCGGAGAGCGCATGGTGTCCACTGCGCTGGCATAATCATCGCCGGTAAGTGCGATCATAAACCCGGTAAATGTTGCCGCCAGCGGGATCAGGGCAAGGGCGGTCAGCCGCTGATGCCAGAAAGTTTGGGTGCCGTCTTTCGCCGAACCCCTGCCGCGTACACGGCCCAACGGTGTTTTGAAAACAGACATCAGACAGCCCCCCGGCACGTATAGGCAAGACCCCAGACAATGACCGTTAACAGGACCGAGCCTGTGAACGCCGCCCACGCCGTACGGTTGGCCGTGGAAAGTTCAAAGCCATAGCCAACATCCCAGAACAGATGCCGGACGCCATTGCACAAATGATACATCATCGACCAGGTAAAGCCGAGCAGCAACAGCCGCCCAAACCAGCTTCCCAGAAACGCCTGCAACGCCGCATAGCTTTCCGGCCCGTCCGCCAGCGCCAGCAGCCAGCAGG
>JBMOMW010000020.1:0-161528 GCA_049325255.1 Pseudomonadota bacterium | reverse complement strand
GCCAGTGTGCGGCATCTGAAGCAAAATCATGCATTGCGTGAACGCCATCAGGAACGTGCGGCGCGGCTGAAGAAGCTGCTGACCGACGCGGCGCTGCCGGTAATGCCATCCGAAAGTCATATTGTGCCGGTGCTGGTTGGCGCCGCAAATTTGTGCAAGCTGATTTCTGATGAATTGCTGTTTGAGCATGGCATTTACGTGCAACCGATAAATTATCCAACCGTTCCGCGCGGAACCGAGCGGCTGCGTTTCACGCCAAACCCATTGCATACGGATGAAATGATGGAACGGCTGGTAATCGCCATGGACAAGGTCTGGACCAAGCATCAGCTAAAAAGGGCCGCTTAACCGCAAACGGGAGCGGCTGAATGCCGGATAATGCGGACAAGGATTTTTTGATCGAGTTTGTCCGTATCGGCAACTCCGTCAAAGTGTCCGCCATTGATCCCACAACCGGCATAGAGGCGTCCATCGTTGGTCCGGCCAATTCGAGGGATGCGCAACTCAGCGGTAACGCCATTGCCAAACTGCGCTATGTTCTGGCCAGAAGAAAACAGGGGCCGCACAAAAGCTAGGCCCGTCTCACAAGGGAAACGCCCATGAAGAAATTCACTTCCATATCATCAGATTCCACTTCACGCACGGCAACCGCCGGAATGGGATTGGCGCTTTTGGCGGCGGCGCTCATGGTTGGCGGCTATTACGCCGTCAGCTCGGGCGCCCTGGATATAGAGATCGGGTTCAGGCTGTTTCTGGGCGGGGTTGCCTTGAGTTTAATCGCGCTGGCCATATCCCTTATCGGCATGCGTCTCACACGTACCGCGGCAGGCCGCCCGCGGGCATTGGCGGGTATTATCGTTTCATTGCTGATCATCGCGCCAATGACACCGCACATTCTGGCGGCATTCAGTGTACCCCCGATTCATGATATTACAACGGACACGGATAACCCCCCGCTGTTTGTTGACATCCTGCCGCTAAGAGCCGATGCGCCGAACACGGCGGAATATGGCAGGGAAACGCTGGCCGCAATTCAAAAGGCCGCCTATCCCGGGATTGCGCCGCTGATTTTGGCCGTGCCGCCAGCAGAGGCATTTGCGCGTGCACAAAAAATTATCGAGGCGCGCGGCTGGACACTCGTAACTGCCAATGCGGCTGAGGGGCGAATTGAAGCAACGGCAGAAACCAAGAACATGCATTTCAAGGATGATGTGGTGATACGCATTACAGCAGAAGGCGAGGGCAGCAAAATCGACATGCGTTCTGTCAGCCGCTTTGGTCAAAGCGACCTGGGCGTGAATGCCAAACGCATCACAGAATTTTTGAAAGATATGGGGGCGTCGTAAATACCATCCGTGATGAAGAAACATTCCAATATTGAAATAAACGAACAGTTTCAGCGTGCGCTGCATCTGATGGAGGATACGGAGCAATGTCTGTTCATAACCGGCAAGGCGGGGACGGGTAAATCCACACTGCTTTCACATTATTGCGTCAATACACGAAAAAAGCCGGTGGTTCTGGCGCCTACCGGCGTGGCTGCGCTCAATGTAAAGGGCCAGACCATCCACAATTTTTTCAATTTCTACGTCGATGTCACGCCACAAAAAATAAAAGAGAAAAAAATCAAGCCGCGCAGCGACAGGACGCGGCTTTATAAAAGTCTCAAAAGCATTATCATTGACGAAGTTTCGATGGTCCGCGCCGACCTGCTGGATTGCATCGATGTTTTCCTGCGCATGTATGGCCCCGTTCTGGACGCGCCGTTTGGCGGTGTGCAGATGATATTTGTTGGCGACCTGTATCAGCTTCCACCGGTCGTGACGGGCCAGGAAAAGGAAATTTTCACAACCCATTACAAAACGCCGTTTTTCTTCAGCGCCCATGTCATGGAAGATCTGCCGCTGGAAATCGTCGAACTGGAAAAAGTTTACCGCCAGAAAGATCAGGACTTTGTCGATCTGCTTAACCGTATCCGCAATAATTCGGTGGAAGATCCAGATATGGAGCGGCTGAATTCGCGCTTTGGACTAACGATAAGCGAGCCTGCAGTCAGGGACGGTTTTTATATCAGCCTGACAACCACCAACAAAAAAGCCGATGAAATCAATGATGAAAAACTGCAATCGTTAAAAGGCAAGCTGCACATCGCGCAAGCCCTGATCACGGGTGATTTTGGCAAGGAGTATTATCCCACCGCCACAGAACTGCAATTCAAGGTTGGCGCGCAGATCATGCTGCTGAACAATGATTCCAAAAAACGCTGGGTTAACGGCAGCATCGGCGTGATCGAATCCTACAAGCGCGACCAGGAGGGCGAACGCTATGTGGAAGTGCGTTTACAGGACAGTGATGAGGACCTCGTCTGGGTGTATCCGTACACGTGGGAAGTTTACCGTTTCACACTGGAGGAGGGCGCAATTGTCTCCGAGCCGGTTGGTTCGTTTACCCAATTTCCCTTCCGGCTGGCCTGGGCCATTACCATACACAAGAGCCAGGGCAAAACTTTTGATCATGTGATGATTGATATTGGCAGCGGCACCTTCGTCGCCGGCCAGATGTATGTGGCGTTGAGCCGCTGCACCTCGTTCGAGGGGATCCTGCTAAAAACGAAAATCAAAAAACAGCATATCCGCACGGATTACCGGATTTTTTCTTTTTTGACCGGTTATCAGTATCGCAAGGCGGAGCAGGAATTGCCGCATGAGAATAAGATTGCGCTCATTCAGCAGGCGATCAGGGACAAGGCCAAACTGCAAATGACCTATCTGAAGGCGAATGACACAAAGTCTGAACGCGACATTATTCCGCGCGAGGTTGGCCCGCAAACCTATCAGGGAAAAAAATTTACCGGCCTGCGGGCTTTCTGTGTGCAGCGGCAGGAAGACCGCACCTTCCGGGTGGACCGGATTTTGAAGCTGGAAAAAGCGGACAGGGCCTAATCGTCCGCCGCGCGGCCAAGACCAATTTTCTTGGCGAAGTCTGAACGTTGCTGCGCATAATTTGGCGCGACCATCGGATAGTCGGCAGGCAGGCTCCATTTCGCACGGTACTGATCCGGCGTCATTTTATAATGTGAGCGCAAATAACGCTTCAGCATTTTAAGATGGCGTCCGTCTTCCAGGCACACCAGATAATCCGGTGTGATTGATTTACGGATTGGAACGGCAGGCTGACTGGTATTGCTGATCGGGCCTGGTTCGGATGCCCCGGCATTTGCCAATGCGTCATGCACCGAGCGGATAAATTGTGCTAACTGCTGCACAGGAACGGTATTATTCCGCACATAGGCGGAAACGATATTGGCCGTAAGAAACAGGGTTTCATCGCTGGCGTTCAGGCTTTTGTTTTCCTCGGTCATTGGCGCGCCACCTGTAGAGAGAAGCGGCGAATACAGACGGATTTCGCTTCTGTAATGCCTCAATATTCACTGAATATCGAATAAAAACTAACATTCTCTTAAGTATAAATCACATTCCGGTCGTTTTTCAGGATTATATTTCATTAACAATTATAAATACATTTGTATCACTATATCTTGTGTTATCGCTGCGTCTTCCTTGGCGTATGTGGGTTTCTTGTGATAAGAAGCAATTTTTCAGCGAGGGCGCGTCATGACGGTAATGGACAAGGCTGGCGGTAACGCAAACAGGGTTGCGAGGGGATTTTTCACGGAAGATTTGGCCACCCGCGATCCGGCCATTGCCGCCGCCATTGGCAAGGAACTGGCGCGCCAGCAAACCCAGATCGAACTGATCGCATCTGAAAATATCGTTTCGCGCGCGGTGCTGGAGGCGCAGGGGTCAATCCTGACCAATAAATATGCCGAGGGTTATTCCGGTAGACGTTATTACGGTGGCTGCGAATTTGTCGATATTGCCGAAGATCTGGCGATAGAGCGCGCCCGCAAGCTGTTCAATTGCGGTTTCGCCAATGTGCAGCCGCATTCCGGCGCCCAGGCCAATCAGGGGGTGTTTCAGGCGCTGTTGCAGCCGGGCGACACGCTGATGGGGATGAGCCTGGATGCGGGCGGCCACCTGACGCATGGGGCCGCTGCCAACCAGTCCGGGAAATGGTTCAGGGCGGTGCAATATGGCGTGCGCCGTCAGGATGACCGGATCGATTTTGACGAGGTTTCCGCACTGGCGCGCAGCCACAAACCCAAGCTGATCATCGCGGGCGGTTCCGCCTATCCACGCATTATCGATTTTGTGAATTTCCGCCAGATCGCCGATAGCGTGGGCGCCCTTTTCATGGTCGACATGGCGCATTTCGCGGGGCTGGTGGCGGGCGGGGTGCATCCCAATCCGCTTGATCATGCCCATGTGGTGACGACAACGACGCATAAAACCCTGCGTGGACCACGCGGCGGCATGATTTTGACCAATGACGAAGCCATCGCGAAGAAAATCAATTCCGCCGTATTCCCCGGTTTGCAGGGCGGCCCCCTGATGCATGTGATCGCCGCCAAGGCCGTGGCCTTCGGCGAAGCGCTGCGCCCCGAATTTCGTGATTATGCCCGCGCGGTGGTGGACAACGCAAAGGCGCTGGCGGAACGCCTTGTTGAAGGCGGATTGGCGATTGTTTCTGGCGGCACCGACACGCATCTGATGCTGGTCGACCTGCGCCCCAAAAAGCTGACCGGCAAGGCCGCAGAAGCCAGCCTGGAACGCGCGCACATCACCTGCAACAAAAACGGCATTCCGTTTGATCCGGAAAAACCGGCCATCACATCGGGCGTGCGGCTGGGTACGCCTGCTGGCACCACGCGCGGTTTCGGGGTGAAGGAATTCCGTTTAATCGGTACACTGATCGTTGAAGTGCTGGACGGGTTGGCGGCAAATCCGGATGATAACAGCGCTATCGAGGCCAAAGTGCGCAATCAGGTGCTGGACCTGTGCAGCACTTTCCCGATTTATAATTGAGCGCGGGCGGATGCGCTGTCCCTTTTGCAGTAACGAAGAAACCCAGGTCAAGGATTCACGCCCGACCGAAGACCAATCCGCCATCCGGCGCCGGCGCATGTGCAACGCCTGCGCCGCGCGCTTCACGACATTCGAACGGGTGCAGTTGCGCGAACTGATGATCGTCAAGAAAAACGGCCGCCGCTCGCCCTTTGACCGCGACAAGCTGGCGCGCTCTGTCGATATCGCACTACGAAAACGCCCGGTTCCGGCGGAACGGGTTGATCGCATGATCACCGGCATTGTGCGCCGCCTGGAAAGCATGGGCGAAAGCGAAATCCCCTCCACCCATGTCGGCGAACTGGTCATGGAAGGCCTCGCCAATCTCGACCCGGTCGCCTATGTCCGCTTCGCCTCGGTCTATAAAAATTTCCGTGAAGCCAAGGATTTCGAAAATTTCGTCGGCGAGATCGTTAATCGCAATGCGGATGATGATTGAGGGCGGGCGGTAATAGGGTGGTTTCCGCTTAACTAGGTCGAACTACCGATGGGCTAGGGCGCTTTGTGAACGGATTGAAGCACACATGGCTTTCGAGCGTGTGGCCGATCCCCTCCCTGTCCCTTGTATCTCTCACTTGCAGTCTTGTGACAAGCTTGTGAGTGTGAGGGCGGGTGGGAGCCCGACCGTCCCTGGAGACACCAAACTCGTAGGGGAGCAACGAGCCCCCTACCATAATGCAATTCATTCCGAGGATGACAATGCCCGTACCATCATCACCAGACCGTGACCACGTTTCGAGCTATTTGCGGCAGTGGGAGAATCTGGAAAACTACCAGCTGCAGGAAAAATCACTTAGCCTGCTCTTCGGGAAACTCTGCCCGTCCAATAGCGCACTTGAGCAAATTCTATTGAAGGTCAGTTCATTGAATGATTTTTATAGCACAAATATATATGACACCTATACCGTGGCAAGGCACATCCGTGACATGAATATTGAGACTCGCCTCGGAAGTGGCGATCTTTCGCTCGTAAAAGATATGGCTATGGTCAAAATAGGAGATAAGACGCGGAACTTATACTCCTTCGCCTCAAAATATTGCAATCACCATTACCCCGACCGTTATCCCATTTACGATTCTTATGTTGATAAGATGCTGTGGCACTATTCCGGTGCAGATAAATTTGCTTCCTTCCGAAGGCGGGAATTGAAGCATTACGAGAAATTTGTCGAAATCATCACGAAGTTCCAAAGACACTATAAGCTTGATCAGTTTTCGCTACGACAAATCGATATATTTCTTTGGCTCGCCGGGAAAGAAAGCTTCCCGAACAGTTATCCTTCTGGGAAGAATGGGATTAAAAGTAACGTTACCAATTAATTCCCTTATAATAATCACCGCGACAGATCATAGGCCGCCAGCGCCACAATGATCAGCCGTTGCCAGGATGCGTCATCCGGCATCTTCAACTTTCTCAAGTGGCACCAGAAACTTGAACAAGCCATTAGCTCTTGTAATCTCATGCAGCCGGACAATGTCGCCGGGCACGAATTCCCATTTTTCCTCAGCTGGATCATAAGCGGGCGTTGGCAGAATTTTATACAGGCCGCCGCCTAAGGCCAGGGCGTTGGTGCGTTTACAGCCTAGCGGACTGCCTTCAGCCATCCATACATCAATACGTATGACATCCGGGTTGCGATGCCTGACCGCATTCTCAACAATGCCGATATTTGTGTGTGCCCGCTCAAGTGCGACAATGTCTCCCGGAAGGAACGCCCATATTTCATCTTCCGGATCATAATTGGAGGTCGGGAGCAGTTTGTATAATCCATCTCCCATATCCAGCGCCTTCGTCCCACGCCAGGTTTCGGTGCCTTCATCCAGCAATTCAACAAAAACATCGACCAGTTTGGCAGGTTTATCAGGCATACCTATTCTCCAGGTAAATTCGGTTTAAATCCGTCTTTGCTTATTTGCAAAATTTCCCCGGTCTGATCATCCCGCACAACATAGCGGCCATCATTGCCGTTTCCGGCATAGTTTCACTGCCGCTACCCCACTTTTTCAACGGCATACAAAATTTCCTCGCCAAAATTCTTTCTTGGTTCACATCTTACAAGCGATCCGGGCAGAAACTTCCATATTTCGTCTTCGGGATCATAATTGGGGGTTGCCAAAACTTTATACACGCCATTGCCAAGCGAAATTGCATCAGTACCCCGTATTGTCGGCGTACCTTCTTCTAGTAGTTCCACATAAATTGTTACAGTATCTGTCATGATTTCAACTCCGCATTTTTCAATTTACGGAAAATCCATTGGTTTGAATTTTCCGGCCCCGCTGATCTGCAAAATTTCCCCGGTCTGATCATCCCGCACGACAAAACGGCCGTTATATTCATATTGTGTTGCTGTTGCGGTTGGATCATACTTCCTTGGCAAATTAGGCGCTTCAAATTTTTCACCGTTCCTGATGGTTTCGGTAATATCCTCCGGCGTCCAGTTCCGGCTTTCCATCTGATTGGCCCAGCGTTTGGCGGATTTGAATTTACCCAAACTCCATTCCCTGCTTTCCCTCCTTCTCAGCGCCCATACGCGCCAGGCGTTCAGGATTCTGGGAATCCGCAAAAAAGGCAATATCAGAAGTTCCGGATAAACCTCTTCAATCGGCGGATCATTTATGACAGCTGCGCCATCATCCCCATCGGTCCATTGCCCGCCATCGGGATGACCCGCGGGCACGCGCGGCTGGTTCGGGTTGAAGGCATGATCCAGCCAGCGGTCCAGCGCCATGCCAAGCCTGATCAAGGCCAATGAAACAGCCTGCGAGGCATGGTCATATTGCAACTGGATCAGCTTGCTCCGGTAAGTGCCGAAATGAGACATGATCATCCCTTTTAAGGTTTTAATTCTTAATATTGACAGCATACAGGATAATACGCCTTTAGTCAACATAAAGTTCACTTTATGTTCTTATTAAAGAGGGGGTGAGCTTGAGGCTGTGGCCACCGCATCTCAGCGCGCAACGCCGATGCGGGATGCGTTGCGGGCTGAAATCAACTACGATGCCATCCCGTTCCCACCAACCCGGCAAGGACCAGCACAGAAGTGACATCGCCCCCCACCCCCGCGCGCGATCTGCATTTTATGGAGACGGCGCTGAACCTGGCGCGGCGCGGGCTGGGGCGGACCTGGCCCAATCCCGCCGTTGGATGTGTGATCGCGCGTGATCAGATCATTGCGCGCGGCTGGACCCGGCCGGGTGGGCGCCCGCATGCGGAAACCGAGGCGCTGGCGCGCGCGGGCAGTGCTGCAAAAGGCGCCACCGCCTATGTGACGCTGGAGCCGTGCGCGCATCATGGCAAAACTGCGCCGTGCGCCGACGCGTTGATTGCGGCGGGCATTGCGCGGGTGGTCGCCCCAATTTCTGATCCCGATCCGCGCGTTGCGGGGCAGGGGTTTGAAAAACTGCGCCAGGCGGGCGTCACTGTGGATATTGGTCTGTGTGCGGATCAGGCGGCGCAAATCAATGCCGGGTTCATTTCCCGCATCGTTCACAATATTCCGCTGGTGACGGTAAAAATCGCCAGCACGCTGGATGGCCGTATCGCCACCGCCAGCGGTGAAAGCCAATGGATCACCGGCGATGCGGCGCGCGCCTATGGGCATTTTCTGCGCGCCGAACATGACGCCATAATCATTGGCGGCACAACGGCGATAATGGATGATCCGGAATTGACCTGCCGTCTGCCGGGGCTGGAACAGGCGTCGCCTGTGCGGGTTATTGCCGATGGCCGGATGCGGCTGCCCCTGACTTCAAGGCTGGTGCAGGGCGCACGCGCCCATCCGGTCTGGCTGCTGACCCGGCCTGATGGTGATCCGGTGCGCAAACAGGCCTATCGCGATGCCGGGGTAGAGGTTATCGAAATCATATCCGGTGGAAACGGTATGCTGAACAGTACCGCCATGCTAAACGCCCTGTCGGAACGTGGCGTAACGCGGCTGTTGGTGGAGGGCGGTTCGGCGCTGATCGCATCCATGTTACAGGCGAATGCGGTTGACCGGATTGCCTGGTTCCGGGCGCCAAAACTGATCGGGGGCGATGGTCTGGCGGCCATTGGCCCGCTTGGCCTTAACCATCTTGCACAATCGCCAACCTATTTGCGTGAATCCATACGCCAATTAGGCCATGATGTAGTGGAAACCTATCGCAGACAGGCATAAGAATAGATCATGTTTACAGGAATTGTCACAGACGTCGGAACCATCCGCAGCATTGAGCAGCGCGGCGACACGCGCATGGTGATCGCGACCGCCTATCCGGTCGAACGGGTGGAAATCGGCGCGTCCATCGCCTGTTCCGGCGTATGCCTGACCGTCGTGGACAAGGGCAGGGATACTGACGGGACGGCATGGTTCGCAGTGGACGCTTCGGCGGAAACCATGAACTGCACCAATCTTGCGGCCTGCAAGCCGGGCAAACCCATTAACCTTGAACGCCCCCTGCGGGTAGGCGACGAACTGGGCGGGCATATTGTCAGCGGGCATGTGGATGGGATGGCCCGCGTTGCGGCGATCCGTCCCGAGGGCGATTCAATCCGTTATACGTTTGAACCGCCGCGCGATCTGTTGCGCTACATCGCGCCAAAAGGCTCGGTTGCACTGGACGGGGTTTCTCTGACGGTCAACGAGGTGGCCGATCAAAAGGGCGGTGGAAGTTTCGGCGTCAACATCATTCCGCACACCCAGCAGGCCACAACATTCGGCAAGCTTGCAGTGGGCGATCGGGTCAATATTGAAATAGATACGGTCGCACGCTATGTCGCGCGGCTGGTACAGGTGGAGCCATAAATGTCTGATGTGATGACCGGTAAACAAACCCACGAAGAATTGCTGGAATTTCTGTCGCCCATCGAAGACGTGATCGAGGATGCGCGCAATGGCCGTATGTTCATTCTGGTGGATGATGAAGACCGCGAGAACGAAGGCGATCTGATCATCCCGGCCCAGATGGCGACGCCTGACGCAATCAACTTCATGGCGAAACATGGCCGGGGTCTTATCTGCCTCAGCATGACCGGCAAGCGCATCAAGGAACTGGGCATTCCGCTGATGGCGTCGAACAATCAGGAACGCCACCAGACGGCGTTCACCGTTTCCATCGAAGCGCGCGAAGGCGTGACCACCGGAATTTCGGCGCATGACCGGGCGCGCACCATTGCGGTGGCCATTGATCCGACCAAGGGCGCGCGGGATATTGTAACGCCGGGGCATGTGTTTCCGCTGATGGCGCGCGACGGCGGCGTTCTGGTGCGCGCGGGCCATACCGAGGCGGCGGTGGATATGGCGCGTCTGGCAGGGCTGAACCCGGCTGGCGTGATCTGTGAAATCATGAATGAAGATGGCACCATGGCGCGGCTGCCGGATCTGGTTGGCTTTGCGCAAACCCACGGCCTGAAAGTGGCGACCATTGCCGGTCTGATTGCCTATCGCCGCCGCTATGACCGCATCATTCACCGCGCGGTCGAGACCGATATCGACACCATGTTCGGCGGCGCGTTCAAACTCTATGTCTATATCAATGTCGTCGAATATGCCGAACATATCGCGCTGGTAAAAGGCGATATTTCCGCGCCCGGCCCGGTGCCGGTGCGCATGCACGCCATCAATGTGTTTGACGATCTGCTGGGCGCGAAAAGCGGCCATACCGGCATGCTGCATGGCGCTATGGAAATGATCTCGAAGCTGGAGCGTGGCGTGATCGTGCTGATCCGCGACACCAAGGCGACGATTGTTTCCGACATTCTGATGCGTGGCCGCAAGGGCGGTGTGCGGGAACTACGCGACTATGGCGTGGGCGCGCAGATATTGGTCGATCTGGGCGTGAAGGAGCTGACTCTGCTTTCCAATACGCAAAGCAAGCACATTATCGGTCTGGAAGGCTATGGGCTGAAGATCGTCGATGTCATGCATATTACGCCGAAAGACTGATCATACATGAGTAATCCAATCCATATCATGATCGTTGAAGCGCGTTTTTATGCGCATATTTCCGATGCGCTTTTACAGGGCGTGGTGGCGGAATTGAAACAGAGCGGCGCAACTTACGACCGGTACGAAGTGAGTGGGGCGTTTGAAATTCCCGGCGCCATCCGTTTTGCCATCGAGGCGCGCATCAGGCAAACTGATGCACCGCGCTATGACGGCTATATCGCGCTCGGCTGTGTGATCCGTGGCGAAACAACCCATTATGAAACCATCTGCGCGGAATCGGCGCGCGGGCTGATGGATATTGTACTGGACCATGGCGTTGCGCTGGCCAATGGTATATTGACGGTGGAGAATGAAGCGCAGGCCATTGCCCGCGCCTCGATTGAGGATAAAAACAAAGGTGGTGAATTTGCGCAGGCCTGCCTTACCATGGTGCAATTGCGTCGTAAATTTGGCATCGGCTGATGACAGCGGCGCCCGTCATGACGCATGAAAAAAATAGCGCATCCCAGTCGAAGCGCAGTGGCCGTTCCGTCGCCCGTCTGGCTGCCGTGCAGGCGCTGTACCAGATGGAATTGAGCGGCACGGATGTTGAAACCGTCATACTTGAATTTATAAGCGAGCGTTTCGGACAGGAAATTGACGGCGAAGAATATCTTGCCGCCGACCAGAAACTGTTTGCCGAACTGGTGCGTGGTGTTGTCGCCCGCCAGATGGAAATTGACCCATTGGTTGCGCGCACCGTCAGCGAAAACTGGGCATTAGCGCGTCTTGATGCGACATTGCGCGCATTGATACGAACCGCAACTTATGAGTTGATGACGCGCACGGACATTCCGGTAAAAGTCATACTCAGCGAATATATCGATATCGCACACGCATTTTTTTCCGGTGATGAGCCGGGATTTGCAAATGGCGTTCTGGACAAGGTGGCCAGGATTGTGCGGCCCCAGTCATTTGACGGTCATGAGCCAGGACGCTGATCCGCTTCCCGGCGAATTTGCGCTGATCGCGGAAATTTTTGCGCCACTTGCCAAAGCCGACGCCAACAGTTTCGGCCTCACCGATGACGCCGCGATCATTTCGCCACCCGCCGGAAAAGACCTGGTGGTTACCGCCGACATGATGGTCGCCGATGTGCATTTTTTCGCCGATGATGCGCCGGATATGATTGCGCGCAAACTGATGCGGGTGAATTTGTCCGATCTCGCCGCAAAGGGGGCGGCGCCGCACGGCTATATTCTGACTGTTGCATTGCCGCGCACTGTCACCATGGCGTGGTTGCGCAGCTTTGCCAAAGGGCTTGCACAGGATCAGGCGGAATTTGGCATCAATCTTTTGGGTGGAGACACGACGGCGACGAATGGCCCGCTTTGCCTGTCTCTGACCGCCATGGGCTGGGTGAACAAGGGTCTGATGCTGCGCCGCGCCGGTGCGCAAATCAGCGATGATATTTATGTCACCGGGACTATCGGCGATGCCGTGCTGGGGCTGCGGGTGCGCCGCGATGGCCCCATTGCGGAACTGTCTTCTGATCATAATCAGTTCCTGCTGGAACGCTATCTGTTGCCGCAACCACGGAATATTTTTACACCGTTACTTTCAGACCTTGCGCATGCAGGCATAGATATTTCCGACGGGCTTGTGGCGGATCTTGGCCATGTCATACAGACATCTTCTGTTGGCGCAGAAATTCAGCTTTCCGAGATTCCCCTGTCCGATGCGGCAAGGGCATTGCTGCAATTGCAGAAAGCAGACATTGCCGATCTGATCAGCGGTGGTGATGATTATGAACTACTGCTGAGCTGTGCGCCTGCGCATCGTCAGACTCTGGCGGAAATTTCAGTAAAAACGGGAGTTTCACTGACCCGAATTGGCCATGTTACAGCCACAAAAGAGGCTGTTTTCCTGGATAAAAATGGTGCGCGCATACCCCTGAAACGCGCTGGATATCAGCATTTTTAATGCCCTAAACCGCTTGTTAAGGCGCTATGTGCGAAACACTGGCGCATGAACTACCGCATGATATCCCTGCTGTTTCCAGCGTTATTATTGGGCGTTACACCGCATCCATCCGCCTGGGCAAATTCCGCCCCTTCTGAAGCAGAAGAGGGCAGCAGCGCCACGCCCAAAGCAGGCCTGATTGCCCTGAACCCTCTGCCCATCGCCATCCTGAAGGGAGGCCGGGTTGATAAATATTTTGTGCTGATGCTAAGTCTGGAGACCACGCCCGATGCAGATATCGAAGCAATCAGGCATGACTTGCCTCGCGTAAGGGATGCGCTGTTACGAGAGGCCTATCTGTTCGCAAAAGAGAATGCCGGTGTAGAGAATGTGGATATGGAGGCGCTTCGTGGCCGCCTGCTGCCCGTAATCAAATCCATTCTGGGCGAAGAAAAAATTACCGGGCTTTATTTTACCGGCACGCACCCACTCAGGGTGTGACAGATTTTTCCAGAAACGTGCGGCTGCGCGCAATCGCATTTTCGCGAATGTTCATATAGAACAGATTATAGTCGTAATTGTGATAATTGCCGCCCGGCATGACAAGGCGTTGAAAACCCTCTCCAGGATTACTGATAAACAGATATCCGGTCTCGCAGCGTGCACTGATCAGATTTTTATGCGGCGGACCAAGAGGCGTATCTGAATCGCGAGAAAACGGGATCGCGCCCAGATGCAATTCGGCGTCTGCTGAGCCGTTGGCGGCCCAGTCAAGCGGATTGATACAAACCTGGGCCCCATTCGCTTTACGTTGCACTTCCGGCATACCCGCGCTCAGATCAATTACAGAGCGGAACTTTCGTGTATCGCCCCCCTCAAGTGCGGTATTCCAGTTAATGATGCATCCTGTTTGCGTTGCAGTCTTACACAAACCCGTTCGTTCGAACGGCTGGCCGTTCGCCGTAAGTTTCAATGGATATCCAATCAGATAAGCGGCAACCATGCGCGTGGCATGCGGTTTGCCTTCGATCTCCTCGGCAAGTATCCGGATGCCGTGACGCGCTCCCTGGCTGTGCCCGGCTAGGATAAATGGCCGCCCCTGATTATAATGCGCAAGATAATACTCGAATGCCGCCTTGACATCCGTATAGGCCAGATCAAGGGCCGGAACGCCATTGCCTTGTGTATCGAGGAATGCGGCAAGCGCCGCCTGACGGTAACGCGGCGCATAAATTCGGCAGCACCCGTTGAACGCGCCCGCCTGATGCCGCAGCGCGCCGTTTTCGGTTCTCTGGTTTATGGCCTTATCATCGACGGCCGCATTCCACCCGCTCCGGCTGTAATGCGTGGTCGGGTGAACAAAAAATACGTCGATCCGGGCGTTTGCCTGGGCGTCGCGTCCCTCTATCCCAGCGGGAACAACGTCCACACTATCTTCCCGGACAGGCAGGGCAGCCCAATTTTGCGACAGCGCGTAATCCGGCGCGGGAGGAGATGGGCTGTCGGCAAACGCCGTGCCCGGCGTAATCGCAAAAATGAAAATCTCCCTGCGAAGGGCGAAAACGAGGCCTGCTATGGCTGCCAGAGTCACCAGCACATATAGAAAAATCCGTTTCATCCGGAAAATTTAGGCCATATTTGACCCGCCGTCGACATCATGTATAGATGATTTCCATAAATCCGAATTAGCGTCCTATACTCGGTTTATGGATAAAGATGATGATTCCGTTCCCGCTTCGCCAGTCGAGGCTGCATTTGACCCCGACTCTATAACGCCGCCCCCCAGGCACGGCATTCTATGGCGGCTGCGGAACTATTTTCTGACCGGGATTATTGTCGCCGCCCCCATGGGGGTTACGCTTTATGTAACCTGGGCGTTTGTTTCTTTCGTTGACAATTCGATCAAGCCGCTGATCCCCGACGCCTATAATCCGGAAACCTATTTCCGCTTCAGCTTTCCGGGGCTTGGCCTCATCATCATGCTGGTGCTGCTCACCTTGCTGGGGGCGCTGGCGGCCAACTTTTTCGGGAAGACCCTGCTTGAATATGGCGAGCGCCTGGTGGCCCGCATGCCTATCATGCGCGGCGTCTACAACGCCACAAAGCAGATACTGGAGACCGTCACCACGCCCTCGGGCGCCAGCTTCCGCCAGGCCGCGCTGATCGAATATCCACGCAAGGGCCTGTGGACGATCTGCTTCATCACCGGGGAAGCGCAGGGCGAGGTTCAGGCCCGCACAGCCGATCCGGTGATCAGCGTCTATGTGCCGACCACGCCCAATCCGACATCAGGCTTTTTGCTGTTCGTCCCGCGCGCCGACATCATCACCCTGGATATGAGCGTGGAAGAAGCGGTGAAGATGGTCATCTCCATGGGCCTGGTGGTGCCGAAATGGCAGGCGTGATTTGCAAGGCAGGAAATAGCGATATGGCGAAGCCGAAAATAACCCGGGGCAGCGGCAATGTGTTTGCCGATATCGGCTTTAAGGATGCCGATGAGATGCTCATCAGGGCGCAGCTTACGCACCGCATATATACGATCATCAGGAAACGCGGCCTGAAACAAAAAGAAGCGGCGGATATACTTGGCCTCAAGCAGCCGGATGTCTCGGCGCTTGTAAATGGCAGGTTTCTGGATTTCTCCGTTGACCGGCTGCTTACGCTGCTGGTGCGCCTCAATCAGGAAGTGGAGATCAAGATCAAACCCGCGCCCAAGGGTAAGGAAAGCCGGGGGATACAGGTTCATGCGGTGTAGTGTTGACCATTAAAGAGGACGCTACCCTTGTTTCCGTCCTCTGTCCCCCTCACCCCGCCGCCGCAAACCTCACCGCCGCGTCCCGCTCGAACAGATACAGCAATATGCGCAGCGCTTCGCCGCGCGGACCCTTTAATTCCGGGTTTTGGCCGGCGATCATGCGGGCGTCATCGCGCGCCGCGTCCAGTAGCGCGCCGTGAATACTGAGATCAACCAGGCGGAATTCGGGGATGCCGCTCTGTTTGACGCCGAGCACCTCGCCCGCCCCGCGCAGGCGTAAATCCTCCTCGGCGATGCGGAAGCCATCGTCGGTTTCGCGCAGGATGCGCAGGCGCGCGCGCGCCGTTTCGCCGAGCGGCGCCTGATACAGCAGCATGCAGGTGGAATGCCGGGCCCCGCGTCCCACACGCCCGCGCAACTGGTGCAATTGCGCCAGGCCGAAACGCTGCGCATGTTCAATGACCATGATCGAGGCGTTGGGCACATCGACGCCCACCTCGATGACCGTGGTGGCGACCAGAATGCGGGTGCGGCCATTCACGAAATCCTCCATCGCCCTGTCCTTGTCCGCCGCCTTCATGCGGCCATGCACCAGCCCCACGCGATCGCCGAAAATCTTTTGCAGTTCCGCATAGCGTTCCTCCGCCGCGGCCGCGTCAATCAGTTCGGATTCCTCGACCAGCGGGCAAATCCAGAACGCCTGCGCGCCGCCGTCAAGGGCGCGGCGCAGGCCGGAAATCACTTCCTCCATGCGCGCCAGTGGCAGCACCCGTGTGTCTACTGGTGTGCGGCCGGGTGGCTTTTCCAGCAACCGCGAAACATCCATGTCGCCATAAACCGTCAGCGTCAGGGTGCGTGGAATGGGGGTTGCGCTCATTACCAGCGTATCGACCGCGCGCACGCCTTTTTCTGACAAGAGCAAGCGTTGATGCACCCCAAAGCGGTGCTGTTCATCGATCACCGCCATTTGCAGATCGTGAAACGCCACATCCTCCTGAAACAGCGCATGGGTGCCCGCGATAATCGGGATGGCGCCGTCTGCAAAGCCTGCCAGAAGCGCCTCGCGCGCCTTGCCCTTGTCGCGCCCGGTCAGCAATGCGGTTTTGACGCCAATTGCTTCACAGAGTGGTGCGATCACCGCATAATGCTGGCGCGCCAGAATTTCGGTCGGCGCCATGATCGCCGCCTGGCCGCCATTCTCGACGGCGATCAGCATGCTGAGCAAGGCGACAATGGTTTTGCCGCTGCCGACATCGCCCTGCAAGAGGCGCAGCATGCGCCCCGGGCTTGCCATGTCGCCGGAAATTTCCGCCAGCGCCACAATCTGCGAGGGCGTCAGGCGAAAGGGCAGGGCCGCGATCAGCCTGTTACGCAAGCTTCCGTCACCGGTGATTTTACGCCCGGACTGGCGGCGCATGGCGCGGCGCGTCAGCATCAGCGCCAACTGGTTGGCCAGCAATTCATCATAGGCCAGCCGCATGCGGGCCGGGTGTGCGCCCTCCAGGTCTGCATTGCTCGCAGGCCTGTGGGCGGTGAGCAAACTTTGCTGCCAACCGGACCAGTTATTTTTCCGCAGCCATGGCCCATCCTGCCATTCCGGTAAGTTGGGCGCGCGCGCCAAGGCCCCCCGGACAGCCTTGGCCAGGGTTTTGGCGCTTAGCCCCGCCGTCATGGGATAGACCGGTTCGACCTCCGGCAGGCTGGTGCATTCTGCTTCGCTGAGAATGTAATCGGGGTGGGTGATTTGCAGATTATCGCGATAAGTTTCGAGCTTGCCACTGACGATCCGGATTTGCCCTTCCGGCAAGACGCGCAGCAAATAATCCGGGCGGGCATGGAAAAACACCAGGGTGATCTCGCCACCGCTGCCATCGGTGCAGCGCACCCGGTACGGGATGCGCTTGCTCGGCGAAGGTTCATGCCCCCAGACCTTCAGCGTCAGCGTAACGGTATTGCCGTCATTCGCCTCGGTTAATTCGGCCAGTTTCGGGCGGAAACGGCGGTCGATCACGCCGCTGGGCAGGTGCCATAACAGATCCACAGCATTCGGCCCCGCCAGCCGGGTGATCAGCCGGGCGTTTTGCGGCCCCACGCCTGCAAGGGTACCGACCGGGGCAAATAAAGGAAACAGAATTTCAGGGCGCATATGAACCGGCGATTCCAATTGAGCAGAGGCGGCCTAAGGACTATATCAAAGCGTAGCAACCGGGTCAGCATCTCCTGACCCGGCAATTTGGCGTTCGGTAAAGGTACCCCCATGGACGAAGAAAGTGCGCAGGATATCCGGATCAAGCGCCTTAAATTCCGCGCCTGGCACCGTGGCATGCGCGAGGTCGATCTGCTGATGGGCGGGTTCGCAGACAAGCATCTGCACACATTCAGCCCCGACCAGCTTGGCCAGTTTGAGCGGATTCTAGATATTGAAGACCCCTATCTTTATGCGTGGCTGAGCGGCGCGGCGCCCTTGCCAGAAGATGAAAAAACCCCGGTCATGATGATGATGATAAACTTCAACTATAGTGTATAATATATTGATTAATAATAGTAAATTGCTTGATTATGCGGGCCGTCTAACGGTTTCTGGCGCGCCTGAGGGGCTGGATGCGTTGTTGCTGGCGGACATGGCGCGGGCAGGGCGGTGCATATTGCATATTGCGCGCGACGCCTCACGCGCGGCTGCCATGGCCGAAGCGCTGTCGTTTTTTGCGCCTGAGATTGAGGTGCTGGAATTTCCGGCATGGGACTGTTTGCCTTATGACCGGGTGTCGCCCATTGCCGATATCAGCAGCATGCGCATGGCCGCGCTGCACCGGCTCAGTGATCCCGAGGCCAAGTTCAATCATCTGGTCATTCTGACAACCGTCAATTCCGCCCTGCAGCGGGTGCCTGCCAAAACCGGCCTGGCCGAAAACAGCTTTACGGCGCGTGTCGGCAAGGCGGTAAATCTGGATGCGATGATCGCCTATCTGGGGCGCAACGGCTATTCCCGGTCGGGGACGGTGATGGAGCCGGGCGATTTTGCGTTACGCGGCGGACTGCTGGATGTCTTTCCACCGGGGGCCGAGGCGCCACGCCGCCTGGACTTTTTTGGGGACGTGCTGGAATCCATCCGGGTGTTTGATCCCGGAACCCAGCGCAGCACCGGCAAGCTGAAAAGCCTGATCCTGATGCCGGTGTCCGAAGTGATTCTGGATGAAACCAGCATCCGGCATTTCCGCGCCGGATATGTGCGCACATTCGGCGCCGTGACAGATGGCGATCCGCTATACGCATCCATAAGCGAGGGCCGCAAATATCAGGGCATGGAGCACTGGCTGCCGCTGTTTCATGCGCGCGTGGACACGCTGTTTGACTATCTGCCGCAAAACGATCCCGTGCCCATCATCTGCATGGACCATCTGGCGCAGGAGGCGGTGAGCAGCCGCATGGCGCTGATCGCCGATTATTATGACGCGCGCAATTCGGCCTCAAAGACCCTGGGACAATTTGCGGCATCCTATAAACCCCTTCCGCCTGACGCGCTTTATATGGCGGCGGACGAATGGGAAGCGGTGTTAAGCGCACATCGCGTGCGAAACTTTACCCCCTATCAATCGCCGGAAAATGAACTGACTGTGGATGCAGGTGGCCGGCAGTGCCGGAACTTTGCGCCGGAACGCAAACAGGAAGCCGTCAATATCTATGAAGCAGTGCGTGATCATGCCGTCGCATCACAGGCTGCGGGTAAACAGGTGTTGATCGCAGCCTATAGCACAGGATCGCGCGAACGGTTGGGAACCGTGCTGGCGGATCATGGATTGAGCGCCATCGTTTATCCCGACACCTGGGAACAGGCTGGCTCTGCGCCGCGCGGCGCGGTTGGGCTAATCGTGCTGGGCATTGAAAATGGGTTTGAAACCGATGATCTGCTGCTGATCGGTGAGCAGGATATATTGGGCGATCGGCTCGTGCGCCAGAACCGCCGCGCGCGCCGCGCGGAAAATTTCCTGACCGAGGCGTCAAGCGTAAGCGCTGGCGATCTGGTGGTGCATATCGAGCATGGCATCGGCCGCTATGAGGGATTGCAGACGCTGGAAATCAACGGCGCGCCGCATGACTGCCTGTGGCTGAGCTATCATGGCGGCGATAAATTATATCTGCCGGTAGAAAATATCGAGCTGCTGACGCGCTATGGTTCTGAAGACGCCAATGCCGTGCTGGACAGGCTGGGCAGCGCCGCATGGCAAAACCGCCGGGCGCGCCTGAAGAAACGCATCCGGGAAATGGCGGAAGAATTAATTAAAATCGCCGCTGCCCGCGCCTTGCGTGATGTTGCCCCGATCTATCCACCCGATGGGATGTACACGGAATTTTGCGCCCGTTTTCCGTATCAGGAAACCGAGGATCAGTTGCGCGCTATTGAAGCGGTGCAGGAAGATCTGGCCAGTGGCCGGCCGATGGACCGGCTGATCTGCGGTGATGTGGGCTTTGGCAAAACCGAAGTCGCGCTGCGCTCGGCCTTTGTCGCGGTCATGTCCGGGCATCAGGTGGCGATGATTGTGCCCACGACATTGCTGTGCCGGCAGCATTACCGGACTTTTCTGGAACGTTTTGAAGGCATGCCGGTGCGCATTGCGCAACTGTCCCGCATGGTGCCCGCCAAACAGGCGAATATTCTGAAAAAGGAAATCAGCGAAGGGCAGGTGGATATTGTCATCGGCACCCATGCGTTGCTGGGCAAATCCATGTCGTTCAAAAATCTGGGCTTGCTTATGGTTGATGAAGAACAGCATTTCGGCGTAGGGCACAAGGAACGCCTGAAACAGTTGCGCGCCGATGTGCATGTGCTGACCATGACCGCGACACCCATTCCGCGCACCTTACAGTTGGCCCTTTCCGGCATGCGCGAGCTTTCGGTGATTGCGACGCCGCCAGTGGACCGGCTGGCGGTGCGCACCTTTGTGTCGCCGTTTGATCCGGTGCTGTTGCGCGAGGCGCTGCTGCGCGAGCATTATCGCGGCGGCCAAAGCTTTTACGTCTGCCCGCGCATTGCCGATCTGCCGGAGGCGGAGGAATATCTGCGCGAATTTGTGCCCGAAGTAAAATTTGTGGTGGCGCATGGGCAGATGCCGCCGGGGCAGTTGGATGATGTGATGAACGCCTTCTATGACCGCAAATATGATGTGCTGCTCAGCACGACGATTGTTGAATCCGGGCTGGACATTCCCTCCGCCAACACCATGCTGGTGCATCGTGCGGACATGTTCGGGCTGGCGCAACTCTATCAGCTTCGCGGCCGCATTGGCCGTTCCAAGGTGCGGGCATTCTGTTACCTGACATTGCCGCCTAAAAAGGTTATTACGGCGACCGCCGAAAAACGGCTGAAGGTATTGCAGACGCTGGATACGCTGGGCGCAGGATTCAGCCTGGCCAGTCATGACATGGATATTCGCGGGGCAGGGAATCTGCTGGGCGAGGAACAGTCCGGTCATATCCGCGAAGTGGGCTTTGAACTGTATCAGGAAATGCTGGAAGAAGCGGTGGCCGCCCTGCGCCAGGGGGGTGCGGATGCGGAGATTGCGGATCAATGGTCACCGCAGATCAGCCTGGGCGCATCGGTGCTGATCCCGGAATCCTATGTGACGGATCTGAACGTGCGCCTGTCGCTCTATCGCCGTCTGTCGCAAATCGAGGGACGCCAGGAAATTGACGCCATCGCCGCCGAACTGATTGACCGTTTCGGCCCGCTTCCCGGCGAGGTCGATCAATTGCTGAAAATCATCGCCATCAAACAGCATTGCCGGCAGGCGGGCATCGCCAAAATTGACGCCGGGCCAAAGGGCGCCGTGGTCACATTCCGTAACGATCAGTTTGCCAATCCGGCGGGCCTGATTGATTTCCTGACCCGCCACCCCAAAACCGCGAAACTGCGCCCGGACCACAAACTGGTTTATCAGCGCGACTGGCAAACCACGGATGAGCGTCTGGCGGGGGTAACCAACCTTACACGCACCCTGTCCGGTATTGCACGGGTAGCAGGTGCGGCGGCATAATGTTGGGCCTGGCTTCAATCAGATCGAAAAACGCTCCATAATATGTCTTCGGATATTATAAAAAATATAATTTACCATAATATATATTATGCGATTTATGGGGCGTAAGCAGGATGCGGGTGAGGAGTCTCTGCGCGTGGTCTGCATTGGTGTCTGGAGTGTTCGGTTTAACAGGATATGTCGGGTAATGCACTGTGAGCGTATTCGCTTAAGCCCAGGGCGTGTCCTCAATTGCTGTCATTCCGGAAGCCAATTTTCCCGAAATCTTCTTGCCCGGCGAAGCCTTGGCGTAGCCGGGTGATTTCGCTGGAAAATTGAGCTGTCCGGAATCCATGTGCTTGCCCTCGGGCCGGCAAAGCCGGTCCCGGGGGAGCCAAAATGAGAGCGCTTGATATGGGATTCCTGGATTCCGGACCCGCTGCGCCAGCGCCCGCGCGGCGAGTCGTAAGGCTCGCCACCCGAAAACCTGCGGTTTTCGGGCTCGCCTAACGTCCGGAATGACAAGTTTGGGGTAATTGAGGACACGCCCTAAAATCATACGGTCTCTAGGCGATCTTGTTAATGGGCCTGCCCAGCTTTTCAAGGCGCGACAGCATGCGGCGGATTTCTTCGTCGCGTTGAGCAAACCGGGTTACATGCATGCCAATTTTCCGACTGAGATCATCCGCGAGGACCAAATCATCAGAAATCTTGCGCCGGGTAATCTCCAACAGAACATCTCTGAAAAAGCCTTGGCTGGCGCGTAACAGGATTTGTGCCTGTATCAGCTCAAGATTGAGATTTTCGATATCGGTTGCCACTTGATCACCCGGAAGGGCCCGCAAGCCCTGAGCGTTGAGGAATATCCCCCACCGTCCTGGATATTAGAATGACCAATCCTTCACGGAAGTGACAGACGTCACATGAAACCAAAAAAATACGAAAAATTCAATATTATCAGAAGTTAAATCACTATCCTTTTATTTCACATTAATGATGATCGTCCACCGGGGCCATGATGCGTTCCAGGCTGGTCATGTTCATGCCGAACTTGGTCCAGTTATAAGGTGTCAGGTTGAGCGCCTTGATAACTTTGCGGATGATCTCAACGCCCTGCCCGTCGGCGCGTGGCGCCATGTCGAAATCCAGTATGTTGACGCAGGCGGTATCTTGCTCAAACGCCTGCACCCCTTTCAGTCCGGCGCCGGTCATCCAGCCGAGCAGTATCCGGTTAATGCCTTCATGGGCAACGACGAGCGCATTTGCCCAGTCCGGCTGTTGCAGCAAACGTTCAATGGAAGCACTGCCGCGCGCCAGCGCTTCTGTGAATTTCTCACCATTGGTTCCCAGGCCAAAACGCGCGCCGGGTTCTCCGGCTGCATCAAACTGGAACGCCAATGCTGCGCCCAGCTTATCACGGGTCATGGGCGGACCATTGGTGCTACCCCTCAGCTCCACAAGACCTGATTCAATTTCTACTTTAAGTTCAGACTTTATCTCATGACATAAAATGGTAATTTCTGCGGTTTCACGGGTGCGATTTAGACCGGAACAGATTACCCGGTCAAACGGCACATGCGCCAGCGCCTGTCCTGCTGCGCACGCCTGATCCCGGCCAAGCGGGGTTAGAGGCACCCCTTCAAAGTCACCGGAAGCGATGACTTCCGGTGAAAAATAATCCACATGACCGTGGCGCATCAAGTAGATGCGCCGCCGTCCTGTGGTGCCGGGTAATACCTGCACGGTTAAATCGCCCCGGTCTTGCGCAGGCCTTCCACTTCCGCCGCCGAAAAGCCCCAATCCTTTAGGGCAGATTCCGTATGCTGGCCAATGACCGGGGGCGGACTTTGCACTTTCGACACGGTGCGGCTGAAGCGTGGCGCGGGCGCGGGTTGTGGTACGCCCTCAACCTCGATAAAGGTCTTGCGGGCGATATTGTGCGGATGCTTCAGCGCCTCCTTGAGACCCAGCACTGGTCCAAAACAGATATCGGTATATTCCATGATCGCGTTCCACTGATCACGGGTTTTGGTCTTGAATTGCGCGATCAGCTTTTGTTTCATGACCAGCCATTTGGAGCGATCCATCTGTTTTTTAAAGTCAGGGTCATTACTTAACTCCATCTTTTCAAGCAATTCCGCATAGAATTGCGGCTCAATGGAGCCGATCGAGATATACTCCCCGTCCGAGCACAGATAGCTGTCATAGAAGGGCGCGCCGCCATCCAGCAGATTGGTGCCGATTTCATCGCTCCACATGCCCGCAGCGCTCATGCCAAAGAACATCGACATCAGGGACGCTGCGCCGTCTGCCATGGAGCAGTCCACCACCTGCCCCTGCCCTGAGACTTTCGCTTCATGCAGCGCCGCCAGCAGCCCAACGGCCAGATACAGCGCGCCGCCGCCAAAATCGCCCACCAGATTGAGCGGGTGCATGGGCTTTTCGCCTGGCCGCGCGCAGGACCGCAAGGCGCCCGTGATGGCGATGTAATTGATGTCATGGCCCGCCATTTGCGCGTAAGGGCCATCCTGACCCCAGCCGGTCATGCGGCCATACACGATACGCTTATTGCGCTTGAGACAGACATCCGGGCCAAGCCCCAGACGTTCCATCACGCCAGGACGGAAGCCTTCGAACACGATATCAGCTTTTTCGATCAGTTTCAGGCAGGTCTCAATCGCTTCGGGTTTTTTCAGATCCAGCGACACGGAACGCCGCCCGCGTCCGCCAATTTCAAATTTGCTGCCGCCGCCATTGCGCTCCTTGCGGTCGATGCGAATGACATCGGCCCCCATATCCGATAGCAGCATGCCGCAAAACGGCCCTGGGCCAATGCCCTGAAATTCTATGATTTTTACCCCTGTTAACGGTCCAGACATCGCAGTTTCTCCCTGTTGATTATTTGTTATCAGGATTTTAGAGCAGCTAACGGGCAAATGGAACTGTTAACCCAGGGCCAGCAGGCTTTGTCCGTCATCCACATCCAGAACAGCACCGGTCATGATGGCGGAGCTGTCTGAACAGAGCAGCAGCAGCATGCCATCCAGATCGCTGGCCTGGTTGAGGCGGCGGCGCAGGAAGGTCGCAATTTGCGCCCTGCCCTTGTCACTATGGAACCATTCACTGTTCAGCTCGGTTTCGATATAGCCCGGATTAATGGCGTTTACGCTAATACCCTGACGGCCCCATTCGCGCGCCAGCGCTTTGGTCATCATCGCCATTGCCGCCTTGGACATATTGTACAAAGACAGTCCAGGCAGCAGAACATGGGCCGCTGCAGAAGCAATATTAATAATTTTACCAGTAGCTTGAGGATTACTTTTATAGCGCAACATCATCCGCTTTGCCACCTCGGCCGCCATAAAGAAGGCGCCGCGCAGATTGGTGTCGAAAAGCTCGTCATAGGCTTCGGGTGTAATATCAATGGCGCGACCGGCCCCATTGACGCCGGCATTATTGATCAGAATATTGATCGGCCCCAGCGCCTTCTCGCTGGCCTCAACAGTCTGTTTGATGCTTTGTACATCCTGAACATCAAGCGCCAGGGGAAAAGCATGCCCGCCTTTCCCGGCTATTTCCGCACACAGATCCTGAAGCCGTTCAATCCGGCGCCCGGTTACCGCCACCCGGGCCCCCGCCGCCGCCAGGGTTAGTGCAAAATGCCGTCCCAGACCGCTGGTGGTCCCGGTTATCAGAATATTTTTACCCGTCAGATCAATCATCATGTTGCTCATCACCGTGAAGCTCCCGTAAGGCTGAAGCGTGATCGTTAGCGCCCACTATTCGTTGCGGCAATCAAAAATGCAAAGAAAGCATTAACTACCCTGCTTTAGGATAGCCGAAAATTCCATAGGAGTAGCCCGCCAATGAGCAGCAGTGCACGCGTTCTTGTTATCAACAATGATTCTGTGGAAGCCGGTGTTCTGACACGTAAATTACATGCCCAAGGGTATGAAAACGTACCACATAAGGACAAGGTAGATGCGCTTGACCAGGTACGTTCTGCAAAACCCGATATCGTGATTATTGCAAGTAATGACAGTACAGGTTCCAGCCTGAATCTCACCCGGGCATTGAAAGGCCGAAGTGAAACGGCAGGCGTGCCGGTAATTCTGATTACCCCATCAGATAGCGAGTCAGCGCGCGCCGAAGGGTTGCGTGCAGGTGCGGATGCGTGCCTGCCCTTCCCCTATCATGATCTGCAATTATTTGGCCGGATTGAATCGCTTGCCAGACTGGGGACGATGCAGGAAGAGTTGCGTCGCCGCTTAAATACTACCGCCAAATATGGGTTGCAAACTGACGTCAATATATCGCCAGTGAGCGTTTTCAGGGATGATGCCAATTTTCTGCTGGTCGGCGAAGCACGGGAACATTTCGAGCAAATGGAACTTGCGCTTAGCGGCATGGGTACATTAACGCACGCACAAAGCCCTGCAACTGGCATGAACTATCTTGAGCGCCGCCATTATGACGCCATATTGCTGAATATTCAACGAGGTCAGGAAACAGCTTTTTTCCAGTTTGCCGCAGATGTACGGCGTAATTCCAGATTATTCAATATACCTATTGTATGCATGATGGACGCCTCACCGGCCTGTGATGCAGCGGCCCCTTATGCTGCGGGGGCCGCTGATGTATTCCTGCATCCAGTCAATATTGGTGATTTCAGCGCGCGTGTCGAAATATTGGTCCGCCAGCAGCGCTACCGTGATTCTCTGATCACGGTCTACCGGCAGGCGCGGGATGTATCTGTATGTGATGCGCTAACCGGGCTGTACAGCCACGGGTTCATGATGGAGCACCTCTGCGAGCTGGTGGCGGATTCCCACACGCAAAACCGAAGTCTGGCGGTTGGTGTTTTTACGTTCGATAATCTGACGGACATTAACAACCTGTATGGTTACAGCGTAGGGGACAAAATCCTCCGGCAGGTTGGTATCGTGGTCAGCAATCTGGTGCGTGGCGAAGATTTATCTGCCCGCTTCAGCGGTCGCCGGATAGTACTGGTTATGCCGGAAACCCGTCTTGCGCCGGGCGAACTCGTGGCGCACCGTATTGGCAGCGTCATCAATTTTACCGAGATCATGGAAGGCGATATCGCCACACCCATCCGCGCCCATGTTTCAACTGGCGTGGCCTGTCTGGCGCCAGGCATGAACGCCGAAGCGCTGATCAGGGCTGCGATGAGCAAAGGCAACCAGGGCGATTTATTAGCTTAACCTGCACGACGGGATGCGTTAACCTTCGGGTTGTGAATATATTTCTCATCCGGGGAGTTTTGCCATGCAACTTGATATCATATCCGATCCTGTGTGCCCGTGGTGCTATGTCGGCAAGAAACGCATGGAGATTGCGATCGCCGCCAGACCAGAAATGAAGATCGATCTTGCCTACCGGGTATTTCAGTTAAATCCCGATATGCCGCGCGAGGGCATGGACCGCAAAGAACATCTGCGGCGAAAATTTGGTGAGCCGAAAGGCCCCAGCGGCATCATGAATGCACTTATGGAAGCAGGGCATGATCTAGGAATTGAATTTAATTTCAGCCGCATCGCCCGCATGCCAAATACACTGGATGCGCATCGCCTGATCCGGTGGTCTCATAGCGTGGGCCGTCAGCCCGAACTGGTTGAAACAATCTTCCGCCGTTACTTTACCGATGGTGACGACATCAGTGATCATGCAGTACTGCTTGATATTGCCCGTGAAGCCGGAATGGATACCGAAATTATCCGCGATCTGCTGCTTCGTGATGCAGACATTGATTTGATCCGCGAGGAAGATGCGACGGCGCGCAGAATTGGCATTCAGGGCGTGCCATCCTACGTGATTGCCAATAAATATTTGCTGGTGGGTGCGCAGGAACCGGAGCTGCTGCTGAAAGCGCTGGATACCGCATATGCGGAATCGCAGCAAACCGCTGCCGGTTAATTCACCTGACGCCGGATGGCCTGTGGCAGTTCGGGTTGATGCTCTTGCGCAGGAATTTCTTTCCTGACCTGGCCATCCGGCTGTGGAAGCGCATCCATTGCCGCGCCTAAGGCGCGGTTGCGGCCTGTCAGCCTTCCATCAAGAACAGCCCCCGCCTCGATGGCAATCGTTTCATGCAGAATGTCGCCGGTAACCTGTGCGGTTTTACCCAATGTTACGGAGCGTGCTTCGACACCACCACTAAGCACGCCCCGGATCAATACATCTTCAGCCATGATATTGCCGGTGACACTTGCCGAGGGGCCAATCGTCAGCGACTGACAGCGAATATTGCCCTCCACAAAACCGTCTATCTGCAAATCCCCGGGTGAAACCAGATCTCCTGTCACAGACAGATCAGCACTGATGATCGAGACCATATCCCTGCCCTGCCGGCGGCCTGATGCATGACCGCTACCGCTGGGGTTTTTATCCCTGCCGCTGAAAAACATTCTCGCCAGCCTTCAAGAAGTTGCGGGGATCACGCGCCTTGCCATCAAACCAGACCTCAAAATGCAAATGCGCGGTACCGCTTCGTCCCGTATTTCCAACACGGCCGATCAGATCGCGCAGGCCGATCTTTTGCCCCCGCGCAACGGTAATCTTGCTTAAATGACCATAACGGCTCTTGACCCCACGGCCGTGATCAATTTCCACCATATTGCCATAAGGACCGTTAGGACCTGCAAAAATAACGGTGCCCGGCGCGCTGGACAAGACCGGATCGCCATGCGGAGCGACCAAATCCATGCCGGAGTGAAACGCCCGGGCGCGGGTAAATGGATCACGGCGATAGCCATACGCGCTTGAGACATAATATTTATCAACTGGTTCCGCGAGCGGCAGACTAAACAGCGCCTCACGCAGCATTTCCAGCCTGCCCTTGCGGGTTGACGGCATTGCAAGTTCGCCAGGCATATTACGGCGTAAAAATTTGGCCGTCATTGAAGGCGGCAGGCTTAGCAGCGGCCCACCTTCCGCATGACTGCCAGGCTTTGCCGCCCCGTCACGCCGGCGCAACATGGTGTCCGCATCCAGCCCGGTCTGATTGATCAGTTTTTCAAGCGCGGCAACAGCCGTATGGGCATCCGCCGCAAGATACGCCATCACATCATATTGGGCGCTTTTGGCGCCCGTCAAGCCAGGCCCCATTGACGTGGCCTGGGCATTATCGGGCAGTCCACCGTCAATAGCGGTCATATTGGAAGGCAGCATAAAAACCGGGCGCACCGGACGCGCGCGCGGCAAAACATCCGATGATATATTCGTCTCACGGCGTAACACTTCTGGCGTCTCATCGCGTAGCGCTTCCGGGCGCGGGCGCGGCAACATACCAGGATTGCCAGATTTAACTGTTGCGGCATCTTGATTTTCAGTCAGGACAGCAACATCGGCGCCGGCCCGATTATTTTGCGCCAGCAGTTCAGCCAGTTGCCGCTTTTTGGCCTCCAACTCCATGGTTGTGTTCAAAAACCGCTGTTGAACCTGCACAATCTCGGCCAGAAGCCGCTCATTCGATGTGCGCAGAGCGTCAAACTGTGCGTCACGCCCAACCAGCGCCCCATGATGGAATGCAAAATTCACCGAGGCGAAAGTCATCCACGAAAAAACCAGAAGGAAAATGGCTACACCGGTAAATTGCGCGCCAGGCGACAGACTGACACTACGCACATACCCTTGACTGCGCAGGTAGATTTGCCGTTCAGGAAAAAGTTGCCCCCAAAAGTTAGCGGCGATCATTACAATCCCGTTTGACATCCAGCCCCCTCTTTGTATTTCCCTACGATTCCCGCACCCAGGGGGTTATTCAACCCTGATAGACAAGTGATGTCTATCACTAGTTTGATGTTATCCCCCATTTTTCGATTCAGGGAACGTATCAATGACAATATATCGGTTAGAAATGATACAAAATAACCCTGCTGTCTCCCGCTTTTCAAAGCTTCATGAAACTGGCCTGCTGCGACTTGATATTAATCGCGCTGCACATTTTCTTGTGGTGCGTTCGTGTTTCCTGAGCTTACCTACAGCGCCCGAACGGCCTCCAGCACCTGTTCCGCGTGTCCCTTGACCTTCACCTTGCGCCAGATTTTGCGAATCACTCCCCTGGCGTCGATCAGGAATGTGCTGCGGTCCATGCCCATATATTCGCGGCCATAATTTATTTTTTTGATCCAGACTCCATAGTCAGCCACCATTTGACCCTCTTCATCTGAAGCCAGTTGAATTTTCAGATCATATTTTTTCTTGAAATTGTCATGGCGCTGCACACTGTCTTTCGACACCCCTATCAACACTGCGCCACATTTATCGAATTGGGGCTTTAGAGCGCTGAACGCAATGGCCTCAGCCGTGCAGCCGGGGGTGTCATCTTTTGGATAGAAATACACGACGGCGACTTTACCCTTCAGCTTTGCCAGGCTGATTTCGCCATCGCCATCGGTTTTAAGTTTGAAATTGGGCGCCTTTTGGCCTTCTTCCAGCATGTGCCTTATCCTGCGAGTAATTTATTCATATTATGACGGAACTTCCGGCTCCTCGTCCAGTCCTGCCTCGGCCAGAACGATTTTCCGATAAATCCGGTAGATATTTGTTTCAATACCGGTGATCTGTTGCTCCAGATCAGTAAATGTCCGGGCCTGTGCACGCTTCGCCATCATCTCTTGCAGCGCAGTTGGCGCGGAATGGACATCCTTGCTATCACCAAGACACAGGCGTGAAATTTGCTGCATATCACGCAATGTGCGCAGTGATGCAATCAAATCCTGCGCAGATTCTTTTGGCAAGCATCCATGCGCCGCAAGCTGTGCTAGCGCCGTCATGGTTGTGCCGTGTAGCACATCGGGAAAAGCCGCTGCATCGCGCAGAAGTAAAAACTGGGTGATGAATTCCGCATCCATCATGCCGCCCCGGACATATTTGAAATCCCAGATATTTTTGCTGTGAAACTCCTGATCAATACGCGCCCGCATCGTGGCTACTTCATGGGCCAGCATTTTTGAATCACGCGGCCTGACAAGAAACCCCCGAATAACGGCGCTAATATCACTCGCGAGCGTTTCCGGCGCCGTCACAATGCGCGCGCGCGTCCAGGCCATATGCTCCCATGTCTGCGCAGATTCTGCATGATATTTTTGAAATGCCTCCAGCGATACGGCAATGGGGCCCTTGCCGCCGGATGGACGTAGCCGCATATCAACTTCATAAAGCCGCCCCTCCGCCGTGGGTGCAGACAGTGCATTAATCAGACGCTGGCAAAGCCTTGCAAAATAGTGGCCCGCGCTAAGTGGCGTTTTGCCATCCGACATATCCGGCGTATCCGGATAAATAAAAATCAGATCAAGATCAGAGGTGAAGGTCAGCTCCCTTCCGCCCAGCTTGCCCATAGCCAGCACCGCCATGCCGGCGCCCGCAATCACCCCATGTCTTTCAGCAAGCTCAGCCACAACGCGCGGCAACAGGGCGCGCAGCAATGTGTCGGCAATATCACTCTGTGCTAGTCCAGCGCCGCCGCCATCGATCAAATTCTGGAGCAATTGCACCCCAACCTGGAACTTGCGTTCATATGCCCAGCGCCGGGTAATATCGAGTACATCCTGAAAATCACGCGCAGGTTCAAGGGCGTATTCCAGATCAGCCGAGAGCTGCGCCGCGTCTGGAATAGTTTCCAGAAAATCAGGCGATAACACCGCGTCCAGCAGCGCAGGTTTGCGCCCCAGAATTTCCGCCAGCCCAGGCGCGGTGCCCATAATTTCGGCAATTAGCTCCAGCAGCCAGGGATGCGCATTAAACAGCGAAAGAAGCTGAACGCCCGCCGGCATGGCCGCAAGAAATTCATCAAACCGCAGCAACGCTCCATCCGGATCGGAAGTGGAGGAGATCGCAGTCAATATTTTTGGCGTCAGTAGAACCAGTAATTCGCGTGCGCGCTGGGTTCGCAAGGCGCGGTAGCGGAATGTCCGCCAGATTTCGAGAATGTCAAAGGCGCGCGCCGGGTCGCCGAAGCCCATCTGTTGCAACGGTTCATGTGATATTATGTCACCGGCCGCCTCACTGTCAGTTGCTTCGCCAGCCTTCCCCTGCCCTACCAGTTTGCGAAACTGTTCCGCCGCATGGCTCAGGTGCAATCGTATGGCATCGCTGAATTCAGCGGCCCCGGCATACCCCATAAACGCCGCCAAATGCGCAAGGCCTTCTGAAGTTTTCGGAAGAGTCTGGGTTTGTTCGTCATTGATCATTTGCAGACGATGCTCCAGGGTGCGCAAAAATATATAGGCGTCACGCAACTGTTGCGCAGGCTCTGTTTCAAGCTGTCCTTTTTCCTGCAGGATCGACAATATTCCCAGCGTCGTGGGATCGCGCAGTTTGCGATCCCGGCCGCCCGCGATCAATTGATGTGTCTGTGCAAAAAACTCAATCTCGCGGATGCCGCCAAGACCGATTTTGATGTTATGACCGGCCACCTGAATATCTGCATGGCCATGATGCGCGCGGATCAGGCCAACCATGTCAAACACATCGCGTACGGCGGCATAATCAAGGCTTTTGCGCCAGACAAAGGGACTGATGTTTTTGAGGAACGTCTGGCCCATCTCGATATCACCGGCAACCGGGCGCGCCTTGATCATCGCCGCCCGCTCCCACCCCTTGCCGGTGCTTTCGTAATAGGTTTCCGCAGCCTCTACGGGCAAGGCGATGGGTGTCGCCGCAGGGTCGGGCCGCAGGCGCAAATCAACGCGAAACACATACCCATCCGCAGTAAAATCCTGTAGCAGCCTGACCAGGTTTTTTGTAAAACGAACCTGAAACTCAAGCAGTTCCAGCTTTCCCCGATAGGAACAGCGTTCCGGGTCAAACAGAATGATCAAATCTATATCGCTGGAATAATTCAGTTCCCCCGCGCCCAGCTTGCCCATGGCAATGATCACATATCCACAGGATCGGGAAGGCTGATCAGGATCAGCAAGAACAAGATCGCCCGCTTTGGCGTGGGCGCGCAGCAACGCATCGACTGTTGCCTGCAATATAGTGCAGGCAAAACCGGAAAGCGCGCCGGTTACCTGCCCTATATCCCAAAGCCCTGCAATATCAGCCATGGCGATTGTCAGCGCCGCCTGCCCGCGCCGGATGCGTAACTGCTGCGCCAGCGCATCCTGCTGCAGACCGTCATCCGCCAATGCCATGACTGCGCCGTAGATTGCGGTCATGGTTGCCTCCGGGCCCTGCTGTATCAGGGAACACAGAAAGACCGGATCGCGCAGGGCGATACGGCTGAGAAACGGGCTGTTCCCGAATACCGCCAGTAACAGGTTGCGGCCTTTTGCATCCTTCAACAGCGCTGCAACCGTCTGCTGAACCTCGTCCCCGCACATCCCGGCGGCCTGCCATAAATCAGCCAACAGCGCTTCTGCCCGCGCCGGATCAAAGGGCTGGGGCATAAGGTGCGAATCTGTGATAGCATTCAGCATGGAAAAAACGTGCATTCAGTTGCCACCCGAATTAAATCCGTCAACACTTCTGGCTATGATATTGCCAGTATTTACGGTGGTGTATGAATGATAATACGGCAAGATTGAAGCCAGTCTGTGATTATTCGTTCAACTAAAATACTCATGCGCGTCCTTGGGGCCGCATTGACGGTCGCTACGTTAATCGTGGCGATTGGCCTCTGGCGATTTGCCAGCGGCCCCGTCTCGCTGTCTTTTTTTGGCACATATCTACAGGAAATGCTGACCGAGGCCACGCCCGGCTATGTATGGGAGTTTGATGAGCCCATTCTCGACTGGACTGATTTGCGGCCTTCCCTGGCGATCACCATTACCGGCGTCCGTATCAAGGAGGCTTCGGGTGATCTGGTGGCCCAGGCCCCACGGCTTGACCTTGGGCTTAGCGCACGCGGGCTGTTATTGGGCCGCATCGCACCGACCTATATTAAATTAAGAGACGCCTCACTTACTGTGGTGCGGCTGCTGGATGGGTCATTCCGGTTGGGCGTTGCGGCCGCCCCTGATGATCTGCAACGAACTGATCCGCCGGACATATCGGGATTATTGTCACGCGCATTTGCCGCATTGCTTGAGCCGCCAGGCCTTGGCGGCAATATGGGCGCGCTTGAGCATCTGTCGATCTGGAATGTTGAACTGGTTTATCGCGATCTTCGGCTGGAAACTGTGTGGGAGGCCAGCAACGCCAATTTTTCATTCGACCGTTCTGAACAGGGCATTATTGGCGAAGCAGCTATCGGGCTGAAAATAGATGAACGGACATGGATGCTGTCCCTGGGCGGGAATTTTGACCGGACGACGCAACTGAGCCAGATCGATATCAGCTTTAGCGGTGTCGAACCATTCCGTCTTGCCGAAGGTTCCATGGCGCTGGCCCAACTTGCAAATTTTCGTCTGCCCATTAGCGGCCTGGTAGGCGTGCAAATCGCGGCTGATGGAAAATTGCTGGGTTTGAGCGCCAATATGCGCGCAGGCGCTGGTCAAATCACATTGCCGGATTTAATGCCTGAACCGGTTCAGGTCGATACGCTTGAGATTGAGGCTGAGTACACATTTAATGACAGCCTTATCCGGATTGGCCGCACACAATTGCGCCAGGGGCCAATGGAAATCACCGCCAGGGGATCGGCTGAATATGGTGTTGCGAGCCCCGCCATCCAGATTAGCGGCGACATCACCAACGCCACCATTGAAACGGTGAAACGCCTATGGCCAATTCCCGCCGCCAGGGGGTCGCGCGGATGGTTCATGGAAAATATGGATACCGGCAATGTCGATCAGGCGCACTTTGAGGCCAACATTGCGCGCGGTGAGTTTGCCGCCGGATCTCTCACCAATGAAGCGATCAAGGTTGATATGAAGTTTAGTGGCGTTACCGGTCACTATCTGCGGCCCATGCCACCGATCACCCAGGGGCGCGGCAGCGCCCTGATTACAGGACGGCAATTCGAACTGACGCTGGATGATGGTCTCATTCTTGATGATCTGCGCCTGAGTGACGGCAAGTTTATTCTTGCCAATACGCATCTGCCGGAAAAAGACGGCGAAATAAAACTGTCGCTGAACGGCAGCATGACCAAAACCCTGGAGCTGATTGATTCCAGGCCGCTGGGCTATCCATCAAAATATGGCGTTGATCCTGCCACGATCGGCGGCGGCGCAAGCACACAAATACTGCTTAAATTGCCCATCAAAAATAATATGCATATGGATGAAATTCACTATGAGGTGGCAAGCGATGTGGATGATTTGCGCCTGCCCAATCTGCTGAACGGCGTGGCGCTGGAACAGGCTGATGTCCACATTGATGTT
This sequence comes from Pseudomonadota bacterium, assembly GCA_049325255.1. GTDB lineage: Bacteria > Pseudomonadota > Alphaproteobacteria > UBA11222 > UBA11222 > UBA11222. The sequence continues at coordinate 126,635 of JBMOMW010000020.1, read as the reverse complement.
AATCCCAAAGGCATAGCGGTCAAGGGGTCAGGAAGATTTATCGACGCGTTTGCCGATCTTACCTGGGCAGAAAAATTTAATGTCAAGGAAGGCCCATCCAGCAATTACACCGTAAAAATGAATGCGGATGAGCATCAGCTGGAAGCGCTTGGTTTTCCAACTGCGGGCATCATTGCCGGACCGGTAACCCTGATGGCCGAAGCCTGGGGGCGTGGCGCAAAAATATCCGGTGGCCATGTCACCACTGATCTCATAGACGCGGAACTCATCGCCGAACCGCTTTCCTGGCGCAAACCGAAATCCGTTCCCGCAAGCATGCGTTTTGATTTTGCCATGCCCCCTGGCGGTGAAACCGGCGCTGTTCTGGACAATTTAACCATCGCAGGAAAAGATATTGATGTCGCCGGCCGGCTGGTGTTTGAGCCACATGGGCCGCCAAATATCATCCGCATGGATCGCCTGAAACTGGGTGCGGCGAATGAGCTGAGTGGTGAGGCGCGGCGCAAAAAAAATGGCGCGTATACTATTTCCATGAACGGGCCGCGTGCTGATTTATCCCTGTCCATTTCCCAATTACGAAAATCTGGTAGCATGCCTAAACCGGACGAAAAAGGGCTTGCCTATGATATTGAAGCCCGCGTCAAGCAGGTATTGCTGCGCGAGGGAAATATTCTGAACGATGTCATTGCAATTGGCAGTTATGACGGTGCGGATTTTATCAATCTTGCTGTGGATGCAAACTATGGCCCTGAACGCAATGTAACCCTGCGTTTGCAACCTGACGCAAATGGCAACAGAACTTTTTCGCTCATCTCTCTGGACGCGGGAAAAATATTATACGGCCTTGAACTGTTTGACAGCGGCGTCAACGGAGATCTTGAAATGACGGGAGAGTTTCAGGATAAAAAACGGCGCGGGGCACTGGATGCCCCGCCGATGCAGGGTGAAATCCGTATACGGAATATGCAGGTTGTTAACGCACCTGCGCTAACGCGCATCCTGACCATAGCCTCGCTTACCGGTATTCGTGACATTCTGACAGGCAGCGGCCTGACGTTCGATCGTATCCTTGTGCCCTATAAAATGCACAATGGCGTCATTACATTGACCGAGGCCTATGGGTCTGGCTCGGAACTTGGCCTGACACTGCATGGAACGAAGAATGAAGCTGACGGCACAGTCAACATGAATGGAACCGTGATCCCCGCCTATACGCTCAATACGGTTTTTGGCAAGGTGCCAATATTGGGGAAAATTCTGCTTGGTGGTAAAAATGAAGGCATTTTGGCCATCAATTACAGCGCCACCGGCTCAAGCGATAACCCGGATATTTTCGTTAATCCGCTTTCTGCACTAACGCCGGGATTTCTACGGCATATTTTCAATCTTGGCGATCTGGCCGCACCGGCTGAACAGGCGGAGCCGACGGCGCCTGATGCTGCAAAATAAAATGCGCTCTTGATTCCTGATCCGTATTGCTGAAAGCTTACGTCTTTCAAATTAAAACTTCAGGAGAGACGCCTATGGATGATGCAGCAAAGAAAACCGCGCTTCGGATGATCCCTTACGGGATTTACATTTTAACCGCCAGGTCTGGAAACGATGTTGCCGCTGCGACTGTGAACTGGGTGACCCAAACATCGTTCGAGCCGCCACTTGTTGCTATTGCCATCAAGAGTGACAGTGGCGCTTATGCGCTGGTCAGGAAAACCCAGACTTTTGCACTCAATATGCTGGGCAAAGGGCAGGCGCCTGTTGGCTTTACCTTTTTCAAACCTGCGCAACTTGACGGAGACAAGATCAGCGGCGAACCCTTCAGGGCCGGGGCCAATGGCGCGCCGATCCTTAACAACGCCATCGCCAGCGTTGAATGCAAGGTAACCAGCATTGTCGAACAGGGCGATCACCATATTTTCGTGGCCCAGGTAACCAACGCCAATGTCGCCAAACAGCCGGAAGCCCGCGCCGATGACGCTATCCTGTGGATGAAAGACCTGGGTGAGAAGGTGTTTTACGGGGGATAGGGTAGTAACTCACCCCACCCGTAGCAGAACGTGTTTCTTCTTGCCTGCGCTGAGCTTTACCGCGCCGTTTGAGAAATCGGCGGGGTTTAGCAGCGCCTGCTCGTTTTCCACCAGTTGATCATTGATCCGCACACCGCGATTTTTGATCAACCGCCGGGCTTCGCCGCCACTGGCGCACAGGCCTGCGCGGCGCAGCAATTCTGATACGGCAATGCCAGGTTCAATTTCCGTACGCGGAATGTCCAGTTCCGGCAGCCCCTCCGCGATCGCGCCTTCCTCAAAGGTCTGGCGCGCAGTTTCCGCCGCCTGCTGCGCCGCCTGCGCGCCGTGCGCCATGGCGGTGGCTTCGTTTGCAAGCACCTTTTTTGCCTCGTTCAGTTCCTGACCCTGCAGCTTTTCCAGACGGGCAATTTCATCCAGCGGCAATTCAGTGAACAGGCGCAGAAAGCGGCCCACATCGGCATCTTCGACATTGCGCCAATATTGCCAGTATTCATACGGGCTGAGCATATCACTATTCAACCATACGGCGCCGCTTTCGGATTTACCCATCTTCTTGCCGGACGCCAGCGTCAGCAGCGGCGTTGTCAGGCCAAACAGATGCGCCCCGTCGGCGCGGCGTCCCAGGTCAACACCATTGACAATATTGCCCCACTGATCCGATCCGCCCATCTGCAAATGGCAACCATGCTTGCGGTTGAGTTCAAGAAAATCATAAGCCTGCAGCAGCATATAATTGAATTCAAGAAAGGTCAGCGGCTGCTCGCGTTCCAGGCGCAGCTTGACGCTGTCCATTGTCAGCATACGGTTGATCGTGAAATGGGCGCCAAAATCACGCAGAAATTCGATGTAGTTCAGCCGGTCCAGCCAGTCCGCATTATTGACCATAATGGCGTCGGTTGGGCCATCACCGAATTTAATAAATCGTTCAAACACTTTCCGGATGCCGGAAATATTGGAATTGATCTGTACATCGGTGAGCAAGGGGCGCGATTCATCCTTGCCCGTCGGATCGCCAACCCGTGTCGTGCCGCCGCCAATTAGCACAATCGGCTTGTGCCCGGACTGCTGCAGCAGCCGCAGCATCATAATTGAAATCAGGCTGCCCACATGCAGGCTGGGCGCCGTACAGTCATACCCTACATAAGCCGTAATCGGCTGCTTCAAAGCAAGCGCATCCAACCCCTCAAGGTCGGTACATTGATGCAGGTAACCGCGCGCTACGAAAGTCTCTAGAAACCGGGAGTTTAATTTCATCGTCATTAACTATTCTTGCAGGAAAGTATTGTCTGATAAGCGGCTAACCTGTAACAGCTTTATAAGCAGTGGAAAAGGTGTTGGACAGAGATGGAACCGGTAATCGCCCTGGGCCTGATGAGCGGAACCTCGCTTGACGGGATTGACGCCGCCTTGATCCGCACGGATGGGGAGCGGGTGGAGGCTTTTGGCGCCTGGGCAACCCAGCCCTATGACGACCAAATGCGCGCCCGGCTGCAAGATGCCATGGTTTTGGCGGCAAAACTTGGTGCGGCCGCGCGCCAGGCGCCTGAAATCCTTACCCTGACCCGCGATCTGACCCACCAGCATGGGCAATTGGTGGACGCCCTCCTGGCCGAGGCTGAGATCGAGCGTGAAGAAGTTACCGTTGTTGGCTTCCACGGGCAGACCTTGCTGCATCGCCCCGAAGACCGGCTGACCCTGCAAATTGGGGATGGTGCTTCGCTGGCGTGCAGCCTGGATATTGATGTGGTGTACGATTTTCGTAGCGCCGACGTGGCGGCTGGCGGCCAGGGCGCACCACTCGTACCGCTCTATCATCGGGGTTTGGCCCGCGATTTGGACCTGGATGGGAACACGGTTCAGGGTCCGCAGGCCATTTTGAATATTGGCGGCATTGCCAATGTGACCTGGCTGGATTTGCGCCTTGATCCGGCAGGTGGCGGCATCGTGGCGTTTGACACTGGCCCCGGAAATGGCCTTATCGACGATTGGTGCGCCCGTAAAATTGGGACGCCGATTGACCGGGACGGGGCGCTGGCCGCACGCGGTCAAGTGAATGCCCCTGCCCTTGCCGCGCTGATGCGCGCGCCGCAAATTCAGGCGCCGCCACCCAAGAGCCTGGATCGTCAGGCTTTTGATCTGTCGCTGGTCGAAGCGCTTTCGCCCGAAGATGGCGCAGCGACGCTCGCTGCATTTACCGCAGCATCGGTTGCCGCCTCCATACTGCATTTGCCAGCACGACCTGTGCGCTGGATCGTGTGTGGTGGCGGCCGGCACAACAGGACACTGATGGAAATGCTGCGCCGGGAACTGGGTGTTGATGTTTTTTCTGCGGAGGACGCCGGTTGGCGCGGCGACGCACTGGAAGCGGAAGCCTTTGCTTTTCTGGCTGTACGCCACCTGCGCGGTTTGCCGCTCAGTCTTCCATCAACAACCGGCGCGCCAAAACCCATGACAGGTGGTGTGCTGGCGCGCCGACCATAATATTGCTGACAGCTAGGCGGTCTGTTTCGCTTCCAAAAGCGCAACCTGCCGGCCCAGATAATCGCTGACATGCTTGCTCAGTTCAGGAATGTGCGATTCAAAGAAGTGATTGGCGCCTTTGATTTTCAAATAGTCGACCAGGATGTTTTTCTGTGATGACAGCTTGTTCACCAGCTTGTCCACAGACTCGATTGGCACGACCTGATCAGATGTCCCGTGAATGATCGCACCCGACACGGGGCATGGCGCGAGAAAGGCGAAATCATAATTGTTGGCGGGCGGGGCGATTCCAATAAAACCCGATATTTCAGGACGCCGCATTAATAGCTGCATCGCAATCCAGGCGCCAAAAGAAAAACCCGCAATCCAGCATTGCGGCGCATTTTCGTTAATCTGCTGCAGCCAATCCAGCGCCGATGCGGCGTCAGACAGTTCGCCCTGGCCATGATCATATTCCCCGACACTGCGGCCCACGCCGCGAAAGTTAAAGCGCAGCACGGAAAATTCATGCTTTTGAAAAATCTGTCCGACCTGATGCACGACCTTATTCTGCATCGACCCGCCATAAAGCGGATGCGGGTGCAACACCAGTGCAATTGGGGCGTTTGCCCTGTTCGCCGGATAATAACGGCCTTCGATGCGACCGGCCGGGCCATTGAAAAAGATTTCAGACATCTTTTCCGTTTTCCTTTCTTCAAGCCTGTATCAGACTAATTCAATGATGCTGTAGATGGTGCTTAATTCAGTAATATCAATAGGTTGAAATTAACCTACGGCTAATACTTGACTTTTTTAGTGGGTTGTTTACATTCTCTATAACCACGCGCGTCAAATCGGCACGGATGTGGTGCGCGGTCATATCATAAGCGACCCCGAAAATGGCAGTAAAATCTGCTATAGGATACAATACCTATTCGAAGGATTATTCCGGTGAGACTGAGCACACGCGGGCGGTATGCAGTAATGGCGATGGTGGATCTGGCCGACGAGGGGCACGGACGGCCCATCACCCTGGCGGACATTGCCACACGTCAGGATATTTCGCTGTCCTACCTGGAACAATTATTTGCCAAATTGCGCCGTGGCGGCATCGTCCGTAGCGTGCGCGGCCCCGGCGGCGGCTACCGGCTTGCAAACCCCACGGATCAAACCCGTATAGCCGATATCATTCTGGCGGTGGATGAGCCAATCAAGACAACCCGCTGTCAAACCGGTTCCTCCAAAGGATGCACCAAAGATCAGAGCCGCTGTAAAACCCACGATTTATGGGAAGAGCTGGGACGGCAGATACATATTTATCTCAGTTCTGTGACGCTGGCCGATGTGGTGCAGAAACGGGTTTTGGGCACAAGTGCGGCTTTCGAACGTATAATGGACTGTTCTGGAAATTCTGATTCCCCCCGGCTGACATCCGTCGCCGAATAGGTATTTTGAGAGTATTACAATGCCTGGTCAGATTACCTATCTGGATTACAATGCCACCGCCCCTTTGCGGCCTGAGGTGATCCGCGCCATGACCGATGTGCTGCACTGTCATGGCAATGCATCCAGCCTGCATGGCCCTGGGCGGCAGGCCCGCAGCCGGATTGACGCTGCGCGCCGCGATGTGGCCAGCCTGGTAGGCGCAAAAGCAGATGAGGTCATCTTCACCAGTGGCGGCACCGAAGCCAATAATCTTGCGCTGCGTGGCGTGAAGGCCGCACGGGTGCTGGTTTCCGCAATTGAACATGATTCCGTACTGCGCGCCGCCCCGGCGGATAATGCGATCATTCCTGTATTGCCGTCAGGCATTGTTGACCTGGCGGCAATGGATGCAATGCTCGGTGAAACAGATGCGCCCACACTGGTAAGCGTCATGCTGGCAAACAACGAAACCGGTATTGTGCAGCCAGTTGCACAGGCAGCGAACATTGCGCATGCCCATGGCGCGCTGCTGCATTGTGATGTGGTGCAGGCGGCTGGCAAAATGGCTGTGGATTTCACTGCGCTCGGCGCTGATCTGCTTACATTGTCGGCGCATAAATTTGGCGGGCCGCAGGGTATTGGCGCATTGATCGTACGTAACGGGCTGGAAGTCACATCCCAGATGCGCGGCGGCGGCCAGGAACGCGGACATCGTGGCGGCACAGAAAATATTGCGGCGATTACCGGTTTTGCAATGGCTTCGGTATTGGCGGGGAATGCCCTGCCCGCATTGATGGTGGACATGTCTGCATTGCGTGACAGGCTCGAAGACGGCGTGATGTCGATAACACCGCATGCCGTGTTTTTCGGGCGCGATCAGCAGCGCCTGCCGAACACCAGTTGCTTTGCCCTGCCCGGCGTCGCGGCAGTGACCCAGGTGATGAACCTTGATCTTGCGGGCATTGCCGTCAGTGCAGGCGCAGCCTGTTCATCGGGAAAGGTGGCGCGCTCTGCCGTGCTCTCCACAATGGGGGTTGATGAAGCGTTGGCGGGCGCCGCCATCCGCGTCAGCCTGGGATGGGCGACAAAGGCTGCTGACATAGAAACATTTTTGACAGCATGGGAAATGATCGCAGGGCGCGTGAATTTGCGCCAGGCGGGTTGAGGTATAAATTATGAGTGCGCGTCCGGAAACCATCACAACCGTCGAAGAGGCCGGTGAAACCTATAAGCATGGTTTTGTCAGTGACATCGAATCCGAATATGCCCCCAAAGGGTTGAACGAAGATATTGTGCGCTTTATTTCCGGCAAAAAAGGCGAGCCGGAATGGATGCTGGAATGGCGGTTGCGCGCCTATCGCCGCTGGCTGACCATGAAAGAACCAGGCTGGGCCAGGGTGGATTTTCCGCAGATTGATTATCAGGACGCCTATTATTACGCCGCCCCCAAGGGATTTGGTTCACGCCCGAAAACCCTGGACGAGGTGGACCCTGAACTGCTGCGCACTTATGAGAAGCTGGGCATTCCGCTGAACGAGCGGATGCTGCTGGCAGGCGTTGCTGTTGACGCCGTGTTTGACAGTGTTTCCGTGGTGACAACGTTCAAGGAAAAGCTGCACGAGGCCGGGGTGATTTTCTGCTCCATTTCCGAGGCGGTGCAGGACCACCCGGATATGGTGAAGAAATATCTGGGATCGGTTGTTCCCTATGCGGATAATTTTCACGCCACGCTGAATTCTGCCGTGTTCAGCGATGGCACCTTTGTTTATATCCCGCCGGGTGTGCGTTGCCCGATGGAGCTGTCGACCTATTTCCGTATCAATGCGGCCAATACCGGGCAGTTTGAACGCACCCTGATCATTGCCGACAAGGGTTCCTATGTCAGCTATCTGGAAGGCTGCACCGCGCCCATGCGCGATGAAAACCAGTTGCATGCCGCCGTGGTGGAGCTTGTAGTGCTGGACGATGCCGAGATCAAATATTCAACCGTGCAGAACTGGTATCCCGGCGACAAGGATGGGCGCGGCGGCATCTATAATTTTGTCACCAAGCGTGGCGCATGCCGTGGGCGCAATTCCAAAATTTCCTGGACCCAGGTGGAAACCGGATCGGCCATTACCTGGAAATATCCAAGCTGCATCCTGCAGGGCGATAATTCCGTGGGTGAATTTTACTCCATCGCCATCACCAATAATCATCAGCAGGCCGATACCGGCACCAAGATGATCCATCTGGGGCGTAACACCACCAGCCGCATTGTAGCCAAGGGTATTTCAGCGGGCGCCAGCCAGTCCACCTATCGCGGATTGGTCAGCATACATCCCAAAGCCGAGGGAGCGCGCAACCACACCCAATGCGATTCCCTGTTGATTGGCGATAAATGCGGCGCGCATACCGTGCCCTATATCGAGGTGCGCAATCCGACGGCGCAGGTGGAACACGAGGCGACCACGTCCAAGCTGAGCGAGGAGCAATTATTTTATTGCCGCCAGCGCGGCCTGGATGCGGAAAGCGCGGTGGCGCTGCTGGTCAATGGTTTTTGCCGTGAAGTGTTACAGCATCTGCCGATGGAATTTGCCGTCGAAGCGCAAAAGCTGGTCGGTGTGAGTTTAGAAGGCAGTGTCGGGTAAAATGAGTAAGGTAATGCTGGAAATCAAAAATCTGCATGTGTCTGCTGGCGGGCAGGAAATTCTGCGCGGCATTGATCTTGTCGTGAAGGCGGGCGAAGTGCATGCCATCATGGGGCCGAATGGGTCTGGCAAAAGCACACTGTCCTATATTCTTGCGGGACGTCCCGGCTATGAAATCACGCAAGGCAGTGTGCTTTATTTTGGTGAAGACCTTACCGCCCTGGCGCCCGAAGCGCGCGCCGCCAAAGGGATTTTTCTGGGTTTTCAATATCCGGTGGAAATTCCCGGCGTGGCGACCATGACCTTTCTGAAGCACGCGATCAATGCGCAGCGCAAATCGCGCGGCGAAGATGAACTGGACGCCATGGGCGTCATGAAGCTGGTGCAGCGTGAAGCGGGAAAACTTAAAATATCCGCAGACATGCTGAAACGCCCGGTTAATGCCGGTTTTTCCGGCGGCGAAAAAAAGCGTTGCGAGATTTTACAGATGGCGGTGCTGCAACCCCTGCTGGCCGTACTGGATGAAACGGATTCCGGTCTGGATGTGGATGCCCTGCGTCTGGTTGGTGATGGCGTCACCGGCCTGCGCGCGCCTGACCGTGCGATGATTGTCATTACGCATTATCAGCGCCTGCTGGATCATATTGTGCCGGATTTCGTGCATGTGCTGGCCAAAGGAAAAATTGCGCGCAGCGGCGGCAAGGAATTGGCGCTTGAACTGGACCGCGAAGGTTATGGTGAAGTGGTCAATGGCTGAAATAGTAACATTGGAGCATGCGCTGCTAAGCGAGGTTAAGGCGCAGGAAGCTGGCCTGGCAACGGTTACGCCACGTCTTCGTGCTGTGCGTCAGAATGCGATACGGCATTTTTCAAAAACCGGCCTGCCGACACGAAAAGATGAAGCCTGGCGGTGGACGGATTTATCGCTGTTGCGGGAACAGTCTCGCACTGTCGCAGCGCCCCCGGTTGATCTCAAAAGCATGGATGGTCCGTTTCCCGGGCTTGATGCCTGGCGGATGATTTTCGTCAATGGCGTGTTGCAAAGTGAAGCAGGCGATCTGCCCCCCGGCCTGTGTGCGCAATCTTTGCGCGCCGCCTTGCAGGACGATGCTGCGATAGCGGACCGGTTACGCGATAGCGCCGGCGCGCCATTCCTTGCGTTGAATACCGCTTTGTTGAACGATGGCGCATATATTTGCGTTGCAGCGGATATGCAAGTTTCCAAACCGCTGCATCTTGTTTTTTTTAATACCGGGAATGCCCAAATCCGCAATCTTATTGTGCTTGAACCACACGCCAATCTAATGCTTTTGGAAAGCCATTACGGGCCGGCAGGCGCAGAATATTTTGTCAATAACGCAAGCGATGTGCAGCTTGGCGAAGGGGCGCGTCTAGCCCATTACCGTGATCAGGCGGAAAGCCAAAACGCCCTGCATTTTCATTTTCTGAACGCCCGGCTTGACGCGCATACGGTTTATGACGGCTTCACATTGACCCGTGGCGCCCGCCTGTCGCGCAACGAGGCGCATGTTGAAATTGCGGGCAGTGACGCACTGTGCAGCCTGAACGGCGTCAGCATGCTGAACGGATCGCAGATTGCCGATACCACCTGCATCATGAACCATCGCGCACCGGGGAGCCGCAGCCACCAGATGTTTCGCACTATTCTTGATGGTAAATCCCAGGGCATATTTCAGGGCCTGATCCGGATTGCAAAACCCGCACAACGCACCGATGCCACACAACAGATCAAGGCCATGCTGTTATCGCCGCATGCCGTGCAAAATTCCAAACCCGAACTGGAAATTTTTGCGGATGATGTGAAATGCGCCCATGGCGCATCGGTTGGGCAGTTGGATGAAGCAGCACTTTTTTATCTGCGCGCGCGCGGCATAGCTGAGGCGCAGGCGCGGGCATTATTGACCGGCGCATTTCTTGATGACGCCGTGGCGCAGATACAGGGCAGCGATGCGCTGGACGCCGGACAGGTTCAGCTAAACATGCGGGACACAATCAGTACATGGCTGGCGCAGAAATTGGTGATTGAAAATGTCTAAGCCGGCAAATATTCGCCCCGCTACAACATCAACCGGGTTTGACGTAGCGCATGCCCGTGCGCAGTTTCCAATTCTGCAAACCACCGTGAACGCAAAGCCGCTGGTCTATTTCGATAATGCCGCGTCGGCGCAAAAACCCGAAGCGGTGCTGCATGCGCTGGATAATACCTATCGCACCAGCTATGCCAATATTCATCGCGGCGCGCATTATCTCAGCACGCTGGCGACCGAAAAATATGAAGCGGCGCGGGAAAAGGTGCGCGGTTTCCTGAACGCGCGTGAAACATCAGAAATTATTTTCACCAGCAACGCCACCGGCGCACTCAATCTTGTGGCGTCCAGCTTTGCCCGCCCGCGCATCAAGGAAGGTGATGAGATCATCCTTTCCGTGATGGAACATCACTCCAACATCGTACCCTGGCATTTTTTACGGGCGGATAAAGGCGCTGTTCTGAAATGGGTTCCAGTAGACGGACGCGGCGAATTGCAACTGGATGAATTTGAAAAACTTTTGTCGCCCCGCACAAGACTGGTGACCATTACCCATGTTTCGAACGTGCTGGGCACCGTGACGCCCATCAAGGAAATTATCCGGCTGGCCCATGCACAGGGTGTGCCAGTTCTGGTGGATGGCAGTCAGGCGGCGCCACATCTGCCAATTGATGTACAGGATCTGGATTGCGATTTTTACGCCTTCACCGGCCACAAGGTTTATGGCCCGACCGGCATTGGCGTGTTGTATGGCAAGGCGGAACATCTCAACGCCATGCCGCCTTTTCTCGGTGGCGGCGAAATGATTAGCCAGGTCACCCAGGATAATGTGACCTATGCTGACCCGCCGTTCCGGTTTGAACCCGGAACCATGCCCATCGTGCAGGCCATCGGCCTGGGCGCGGCTATCGATTTCATGCTGTCGCTGGATCGCGCGGCCGTTGCCGCCCATGAAAAATCATTGCTGGATTACGCCACGGCGCGCCTGTCGGAAATCAACGCGCTTACCATATATGGCCAGGCGCGCGAAAAAGGCGCGATCATTTCGTTTGGCATGGATGGCATTCATCCGCATGATATCGCCACGATCATTGATCAATCCGGCGTTGCCGTGCGATCGGGCCAGCATTGCGCTGAACCGCTGATGCGGCATCTGGGCGTTACCGCGACGGCGCGGGCGTCGTTCGCATTATATAACACAAAAGAAGAAGTCGATATTCTGGTGCGCGCGCTGGAAGATTGCCGCAAATTATTTGGTTAGACGTAAACAGGTGCCCAGCATGGATATGGAACAAGAAATGGCAAAAGCGGAAACCGGCGCAGATACGTCTGGCCTGGTGGATCCGCATCTGCTGCACGATCCTGTCGTGGCCGCTATTAAAACGGTTTATGACCCGGAAATTCCTGTCGATATCTACGAGCTTGGGCTGATTTACCGGCTGGATATCAATGAACAGGGCATGGTCGATATTGATATGACCCTGACCGCGCCCGCCTGCCCGGTTGCGGGTGAAATGCCGATATGGGTGCGCGATGCGGTCATTCAGGTTTCCGGTGTGCGGGGGTGTGAAGTGAACATGGTGTTTGATCCGCCCTGGGATAAATCACGCATGTCGGACGAGGCGCAGGTTGCGCTGGATATGTTTTGAAAAGGTACGGCGACAATGGCGATTGAAATAACCGACAGTAATTCCGGCAAGCCCGTGCGCAGACCCGCGCGCCCGCGCCCCAAAGCCATTACCCTGAGCGACGCCGCCGCACACCGCGTTAAAGAAATCATGGCGCGCGCTGATGGCAAAGTTGTTGGCGTGCGCATCAGCGTTAAAAACACCGGCTGTGCAGGCATGTCCTATGCGATGGAATATGCGTCCGAGCTAAACCCGCTGGATGAAAAGGTCGAGGACAAGGATGTCACCATCCTGATTGATCCCAAAGCGGTGCTGTTCCTGATCGGCACCGAGATGGATTACAAGACGGACAAATTCGAATCCGGCTTTGTGTTCAAAAACCCAAATGCCGTCGATACCTGCGGCTGCGGCGAATCTTTCCGCGTGAGCTAACCTGAGCGATGCCGGTCAGCGAAGAATATCGCGAATATGTACGTGATCTGTTCGCCGCTTTTGGCGCCATCCGTATCCGCAGCATGTTCGGCGGTGCGGGCATTTTTCGTGATGACCTCATGTTCGGCCTTGTCATTGACGATCAGATTTATCTGAAAGTCGATGATCACAACCGCGCGGAGTTTGAGAACGCCGGACAGGGCCCGTTCCTGTATGAACGCAAGGATGGCCGCACCATGGCCATGTCCTATTACCTCATCCCCGATGCGCTGTATGACGATACAGATGAACTGGCGGTGTGGGCAAAGAATGCGTTTGCCGCTGCACAACGCGCCGCCGCGAAAAAATCCCCGCGGCCGATCAAGAAGAAATAATGCATTACGGCTGCTTGATCGCATCCACCTCGATGATGATTTCCACATCATCACCCAGTAGCGGGGCCGCATACCCCATGCCAAATTCAGAGCGTTTAAGGGTTCCGCGCGCGGAAAACCCGGCGACTATTTTTGTTTTGGTCGGATCCATCGGATTTGGCCCGACATTCACCAGCGTCACGTCAAGCGGTACAGATTTTGTCACCCCATGCATCGTCAGGTCACCTGTGACTATCGCCGTCTTCTCACCCGTTAGTTTCACGGAAGTGCTTTTATAGGTAAGCACCGGAAACTGCGCGACATCGAAAAAATCCTTGCCGCGTAAATGTTCGTCGCGTTTCTCGTGATTGGTATCCAGGCTGGCCGCATCCATTGTGACAACTACGGATGATTTTTCGGGCGCGTCCGCGTCCAGCGTAAAGGCCCCTTCAACTTTGTTGAAACGGCCAAAGGTTTTTGAAAATCCCAGATGCGACACACCAAACAAGACGCTTGCATGGGTGGGATCCAGCAGAAATTTATCCGCCGCGTTTGCGGGCAGCGCCAAAGCCGCCATGGCCACAATGACACCGGTAGAAACCAGTTTAGCTTTCACACTTCGCATCTTTTTTCCCCCTTGGATCGGATTTTTAATTCGGTGCCTGCACGGCCTCCAGCCTGATCTCTATCTTGACCTCATCCGCAACTATATCTGTTGCTTCCCATTGTCCCCGCGCCAGACCAAAATCGCGGCGCGAAATGGCAACCATGCCGGAAGCAGACGCATTCCTGCCGCCATATTCATCTTTTTCCAGTTGCAGCGTAAAGGGTAACACCAGCGGCAAGGTAATGTCACGTATCGTAAGTGTGCCTGCGGCCTCATACTGACCCGGAGCGGCAACCCGGATTTTATCGGCCGTAAACTGCGCCTGCGGGAATTTTCCGGCGTCAAACAATTCAGCCGAGCGCAGCGTGGCGTCGCGTTCCGCGTTTTGCGTATCCAGGCTGGCAATATCGATAGTTACATCAATGCGCCCGTCCTCTGGTTTGTCCGGATCAAACTCGATGCGCGCGTCAAAGTGCTCAAACTTTCCGGTAATGGACATGCCAGACTGCATAAAATGGAACAGAAGCTGGCTTGCAGGCGCCACGTTCCATGTTGCTGCTTTAACCGGCGCTATTATAAAAACGCCAGATGCAATCAGCATCACGGGCAACATCCGCCGCAAAATATCATTCTTCAAAATAAAATGGTGGCGCAGCGCCGCGCCTATATGCATCACAAGCAATCCAACGATTGCGAACGCGAACAACTCATGAAGCTCTTCACCCAGTTCATGCAGATCATGGTCGGGGCTAAACGGGCTGGGTACTGGAATCCACCCAAAAAATGTAAGCGGTGAATTTGCTGTCCAGACCAGTCCCATGCCGATAAAAACCTGCCCGAACAGCGCCCCATAAAGCGCCCAATGCGTCAGTTTTGCGGCGCGCACTTCCCAGTTGGGCAGATCGGCGGGCAATGGCGGCGGCGGATTATAGGCCCGCCAAAGACTGCGCCCGGTCATAAACAACAATAGTAAGAGTCCGAGAGATTTATGCAGTTCCACATAGCGAAATTTCTCTAACCCACGCGGTAAATCATGCATGTACCAGCCGATTGGAAGCAGCGCGAATACAAGCAGCGCCGCGCTCCAGTGAAACAGCTTTGCGACCATCCCGAATTTCTGTTCGTCATTTCTCAATTGCATCTACTGCAACGCTCTCACTTGCCCGTAAATACTGGCGGCTTTTTCGCCAGAAAGGCGCGCACGGCGGCTTGCGCATCTGCTGTGCGGCTGGCGGTGCGCTGATACATGCGCTCCACAAGCAGTTGCTCCTTGAACGAATTATCAAACCCCTCCCAGAACGCCTTGCGGGTCAGCGCATAGGCGCGGGTCGGCCCCTGCGCCAGACGGCGCGCCATTTCCATCGCCGCATCGCGCAATTTGTCATCGTCATGCACATCATTGATCAGGCCCCAGGCCAATGCCTTTTCCGCTGGCAGACGGTCCCCCAGCAGCGACAACTCAAACGCACGCGCCTTGCCCAGCATACGCGGCAAAAGCCAGGTGGCGCCGCCATCCGGTATCAACCCGATATTCGCAAAAGGCTGCAACAGATAGGCCGAACGCGCCGCCAGAATAATATCTCCCATCAGCGCAATACTCATGGTGATCCCCGCCGTCGCCCCTTGCAAACCGACGACAATGGGAATTTCCAGATCCCGCAGTTTCAGCAAAAGCGTGTTGAAAATTTCGTCCAGAACCTGGCCCGCATCCGGCCGGGGCAGCTTTGGCCCGCCGGGATCCGCCAAATTCATGCCGGAAGAAAACCCCCGCCCTTCACCCGTCAGCAACAGACAGCGCACACCGCTTTCAGGTCCGGCGCAAATGTCTAGCGCCGCCTCAAATTCATGTAGCATGTCACGGGTCAGGGCATTTAGAGTTCCTGGAGAATTAAAAGAGATGTGGCCAACCGCACCGCACCGTGTGAACAGGATATGCTGATATTCCATGACCATTCTCCGAATTTGCCTACCTGATCCTATCCTCATGGATACGATCAGCCATATCAATTCTAGTGGATTCTACGCTAAACTAAACCATATTCATTACCGGCTTCATCCAGGGACAGGGGACACACATGAGCACAACGCAAAGCATTTCGACAGATGGCGCCAATACCGGGATGCGCATGCGCACCGTGCTGGAGCGCCAGAAGCAGGCCCATATCCATGAGGGTGCGCCAAGCGCTGAACTGCGCATCGACCGCATTAATCGCGCCATTGGCCTGATCGTTGATTATCAGGATGAAATCTGCTCTGCGCTGAGCGCCGATTTCGGCCATCGCAGCACGGATCAGTCCATCATGTCAGATGTTGTTGGCTGTCTTGGCGGCCTGAAAGAGGCAAAAAAACAGTTGCGCAAATGGATGCGGCCGGATCATCGCTCCACCACATTTCCGTTTAATCTAGCGGGCGGGAAATCGCGGGTGGAATATCAGCCCCTGGGGACGGTTGGCCTGATTACGCCCTGGAATTTTCCCCTGGCGATGACCTTTTCGCCGCTCGCGGGAATATTTTCGGCGGGAAACCGGGTGATGATGAAACCTTCGGAATATACGCCGCGCACCGCCGATCTAATGGTGCGCATGTTCTCCAAGGCCTTTGATGAAAACGAAGTAGCGGTGTTTACGGGCGGCCCAGAGGTTGGGCAGGCTTTCAGCGCCCTGCCCTTTGATCACCTCATCTTCATTGGCGCAACATCAGTAGGCAAGAGCATCATGCGCGCAGCAGCCGAAAATCTGGTGCCGGTAACGCTTGAGCTTGGCGGTAAATCGCCGACGATCATCGGCAAATCATCCAGGATGCAGACATCCACCGACCGCATCATGAATGGCAAGATGCTGAATGCCGGGCAGATCTGTCTGGCGCCGGATTATGTATATGTCCCCAAAGGCCAGGAAGACGCCTTTGTCGCCTCCGCCCAGCGGTCGGTTGCAACCATGTATCCCACTCTGAAAGAAAATCCTGATTACACATCGGTTATCAATCAACGCCACTATGACCGTTTGCAGGGATATGTCGCCGACGCCCGGTCAAAAGGCGCAAGGATTGTTGAAATAAATCCGGCCAATGAAGATTTCTCCCAGCAGCCCGCGCATAAAATCCCGCCCACGCTTCTGCTGGATGTAACCGAAGACATGAAGATCGCTCAGGAAGAAATTTTTGGGCCACTGCTGATGGTCAAAACCTATGCGGGTATCGATGAGGTCATTGATTATGTCAACGCCCATCCACGCCCGCTGGCCTTGTACTATTTTGGCAATGATCAGGCAGAAAAGCAGCGGGTGCTGGACCGCACAACTTCGGGCGGTGTCGCCATAAACGATGTGATGATGCATGTCGCCCAGGAAGATTTACCCTTTGGCGGGGTCGGCGCAAGCGGCATGGGATCCTATCACGGTTATGACGGCTTCAAAAATTTCAGCCATGCCAAGGCGGTTTATGAACAGGGCGGGCGTTTCGATCTGGGACGCTTTGTACGCCCGCCATTCACACCGCGCCTGCGCAAAATGCTGGTCTCGCAAGTCAAACGCTAGGTCATATCAGCGGCTCTATGCCCAAGACCTGTCTTTCTGCCTGAAGATGCAGGTACCAATAAGCGAAGCGAAGAATATAATGGGTCTGTTTATCAGGCCGTTGGTATCACATCCTGCAAACGAAACGGGCCGCCCGAAAGGCGGCCCGTTTGCTTTGAGTCAGATGCGTAAGTGGCCTAGCGAACGCCCAAGCGGCGGATCGCGTCCGGGGTATAGCGGTCCTCGGACAGTTCGTCCGCGTTCCAGCTGATTTGCGGCTCCTGGTTGACGAAGCTGTCGACCAGGTAACGGCCGGCGTTCAGGTCATAGGAAACCGCACCTACGCGGTCGCAAACCGGAACTTCGTAATAGGTTTGCGCAAACTGTTCCTGCACACGCCACAGGTCGCCCCGCGCGTCATAGGCGCTGGTTTGCAAGATAAACCAGCTATCTTCTTCCATCCAGAACTTGCGCTTCGGATAGATATGACGGGTTTCGGGGCGCACATTGGCCTCAAAAACATGCGCGCGCTGCAATTCATAACGCGGCAGATCCTGATTGATGTGCGGGCCAGCAATGAAGATGTCCTTGTATTGCAGGTCGCGCTGCGCCAGGCGGTAGCTGTTGTTCGACATGTAGGTTTCCTGACGGCCGATATAGGTCCAATCATAACGGTCGGTTGCGCCATTGTACCCACCGAACGAATCGGTAGTTTGCAGACCGTCCGAATTGGTGCCGGGATTGTCATACGCGATATTTGGCGCACGACGCACACGCCGGGTGCCGGGGCTGTACACCCACGCCTTGCGGCGGCCCTCGGCGACGTTGATGGTCTCGTGAATCAGGATCACGTTACCCGCGCTACGCGCCGGAGCGATGGTGTTGGAGATGTATTTCAGGGAAATATTGTTGAGTTGCGACATATCCTTGATTGCAGGATCACCATAATTCTGCAGCACTTCGTCCTGCGCAACATAGTGGGTGAAATCGCCGCTACGGGTTGGCGCGGCAAACACCAACTGACGGGTCGCCTTGAAATTGCGAAACTTCAGACGATGATTCCAGATCAAACTTTGCGCCATGCTCGGGATCGGAAACGCGGTCGTGCGAATCGCGCCCGACATGCCGGCGCCATCCATCGACTGCTCACTATTCAGTGCGTTGTTTTTCACAACTTCATACACCGCCGTAGGCTGTGCACAGGAGCGCCGGGTCTGATAGATGTTCATCTTGAAGGAATCAGGATACGCCTTGAACATCGCCTTAGGCATTTCGCTCAGATTCTTTTCGTATTGCGCACTGTTCGCTGCGGTGATGGTGAACAGCGGCTTATCAGCCGAGTACGGATCCGGGTGACGATCCCCCATTTTGTAGGTCACATTTGACGGGGGCTCCGACAATCCACCCGTCCATTCCGGGATCGTGCCTTCCTTGTTGCCAGACTTTTGTGATCCCAGGGGGGTCAGGTCTTTGCCAAGCCGGTCTGCGACCTCAGGTGGCACCCCGGCAAACGCCGCAGACGACAGCAATGCCGTTAGCGAAGTGGCAAAGAGGATGTTTTTCATAATCATGTTGGTACCCTTCTTTGTTATTACTGATCGATGTTATTACTGATCGATTCCAAGCTGAATCATGGCACGACAACAGCCTGCCACTCAATTCAAGAAAACGTTAACTCAGGGCAAACCGGCCCCGGAAACCGGAGTTTTTGGTAAAGATTTCGTGATCAATGCAGCAGAAAAATGTGAAGTCTGGCACTAAAGCGGGATGATTTCAGGTCTGTTCACAGCTTCATCGTCTTTGCGAGGGGCGACGCGCCCCGGCAATCCACCAGGCCTTCTGGACAAGGCTTAACCCGCAGTCCCCCCCACAGTCAGGCCATCGATTCTCAGTGTTGGCTGCCCAACACCAACAGGCACACCCTGGCCGCTCTTGCCACAGGTGCCAATTCCGGGATCCAGTTCCATATCATTGCCGATCATTGCAACCCGTTTCAGCACATCAGGACCATTTCCGATGAGCGTCGCGCCTTTTACCGGGGCGCCAATTTTGCCATTTTCAATGCGATAGGCTTCGGTGCAGGTAAAGACGAATTTGCCGCTGGTGATATCCACCTGGCCGCCCCCGAACGATACCGCATAGATACCGTTTTTAACCGAGGCAAGTATTTCCGAAGGGTTCATGCCGCCAGACAGCATATAAGTATTGGTCATGCGCGGCATCGGCATATGGGCATAAGACTGCCTGCGACCATTTCCAGTAGGCGCCATGCCCATCAGCCGTGCATTCAGCCGGTCCTGGATATAGCCTTTCAGGATGCCGTCTTCGATCAGAACCGTATTGGATGTAGGTGTTCCTTCATCATCCACACTTAGCGAGCCGCGCCGGCCGGCCAACGTGCCGTCATCCACCACCGTTACGCCTTTTGCCGCCACCTGCTGGCCAAGCAACTCTGCAAAGGCGCTGGTTTTCTTGCGGTTAAAGTCCCCCTCCAAACCATGCCCGATGGCCTCATGCAGCAATATTCCTGGCCATCCGGGGCCAAGCACAACCAACTGCTCCCCCGCAGGCGCCGGGACGGATTGCAGATTGACCAGCGCCTGACGCAGCGCTTCATCCACAAAAGGCTGCCATTTGTCCGGGGTCAAATATGCGGTGTAGCCATTCCGGCCCCCAACGCCATGACTGCCTGATTCCTGACGATCCCCCTCGCCTGCAACAACAGATACGTTCAATCGCACCAGGGGTCTGATATCACGGACGCTTTCGCCCCCCGGGCGGAGGATTTCCACCACGCGCCATTCCCCTGCCAGAGAACAGGTCACCTGCCGCACCCGGCTATCTTTTGCGCGGGCATAGGCGTTCATGTCTTCAAGAAGCTTTATCTTTGTCTCAAATGACGCCGTATCCAGGGGGTTATCGGAACTGTAGAGCGCGCGATTCGTTCGCGACGGTCCAACCGAAAGCTGACCGGACTTGCCGCTTTGCACAGCGCGAACTGTTTGCGCGGCGCGGGCAATTGCTGCCTCGCTTAAATCCGCTGCATGCGCATAACCTGTCGCTTCACCAGCGACCGAGCGCAATCCAAACCCCTGTCCCGTGTCAAATGCAGCATTTTTAAGCCGCCCATCGTCAAAGACAAAACTTTCAGAAACCGAATATTCAAGGAATAGCTCCCCATCATCGCCACGATGCAGCGCATCATCCACCAGCGACTGCACACGCCTGCGGTCCATACCAGACTGGGTGAAGAACAAATCTTCTGAAATATTTCCCGAAAATCCGCTAGCTTGGGGAGAATTGGTCAAATTCCTATTCCTTCCAGTCAATCAAGCTGTCCAGCTAAAGACACTCTGGCGCACTCAATGCGCCAGATCGTATTATATAGTACACTGACAGCGCTGAAAGAAGTCTAACATGCCCGGGAGAAAAGAAATGTCGCAAAGCATGGCCATTGAACAGGAAGCATCGGAAATAGCCGATTCGCTTATCGCCAAACACGGACCATCCGCGCAGAATGTCGCCGCGCAGTCGCTGTCCGATGCTGTCACCGCAAATGATCTTGCAGGCTATAAAAAATGGCTGGCGGTACGCAAAAACATCCTCGAAAGAAGCGATACGATCCGCTACACCCGCCGCCTTTCCGACAAGCTGATATGGGCCATCGAGCAGTCACTGGAAATGGATTTGCCGCAACTCGCTGCGGTACTGGGTGTTATCGCCGTAGAGGCGCGCAAGGCGGAACAACAAGTAGCGGATGACATCCGGTTGTATGGCAGTAACCGTCCACCCCTTGGGGGCGCCGTTAATACTGATGAGCCCGAATATACGCGCCGCCTGAGCGATAAGTTAATCTGGGCGCTGCAACAATCCGTAGATCAGGGACAAATCGATATCGCCACCATGCTGAAACCCCTTTATGAAGTTGCGGTCGAAGGGGATGCCGCACGTGCAGCCGCCTATAAGGAGCGCAACCCGTAAGGGATATCCCGCAATTAGTAACTATTCTCAATTGTTGGCTGGTTTGAGCCGTTTTTTTCAATACTATCTTCTTACACATATCATCTGTGCTTGCAGTTTTATAGCGACTGTGGTTTGTGAGGGACTGGATTCGGGTCTGCCTTGCGCAAGGCTCAATGCGGGTGAAAACAACAGGGAAAACAGATGCGTTGTATATCCAAGGGCCGCCGCTTCGTAAGTGAAGCACTGACGGCAGCGTTTATGATTTTTGTATCAGCGGGCGCCGCGATGGCTGAAACTGCCGTCGAATGGCAGATGGGATTCCAGCCGGCGGCCTCACCGGTCATGGAGCAGATTGCCAGCTTTCATCATATGCTGCTGATATTGATAACAGCCATTACCCTGTTTGTACTGGCCCTGTTGCTGTACATCATGGTGCGCTTCAACTCCCGGGCCAATCCTGTCCCAACCACTACTACCCACAATACCGCGCTGGAAATAATCTGGACGACCATCCCGATTATCATTCTGGTCGTCATGGCTGTGCCGTCTTTCCGCCTGCTTTACACGGAGGACGTCGTGCCCGAAGCCGAAATGACACTGAAACTGACCGGCAATCAGTGGTACTGGAATGTAGAGTATCCCGACCATGGTCCGATTACATACGATATTACGATGCTCGAAGATGCGGACCGCCCTGCGGATGCGCCGCGCCTGCTGGCTGTCGATAATGATATCGTGGTGCCGGTCGGCACAACGATCCGGGTGCAGACCACTTCGGTTGACGTGATCCACGCCTTCGCCATGCCTGTGATGGGCGTCAAGATTGACGCCATACCTGGCCACCTGAACGAAACCTGGTTCAAGGCGACCCGTGAAGGTACTTTTTATGGCCAATGTTCCGAGCTTTGCGGCTCCCGGCACGCCTTCATGCCCACAGCTCTCAAGGTTGTGAGCAAGGAAGCCTTCGCAGCATGGATTGAAGAGGCGAAAGTGAAATATGCTTCTGCACCTTCACAGAAACCGGTTGGTCTGGCATCCGCCACCCCGGCTCACTGAGACCCTTTACGCAATTAAATGATACGACAGAGAGAGTAGTTCAGATGAACACAGCGGCCGACTCGCACGACGAACATGCGCATCATCCTATGGGATGGCGGCGCTATGTTTATTCCACCAACCACAAAGACATTGGCACCATGTACCTGATCTTCGCGATCATCGCGGGGATTGTTGGCGGCGTCATGTCGCTGCTCATTCGGACGGAACTAGCCTATCCTGGCGACGGCATCCTGGGCGACGATTACCATCTGTTCAATGTGCTGGTGACCGGGCACGGCCTGATCATGGTGTTTTTCATGGTTATGCCTGCCTTTATCGGCGGATTCGGCAACTGGTTCGTTCCCTTGATGATCGGCGCGCCGGACATGGCGTTCCCGCGCATGAACAATATATCGTTCTGGCTATTGCCTCCTTCGTTATTGCTGCTCGTCATTTCGATGTTTGTTGAAGGCCCTTCGGGCGGCCTCGGCGCAGGCACAGGCTGGACCGTTTATCCGCCTAACTCTGCGGATTTGGGCCATCCGGGACCTGCTGTTGATTTCGCCATTCTCAGCCTCCATTTGGCTGGCGCCTCGTCCATTCTGGGAGCGATCAATTTTATTACGACCATCTTCAATATGCGCGCCCCTGGCATGACCATGCACAAGATGCCGCTATTCGTATGGTCTGTATTGATCACCGCATTCTTGTTGCTTTTGTCGCTGCCTGTGTTGGCCGGCGCCATTACCATGCTGCTGACCGACCGTAATTTCGGCACCACCTTCTTTGACGCCTCCGGTGGTGGTGATCCAGTGCTGTTCCAGCATCTGTTCTGGTTCTTTGGCCACCCTGAAGTTTACATTCTGATCCTGCCCGGCTTTGGCGTGATCAGCCAGGTGGTCAGCACCTTCTCCCGCAAGCCGGTGTTCGGTTATATGGCCATGGCCTATGCCATGGTGGCGATCGGCGGCATCGGCTTTGTCGTATGGGCGCACCATATGTACACAGTCGGCATGCATGTGGACATGAAGGCCTACTTCCTGGCCGCTACGCTCGTAATTGCGGTGCCAACAGGGGTCAAGATTTTCTCCTGGATTGCGACCATGTGGGGGGGCTCGATCGAGTTCAAAACGCCAATGTTATGGGCGATCGGGTTTATCTTCCTGTTTACGCTTGGTGGTGTGACCGGCGTCGTGCTGGCGAATGCCGGCATCGATGCGGCCTTGCATGATACCTATTACGTGGTGGCGCATTTCCATTACACCATGTCCATGGGGGCGCTGTTCGGGATTTTCTGCGCCTTCTATTACTGGTTCGGCAAAATGTCGGGGCGGGTTTATTCCGAGTTTCTGGGAAAACTGCATTTCTGGCTGACCTTTATCGGCGTCAATCTGGTATTCTTCCCGCAGCATTTCCTGGGACTCGCTGGCATGCCGCGCCGCTATGCGGATTATCCTGACGCCTTTGCGGGCTGGAATATGGTATCCACTGTCGGCGCCTATATTTCTTTCTCGGGTGTGATCATCTTCCTGATCATGCTGGCCCATGCTTTTATGCGCAAGGAACGCTGCGCGGACAATCCGTGGGGCCCATACGCAACAACGCTGGAATGGACACTTTCCTCACCGCCGCCATTCCATCAGTTCAACGTTCTTCCGCACATTAAATAGTAAATAGAGATCAGAGTTTGTTTTCGGGGGGAGCGGATCAATTTCTTTCCCCGAAAACTCTTTTAGAGAAAACCAACAAGGTTAAATAATGGACGGGCATCAGCACAGTTCCGGATACAGGATGGCTAACCAGGCTGCCAATACGGTCGTTGGCGCTGGTCATGGCGCATTATTGCCTGCCGCCAGAATGTTCACCGCTGCACGCAGCGAAATTGCGCGCGCGCCGCTGGCCAATATTGTGGCCGAAGAAGCAACCGTGGGCGATTATTTCGCGCTGCTGAAACCCCGCATTATGTCGCTGGTTGTGTTTACCGGGCTTGTCGGCATGATGATGGCGCCTGGCCACATCAATCCGGTGATTGGTTTTATTGCATTGCTGTGCATCGCTATAGGTGCGGGCGCATCGGGCGCGTTGAACATGTGGTACGATGCCGATATCGACGCCCATATGGAACGCACGAAAACTCGCCCGATTCCGATGGGCCGGGTCGCCCCCGCCGAGGCGTTAAATCTTGGGGTCACACTCTCGCTCGGCTCTATCCTGCTAATCGGCATTGCGGTGAATGCGACAACGGCAGCTTTGCTGGCGCTGACTATTGGCTTTTATCTGTTTGTTTACACCATGTGGCTGAAACGCCGGACCCCCCAGAATATTGTCATTGGCGGCGCGGCGGGCGCCTTTCCGCCAATGATTGGCTGGGCCGCCGTGACGGGCGCCATCAGCATCGAATCCATTGTGCTATTCATGATTATTTTCATGTGGACGCCGCCGCATTTCTGGGCGCTGGCGCTGTATCGCAGCGAAGAATACGCCAAAGTGGGCGTTCCCATGCTGCCTGTGGTCGCAGGCCGTGTTGAGACCTGCAAACAAATCCTGATATACACCGCACTGATGATTCCAGTCGTTCTCGCGCCCTGGCTGATGGGGTTCGCCAGCATCTATTATGGCGCAAGCGCCGCAGTGCTCAGTCTGATTTTTGCTGTGCTCGCCGTGCGGGTTTGGAATGTGCGTAACATTACCGGCGATGCGGGCGACAAACCGGCCAGGCATTTATTTGCCTATTCGATTCTGTATCTGATGCTGCTCTTTACGGCGCTGCTGGTGGAAGGCGTTTTTGATATGGGAAGCCGCGCATAATCATGCCAATCACTGAATTACACAAACGCAAGAGGGCCAAAAACTTTACCCTCGCCGGGATATTGCTGGGGATTATGGCGCTGTTGTTTGTCCTGACCCTGGTTAAATTGGGCGGCGGCTGATCCCCATGAAACAAACTCCAATCAAGCCTGATCTCCGCACGAATGCATCGCGCAACATTGCGGCACTGTGTGTTGCCGTCGTTACCGGTATGATTGTTTTGTCCTATGCCTCTGTTCCGCTTTACCGCATTTTTTGCCAGATGACCGGCTTTGGCGGCACAACCAATAAGGCGGAGGCCGCCCCCGAGCAGGTGCTGGTGCGCCAGATGACCATACGTTTTGATACGAGCGTGGCGCGCAGTCTGGCCTGGGAGTTTGCCCCGGCGCAGGGCCCGCAGAAATTAAAAGTCGGCGAGGTTGGACTGGCGTTTTTCCGCGCAAAAAATCTGTCGGACAAACCGCTCAGCGGTACCGCAAGCTTTAATGTCACGCCCGCAAAAGCTGGCGCATATTTTTCCAAGATCGAATGTTTCTGTTTCACTGAGCAGCGCCTTGCCGCCGGTCAGGAAATAGACATGCCTGTGCAGTATTTCATTGATCCATCGATAGATGAAGATGAAAACATGCATGACGTAAAGACCATCACGCTTTCCTACACCTTCCATCCAACCCACCCTAAGGTGGCCGTAACGGCGACCCCGTAACGGCGCAACTGAAGAGAAAAAGCATGGCAGACGCACACGCCCCACAACATGATTATCATCTGGTTGAACCCAGCGCCTGGCCGATTATCGGTTCTATCAGCGCCTTTGTTACCGCCGTTGGCGGTATCATCAACATGCATGAAGGTCCCGCATGGATCTTCTTCCTTGGCGCCGCCGGGCTGACCTATACCTTTATCGGCTGGTGGCGTGACGTTATCAACGAAGCTGAACATCTCGGCAATCACACACCCGTGGTGCAATTACATCATCGCTACGGCATGCTGCTGTTCATTGCCTCGGAGGTCATGTTCTTTGTGGCCTGGTTCTGGGCATTCTTCAACGCCAGCCTGTTTCCGGACGCTACAGGCGGCATCTGGCCGCCAGAAGGCATCCAGACCTTGGACCCCTGGCATCTGCCGCTGCTGAACACCCTGATCCTGCTGACCTCCGGCACGACGGTAACCTGGGCGCACCATGCGCTGGTGCATGGTGATCGTAAGGGCTTACGCTACGGCCTGATCCTGACGATTATACTGGGCGCACTTTTCACCGCCATTCAGGCTTATGAATATAGCCATGCCAGCTTTGCTTTTGCTGGCAATATCTATGGCTCCACTTTCTATATGGCGACCGGGTTTCACGGCTTCCATGTGCTGGTCGGTACGATATTCCTGATCGTCTGTCTCCTGCGCGCGGAACGTGGCCATTTCAAACCGGATCACCATTTCGGCTTCGAGGCGGCCGCCTGGTACTGGCACTTTGTGGACGTAGTTTGGCTGTTCCTGTTTGCCTGCATCTATGTCTGGGGCGGCGGCTGACAGGCCGTTCCGCTCAGGGACGTGATGGAGTGCATCCGTCACCCCTGATTGCCGGGCTGCTTTCCAGGTGTCCTGCCTGCGGTAAGGGGCCTTTGTTTCAGGGCTTTCTTACTGTGCGCTCTTGCTGCCCCGTATGTAATACAGATTTCAGCAAAATGGATTCCGCCGATGGACCGGCGGTTTTCATCGTTCTGACAGCCGGCGCCATCGTGGTTGCATCTGCGTTGGTAGTGGAAGTCAAATATCAACCGCCTTACTGGCTGCATGCGCTTTTATGGCTGCCATTGATCCTTGGCCTCTCATTAGGCCTGTTACGGCCATTCAAAGCCCTTATGATTGCTCTACAATTTAGACATAAAGCCGGGAATGGCCAGATAAATGACGACTGAAACACACCGGCCAACCCTGCGGCAGATTTTTACAGGGCTTCCGCTGGTTCCCAGCCTGATGACACTTGTTGCACTGGCCGTGCTGGTTGGGCTTGGTGTCTGGCAATTACAACGATTGCACTGGAAGTCTGAAATTATCGCCACCATTGAGACGCAAATGGCCCTGCCTGCCATTCCATTACCCGCTGGTGACATCAACCCAGAGGAATGGCGCTATCGCAAAGCCCAGGTTGAGGGGCGGTTTCATCATGACAAAGAAATTCACATGTATGCAGCCAGCGCCAAGGGCAACCCCGGCTATCTGATCATTACGCCGCTGGAGCGCCCCGATGGCAGCTTTGTGTTCTTCAACCGTGGCTGGGTGCCAATGGACAAACGCAACCCCGAGACCCGCAAGGAAGGCCAGATCGAAGGTTTAGTAACACTCTCAGGAATTGGTCGTAAACCATGGCTGCAAAATACTTTTGTTGCGGATAATGAGCCAAAGGCAAATATCTGGTTCTACGGCGATCTGGATGGGATGGCTAAATTTCACGAAATAGTGCACTATGCCCCCATATTCCTGGAAGCGGACGAGACCCCCAATCCCGGTGGTTTGCCAATTGGCGGCCAAAGCCGCGTCAAGATAAGTAATGACCATCTAAACTATGCCCTTACCTGGTTCAGCCTCGCCGTTGCCCTCCTCATCGTCTACGGCTTCTATGTCGCGGAGCAATTCCGCACGCGCGAATAGCGCGTATCGTTCGCTGGAGCAGCGCTTTACCCGCATCAGCAG
Organism: Pseudomonadota bacterium; assembly: GCA_049325255.1. Classification (GTDB taxonomy): domain Bacteria; phylum Pseudomonadota; class Alphaproteobacteria; order UBA11222; family UBA11222; genus UBA11222. The sequence goes on along the minus strand of JBMOMW010000020.1, from coordinate 99,016 downwards.
TCTGGACGGCGCATTGTCCATGCTCGATTGGGATCAGGCCACCATGATGCCAGAAGGCGGCGCTGACGCCCGTGCAGACCAGCTAGCCACTCTGAAACTGATCCGCCACGAAACCCTGTGCAGCCCGGAGATTGCCAGTCTGCTGGCAGAGGCGGAAGACAATGATTCATCTCAACTTGATGGCTGGCAGCAGACCAATCTTGCCCGTATGCGCCGTTCCTGGCGGCATGCCACGGCCCTGCCCGCTGATCTGGTCGATGCCCTGTCACGCGCCGCATGCGAATGCGAAATCACCTGGAGGTCGGCGCGCGAAAATAATGATTTCAAGGCTCTGGCTCCTGGTCTTGATGTGTTGCTGCAATTAAGCCGGGAGGCAGCAAGCGCCAAAGCCGCCATTATGGGCTGCACGCCCTATGATGCGTTGCTGGACCAGTTTGACAGTGGCATATCGGCGGTGGCGATCGATAAACTGTTTGCTGAACTGGAAGATTTCCTGCCTGATTTCCTGCCCCAGGTTCTGGAGCGCCAGCGCAGCCTGCCTAAGATCATTGACCCCTCTGGCCCGTTTCCTGTTGCTAGCCAGCGCAGTATTGCCGTAGCCCTGATGCGGGATATGGGGTTTGATTTTGAACATGGCCGTCTGGATGTCAGTCACCATCCATTTTCCGGTGGCGTACCGGAAGATGCGCGCATCACCACCCGCTATAGCGAAACGGAATTTTTGCAGGGCCTGATGGCCGTACTGCACGAAACCGGCCATGCCCTCTATGAACGCGGCCTGCCCAAAGCCTGGCGCAGTCAGCCGGTCGGACGCGCGCGTGGGATGATCGCCCATGAAAGCCAATCCCTGATCATAGAGATGCAGGCCTGCCGCAGTCAGGAATTCACCCGCTATCTTGCGCCAAAATTGGCTATGACTTTTGGCGATCAAGCGGCCTGGTCACCAGACAATCTATTGCGCATGTTTCAGCATGTGGAAGCCGATCTGATCCGGGTGCATGCCAATGAGGTGACCTATCCGCTGCATGTGATGCTGCGTTACCGTCTGGAACGCGCGATGATCGGCGGCGATCTGCAAATCCGTGATCTGCCCGGCGCGTGGAATGAAGGGATGCGCGATCTTCTGGGCATTACGCCCCCCAATGATTCCGATGGCTGTATGCAGGACGTGCATTGGGCGGCTGGACTATTTGGTTATTTCCCTACCTATACGCTGGGGGCGCTGGCGGCGGCGCAGTTTTTTGATGCTGCGAGAAAAGACATAACAAAAATTCTACCCGAATTATCAAAAGGAAACTTCTATCCTTTGATGGGATGGTTGAACGATAATGTGCATCAATGGGGTAGCCGCTACAGCAGTGATGAATTATTGCAGAGGGCGACCGGCACACCACTAGGCACGGCGGCTTTCAAGGCGCATCTTCACGCACGTTATTTACCTGGTTAGGCCGGAACAGATTTTATGAAATATGTCAGTACCCGCGGGCAGGCCCGGCAATTGAATTTCGACGAGGCGCTTATGGCCGGCCTCGCCGACGATGGCGGCCTTTATGTACCATTTTACTGGCCCGAGTTTTTCATCCAGGACATTCACAAGATGGCCGGGCTTCCTTATGCGGAGCTGGCGCTGCGCATCATGCAGCCGCTGGTCGGTAACGCTATCGAGGCGGCCACACTCAAACGTCTGATTGATGAATCCTATGCCAGCTTTGACCATGTGGCGGTCACGCCTCTGGTGCAGCTTGATCATAATAACTGGCTGCTGGAACTGTTTCACGGGCCGACGCTGGCGTTCAAGGATGTGGCGCTGCAACTGGTTGGACGGCTGTTTGATCATGTGCTGATCAGGCGCAAGCAGCGCGTGAATATTCTGGTGGCGACTTCGGGTGATACCGGCAGCGCCGCGATCCACGCCATCAAGGGGCGGGAGGCGGCAAACATATTCGTGCTGCATCCCAAAGGCCGCACGTCAGAAATTCAGCGCCGCCAGATGACCACCATACTGGATGCCAATGTGCATAACATTGCCATTGAGGGCACGTTTGACGATTGCCAGAATCTGGTGAAAGCCATGTTCAATCATGCCGATTTTCGCACCCGTACCCACCTGTCAGGCATGAATTCGATCAACTGGGCGCGGGTGATGCCGCAGATCGTTTATTATTTTCATGCGGCGCTATCCCTGGGGGGCGGCTTGCGGCCCCTGGATTTCAGTGTACCCACAGGGAATTTTGGCGATATCTATGCGGGTTATGCCGCCAAACGCATGGGCCTGCCTGTCAACCGGCTGCTGATTGCCACGAATAACAACGATATTCTGGCGCGCACCCTGGCCACGGGAAAATACACGCTGGGGCAGGTTCACCCAACCTTAAGCCCCAGCATGGATATTCAGGTATCCAGCAATTTTGAGCGGTTGCTGTTTGAAGCCAATTCAAGGGACGCAGATCGCGTGACGGTGCAAATGGACGCTTTGCCACAATCGGGCAGCTTTACCCTGTCGCCCGCAGCGCATGATTATATCACCAGCCAGTTCAGCGCCCATCGCGTGGACGAGGCTGCAACCTTGAATGAAATCACCCGCACCTTTCGGGAAACCGGCATGCAGATCGATCCGCATACCGCCGTAGGGCGCGCGGCGGCGCGTTTACACCAGAACGATCCGAAAATCCCGATGGTGACCCTGGCCACAGCGCACCCGGCAAAATTCCCCGACCCGGTGGAAAAAGCAACCGGCATTCGCCCGCAACTGCCGTCGCGCTATCACGATCTGCTGAAATCACCCGAACGCTGCACCACACTGGTGAATGATCTTGCAACTGTTGAAGCTTTTATCGAGGCGAAAATCCAATGACACTGGCACCCCGCGTAACAACATTAGCCAACGGCCTGCGCGTCGTAAGCGCACATATGCCGCATCTGGAAAGCGTCGCCATTGGCATCTGGGTGGATAGCGGCGCGCGCCATGAAACCCAGCAGATGCACGGCATTTCGCACCTGCTGGAGCATATGGCGTTCAAAGGCACAAAACGGCGCAGCGCCTTACAGATCGCAGAAGAAATCGAAGCGGTTGGCGGGCATGTCAACGCCTATACCAGCCGTGAAAACACCGCTTATTATATCCGTGTCCTGAAAAATGACGCAGCCCTGGCGGTGGATATGCTGGCGGACATTCTGCAGGAATCCGTGTTCGACCCGTCGGAACTGGAGCGCGAACAGGATGTGATCGTGCAGGAGATCGGTCAGGCGCTGGATACCCCCGATGATCTGGTTTATGACCGCCTGCAGGAAATGGCCTATCCCGGCCAGGCCATCGGCCGCACGATTCTTGGAACGCCGGACAGTGTGGGCGGTATGACGCCGGAGATTTTGCGCGGACACATGGCGCGCAATTACCGCGCCCAGGACATGGTGCTGTCGGCGGCCGGTAACATTGACCATGATGCACTTGTCAAACTGGCCGAAGAAAAATTCTCCAGCCTTGGTCAATCGACGCACCGTGATCTGCAGCATGCGCAATATCATGGCGGCGACGCCCGCGAAACCAAGGATCTGGAACAGGTGCATCTGGTAATGGCGCTGGAAGGCGTCACTTATGACGACCCGGATTATTTCGCCAGTCAGGTCTTCACCACTATTCTGGGCGGTGGCATGTCGTCGCGCCTGTTTCAGGAAGTACGTGAAAAACGCGGTCTATGTTATTCAATTTACGCATTTTCCAGCTCTTTCGTGGATACGGGAATTGCCGGTGTATATGTCGGAACGGGACCAGACAGATTGGGTGAACTTGTGCCTGTCCTTGTCAATGAAATGCAGGGAGTGGCCGGTTCTGTGCGTTCCGACGAAGTGGCCCGCGCCCGCGCACAGTTAAAGGCGGGCCTGCTGATGGGGCTTGAATCCCCCAGTTCCCGGTGTGAGCAGATGGCGCGCCACCTGCTGATCCGGGGGCGCCTGCTAACCAATGCCGAACTGGTGGAAAAAATTGATTCGGTTGATGTCGCGGCGGTGCAACGCTATGCCGACAGGATGCTGAACAAGCCAAAATTAGCCGTTTCTGCGCTAGGCCCCATTACGCAGCTTGAATCCAGCAGCAAAATAGCGGCAAGATTCGGCGCGAGATAATTTCGCAGCGTTAAAATGGCTGCGTGCGGGGAGCATCATTCAGGATTATGTCCTTATTACGGCCATCGGCGTTGATGAGTGAACAGGTGCGGATTGAGGGACGCAGGGTTTTTCTGCGCGCCCCCCTCGTCAGTGATTTTGATGAATGGGCCACATTGCGCGAAATCAGCCGTACATTCCTGACTCCATGGGAACCTATATGGCCCGCAGATGATCTTAGCCGTCCGGCATACCGCCGCCGCCTGAAACGCTATGCACAGGAAATGCGCGAGGATACGGGCTATGCCCTGTTCATATTCCGTCAGGAAGATTCCGCATTGATCGGCGGTCTTACCCTCAGCAATATCCGGCGCGGTGTGACGCAATCCGGTACGCTGGGATACTGGATGGGACAGCCATATTCAGGCCAGGGCTATATGCGCGAGGCGGCGCGCTGTATAGTGCCATTTGTGTTCGAACAACTTGGCCTGCACCGGCTGGAAGCGGCCTGCGTACCCAACAATGAACCGTCCAAGGCCGTGCTGCGCCATGCGGGCTTTCAGGAAGAAGGTCTGGCGCGCCGCTATCTGCGCATCAACGGCGTGTGGCAGGACCATCTATTGTTTGCGCTGCTGGAAAGTGATCTGGCCGCACGCCAGCCACGATTATGATGAACTTTCTCATGCTTCGCAGCCCCCCACCCTCCCCCTCTCGCCAAGCGAAGCTTTGGCGTAGCTTCATGTGGGGAGGATTGGGGTGGGGGCCTGCGAAAAAAGCCATTTTAGTAAAAATTTCTTTGACCTTGTTCAGCGCTTTTATCACTCTCACCTCTCCCGCCCTGGCCCAATCCACACTGACAATAGAAGCTGACGGCAACCCGGAATATCTGGCAGGCCTTGCGCAATTATTCGCCGATGCAAATCGCATTGCCCCCGATGCCCTGAGCGGCGAAGGCCCGTTATTGCGCATTACACCCGATGGCGCGGTAAGTGCGGCGGATAAAAGCACACTGTCCGCCACGGATCAGGCATTGGCGGAATCCGCGCGGCGTTTGTTCAGCCTGTACCGGTCACTGGGCGGCCAGACAGGAACCCGAGCACTGTTGTTACAGCGCACAAAAAACGGTTTGTTTGCGGCGCGCGAAGGCATGGCCGGAACATTGTCCCGCTCGCTTGGCGCCGCCATGGGGGGGGCGCTGCAAGACATTGCCAGGACGGATAGCGGCCTGCCGGCATCCGCAGCCGCATGGCTGCCGCAACTGACTGCGGCCCTGAGCAATCCCGGCATGCTTCCGTCCCCCTACCCCGTGGCGCGCGTCCTGCGAAATCAGCGCACTGTGATTACGCTTTCCGGTCCCGAAATCACGCGCGCTGGCGCCGACGCCATTCTGGCGGGGCCACCCGGCAGTACGATCAACATACTCAAAACGGAAGGCGGGCGTTTGCAGGCCAGCACTGTTTTTTCTGAAACCACGCCGGAAGGTTTCGCAAAACTATATTTATACCGCGGCGGTGATGCGCTAAGGCCGGTTGCCAGTTTCGACATAGCCGTGGGTGCTGGCCGCGCCAGTGCGGGAGGGGCGGAACCCGATGATTATGGTGCAACTGCCAGAACCGCAATGACACTATTACAGGCGGGCGCAACACGCGCCAGCCTCGAAGGACAAATTAGTGCAGCCAATGATATCGATATGTTTTCGCTGCGCATATCTGAGCCAGGCATGCTGGCGGTGAATTCACGCGGATCAAGTGACGTCACGGCCAAATTGACAGACGCACGCGGCAATCCTGTCGCCAGTAACGATGATGGCGGGGCGGGCTATAATTTCGGGCTTAACACACCGGTTAATCCGGGCACCTATCTGCTTTCGGTCCAGCATTGCTGTGGCGGCAATGGCAAGTATCAGATCAATACCACGCTGACGGCAAGATAAGCCGCCTTTATTCCCCATACACTCCGCGAGGACGTTCGGCGCCTTTTTCCTGGAGTAACAATATCCCCTGATATTTTTCGCGGATGGTCATGGTGACATCACGGCTTTGCTGTGTGTCACGCACAACGCGCGGCGTAATCATCACCAATAATTCGGTGCGTTGCGCCGAATTATTGGTGCGCCCGAACAGATTGCCCAGCACCGGCACCTGATGCAGGATGGGGATGCCACTGCGGCCTTTTGAGGCCTGTTCACGGATCAGGCCGCCCAGCAGAATGGTTTCGCCATCGCGCACGCCCACAGTGCTAAGGAAGCTGCGCTGTTGAATGGTGGGAGAATTGATGGTGGAGCTGCCCGAGCTTTGGGTGTTTACCGCCGCGCTGACTTCCTGCACGATTTGCAGGGTTACCATGCCACCGGAATTCACCTGCGGGGTTACTTCCAGCAGTACGCCGGTGCTGCGATATTGCACCGTATTCAGCGTACGGGAATCATTTGTCAGCCCGTCGGCGGTTTGTGTGATGATCGGCACTTCATCGCCGACACGCAACCGCGCCACCTGATTGTCCAGCACGAAGAGTGTCGGCGCGGAAATCATATTGACGCTGGTTAAATCCGACAGCGCATCCAGCACGACCCGGTTCTGCCCTGCCCTGCCCGATAGCGAAAACGCAAAGCCGCCGCCCGGTGGCGATGACAGGTTTGGCGCAATGCCCGTGGCCGACGTGCCCGATGTCAGTTGGGTGATGCTGTCTTCATCAATTTTCAGTCCGCCCGTATCCAGGAAATATTGCACCCCATAGCGTAGGGTGTCGCCCAGGCTGACCTCTACGATTTGCGCCTCAATCATCACTTGCAGCGGGGCGATATCCAGTTTTCCCAGTACGTCCTTGACCTGCTGATACTGGCGTTCATTGCCCTGAATCAGCAGCGCGTTTTTGGACCGGTCCGCCGTGATGCGCAGGGGTGGCGGGGCAATGCCCGCAGCATTTCCCGATGGGATTGGCAATGCGATCTCCACACCTGTACCGGTTTGCGTTGCATCCGGCGCCGTTTCGCGCGCGCCCGGTGCGCTGGTAAAAATTTCCTGTAGGGTTTTCACCATATCGGGGGCGGAGCCATGCTGCATGAAATACACAAACACCGTCTGTTCATCGGCGCGGCGCGTGCGGTCCAGCCGCCGGATCCAGTCGCGCGCCTGACTTAAATAGTTCTGTTGTGAAGACAGCACCATCAGCGCGTTCAATCGCTCGACCGGTACAAAGCGCACAAGGCCCGCAAGCGGCCCCTTCCCGGTATCACCGAAAATATTCTCCAACTCAAACAAAATGGTTCGGACATCGACATGCTCAAGGCTGATCAGCAACACCGACTGATCGGCCATGGCGTTCACATCAAACAGAGCAATGGTTTCACGCACCGACTGACGTTCCGGCCCAGTGCCGCCGACGATCAGCAGATTGCGCTGCGCATCGACATTTACCGGGCGGCCTTCGGGCACCAGCGGCGCGATGAGCTTCGCCATCTCTGCGGCGCCAATATAAGACAGTGCAAACACTTCGAACCCCGCACCCGCACCAGACGGTAATCCAGCGCCCACCGGCGCACCCCGTAAATCCATGCCGCTGGCGGATTTGATACGATATACCTCGCCCTGATTGATCAACACGGCATTCATGCTGGACAGGATCGCTTCCAGCACCGGGATCAGCGCGTCGCGGTTAACCGGCATGCCGGTATTCAGCGACGCACTGCCCTGCACGCCTGCATCAATGGTGAATGGAACCTTCAGCAGGTCGCCCAGTATGACACCCGCAATTTCCGCAATGCTGGCGTTCTGAAAATTCAGGCTGATATCCCCCGCAGCCATGGCCGCGCGCGGCGTTGCATCGGGCGCTGAACCGCCGGGTGCGGGATAATATTCCTCAATGGGCTTTGCCGGAGCGTTCAACGGTGTCGTGGCGGCCGATACAGGGGATGGATTCTGGGGGGCTTTCGCAACCGGGGGCTGGGGCACGGGCACAGCCAAACGCTGGCGCTGATCCGCACAACCGGCTAGCGCAGCAAATATCGCTAAAAATAGAAATGCTGCATTTAGAGCGGGATGATATTGGATTGAATCCCCCCGCACTGTCATTGCCCGGCTTGTCCGGGCAATCCAGACACAATTGAGGCCTTTGCGTGTGGCATGGATTACCTGGACAAGCCGGGTAATGACAGCAATACGGGAAGGGCAAGGGATCAACCTAAAATCATCAGGCTCTGATAGATGCCGCCGCTTAAAAATACTCATGAGCCTGTTCAATCTGCACTACCGCCATTATTCTGTAGGGACACTTCCTTGCGGTTTCCAGCCTTTTCCAGAACCAGCCGCTCGCGCGACACTTCCGTTAAAGTCCAACCGTCCAGTTCTGCCCCCTGCGCTATCCGGCTCACTGTGTCACCCGCCGCCTTGCGGATCAAGACCAGGCGCTGTTGCCCCGCAATCACCACCCCTACCACCGGATAAATACCCAGCAGCATGACCTCGCCTGTATGGCCAGGATTCAAAGCCGGGGCCACAACCGGACGCCGGGTGGCCACAAAAACCGGGCGCTGGACGATTTCGTCATATTTCTCAAGCGGCCCCGGATCATTGAAATCTGACGGGGCCTGCGGCGCATTTATGGCTACCCCCGGCCCGCTGTCTGTGACCATGGGATCGCGCAACCAGGGTATAATTGCGATCCCGGTCAACACGGCGCCCGCCGTCAGTAAAATCTTGCGCATGATCATTCTGCTGCCTGACGAAAGCCTGAGACATCCATCTGCACGTCCAGGTGACCGCCCGGCACACTATCCTGATCGCTGCGCGCCCGTACAAAGAGATTATCCAGCAGAAGCAGCGGCCGGTGACTTTCCACTGCATGCAAAAGTGCGCGCAGGGACTGTGTATTCGCCGTAACCCGGATACGGCCCATAGCGGCTTTCAATGGTGCGTCACCAGTATTTGTCACCGGCAATAATTCGAAGCTTAATAACAACGCCCCGCTGTCCGCCGCTATCTCGCCCATGCGTTGCTGCAAATAAGCAGCGGCGGCGGCGGCGCTTTCCCCTGGCAGCAACAATGCGTCCAACGCATCATTTTTTCCGGTATGCGCCACTTTGCCGCGCGCAACGGCGCGCTGATAAATTTGCAATTGCGCCGATGCGGCCTCCAGCCTGTTTCTGGCATTGGAAAGCGCTTCCAGATAAGGATGCGCCGCGCCAAACCACACCAGCATGATTGCGCCCAATAATAACAATAACGCCACTGCGCGCCCGCGCATATTTTCAAGCGCGCTCATTCTGTCTGCTCCGCCACTGATGCTGCGCGCAACTGAATGGTCAACTGAAATTGCTCCAGCCCCTGCACCGGGTCACGCAAAGTGGGCGCACTGAATTCCACCTTTGCCACCTGATCGAGCGCCTCCAGTGGCGCAATCAAATCTGGCGCCGCATGGGCCACGCCCTGTAATGCAAGGGTGCGGCCGGAAAGTTCAAACTGCGCCAGATGCGCCGTATCGGGAAGTGCGGCGCTGATTGCATTCAACAATGCTGTAACAGGCGGTCTCTGGCCACGCAATTCCACCAGATAGGTCATCTGCGATTGCGCATCCCCTGCCCCATTCCTTGGATCGTCCGGCAATGCGGCCTGCCGCGCCAGAGCAAGTGCCTTTTCAACATCTGATAACGCCACTGAATTTCGCCAGAAAGGCGATACCAGTGAAACCAGCAACAAGAAGGATACAGCCGCCAGCAGAATTTTAGGCGCTGGTTCTTTGCGCAGCGGCCTAAGAATGTGAACGGTATCGCCTGCCGAATTTTCGTTCGCATCATCGGCCAGTGTAATCCGATCCGGAACAACCCCTGATCTGGACAATGTTTGCAGCACCATATCCGTGCTGGCGCATGGAACCAACGCCAGATGCGCCATCACCCTGCCACGAGGATCAATCGTATCTTCTACGTGATAGCCCAGATAGACCTGATCTGGCGCAAATGGGGTTTGCCGTTCAATTTCACCTGCAACGGCATCATAGCCCCGTGGCAGTGCAGAAACCGCTATGGGCGCCTGCCGCCGTAACCCCTGCGCCGATGGAATGCGCAGAACACATTCGGCGCCTGTTGCGCGATAGCGCGCCACCTGGTCACCCTTTCCGGCCTGTGATAAAAGTCCTAGCATTTGCGCGGCGCCACCAACACATCGCCGCACAGTAAAATCATTTCCCTCTGGAACCAGCACTATCACTTCGCGGGCAAGCCCGGACAGTACAGCCAGCCGGGGCGGGACGAGCGTTCGCAATTCAGCACCCCACCAGCGCAGAAACGCTGTGATGCGGCCTTGCTTCAAATCCGGATTTTGCCCCGTTTCAAACACGCGCCAAATGACCATTAAAAAATGCTGAACCAACTGGCCGGGTCGTCTGCCTACCGATCCTGCCCCCTATCTTTCATAGCATATACAAGGATCAGGATGTTAGATCTGACGCAACGGCCATTTTAGCGGATTTTACGAGGCAGCCTGCACATTGCGCATGATCCAGCCGCCACCAAGCACACGGCTGCTTTCGCCCGCCTCATAAATCACGCAGGCCTGGCCGGGGGCCACCGCCTCTTCCGGTTGGTGCAGGGTAATATTGGCACCACCTGCACCGTCCGGGAATAGTGTACCGGGAACCGGTGGCCGTGTAGAGCGCACCTTGACCGCAACTTCCTGCCCTTCAATAGAAGGCGGACTATCCCCAAGCCAGTTAAGCTGACGCACCCGCACATGACGGCTGAGCAATGCTTCGCGCGGGCCGACAATCACCCGGCGCCGGCCCGCATCCAGGCGCACAACGAACAGGGGTTCGCCCCCGCCAACCCCAAGGCCTCGACGCTGACCAACCGTATAATGAATGATACCCTGATGACGCGCCAGGACGCGGCCATCGAGATGCACGATGTCGCCGGGCCCCACCGCATCGGGGCGCAGTTTTTCGATTACGCTTGCATAGCCGCCTTGCGGCACGAAACAGATATCCTGACTGTCCGGCTTGTCCGCCACCGCCAAACCAAGACGTCCGGCGATGGCGCGGGTTTCATCCTTGTACAGATCACCCAGCGGGAAGCGTAAATAGTCCAGTTGCGCGCCAGTGGTTGCAAACAGGAAATAGCTTTGGTCGCGATCAGGATCCACGGCGCGGTGCAGTTCCGGCCCCTGCTTGCCCATTATCCGGCGCACATAATGACCGGTAACAAGAGCCTGTGCGCCAAGCTCGCGCGCCACCTGAAGCAAATCGGTGAATTTTACCGTCTGGTTACAGGTCACACAGGGAACCGGCGTTTCACCGGCCAGATAACTATCTGCAAAATCATCCATCACTGTTTGACGAAACCGGCTTTCATAATCCAGCACATAATGGGGAATACCGATTTTTTCAGCTACAAAGCGGGCGTCATAAATATCCTGTCCTGCACAGCAGGCGCCCTTGCGCGAAACCGCAGCGCCATGGTCATATAATTGCAGGGTGACACCAACCGTATCATAGCCCTGTTCATGCAGCAGCGCGGCGGCAACAGATGAATCGACGCCCCCCGACATGGCGACGATGACCCGCGTTGCACTGGGTACGCCCGGCAGGCCCAAATTGGTTAATTGCAGTGTATGTGACATCGCGCCTAAATACAGGCACCCGGCGCTTACGGCAAGCGCCGTGCTTTAGAGGAAGTTCAGCAGACTGAGCTGGGATATTTGACGGAGCAAGCTATAGGAGGCCTCCACCGCCAGCTTATCCTGATTAAACCTGGAGATGGCCTCCGCCATATCCACTTCCGACAAATCGGAAATAAGCTGCTTGTTCACATTATCAAGTGCTTCATTGCGGATCGTTACGGTTTCGATACGTTTTGAGACATACCCGTTACTCGTCTGCAATTTGATAATTCCGGAAAGCACATTATCCAGATTGGTCACTTCAGCCTGGAGAATCGCGCGGTCGGCCGGCGTCAAAACCTGATTAAAAGGTGTCGCCGCATCATATTCCGCCAACCGCTTGACAGAGGCCATCATGTTAATACCCATCTCGTCCGCCAGAATGCTGTGTTCAATGATCAGATTTTGTTCAACGCGCACCTGAGCCTTCTGCTGGCTGTTATCAAAAAAACTTGCAATAGGCGATGCAACCGTTGCCAGATCAGCCAGATCCACGGCATTGAATGGCTGCACGTCTGTTCGTGATCCGGCAAAAAGAAACTTGCCTGCAAACCGGGTATTCAGCACAGCTTTACCCGACACAAATGCGCTATCCAGATCGACGGAGACAGTACGGCCACTATTAATCGCCAGTGCACCCAATATACTGTCTCGTAATGTTTTTGCGGCATCATACATTGCCGTCAATCCGGTATCCTGAAAATTGACCTGCGCGCCGATCTGTTGCCCAAGTTCAATAAATTGTAAAGTCCGGCTTTCAACCGTCCGGGCGCTAACAAGAGCTGCTGCATCGCGCGCCATCCCATCATAGCGATCAGCCTTGAACCCGGTCGCCACCTGACGCTGATCATCCGCCACCAGGTTTTGCGCGCGCAGCATCTGGCTGACAATGGACTGCTGTTGTGAAAGCGTTGAAATTCGCGTCATATCACTATTCCCTTAGCTATTACACAGCATCCAGCAGAGTATTGAACAATTCCTCGGCGGCTTTAATCATGCGGGCTGCCGCATTATAAGCGTTCTGATAGATCACAAGATTGGCCAGTTCTTCGTCAAGATTGACGCCAGAAATATCGCTGATCTGAGAGTTTATTTCGTCCCGGATACCGCTACGATCATTACTGATCGTCTTGGCCTGCGCCGCCAGTCTGGCAGTACTTGACAGAAGCTGACCACTATAATCGCTCAGGGTTGCAGACAGCCCTATGATATGCCCGGCCGCATCAAATTTTGTTATTTTGTCTTCCAGCGCGTGAAATGCTATTGCCCCGCGGTCATCCGCGACACCAAGCGCAGCGGTCCCGGGCGCTGTTACATTTAGTTTTGCCAGTGCAAGCCGGTTATTGTTCGAGAAGATATCGGAACGCACTTCCATACCCATCGCCTGGTTTTGCCGTGCGCCAGGACCGATTCCAAAAATCTGTGAAAGACCAAGTCCCGTGCCGCCACGGTTTGTTAAATCGTTCACCGAATATAGCGTACCCCCCTCGTACGCAGGTGCAGGCGTGAAAGCGAGTTGACCGCTGGCATCCAAAGCAAAACTTCCATAAGGAGCTACGCCTGCATTGAGTTGCGTAATCACATCACCCACTGTCGCGCCGGCTACCGTGAGTGTAAAATCCAGTGGGATTTGTCCCTGTGCATCGATGAATTTGAACTGCGCCGTGCTGCCAAGTGTGAACCCATGAGCGGCGCCAGCCGAGATCCCTGTTTGATAGTGGCTTGGCTTATCGGTCCTCACCAGGTCATTAAGACCAAAGAAATGCGCAAAGCCACGTCCCGCCCGCGAGCTGGGTAATGCGCCATCCTGCACCATCGCCACGCCATGGGCAGGGTTTGTGGCGGAAAGCGTCATTACGCCGTTCACAAAGGTGAGGCTGCCACTGGCGCCAAGCCCGGCATTAATGGCCGCAACAGCGTTCCCAATCGTTGCACCGCCAAACGCTACAGGCGCACCGCCATTAATCCGGTATTGATTATTCGTAAAATCAGCCTGGACACTAACGACAGTCAGCCCTGCAGCATCGGTAACACTGAAATTACTAATGCCGGAAAAATTATGCGCATCAGCCGCAAGAAGTCCCGTATTAATACCCGTCAATCGATTGGGCGCCGGCACTGCCGAGCTATCATTATGAATTGCATTCAATTGGTCCGCGAGTTTTGAGGCCAGCTCTCCAATCTCTTCTGCAATTTTTGGCAGGGTCACATCCCGCATATCAAGCAGGCCACGCAGCTCACCCGATAAAATATGCGTCTCCAACGGTTGCCCAACCGGATTAACCGCCCCCGTGGCAAAGTCAGTATTATGAAGCGTTATACGTGGAAAAATGGTGTCTGGCGTAACGGTAGCCCCAGATTCATATTTCATTTTTGTCAGCGTGGTGCTGACCATAAAAATACCATCCGACGTCGCAACAAATGTTCGTCCGTCTGCCTGGGGTGAAATACGAATATCTATAATCTTGGATAGCGCCGTCAACGACTGCTGACGCTGGTCCATCAGCGCGGCGGCATCATTGCTTAATGAGTTTGAAGCGACAATTTGAACATTTAAATCATAGATATTTTTCAACAGGTCATTAACAATTCCGACGCGGCTGAAAATATCCTGATCCGCATCGCCCCTGATTTGTTGCACAGATGCTGCAAGTTTTCCCAGTTCATCAAGGGACGCCTGTACGCTATTCACACCGGCTCCGCGCCGGACATTCGATGTCGGATCGACCTGCATCTCGGAAAGATCGGCAAACATCGCATTAATTTTTGAAGCGATAGAGTTGTTAGCTGTCGGATCTCCCAGCGCTGACTGCAGCCGGTCATGGAGTTTCGAAATGATTCCCGCCGCTTCTGCGTTTGAAGTTGCCTTGTAAGATTCACGTGTCAAAAAATCATTGGCTATACGGGTTACATCTGAAATTTCAACGCCACCCAATGCGCGCGACTGAAGATTGACCTGACGCCGCGCAAAATCCGGATTATTTACATTTGCGATATTGGTAGATGTATGGCGAAGCGCCGTCTGGCTTGTTTGCAAGCCGCTAATCGCATTACCAAGAATTCCAATTCCAGACATTCTGACATCCTTTCTCGCATATATGTCTGCAAGCTTGATGCCAGTCTTCCGGAAAGCGGCCTAATCCCAGAAAATAGCCATTTTTTAGCATTCTTGCGTCGCGCAGAAAGATGCGGGCCGCCACACAAGGAAGAATTTTCCCTGTTGGCGCTCGTTTCCGGGCGATGTTTGCCGGTCATCTCAAAAAACCGGAAATTGCGGTTTTCCTTGATCGGAAATCCCACGCTTTTTGGGATTTTTATAACTTGGCCCGCCCCTTGCTAGTGATAGTTCGTCTTATGCCTGTTTGTGTTCAGGCATGGCTACACAGAATGGCCGCCAGAAAAATGGTGGTGACGAACAGGGATCAAAATGGAACTGTTACAGAATATGTCTGCACTGCCTGGTCAGGGAATAACAAATCTGGCCACTTCTGTTCCATCCCGCACTGTCCCTGCAAGTGTCGACACTACCGGTTTGCCGACAGGCACCACGCCTGACAGCCCCCATCAAGACGGCCCCAAGGGTATTGCAGAATTCGGAAACCTATTAGACATTATTCTGGGGCTTACCCCTGCACCAGAGAATATGGGCAGCAAAACCAGCGCCGTTACTGATTTTTCAAATATATTCACGAACCCGCTGCTAACCGTTTTGCCGCCAGCCATTTTGACGAAAGCCCTTCCTTCTGTAATTTCAGCAGACGAAGCCGCGTCAAATAACAGGCAAGCGCCGAAAAGCAGCCTGCTTTCATCAGGCATTCCAACTATGCCTGCGGGGAATGAAGAAAAACCGGAAACAGCGGGTCAGGATATTGCAGCGGATACAAAATCCGGAATTATATATCCAAAGACCAACCTGCTGCCAGACTCGGAAGTTACCACTATCGTGACCAGGCCATCTGATGCAGAAGCAGAAAACATAGCATCTACTTCATCTGCGCCCGCGCTAGCCGCAACCTCAGACATGAAAATTAATATTTTTCAGGCGCCACAGAAAAATCATACTGATGCGATGCCCACATCCGTGGAAAATAAAACGGTGTCCCTGACAGATAAGTTGCTGAATAGCGCCGCAGTCATATCCTTGCCGGTTACTGACAATATTCCCTTGAACACGATAGCTCCCGCACAGGAACCTTTACATAAACAAACGCTCATCACGGCTCAAGCGGAAGATAATAATCTGTATACAGATTCCAAGGAAATAATTTCCAGCGCCCTGCAAATTACCGCAGATTCCGCGCATGCTCCTATTAACCAATCCATTACACCACGACAGGCGGTAACAAACCCGCCGCCAATTGCCACACAGGGCGCGTCAAACACTAAAACTGTTGACCAGAACACTACACAAAAAAAGAAAACCGAAATATTGACCAGCACCGTTGATACTGTGGCGTCACAGCAACCCCTGGATCCGCAAATTCCAGCCGAATCTGTTGCTGCGCCGGAACCGCAGCTTGACAGTCAGCACCAGAGTTCAACGCCAACATCCCCGCGTAAAAATACAACGCCCCAGCATGGGGCTAATCCGGTGGCTTCCGAAGCAGCAACACAGGTTTTACCAGCAGAATTAACCGCGCCCCTGGATATGAAACCAGCAACCGGCAGCAATATTCCTGCTGAAACGCAACAGGTACGCCAACAGGATAAGTTGCCCATTCAGCCGTTGCGGGATTCGAATGCAGGCCGAAGCGACGTATCGTCTGCAACGCCGCCAGTTACAACGGCCGTGCAAGCACAAATTATCACATCACAGCCGCAAACAATTGTGGATGGGCAAGGTTTTACGCCGGCATTAGCCCAGGCTTCAGAAGGGCTTTTGGCCGCGTCCCCTGATAGATCGCAGCAATTCGCAGGCACGGATCTGACGCCGCGCGAGACGGGCAATATTGTTATGATGGACAAGCCGGAGGCCCTTCGCTCCGGCGCCGGGCCGGTACTACCTCGCGCTGAAACGCCATCCCAGCATGTAAGCCCGCCGATACGCGATATCGCCATTCATATTGCGCAACATACTGACACGGGAGCAAACCGCTTTCAGTTGCGGCTTGATCCGCCAGAACTGGGCCGTGTGGATGTGCGCATGGAAGTTTCCGCAGAAGGGAAGCTGAGTGCCGTCATAGCCGTGGAAAGACCGGAAACACTGGATTTGCTGCAACGTGATTCACGTGCCCTGGAACGAAGCCTGATGGAAGCTGGCCTGAAGACCGACAGTAATTCACTGAGCTTTTCGCTCAAGGGCGGGCGGCAGGATCAGCAGCATGCTGACTTAGCCAATAACGGGTCTGATAGAAGCAGCAATCCTTTGTCAGCTGACTGGGATGACACGGTTGCACCTATAGCAGCGCGTTTTGCGAACCGCGCCATTAATATCCACATTTAGGAAAAACGATTATGGCTATAAACGGGCTGTCCCCGGCAATAATTTCGGATCCAAAAAATCCTTCGGCAGCAGCGTCTGCGTCTGCGGCTCCGACTTCGACGCCTGCACCCGTTGTTGCGGCATCTGGCAATGCGCTGAATAAACTGGCAAATGATTTTGACAGCTTTTTGACATTGCTGACTACCCAGTTGCAAAACCAGGATCCGCTGGAACCTATGGATTCAAAGGAATTTACCAGCCAATTGGTGCAGTTTACGTCGGTTGAACAGTCAATTCAGTCTAACAAAAATCTGGAAAAGCTGATTGCGCTTACCAGCGGTAATACGTCGAGCGCCGCATTTAATTACATTGGTCGCGAAGTAAGAATGGCCAACAGCAGCACCAACCTGTCTAACGGAATGGCGAACTGGTCCTACGAAGTTGATCCAAAAGCGGCAAGCAGCGCAATTACCGTCCTTGATGCAAAAGGCAATGCCGTATTTACGGTAGAAGGCGTAACTGGCGCTGGCACACATAATTTCGCGTGGGACGGCAAAGACAAAAATGGCAAAGCGTTTCCTGATGGCGTCTACAGCCTTAGCGTTTCCGCGCTTGATCTCAACAAAAAACCCGTCACGGCAAAGGTTTTCACAACCGGCACCGTTACCAATGTGGAGATTTCTGGCGATGAGCCATCGCTCTTTATTGGTAGCGTCAAAGTCCCTCTCAAGGATGTGCTGTCTGTGACCAAGAGCAGCAGTGCGGGCGCGCCACTCGATTATATCGGGCGTGAAATCAGAACAATAAATACAAACACGAACCTTGCGAATGGAACCGCAAACTGGACCTATGAAGTTGATCCGAAGGCCGCCAGCACTGTCGTTATCCTGAAGGACCGCGCAGGCAAAGTGATGCTTGAACAGAATGTAACACCGGCAGCCGGCCTGAATACCCTGACGTGGAATGGCGTGGATAAAAATGGCGATCAGCAGCCCGATGGTGTGTACAGCATTAGCATAACGGCGGTCGACAAGGACGATGTTCCCGTCAGCAGCAAGGTGTTCACAAATGGCACGGTGACCAGTGTTGACTCATCAGGCAATCAGCCCGTTCTGGTAATCGGTGGCGTAAAGATCAATCTCAGTGACGTTCTCACCGTGACGGAACCGGCAAAAACAGCCACAACCACAACAGGTGGATCGTAAGAAAACCAACGGCGTCCATAAGGACGTCACTCAATCTCAATCGGCGTAATGAATGATGCGCCTCAACAGGAAGCCGGCCGGCACTTCGAACAAGTGACGCCCGCAAGAGGAAAATCAAATGAGTATTTATGGTGCACTATTTAGCGGCGTATCCGGATTAACGGCGAACGCCAGCGCGCTTGGCATTATATCCGACAACATCGCCAATTTGAACACGATCGGCTACAAGGACACGAAAGCCAGGTTCTCCACATTGGTGACATCCCCCGCCGGGGACCATTCCTATTCACCGGGCGGCGTGCAAATTTCCCCCAACCAGAATATCGACAAGCAAGGATTGCTGCAGGCGTCGAATTCCCCAACCGACCTTGCAATTACCGGCAAGGGTTTTTTTGTAACTTCTTCCTCAACTGTGGCGGGCCAGGGGGAGACGCGCTTCACCCGCGCCGGCGCCTTCCGCACCAATGATCAGGGTTTTCTGCAGAATTCCGCTGGTAATTATCTGTTTGGATGGCCCATCGACAATCTGGGCAATCTGCCTACGAACCTGAGCGACCTGTCGGCGCTTAGACCGATCGACATCAGCAGCCTGACCGGCACCGCTGACCCGACAACCCAAATGTCATTGCAGGCGAACCTGAAAGCCAGCACGCCCGTGCACCCTTCCGCGGGCACCTATGCCGTGGGACAAATCGCCAATGGCACAATCACCACCCCCGATTTTGTCCGCAGCATACAGTTCTATGACAGCCAGGGCGGCAGCCGCACAATGAACTTTGGCTTTATCAAAACCGCGGCCAATACCTGGGCGGCTGAAGCCTATGTAACACCGGTTGCCGATGTGCTGGTCGCAAGCCATCCGGCGGGCCGGGTCGCCGCCGGCAATCTGGTGTTCCAGACTGACGGCACACTTGACGCTGCCACCACATTTCCAACCCCATCCCCAATGCTTATCAACTGGGACACGGCAACCACCGGCCTTGGCACGTCAAGCATCACCCTGGATATTGGCACCGTGGGGCGGCCAGACGGCATTACCCAGTTTGCCACCAACTCGGTTCTGGCGGCCGCCTCTATTAACGGCGCGGTGTTTGGCAACCTGCTGGGGCTGGAAGTCAACAATGAAGGGTTTGTAACCGCGACGTTTGAAAACGGCATCCGGCAGAAGATCTACAAAATTCCGCTGGCTGTGTTTCCTAATCCAAATGGATTGGCGGCGCGAAACGGTAATTCTTACGGTCAATCGGATACTTCGGGCACCTTTACCCTGCTGGAAGCCACCCGGGGCACGGCGGGACGAATAGACCCTAACGTGCTGGAAGCATCGACCGTCGAACTGGCGGAAGAATTTACAAATCTGATTACAGCGCAACGGGCATATTCGGCCAACTCCAAAATCATCACCACAGCCGATGAAATGCTCGATGAGCTGATCCGTATCAAACGCTAATCCGCCTGACCGGGTGGCTGCTTAGCAGCCGTCCGGAGGCTTCGAAATGTCTAATTAAGTCATTGTTAATATGTAACTTTATCGCATTTTTAACTGTGACCTTTAGCGCTTCTTTAATGGCCCGGTGATATTATCAGTCTGAATAAAAATGGCCGCATCACAAAGAGCCAGTTTTAACAGGAAGCCAGTTTTGGCATGAGCCACGGGTAACAAAATGCTGAACCAAAGTCAGACCATTACATCGCTAAGTGTGGCGGGACCGCACGGAACACCGATTTCACTCGATGATCTGCCGCCACCCAACACCAAACGCTGGGTCATTCGCCGCAAGGCCGAAGTTGTGGCCGCTGTTCGGGGCGGATTATTGAGCCTGCACGACGCCTGCGAACGCTACACTCTGACCATTGAGGAGTTCCTTGCATGGCAAAGCGCATTGGAACGCCACGGTCTGGCGGGGCTGCGGACGACACGGATACAGGATTATCGTGAAAATCCAGAATAACTTCCTTCCGCAAAATTATCATTTCAAAA
The DNA here is from genome assembly GCA_049325255.1 of Pseudomonadota bacterium. Taxonomy (GTDB): domain Bacteria; phylum Pseudomonadota; class Alphaproteobacteria; order UBA11222; family UBA11222; genus UBA11222. Next base: position 78,658 of record JBMOMW010000020.1, on the reverse strand, counting down.
AAACCGGGGGCGGCGATGCTCCCGGTTTTTTGTTATTTTTTTTATGGCTAACAAACAGTCTGAGCCGTCATTAACGAGATATTCACGTAGCACTGGGTAAATATTGCCGACATGCCAGGACCGCGCCTGGCTGACAAGCTTACTGTGTGACGGATACCTGGATTTGAACGGATTTACAGAATTTTTACGAAAGCTGGGCGCAGGCCGCCTTATGGCGATGGGCGTTGTCACGGCTGGGCTTATTGCGTTCTTCGCATATATGACGATGCAATTCACAACGCAGCCCATGTCCCTGCTCTATGCCGATCTTGATATGACGGATTCCGGCGAAATATTAAGCAAGCTGGAAGCGATGAATATCCCCTATCAATTGCAGGGCGATGGCAGCACGATTTTGGTGCCCCAAGACCAGGCGCGGCGATTACGGATGACGCTTGCAGAACAGGGAATTCCTGCAGGCGGGACCGTAGGATATGAGATATTCGACAAATCAGATATGCTGGGCCAAACCAGCTTTGCCCAGAACATAAATCAGTTACGGGCAATGGAAGGTGAATTGGCCCGCACCATCCGGTCGATTTCCAGCATTTCGAATGCGCGTGTGCATCTGGTTATTCCCAAACGTGAATTATTCGCATCGGGAAAAAAGCAGGAACCAACAGCTTCAATAGTAATCAAATCGCGCGGACAGCTTAGCAGCGCGCAAGTCAACGCCATACTGCATCTTGCTGCATCCGCCGTTCCGGGGCTAAGCCCGTCACGGGTCGCCTTGATTGATGACAAGGGAAAATTGCTGGCGCGAGGCGTCGAAGACGACTTCGACGAGGGTAATGTTGCAAATATTCAGGACAAAAATACCGAATACGAAACCCTTATATCGGAGCGGATACAAACCCTGGTGGGCAGTGTAGTTGGCCCGGAAAATATCCGCGTACAGGTAACTGCACAGATAAATCTTGATCGCATTACCGAAAATGCTGAAATTTTTGATCCCAATGGCCGGGTAATAAGGTCAACCAGTGCGGTCGAGGAAGAGTCCGAAGATGCAAAACCAAAATCCGAAGGTGTGTCCGTCGCCAGTGAATTACCGGGTGCTGCCGACACAATTGGCGCAAAAGCCGACGACAAGCTTCGTGATAGCCGAACGGAAGAAACATCCAATTTTGAAATATCAAGAACCACACGGGTAAAGACCAAAGAAGCAGGCGCAATTGAACGGATATCCGTCGCCGTTCTGGTCAATGGCGCCGTGACTACGCAGCCCGATGGCGCCCGGACATATACCCCGCGCAGTGAAGATGAATTAAAACAGATAGAATCTCTGGTGCGAACCGCAATTGGCTATGATGAAAAACGCGGTGATCAGGTGCGCATCGCCAATTTGCGCTTTTCTGAAATGGAACTGGAGTCGCAAGATGCGGGTGAAGCGCCATTCCTGGGTATCGAAACCGGCGATTGGATGCGCTTCGCAGAAACATCAATTCTGGGACTTGTTGCATTGCTGACTGCCCTGTTTGTATTCCGGCCATTAATCACGCGCCTGCTGGAAATTGGGCCTTATGCAGGCGGACAGATGCAGCCGGCGCTTGCTGGCGGCGCCGGAGGAGTGCCGCAAATAACCGGACCTTCATCAGGTAATCAATCCACCACGATGCCCGGTCAGCCAGGCATGCTGGAAGGACCGGAGGCGATGCTTCAGATCCTTCAGTCCAAAGAACAACAACTCGACTCCATGATCGACATTGCAAAAATAGACGGACAGGTAAAGGCATCATCGGTCAAAAAAGTTGGCGAAGTCGTTGGCAATCATCCAGACGAAGCAATAGCGATATTGCGGTCCTGGCTCCATGACAAAGAATAAGTAAAGAGGCAGCGAAAATTATGGTGAGCACACCACGCAATATTGAAGGACCGGAAAAGGCCGCCATCATTATGCTCGCTTTAGGCGAGGAACATGCTGCTGAACTATGGCGCATGCTGGATGACGAGGAAATACGCGAGCTTTCTCAAATCATGTCGCATCTGGGACAGGTTCAGTCAGATACAGTTGAAAAACTTTTGCATGAATTTGTTTCGCGCCTATCAACCACCGGATCCGTCGTTGGTTCCTACGAAGGAACCGAAAGACTGTTGAAAAACCTTCTTGATGAGGAACGCGTCGCCACCATTATGGACGAAATTCGCGGTCCTGCCGGGCGCACCATGTGGGACAAGCTTGGAAATGTGAATGAATCTGTGCTGGCAAGTTTTCTTAAGAACGAATATCCCCAAACCGTCGCCGTGGTTATGACCAAGGTAAAGCCCGATCACGCCGCGCGCGTTCTAGCTGCGCTTCCGGAAGATTTTGCACAAGAAGTCATCATGCGGATGCTGCGCATGGAATCCGTTCAAAAAGAAATTCTTGATAAAGTCGAGAGCACTTTACGCACGGAATTCATGAACAATCTTGCCCGGACCAACCGCCGCGACGCGCATGAGATGATAGCAGAAATATTTAATAATTTTGACCGGCAAACAGAAAACCGATTTCTCTCATCACTTGAAGAGCGAAATCGTGAATCCGCCGAGCGCATACGCGCACTGATGTTTACCTTCGAGGATTTAGGAAAACTTGATCCTGGAAGTGTACAAACATTATTGCGTAATTTTGATAAATCCAAATTGGCCCTGGCGCTAAAGGGGGCATCCGATGGATTGCGGGATCTGTTCTTTTCAAATATGTCAGAACGGGCGGGAAAAATCCTGCGTGAAGACATGGAAGCAATGGGCCCAGTTCGCCTCAGCGAAGTGGATGAAGCGCAGATGTCGATGGTGTTGCTGGCCAAGGATCTCGCTGCAAAAGGCGAAATCATGATTGCCGACAGTAACAGCGATGACGAATTGGTGTATTGACCAGCCATGACACAAAACCTCAAATTCACATTTCGAAATCTGGATGCGCGAAATAGCGAGACGCTACCGGCCAGCTTCGCTGTGCAAAAAAAACGTTCTTATACAGACAGCCAGATAAAAGAAATCCAGGATGCCGCTTTTGCAGAAGGCGTGATTGCGGGCGAAGATTCGGCGCTGTTAAAAATCGAAAAAAAGGCTGAAGAAACCCTGTCGGCGCTATTTTCGCAATACTCCACGCTTATTTCCGAAGTCTCCGGACACATTGCAATTTTGCGCAGGCAATCTGCCGAATTGGCGCTGGTAATTGCCAAAAAGCTGGCGTCGGTATTGATAGCGGAAAATCCAACGGCGGAAATCGAAACGCTTTTTCTATCATGTTTAGTTAATCTTAATACAGAACCCCGCATCGTGCTGAAGGTTGATGAAAAATTAATTGATATATTAAAAGAAAAAATTGACCGCATCACGATTACGACAGGCTACCCCGGGCGGGTCATACTTATTGGCGTCCCTGACACGGCCCCCGCACAATGTGTAATTGAGTGGGCAGATGGGGGGGTCAGCTACCGTTCTCCTGAACAGCTTGAGCATATCGATCAGGTGATTGCCAATTATGTATCCCGGGCTGGTTCAATAGATGCCGGTGAGGAACCGGATTTTGTTACGCCTAAATATACTGAAATTGATGCCAACCAACAGTTTATGGATTCTACAAAATGAGTGATGAAAATGGAATTGACTGGGAAAATCTTGAAGATGAAGTTCAGGATGGCCTGCCTTCTGTGACCACAGATGCCAATGTCGATGGCGGCCGGACAAATGAAGAAGGCGGGCCTCGCTCAGCCAACGAACTGGAAGCAGTGTTCGATATTCCGGTGAATGTTTCTGCTGTGCTTGGAAAAGCATATCTGGAAGTCAGCCAGCTTATGAAATTGGGGCCTGGAACTATCGTTGAGCTGGATCGCAAGGTCGGCGAAGCGATAGATATTTTCGTTAACAACCGTCTTGTAGCGCGCGGTGAAGTTGTTGTGATTGAAGATAGGCTGGGAGTGACCATGACTGAAATCATCAAGGGCGACAGAACCTAGTTTCTGGATTTGGAGTATTAGAAAATGGATCTCGCAACTGTTCTTGGCCTTGGCGGCGGCATCATTTTATTATTGATTGCCATCTTGCTTGGCGGTTCCGCTATCGCATTTATCGACATCCCTTCACTGCTCATAGTAATGGGCGGGACCGTCACCGTGACAATGATTTCCTATTCAATTCCAGAAATTATGAATACACAGCGCATGATATTGCAAACCATTTTTACCGCACGCGATGACATTCAAAGCATAGCGCGCGAAGTCATTGCGATCTCCGAGCGTGCCCGTCGCCAAGGCGAAAAGGATATTGAACGGCTGATGAAATCAATCAAGGACAAACCCATGCTGGCGCATGGATTTGCGATGATGCTGGACGGAATTCCGCCTGCAGAAGTAGAGCGCATACTGCGTCAGGAAGTGGCCGCTATGGTAAACCGCCATAATCGTAGCGCCGGGGTGCTGCGGCGCGCTGCGGAAGTTGCCCCCGCCATGGGCCTTATAGGAACGCTTTTAGGGCTGGTTCAACTTCTCGGAAATTTACAGCAGCCGGAAAGCATTGGTCCGGCCATGGCATTGGCGCTGCTGACCACATTATATGGCGCGGTTCTGTCAAATATGGTGCTGGCGCCGCTTGCATCGAAGCTTGAACGGAATTCCGCGAATGAAGCCATGGTGCTGAATATTTATGCCCTTGGCGCTGCCTCAATAAGCCGTCAGGAAAATCCACGGCGTCTTGAAATGCTGATTAATTCTATCTTGCCACCTGCGAAGCGCGTCCGCTATTTCGATTAATGACCGCCATAAGGAGATATACTGATGCGTGTACTGATTATAGGAAATTTGAATGGCGAGATGGGGACGGCGTCCAAAATAGCCATAGAAAAAGGAGCTAAAGTATCTATTGCCGGCAGTATAGATGATGCGCTCATTGCGCTACGTGATGGCCGTGGGGCCGATTTGTTGATGGTTGATGTCAATCTTGATATTGCACGCCTGATCAAACAGCTCGATGCTGAACATATTCATGTTCCGGTTGCAGCATGTGGAATTAATGCGGACAGCGAACAGGCGGCAAATGCCATTCGCGCTGGCGCAAAGGAATATATTCCACTGCCCCCAGATGCCGTTCTTATCGCGGCAATCCTGGAAGCGGTTTCTGATGAAACACACAAGGTGATTTATTCCGATGCAGCCATGGCGGCCGTATTACGCATGGCGGATCAGGTTGCGCCCAGCGAGGCCAGCATCCTGATAACCGGCGAATCCGGCACTGGCAAAGAAGTGATGGCCCGCTATGTACATAGAAAATCCAAGCGGTCGGATATGCCGTTTATTTCAGTTAACTGCGCCGCTATTCCAGAAAACCTGCTGGAATCAGAATTATTCGGGCATGAAAAAGGCGCTTTTACGGGTGCTGTCGCGCGGCGCATCGGTAAATTCGAAGAGGCCGAAGGCGGCACGATCCTGCTTGATGAAATTAGTGAAATGGATGTGCGGCTTCAGGCAAAACTGCTTCGCGCATTACAGGAACGTGAAATTGACCGCGTCGGCGGCGGCAAACCCATCAAGGTGAATATCCGGGTTATCGCCACATCAAACGTTGATCTGTTGCAGGCAGTGCGCAACGGCACTTTCCGTGAGGATCTGCTGTACCGTTTGAATGTTGTAAATCTTTCTATCCCGCCATTGCGGGCACGGCCGGGCGACATTATTGCCCTGGCAAAATATTTTGTAGAAAAATATGCCAAGTCAAACGGGCTGCCCCAGAAACCTATTTCTGAAAAGAGCCGCCGCCTGCTGCAGGCGCACCCCTGGAGAGGTAATGTTCGTGAATTGGAAAACACCATTCATCGCGCATTGCTGCTTTCGCAGACGAGTGAAATAGAACCTGAGGCCATAGTTTTGCCAGATGGCTCGACGCAACAATATCCCGCGCACGTCTCCAGCGCCACAGGACCGGCTGCCCGTGCGGCATCCGCAGCGGAAGAAACCATACGCGGCATGGTTGGGCGCACTGTCGCGGATGTTGAGCAGGATCTGATTTTGAACACCCTCAATCATTGCCTGGGCAACCGTACGCATGCAGCCAACATACTTGGCATTTCCATTAGAACATTACGCAATAAGCTGAACGCGTATCGTGATACTGGAATCAGCATTCCTGCCCCGGCGGGAGATGCAATGGATCGCATTTCTGCATGAATCAGAAGTACATGATTTCATCCATTACAGCAGTATTTTGATATGAGTGATAACGCCACATCGCCGGTTCCCAGCCTTACACTGGGCGGACTGATGACGAGCCTGCGTCTTGCTACCATGCGTGGCGATATTGGCATTGCGCTGGGAATTATCGGAATTCTGGTAGTTTTGATAATTCCGCTTCCGGCATGGCTGCTGGATTTTGCACTTACATTCTCGATTACGTTCTCCGTGCTTATTTTGATGACCTCGCTGTTTATTGAAAAACCACTGGATTTTAGCGCTTTTCCGATTGTTTTGCTTATTGCGACTATGCTTCGTCTATCGCTTAATCTTGCTTCTACAAGATTAATTCTGGCCGAAGGCCACACAGGAACCGAGGCCGCAGGCCAGGTAATTCATGCTTTTGGTAATCTGGTGATGGAAGGAAACTTCGTCATCGGCATTATCGTGTTCGCCATATTGATGATCGTGAACTTTGTCGTAATCACAAAAGGTTCCGGACGCATCGCTGAAGTAGCCGCGCGTTTTAGCCTGGACGCGATGCCGGGCAAGCAGATGGCGATTGACGCCGATCTCAGTGCCGGCCTGATCGATGAGAGCACGGCGAAATTCCGCCGTAAAGAGCTGGAGGATGAATCCTCATTTTTTGGCGCAATGGATGGCGCCGCAAAGTTTGTGCGCGGTGACGCCATTGCAGGTTTGATGATCACCTTCATCAATGTGATTGGCGGCATTATAATTGGCGTTGCACAAAAAGGGCTTAGCCTTGCAGAGGCGGGTAGCTCCTACACCACCCTGACAGTCGGCGATGGCCTGGTAACCCAGATCCCCGCTCTTATTGTTTCAACGGCGGCGGGCTTGCTGGTTTCAAAGGCCGGTGTCAGCGGCGCCGCCGACAAGGTGCTGGTTGCCCAGCTTTCGGGCTATCCACAGGCGCTTGGCCTGTCCTCGTTCCTGCTGGGGCTTATGGGATTGCTGCCTGGCATGCCGTTTTTACCATTCTTTGTTTTATCGGCGGGTTCAGGCTGGTTGGCCTGGTATGTCACCAAAAGCAAACGCGAGGCATTGGAAACTATTGCAGACGAGCAGATCAAGGCCGCGCAAACACCGATAACAGACGAGCCCATTCAAACGGCGCTCGCAATTGATGATTTACGCCTTGAACTTGGCTATGGCCTGCTTCCGCTTATCAATGAGCAAAGCAATCATCCGTTGACGGATCAGATTAAGGCTTTACGCAGACAGATTGCATCGGAAATGGGGTTTGTCATGCCGTCGGTTCGAATTCTGGATAATATTCAGCTTCCCGCCAACGGCTATGTCATCCGCGTAAAGGAAGTTGAATCCGGAAGTGGTGAACTTAGAATTGGCCAATTGCTGGTAATGGATCCCCGTGGCGCGCCCATTGATCTGCCGGGTGTGGAAACAAAAGAGCCTACATTTGGCATGCCGGCAATGTGGATTGACGAATCCCTGCGCGAGGAAGCTTCATTCCGCGGCTATACGGTCGTCGATCCGCCCACGGTGATTACGACCCATCTGACAGAAACCGTACAGCAAAACATGCGTGAATTGCTCTCCTATGGCGAGACGCGGAAATTGCTGGATGATCTGCCTCCGGCACACCAAAAATTGCTGGATGATATTTCGCCGTCACAAATCACCTTGTCCGGTATTCAGCGCGTACTGCAACTGCTTCTTGCCGAGCGCGTTTCAATTCGTGACCTGCCTACCATACTGGAAGGTATTTCTGAAGCAGTTGGATTTAGTCAGAATATCGGCGCCATCACCGAACATGTCCGTGCACGGCTGGCGCGCCAGATATGCCATCAGAATATTGGCCCCAGCGGGTATGTACTGCTAATCAGCCTGTCACCAGAATGGGAACAAATCTTTGCGGAATCAATTATTGGTCAGGGTGATGACCGGCAATTGGCGATGCAGCCAAGCCGGTTGCAGGAATTTATTGGCGCAGTGCGTCTGAAGTTTGACCAGGCTGCCGAGGCAGGACAGGTCCCTGCCCTGTTGTGCAGCCCATTCATCCGTCCCTTCGTACGTTCGATTGTGGAACGCTTCCGCCCCCAAACGAGCGTCGTCTCTCAAAATGAAATCCATCCGCAAGCCAAAATCCGCACCATTGGGCAAATATAGGGAAAACCAAAAAAGTGCGCTTTAGAACGATTACCGCAGCAACCATGGAAGCCGCAATGACAGAATTGCGCGCGACGCTAGGCCCTGATGCGATAATCCTGGGTAGCGAATGCACAAGCAATGGCAAGGTTTCCATACGCGCAGCAGTCGAACATTCCTCCCCAGAAAAACCGCAATTTCGGGAAATGCACGCCTCCTTTTCAGATGGGAAACATGAAGACACATTTGGCGATATAAAAGACGCGCTAACCTTTCATCGCGCACCACAAGCAATTAACGCCATGCTGCTGGAAGCATTGGGAACAATGGCAGCCGGTAATCCGGTACAAGCCCTGGCTGCAGCATTGGAGTTGCGTTACGGTTTTACCTCCATCCCAATACATCCTGTGCGGCCTATTTTATTAATTGGACCAACTGGCGCCGGCAAAACCCTTACCGCTGCAAAACTCGCAGCACGATCCGTTCTTGCAGGTAACAAGACGATGCTGATCACAACTGATCTGGTCCGTACTGGCGGCGCAGAACAGCTTGCGGCTTATGCAAGGTCTATGAATGTGCCGATGCACTGCGCTGCCGACGGCATGGAATTAGCCGCTTTATTGGATTCAAAACAGGGTATAAAAAATTGCATTATTGATACTGTCGGGACATCTCCGTTTAATTTGACTGAGCTAAAGTCTCTCAGAAACCTTGTCATGGCTGTTGATTGCGATCCGGTTCTGGTGCTGCCTGCCGGCGGCGACTCTGTTGAAGCATGTGAGATCGTCAACATTTTTTCCGGCCTTGGCGCCCGTGGCATGATTGTTACAAAACTGGATGTAACAAAGCGATTAGGCAGCATATTAGGTGCACTTGAGGCCGCCGCCATGACACTGCATCATGTCAGCATTACGCCTTTTGTGGCGAATGGCCTGGCCTCAATAACACCGGCCGCACTAGCACGCCTTTTGCTCGAGGATCCGGTAGAACATGAATCATTTTTAGAACTGGAGCAGGCCGCACAATGACGGAGGAACCCGTATTGACCTCACCCGCCAGAATATTATCCGTTAACGGAGATATTAATTCCAACAGGCGCTCATTGGCGCGGAAAAGTAATCTTATCGCTGTTGCATCCGGCAAAGGCGGCGTCGGAAAAACCTGGTTTTCAATTACTTTATCACAGGCATTGGCCGGTTTTGGGAACCGTGTATTACTGGTAGATGGCGACCTGGGATTGGCCAATGTGGATGTGCAGCTTGCCATGTCACCCATACATGACCTGGCAAGTGTCGTGGCCGGTAAAATTAGCCTCGCTGGCGCCATATCCGCATTTTCGGGCGGAGCGTTACCCGCTAGTACCGGCAGCCTATCCACGCATCGTGCCGCAATGGGCTTTGATGTGCTGGCAGGAAGATCTGGTTCTGGCGCATTGGACACTTTGAGCCGCAGACAGATTGAAACATTGTGCAGCGAGCTGATAAGGGCCGCCATCCAGTATGATCATTTGATCGTGGACCTGGCGGCCGGAATGAACAGCCACATGATGCCTTTATTTTCCCGTATCGGAAAGGCGCTGATCGTCGTAACGGATGATCCCACCTCAATCACAGATGCATATGCGATGATAAAATTTCTTGCAATGACACACCCTGAACTGGATATCCGGATCATTGTGAATATGGCGGACAGCAGGACACAGGCCGAAAAAACATTCGGTGCTGTACACCGCGCCTGCGAACATTTTCTGCAATTCACCCCAAAAATGGCGGGTTATATCATCCGGGACAAGCACGTTACCCAGACGATACGCGCGCAGGCGCCTCTTCTGGCGCGTTATCCACAAAGTGAATCTGCCCAGCAGGTTCAGCAGATTGCAGCGTCAATGCAAACGCGGGCGCCACGGGGCCTGATATGATGCGCGCGATCCCCGCCCAGGCCAGCATGGAAATTATCCTGCACATTACAGCGGCAACGCATGAAAATCCGCCCATGAACCGGATTGTTAATTTCACTGCGTAAAGTACGCCTATTTTCTTTTATAATAATTATTTCCCGGATGCTTTGCGTTGATGGCCTTCAACTGCCTGATCATCGCTTGCAATCTGCTCCAAACGATCCCGTTCTTTTGTTTTCCGGGATTCCTGGTTGGCGGCGGCAATCTCCTGCCGCTTTAGCGCCTTGTAAGCTTCACCAACAGATTCCAGCGCTTCAACAATCATTTCATCAATTGACTGGATGGATCGCTGGATATTATCGCGTTGCATAATAGCGGCCTGTGCAAATGCACCATAAGAAAAGCCTACATCGCCATGAATTCCGGTTTCCGAGTTGATGAACGCCTGCTCCCGGACAATAGAAATTTCCACCGCCTGCATTCTTTTCTCAAAATCGGCGCGAGATGCATAGAGTTCCGCCAGGCGCTTGCGCTTTTCATCGACCTGCCACTTGTGCAAGCGGACAAGAGTGTTGCGTGTTTTCATTTACAGTCCCCAACTAACCGAGTATTTCCGCCAGATACGAAAATTCCGTATCAAATGCAGTAAGCTCATCGGGCTTCTGTTCTAAAAACCTGTCAAGCAATGGAAACCGCTTCACGGCCTCATCAACTTCTGTGTCCGCGCCGGCGCGATATGCGCCAAGGCGAACCATTTCCGCCATGTCTTCATAAACCGCCAGAAGTTTTCTTGCACGGATGATCAATTCAGTCTCTTCAGGTGAATTACATTTCGGCATGGTGCGTGAAACTGAACGCAAAACATTTATCGCCGGGTAACGTCCACGTTCCGCAATGGCGCGTTCCAGCACAATATGCCCATCCAGAATAGCGCGGACCGCATCTGCAACCGGTTCATTATGGTCATCCCCTTCAACCAGCACCGTGAATAATCCAGTGATGCTTCCTTTGGATATGCCGGGCCCGGCCCTTTCAAGCAGCTTCGGTAATTCTGAAAATACCGTCGGCGTATATCCCTTGCTTGTTGGCGGCTCTCCGCTGGAAAGGCCAATTTCGCGCTGAGCCATTGCAAAACGGGTAACGGAATCCATCAAGCACAAAACATCTAATTCCTGATCACGAAAATATTCGGCTATGGCCATGGTCACATAAGCGGCCTGACGCCGCATCAAGGCCGGCTCATCCGACGTCGCGACGATGATTACGCTGCGCTTAAGGCCTTCCTCACCCAGATTTTCTTCTATGAACTCCCGCACCTCACGGCCACGTTCACCTATCAGCCCTATCACCGTGACATCTGAATCGGTGTTTTTCGCAAGCATTGATAGCAGGACCGATTTTCCAACACCGGAGCCGGCAAAAATGCCCATGCGCTGTCCCCGGCAACAAGTTGCAAAACTGTTGATCGCCCTGACCCCAAGGTTAAGCTTGCGTCCAACAACCTGACGGGAATGCGCCGGGGGGGGGCTTGCCCGCAGCGCATAACCAGCAGGACCAGCGCCCAGCGGACCCTTGCCGTCAATGGGCTCACCCATCGCGTTGATAACTCTTCCAAGCCAGCTTTTAGCCGGCCGGATCGACGGATCATGAGACGTAATGACCACTTTACAGCCCAAACCAATGCCTTCGAGCGGTCCAAACGCCATGCAAAGAGCGCGTTCCTGCCGGAAACCGACAATTTCGCAGCCTATTTCCTGGGTGTCACGGGCGTGAATCATACCACGGGCCCCCACGCTTACAGAATGGATGCCGCTAACCTCGATTAACAGGCCTTGCACACTGACAACCCGTCCATAATAACTATAGGGTTGGATTCGCTCGATTTCTGCTAGTAAGGATTGCAAGCCAATACCGCCGTAAATAATTTAATTATTGAAGCGGAAAGAATAGGAGAAACCGCTTAAGACCACGTAAAGAGCTGATTATATAAATCAATACAAATGCTTATAATTTTTTACTTGTTCACGCCAGATCGAGAAAAAAAATCAAATTGGCAATAAAAAATTATTGTTGTTAACCTTTTTTAACCATTTTGCCTTATGTTGCTATTAACCAAACGACATTTCGGGAAAAAGACCATGCGAGTTCTCCTAATTGAAGACGATAGCGCAACAGCTCAGGGCATCGAACTTATGCTTAACCAGGCCGGTTTTAATTTATACACTACCGATTTGGGGGAGGAGGGCCTGGATTTAGGCAAGCTCTATGACTACGATATCATCATTCTCGATTTGAACCTGCCCGACATGAGCGGCTTTGATGTTCTGAAGAAGCTGCGACTGGCAAAGGTTGCCACGCCTATTTTAATTCTCTCCGGTCTGTCCGATATGGAAAGCAAGGTGCAGGGGCTTGGCATCGGCGCTGACGACTTTATGACCAAGCCATTTCATAAGGATGAAATGATCGCCCGTATTAATGCGATTGTCCGCAGATCACAGGGCCACGCCCAGTCTGTAATCAAAACCGGGAAATTGACCGTGAACCTGGACGCCAAGACCGTCGAAGTTGATGGCCATCGGGTTCATCTGACCGGCAAGGAATATGCGATGCTCGAACTGCTTTCGCTTCGCAAGGGAACGACGCTGACCAAGGAAATGTTCCTTAATCATCTTTATGGCGGGATGGATGAACCCGAACTCAAGATCATCGACGTCTTTATATGCAAGCTCCGCAAGAAATTGGCGGCGGCAACCGGATCTGAACATTATATCGAAACTGTTTGGGGGCGTGGCTACGTTCTTCGCGATTCTGAAACGCCCGCTGCTAACAAAGAAAAAGCTGCCTGACACATCTCCGAATAAGCAAAAAAAACACCCCGGAATTATTGGGGTGTTTTTTGTGAAAATATAATTTTGGATGAGCTATCTGGCCAAGCCAGCCCGGACGGGCGCCTTAAACTCGGATGGTGCTGGCAAACTCTTCTCCGCAACAGACGATGCTTTCGTATACACACCGCGCAATCCCTTTATGGGGACAAGAGAATTCGTTAAACCAAGAACGGTTTCCGCCGCACCAAGAAACAGAACCCCATCATCCGGCATTTGCTTTGCCATACGTTCGAGCACATCCTTCTTGGTCGCCTGGTCGAAATAGATCAGCACATTCCGGCAGAAGATTATATCAAATGTTCCCAGGCCGGAAAAACTTGAAAGCAGATTGCCTTCCTTTAGCTGAACCATGGCGCGCAAGGCAGAATCGACCTGCCACATTTCACCAATTTGCTTGAAATATTTGACCAGCATCTGAATTGGCAAACCGCGCTGCACTTCGAGCTGACTGTACATGCCTGCGCGCGCCTTTTCCAGGACTTCTTTGGAAATATCTGTACCCATAATATCAACACGCCACCCCTGAAACGACGCCGCCATTTCTTTCAAAACCATGGCAATGGAATAGGGTTCCTGGCCGGTTGAGGCCGCCGCAGACCATATACGCAGTTGCCGTTGTGATTGACGAGATATCAAAAAATTTGGCAACACCTCGGCGCGCAAATTATCAAACGGCATTTTATCACGGTAAAAAAATGACTCATTCGTGGTCATTGCTTCCATGACATCCTGGATAATATTTTGGTCTTTTCCAAGCCGTATTTCTTGAACAAGTTCAGTCAGGCCGGGCAGATTTCGTTTTCGCGTAATCGGCAACAGCCGGCTTTCAACCAGATACATCTTGTCCGCTCCTAGCACGAGGCCGGAACTGCTCTTCAGAAAGTTTGCCAGATATTCGAAATCACCTGCTTTCATGCGGCAACTCCTCTAAGATAGCGCGCAAGCAACATGGCCATCTCAGATAATGGAACAACTGCACTGCATAAGCCAGCTTCTGCAACTGCGCCCGGCATCCCCCATACGACGCTGCTTTTTTCATCCTGCGCAATGACAGAACCGCCAGCCTCTACCAGTTTGCGACTGCCATCACGCCCGTCATGCCCCATTCCCGTTAAAATGACGCCAAGCGCACCGGCGCCATAAATTGCAGCGATGCTTTCAAACATCGGGTCTACCGCAGGACGGCAATAATTCACCTGCGCATTCTGATCCAGATGAACCACTCTGTCTGCGCCTTTACGGACAATTGTCATGTGATAGTTACCAGGTGCGACCAAAATCTCGCCATTGCGTAACGGATCACCATGCGCTGCCTCGCGGGCAGGTATACCAGTAGAATTCTGAATATGCTCTGCCAGGATTGCGGTAAAGGTTGGTGGCATATGCTGTGTAATCACCACTGGCACAGCAATCGCCTTTTTTAAGCCTCCAAGCAAAGCAAACAGCGCCTGTGGACCGCCTGTTGAGCTTCCAATAGCAAGAATGTCCGGTTTCGTTATCGAATGCGATCGCAAGATAATTTCTTTTACTTGAGCGCCCATCTTGACCGCTGCGCGAGGTGCTCCACCCTCAGGCCGAACGGGCATTTGCGCCCCGCCCCGTTTCCCCTTGCGCATTGCGGCGCCAAGAGATTTTACCTTCAACAATAATTCGCGCTGAAAATCCGCAGTCGCAGTACCGCTGCGCGCCGATTCAGGCTTGGGTAGATAATCAACGGCCCCCATTGAAAGGGCGCGAATGCTGATGTCCGCATTCCGGCGCGTCAGCGTTGACGCCATCAATACCTGAATACCCGGAACTTCCTTGATTATAAGCGGCAATGCCGTCAAACCATCCATTTCAGGCATCTCAATATCAAGAATTACAATTTCCGCGCCGGATGATTTTACGTGCTGTACCGCCTGCGCACCATTGTGATAGGAGCCGACGATCTGGCATTCCGGATCAGCAGAAATCCAGCGATGCAGCATTCCCCGAATAACGGCTGAATCATCAACCAGCATCACCCGGAAAGGCCCCCCTGAATCAACATTCACTGCAACAGAATTATTGGGCTGGGATACAATTGACACAAAATTACGCCTTTCAATCAAACTTGATACCTGTACTAAACAAGCCCGACCTCGACAAATTTTCTCTCAATGATCTCCCGGTCAAAAGGCTTCATAATATATTCGTTGGCGCCGGCCTGTATCGCCTCTGTGATATGCTTGATATCGTTTTCGGTTGTACAGAAAATAACAACGGGAGAATTACCGCCATTTTCCGCGCGAAGCAGACGAAGAAAATCTATTCCGTTCAGCACGGGCATATTCCAGTCGAGAAGAATGGCATCAGGCATTTTTGAACGGCATAAATTAAGCGCCTCTTGTCCATCCACAGCCTCAAGAGTATCGAAATGCAAATCTTCAAGAATTTGACGGGCAACTTTTCGAATGACACGTGAGTCATCTACAATCAGGCAGGACTTCATTCTCTTGCACTCCTTTGCACCAACGCCCACATAGTTTTTCTACGCCGCCATAGCCCCATTCAGAAGAAGAATGATTTTATCAAGCTGAATTACCACCATCAGCCTGTCTTCAAGCCTGAAAATGCCATCTGACACATCTCGCAGCTTGGCATCCAGATTGGATGGATTACGTTCAAAACAATTCGCTTCAAGGCTTAGTACTTCGCCAACCGCGTCAACCAGCAGACTGTATGGTTCACCCTGATATTCAATCACGACGGCCATAACCTGGGCGCCAGGATCGCGTGGTTCAAACCCCAGTCTTTGACGCAGGTCAATTGCTGTAACAATACGACCGCGCAAATTTAATACGCCCGCTACTTCTGGCGGCGCCATTGGCACGTGGGCCAACTTGCTTGGAACGAAAACATCATGCACTTCCAGCACCGGGATACCAAATAACTGGCCACCCACAATCATTGTTACATAATCTGAAGTAGCAGTATTACCCAGCATGTGCGCTTGGTTATCTGTCTGCATGGTCTTCGTGCTCATACTGCTTCTCCATATACCGACAAGGTTTCAGTCAGGCTGCGTAACAATGCGCCACGGTCCATCTTTACGACATAGTCAGAGAAGCCAACCGCTCTGCCGCGCTCAAAATCATCCGCTGTTCCATGGGCGGAAATTGCGACTATCGGTGTATCTCCCCAGCGGTCATCCGCCTTGATCATGGAAGCCAATTCAAATCCGCTTATCCCCGGCATTTCTATGTCACTGACAATCGCATCAAATGTGACACCTTCATCTCTCAGCGCCAGCGCCTGCTCTGCATTTTCTACGGCCGTTACCTTGTAGCCTGCAGTTCCGAGCACCGGGACCAGCATATTCCGGAAGAATGGGCTGTCATCTATCAAGAGTATGCGCCGCGCCGCTTTCACCCTGGCTTTCCGGCTTTCCTCAAACCAGTCCGGGAAAGCCACTACCAGATAATGGCTTACATCTATCACATCAGTAGCGGCGTTAGCGATGACTGCTGTACCGACTATCCCGGCGGTATCCGACGTGAGTTCAATTTTCAGGACATCTTCGACAATGTCGACAATTTCATCCACTGCCAGCCCCATGGTGCGCGTTTCATCAGCAAACACCAGCATCTGCTGGCGTCCCTCTGTCCGCAGGGGATAATTATCCGAAATGCGCACCAGCGGCATAAGCTGGCCACGGTACTGGATAACATCACGTCCATTTGAATGTTCAACGATAGAACAATCCAGCTCTTCCAGACGCGCTACAAGCGATAGCGGCACCGCCTTGGGCGTGTTATCGCCTGCACGGAAAATTAGCAGCGAGACCTTTTTATCCCCTTCCTCGGTTACTATCGCCTCAACCTTGGTTTCATCCTGGTCAACCGCAATATTGCCATACATATTGGCAATGCCATTTGGATCAAGGATCATGATCACGCTACCATCACCCAGAATGGTGTTACCGGAGAACACAGATATATGACGCAGAATAGGTGCAACCGGCTTAACAACAATTTCTTCTGTATCAAATACACGATCAACGACGATACCGAAGCGAAATGCGCCAACTTGCGTCACCACAACGAAATCATCCTTGGGGCGTTTCCCGGCAACCCGATTGTCCTGTCCTCCATCAACACCTGATACAGAGGGTGCCTTGCGATTCATCCGTAATACGTCATTCAGATAGACAAGCGGCAGAAGCTGATCACGCAGGCGCAATACCGGCGATGATTTTAGCTGCTCAATCTTATGTTCGGAATTATCTGATGCCCGTACCAGCTCTATGACGCTGATTTGCGGAATGGCGAAACGTTCGCCATAAGATTCCACGACAAGCGCCGACACGATGGCCAGGGTCAGCGGTATCTTGACCGTAAAGACAGATCCTTTTCCCTGCGTCGAACGAACATCAACTGTACCGCCGATCTTCTCGATATTTGTACGGACAACATCCATACCCACGCCGCGTCCTGAAACGCTGGTGATTTTCTCGGCGGTTGAAAATCCAGCCTTGAAAATAAAATTACCGATTTGCAAATCACTCATTTCTTCAAGCTCTGCCTCGGTGGCCAGACCAGATGAAATGGCTTTCTGTTTGATCCGCTCAATATTCAGCCCCGCACCATCATCAGAAATCTGAATAATGACGTGACCACCTTCATGATAGGCATTGAGCTTGATTGTACCCAGATCGGTTTTTCCCGCCGCCTGCCGCTTATCCGGCTTCTCCAATCCGTGATCGGCTGAATTTCGGATCATATGCGTGAGCGGATCCTTGATCAGCTCTAGCACCTGACGATCAAGTTCGGTTTCCGCCCCGATCATTTTCAGTTCGATCTTTTTGCCCAGTTCATGGCTAAGATCACGTACAATTCTGGGAAGCTTCTGCCAGGCATTACCGATCGGCTGCATGCGGGTTTTCATAACCCCTTCCTGCAACTCGGTTGTTACCAGATTCAGGCGCTGC
Organism: Pseudomonadota bacterium; assembly: GCA_049325255.1. Lineage (GTDB taxonomy): Bacteria > Pseudomonadota > Alphaproteobacteria > UBA11222 > UBA11222 > UBA11222. The sequence goes on along the minus strand of JBMOMW010000020.1, from coordinate 60,607 downwards.
AACGGCACCTTGAATTTACTGTCCTCCTGATCACGTACGATTTGCATAAGCTGGTTACGGGTCAACACCAGTTCGCTGACCATTGTCATCAGATCTTCCAGGAGATCAACCGTTACACGGACTGACTGATTGGCGATCGACGTATCGGAGTTTTTTGCAGCCGCCTCGTTCGATGACTTTTTGGCTTTGGAATTTGACTGTGGCGCATGGTCCTGCGTTTCACCATCATCATCAACGGCTTCGGCCACGGCGGATTTTGCAACTTTGACAGGCTCCGGATATTCATCGGGGCCTGGCGCCGCGTTGAATGCAGCTTCCAACTCCTCCATGGAAACTTCGCCAGGCAGCAATTCGCGGCCAAGCACCGGCTCAATCTTGCGTTCTCCATCAGCAAAGCTGTTTGAGGGGGTATCTTTGGCCATTTCTTTTTTGACCGGTTTCTTTTCTTCAGCTTCCGCTACTTGCGAGGGTGCGGAGACAGCCATTTTACCGGATGCAACTTCATTCAGTTTATCAATCAGTTCTTTATCATTACCTTCTGGCTCACATTCATTGGCTTCCAATTCCGCCAGAATGGTTTTTATCGCATCAATGGATTTCAGGATGAGGCTTACCGCTTCCGTGGAAACCTTCAATTCACCGTCGCGGAATTTTCCCAACACATTTTCAGAGGCATGCGCTACCGATTCAAGGCGCGGAAGCCCAAGAAATCCGCATGTCCCCTTAACGGTATGAACAAGCCGGAAAATATTATCCAGCACCGCCTTATCCGTCGGGTTTTTTTCAAAACGGACAAGCTCAACGTCGACGACATCGAGACTTTCGTTCGTTTCTGTCAGAAATTCGCTAAGTAAATCGTCCATATCGCTGACCCCGTTTTTGTACTTATCCTGGGGCTTGGATTTAGAACGCTGCAAACGCCAGGTGCCAATACAGATACTGGATTCATATTAAGAAGCCGTAAAGTTAGCCAATATCGGCGTCAGATACTGAAAGCGCCTTGCAGAAGTAATTGTTCAGGTTGAACGGACATTTGCAGATTTCCACCCATCAGACGGGCGATCAATCCGGTATAAAAGGCCTGGGCGGCGCGGGGCGCCAGACTGGCCACAGGCATGTTCCCATTGAGAATTTCGGCCATGCCATCAATGGGACGCACCATGGGCCCGCTGGCATTTATTTCTATGTTCGTTGCCCCGCCTTCCTGCCTAAGGGCCGCGACCAGGATTCCGCCCCTGGGTAGCGATTCGGCCGCCAAAAAGGCGGCGTTCGCCAGCAATTTAGCCGGCAGCCGCCGCGCCGTACCCAGATCACAACGCCATTCCAGGGTAATTTTATGATCTTCCAGCACGGCAGCGGTTACCTTTTTCGCTTCCCCCATATCGACCATCCCATCAGGACCGCCTGATGAACCATAGGCCAGACGGGCAAATTGCAGCCTGTGTGCAGCCCTGTCGGCGCTTTGCGTAATCAGGCGCATCGCCATTTCCCGCATTTCGGCGTCAGTTTCGTCCGCCAGAACCTCCAGGCCGTTGGTAACAGCGCCCACCGGACTGACCAAATCGTGGCACAAGCGCGAGCACAGCAACGAAACCAGCTCAAACCCTTCCATATCCATCTCTAGATCCTGCCTATTGGTATTTTGTTACCTGGTAAAGATTGGTTTAATGCTGCCGCACATATGGTAAACGGAGTGTTAACGCTTATGCCATAAAATGGCGAGCTGGTATTTTTTAAAGGAAATGATGTGAAGCAAGCTTCAGTCAGCCAACAGGCCCTTACACTCGCAGTCCGCGACATAGCGGTAAAGGCGGGTACACTGATCATGAAATATTACGAAGGCGACAAGGATATTCGTAAAAAAGCGGATTCTTCTCCCGTCACCATTGCCGATGAAGCGGCCGAGCGCTTAATCATCACAGAGCTAACCAAACTTACACCTGACATCCCGATTGTTGCCGAGGAACTGGCGGCGGCCGGTAAGCTACCGGCAGTTGAAAGTCGTTTCTGGATGGTTGATCCCCTGGATGGCACCAAGGAATTCATTGATAAAAATGGCGAGTTTACGGTCAATATCGCACTAATAGAACATGGCGTTCCGACCATTGGCGTGGTTTATGCCCCCGCTATTCAGCGTATGTTTTATTCCGCCGGACCCGGCGCAACTTTCGAACAGAAAATCGATCCCCATCAGGGACCAAACCGCAAGCCGGACAGTGCGCCGAAAGAAATCAGGGCGCGCAAGCCCGCCAATGACGGTTTTGTCGTCATCGCCAGCCGGTCGCACCGCGACAAAAAGACCGATGAGTTTTTAGCTACCTATCATGTGAAAGACATCATCGCCGCCGGATCATCGTTGAAATTCTGCGTCCTTGCTGCGGGCGAAGCCGACCTCTATCCCCGCCATGGACCCACGATGGAATGGGACACCGCCGCCGGTCAGGCCGTGCTGTTGGGCGCGGGCGGGCGCGTGACCAATATGGATGGCTCGCCATTTCTCTATGGCAAACCGGAATTCCGCAATCCACATTTCATTGCCTGGGGCGCGCCGAAGGATTAAGCGCCCCAAGAGTATGGAGAGCGCGCAGAAGGACTAGCCCTCAGCGGGCCATACCTCGCCCAGCACCCGAAACGCGCTGGCGGCGCAGGGCCAGCCGGCATAATGCGCTGCATGCGAAATCATGCCCTCAAGCTGTTCGCGCTTGACACCCAGATTTTTGGCGCCCGCAAAATGAATGCGCTGTTCGGCCTCGCGGTTCAGCGCGACAAGGATCGTGCAGGTGATCAGCGAGCGCGTTTCCAGCGGCATTTCGTCGCCCTGCCAGACATCACCAAACAGATGCTCCATCGTGTAGCGCGAAAACGACGCGGGTACGGAGGAGCGGCTGGAAGACGGATTTCTTGGCTGCCCTTCCGTCAGTTTTTTGAAAAATGCGACGCCTTTCTTGCGCTTTTCCTCGTCGGCCATTGGCTGATTCCTTATGATTTATTGGGAAGTTGCGAGACAGTGTTCTTGGGCACGTCCTTGAACGGGCGGTCCATGCCGGTGACAGGTTCCTTCGGCATGCCCAGCACGCGCTCGGAAATAATGTTGCGCTGGATTTCGTCGGTGCCGCCGGCAATCGACGCCGCCGGGGTGGAAACCAGAATTTCCGCGATGACCCCATTCATCGGGCTGTCATCGCCGGTCAGCATGGCGTCCGCCTCGCTGATCAATGTGTGCACGGAGTTCGAGGCTCGCGCCACATGGCTGCCGATCAGCTTGCCCAGGGAGCCTTCCGGCCCCTGAGGGCGGCCCATCTGCTGGGCGGCGCGGGCGCGGCGCACCATCCATTGCGCGGCATTGTACATGGTCAGCAGTTTGGCCATTTCCTGACGCACCACGGGATCAGAATTTTTGCCCGTCGCTTTGGCGCGCTCGATGACCAGATCGGCCCGTCCGGCGCGCTGCGGATACCAGGTATAGGGCTCATTATTGATGGCAATTTCCGCGCGTTCCTGATCATAGGCCCGTCCCGTGCGTTTTATGCCCCGCCGCCCCGCCGTGGCAATGCCATCGGCCGCGCCGCGCCGTTCATGCATCAGCGTGGTCGTCGCCACCTTCCAGCCCTCGCCCAAACTTCCCACCAGATGATCCGGCTCCACCACGGCATCGGTGAAGAACACCTGATTGAACGAGGCATGGCCATTCATCTGGCGCAGCGGCTGCACGGAGACGCCCGGCTGATCGATCCGGATAACGAAATAAGACAGGCCCTGATGCTTGGGCACATTCCAGTCCGTGCGCGCCAGCAACAGCCCGTAATGGGCGTGATGGGCGCTGGTGGTCCAGACTTTTTGTCCATTGATAATATATTTGCCGTCCTTGAGATCGGCCCGCGTCATCGCGCCTGCCAGATCCGATCCGCTGCCCGGTTCGCTGAACAGCTGGCACCAATTATCCTCGCCGGTAATGATGCGGCGCAGAAATTTCTTCTTCAGAAAATCCGAGCCATGATCAAACAGCGTCGATGCCGCCAGCAGGCGAACGCCGCTGCTGGCCGCGCCAATGGCTCCTGTCTTGTGAAATTCACTATCCGCCGCCTTGGCAAGAACGGCTGATAAGCCCTTACCATACCATTCTTTTGGCCAGGCGGGCATGCCCCAGCCGCTATCGGCCAGAATGTTGCGCCACTGTACCAGATCCATTTCCGGGTTCCAGTTGGCCTCCACCCAAGCGCGAACCTCGGCGCGTACGGATTCTTCGGTCATTTCGCTCATTTCAATCCCCTGCTCGTCAAACATTCCAGCGCTGCATCAGCAGTTCGCGGTGATATTTCGGTGTGCCCAGAAACACCTCCGAGCTTTTCGCGCGCTTGAACCACAGATGGGTGTCATTGTCCCAGGTAAAACCAATGCCGCCATGCAGTTGAATGGTTTCCCTGGCTGTCTGCATGAATGCGTCCGCCGCGCAGGCCTTGGCGAGCGATGCAATGGCGGGCAGGTCCGCCGCTTCTTCCGCCGCCGCTTCGGCCGCGTAATAGGCCGCAGATTTCGCAAGCTCGACATCCACAAGCATATCGGCGCATTTGTGCTTGATCGCCTGAAAGCTGGCAATAGACCGGCCAAACTGCATGCGCATCGTCACATAATCCAGTGCGGATTGACGCAACTGATCGGCCCCGCCCACCATCTCATTGGCCAGACAAACCGCGGCCTGATCCAGCGTCCTGGCAAATGGCGCGGCGGCGGCGCCCGCCTCTCCCAATAGTTCTGCCTGCACCCCATCAAATTTCAGCAGCGCCAGCTTGCGCGTGGCATCCACCGATTTCAGCAATCGCCTGTCCAGCCCTTTGGCGTCACTGCGCACCGTGAAAAATGACAGGCCTTCATCGCCGCTGGTTCCAGGTTTGCGCGCCAGCACCACGATCAAATCCGCCGTATGGCCATCCAGAACGAAGCTCTTCACCCCATCCAGCCGATAGCCGTCACCTTGCGCCTTCGCCGTCACGGTGACTCCACTGCTATCCCAGCGGCCATTTTCTTCGGTAAACGCCAAGGTCGCTACCGTCTCACCTGCAGCGATACCTGGCAGCAGCGCCTGCTTCTGATCCTCGGTCCCCGCGTTCAATATGGCGTTCGCGGCCAGCACCACAGATGAGAAATACGGACCGCACAGCAAGGCGCGTCCCATTTCCTCCAGCACGATGGCCAGTTCGACAAAGCCAAATCCCTGCCCGCCATAGGTCTCTGGAATATGCACGGCGCTCAGGCCAAGATCGCTATTCAACTGTTTCCAGGTTTCGCGTTCCCAGCCTTCATCCGTCGCCATCAGGCGGCGGATTTCTGACGTGGGTGATTTTTCATTCAAAAACCGCCGCAACATGGTGCGGAACTGTTCCTGTTCATTGCTAAAGCTGAATTTCATGCTGTGGTCCCGTCCCTGCCCTGTTTTGCGGCTTATTATTCGCGATTGTCCTACTGTAATATGCGTGAGAATATGCGCAACATCCAATTGTTAAAATGCGTAAAGTCAGCAAAGGGGAGAGAACATGAGCGAGCCCGTTGATCTGTCACACGGAGCCACTTTTGCGCATGGCTTTCCCCATGAATTTTTCAAGAAACTACGCGATGAGCAGCCCATTTACTGGCATGAACCAACGCAATATTCGCCCGGCGGCGAGGGCTTCTGGGTCATCAGCCGCTATGAGGATTGCGTCAGGGTGATGCGCGATCCCGCCACGTTCTCGTCAGACAAGGTACCGCCCCGCAAGGGTGGCGGCACCTCGCTGTTTGATGAACCTTATGCCGGGCTGGCCATGAACACTGCCGATGATCCGCAGCATAAGCGCTTGCGCGGCCTGGTCAGTCAGGGTTTTACGCCGCGCGCCATCGCTGACATGGAAATGGATTTGCGCCGCCGCGCCAAACTGATTCTGGATAAAATTCCCAACCCGGAAAAATGCGAATTCATGAGCGAGGTCGCCCGTGAATTGCCGTTACAGGCAATCTGCACCATTCTGGGCGTTCCGGAAGAAGACCGTGTGCAATTGTCCGACTGGATCGATCACGGCCTGATGGTGCAAAGCGAGGGCGTTATCAGCCGGGAATATCTGTTGCTGATTCAGGATTATGGAAAAAACCTCATCGAGCGGAAACGCGAAAAGCCTACAGATGATATCCTTTCCGCGATTATTCATGCGAAGACGGATGATCCGCAGGAAAAGCCCCTAACCCCATTGGAATTGATCAACTTTTTCCTGCTGCTGTTTCCTGCAGGCGCGGAAACCACCCGCAGCGCCATAGGCGGCGCCATGCTGGCCTTTATCGAAAATCCGGATCAGTTGGCGAAATTACGGGCGCATCCAGAATTGATGCCCAATGCAGTGGAAGAAATTGTCCGCTGGACCACGCCTTCCATCTATAAGCGCCGCACCGCCACCTGCGACACCCAAATCGCCGGCGGCAAAGTCAGGGCGGGCGAAAAACTCAGCTATTGGGAAATGTCCGCCAACCGCGACGAGCGCATGTTCAAAGACCCGTTCAAGTTCGATATTGCCCGCGATCCAAACCCGCATGTGGGCTTTGGCACCGGCATTCACATCTGCCTGGGCATTGCGCTCGCGCGCATGGAAATCAAAATCATGTTCGAAGAAATCCTGGCGCGCTTCAACAAGTTTGAACTGCTGGCCCCGCCATTATGGATGCCAAATAACCGGCTGCATGGCGTTCGGGAATTGATGCTACGGATTTCATGAACGCAGCAACATTGCAGGCTCGCAAAATCTGGCTGGGATGGGCTGCGATTTTTGGCGCGGTGGCGATTTACGCCGGAAATTTTGTCGTTTCGCGATATGCGATAAAAGCCGGAATTGGCGTGAATGACATGGTGGCGCTGCGCTTTGGCGTGGCGGGCATTATCGTGCTGCCGCTATTATTTCGCTATGGCGCGCGCGGATTTGTGGGCATCGGCCTGCGGCGCGGGCTGATATTAACCGCGTTTGCGGGGCCGCCTTTTGCGCTGATCATGATATGGGGGCTGTCTTTTGCACCGGTGGCGCATGGTGCGGCGATCGTTTCGGCCATGATTCCAATTTCTTCGGCCATTGGGTCCAGCTTTGTCAGCAGTCAAAAAATCCCGCGTGGAAAATTAGTGCTGTTTGGCGCCATCTTTGCCGGTCTCGGCATGGTCAGCGGCTTTTCCGTCAGCGCCAGTCCGGCTGTTTTATTCGGCGACTTTCTGTTTTTTGTCTGCGGAACCATGTGGGGAACCTATTCGGTCATCCTGCGCCAATGGCAGCTTGAGCCGATGCCGGTGACGATTGTGGTGTCCATGCTGTCGCTGCTGTATCTGCCGGTTTATTTTCTGCTGCTTACCCCCGATTATGGCGGCGCTACATTCGGACAGATTGCGTTTCTGGCGTTCTATCAGGGCATACTTGCTTCCATTGTGTCGCTATTGCTGTTTTCCGTCGCCGTACAAAATCTCGGCCCGCAGCGCGCAACGCTGGGTAACGCCACAGTGCCGATTTTCGCAGCAATGCTCGCGGTGCCCGTCCTGAACGAACTGCCCTCACTCATCCAATGGCTGGGCATAGGCCTTGTCGTGGGCAGCGTTATCCTGGCCGCACGCATGCAGGAAGCGCCCCCGGTTACGGAAAAATAGCTTCCTGCATGAGACCGGCTGTTTCATCAAACCCCAGCATCAGGTTCATATTCTGCACCCCCTGACCACTGGCCCCCTTGACCAGATTGTCGATGACGCTAACGATGATCGCCCGGCCTGGTCTGCGGTCCGCCACCACGCCAATCAGCGCATGGTTGGTGCCGCGCACATGCCGGGTTGCGGGAACCTCGCCCATCGGCAGTACACGGACGAACGGCTCCGTCTCATATCGCGCGGCAAGGGCAGAGTGAATATCGTCCGCCGTTTTACCGGCACTCAGTTCGATATAAATCGTGGACAGAATACCCCTGTTCATGGGCACGAGATGCGGTGTGAAACTGGCGATAACTGGCGCGCCCGCAGCCAGGCTTAATTCCTGATCAAGCTCGGACATATGGCGGTGATTGGCGACGCCATAGGCATGGATCGCCTCGCTGACTTCGGAAAACAGGCTGCCTTCCTTTGGCGTGCGGCCAGCCCCGCTGACGCCTGATTTGGAATCGATGATGATCGTGTCTGTCGTAATCAGTCTTTGCGTTACCAGTGGCAAAAGCGGCAATAACGCGCTGGTTGGATAACAGCCGGGACACGCAACCAGGAGGGCCGCCGCAATCTGCTTGCGGTAAAATTCCGTCAGGCCAAATACGGCTTCACCCTGCAAGTCCACCGCGCGATGCGCATGACCGTACCATTTTTCATAGGCCGCAAGATCGCGCAACCGGAAGTCCGCAGACAGATCAATAATTTTCTTGTTGCGCGGAATGGCCGCAATCACTTCCTGCGTCGTGCCGTGCGGCAGCCCGCAAAAAATCAGATCATACTGATCCCACTGCAGCTGATCGATCGTCACTAGCGCCTGAAGCCCAAGCCCTGCAAGGTGGGGAAACACGCTGCCATACTGTTCACCCGCCTTGCGATCTGCGGTCAACGCGGCAATGCGCACATTCGGATGGCGCGACAATAAACGCACCAGTTCCGCGCCCGTATACCCGCTGGCTCCAAGAATGGCGATATTGGCAAGGTTTTTCACTGAAACTTCCTCCACTCGGAAAATGCGCAAAGAAAAAGGGGACGCCCGCCGGACGTCCCCTTTCCAATCAGAAAGCTGCGCGCCGGTTAGCGCTTGGAGAACTGGAAGCTGCGTCGGGCCTTGGCATGGCCATATTTCTTGCGTTCAACAACACGGCTGTCGCGCGTCAGGAACCCGCTCAGTTTCAGTACGGGGCGAAGATCCGGTTCATAATAGGTCAGCGCCTTGGAAATGCCGTGGCGCACCGCACCCGCCTGGCCGGACAATCCGCCGCCCTTGACCGTGCAGATTACATCAAACTGCCCCACACGCCGTGACACTTCAAACGGCTGGCGCAAAATCATCTGCAACACCGGACGGGCGAAATAGGTCGCCAGTTCACGGCCATTGATGGAAAAACGCCCGCTGCCCGGCTTGATCCATACGCGCGCGATAGCGTTCTTGCGCTTGCCGGTCGCATAGGAACGTCCCAGACTATCTATTTTAGGCTCCACCCGCACGGCATCGCCCGTTACTGGCGCTCCCGTATCGCGCTGAACTGCTTCCTGCTCGGTGCGGCGCTGCCGGTCAACCAGAGCATCCTTCAGATCGCCAAGTCCTGTTCTATCCTGCGCCATGCTCAGCCAATCCTCGTATTCTTGCGGTTTAGCGATTTGAAATCCACACTTATGGGCGTTTGCGCCGCATGCGGATGATCCGCACCCGCATAAATCCGCATATTGCTCAGTTGCTGACGCCCCAGCGGGCCCTGCGGCAGCATGCGCTGCACCGCTTTGGACAGCACACGTTCCGGGTGCTGACCCTTTAATGTCGCCCCCGCCTTGCGTTCCTTGATGCCGCCAGGATGTCCGGTGTGCCAATAAAAGGTTTTGTCCTCAAGCTTGTTGCCCGTCAGACGCACCTTTTCCGCATTAATGACGACGACATTGTCGCCACAATCCATATGCGGGGTAAACGTAACCTTATGCTTGCCACGCAGACGCACGGCAATAAAACTTGCAAGACGACCCAGCACCGCGCCTTCGGCGTCAATGACCAGCCACTTTTTTTCGATTTCCGACGCTTTCGCCGAATAGGTTCTCATACGCTTTCTCCAAATCCATTGCCCCCATCTGTGCGGGCCGGAATTGGGCGCAGTATGCGCAGATTTTAACGTAAGTCAACACACGATATCATTATAAAATTCATATATTTCAATAGTTTAGTTTTGAGGTATTATTTTACCACATGTTTTCTAACGTGAACCGGTCAATCCTCAAACCAATTAAGCAAATCTGCCTAATAATTTAGCACTCGTTAATAACCGAATGTTAACTGCCTGCTTTTACCATGTTTGTAGACAACGGTTTTCGATGGGGAAAACTGGCTTACCACAAACAAAATTAAGTCATGGGGCGAATAATGCTGAAAAAACTCAAACTGACGCACATGGCCACCATATATACATGTCTCATGGTTGCAGGCCTTCTTGCCATCATATGGACGAGCATATCTACAATCAGTACCCTGAAGGTCGGCGGCCCGATATACACCCAGATCGTTCTGGGCAAGGATTTAATAGCCGATATTCTTCCGCCGCCAGAATATCTCATCGAATCCTATCTGGAAGCGACGCAGATCCTTAACGAACCGGCGACATTGAAAAAACGCAGCGAACGGCTCGCAGTGCTCCATAATGACTATAATGTGCGCCACGCATATTGGCTGGAACAGGATTTCGATGCAAAAATCAAGGACATGCTGAACACGGATTCGCACGCTTTCGCAGTTGAATTCTGGAAAGAGCTTGACGAAAAACTCCTGCCTGCAATTGAAAAGGGCGATATGGAAACGGCGCATGCCTCTTATGCCGCGCTGACCGTTCACTATCAGGGTCATCGGGCAGTTATTGACGCCATCGTTCCCGCGGCCACTGATATGACAATTCGGTTTGAGGCCGAGGCGGCGGCGGCTGAATCAAGCGCCAATCTGGTTTTCTGGCTGGTCACCGGAACATTTCTGGTGATTGTATTGGCGGGAACAGGCCGTCTGATATTCGGCATGATCAGGCCAATTGTTCACATTACCGGCGCAGCAAAACAAATCTCGGAAGGCGTGTTAGACACCAACATCCCATCCCTGGACCGCACGGATGAAATCGGGGCGTTGGCGAAGGCCGTGCATATGTTTAAGGTAAGCTCCGCCAAAAATGCAACCCTGGAGCAGATGGAAGTTATGGCGGCCGAACAGAACCACCAGGCTGAACGCGGTAAACGCATAGAGCAGCTATCGGCTGCCTTCCGCTCCGACATACGCACTGTTCTCAATGAAGTAGGCAACGCCGTCAGTCAGGTGGAGACAGCCGCGCACGGAATGTTCGCCAACACCTCTGTCACCCAGGAAAAGGCGAATGCAGCGGCGCAATCTGCCGAGGAAGCCTCAAACAATGTAGGCACTGTCGCCGCCGCAGCGGAAGAACTTTCCGCCTCCATCTCCGAAATTGCGCGGCACATTGCTGTATCCTCTCAAACCTCCGGTCAGGCGATTGAGCAGGCGGGTCACACCTCTGTCACCGTTGACGCACTGTCCTCAATGGCGGAGAAAATTGGCGATGTGGTCAACATGATCCGCGATGTGGCGGAACAGACCAATCTGCTGGCGCTGAACGCCACAATCGAAGCGGCGCGTGCCGGTGACGCCGGCAAGGGTTTTGCCGTGGTGGCGTCCGAGGTAAAAAATCTTGCCAACCAGACGGCACGGGCGACCGACGAAATTGCCCAGCAGATCAGCGCAATGCAGGCTGAGACCGTACGCACCACCTCGGCTATCTCGGAAATTACTACCATTATCAACGCCATCAACTCGGCGGTGACGACGGTTGCTGCGGCGGTTGAAGAACAGGACGCCGCAACACGCGAAATTTCCACGAATGCCCAGAGTGTATCCCAGCGCACTCACGACGCTTCCGCGAATATTTCGCTGGTCACCGGCGCTGCATCCGAAACCTCGGCCGCAGCCACCCAGACCATCAGTTCAGTGAAATCGCTCGCTGAACAATCCAAACAGCTACGCGGCAACATCGAGCAGTTCCTTGACGAACTGGCTGCCGCCTGACTGTAACCTCGCTGTGTCGTGGGGGTTTACTTACCCCCACGCGCGGCTGCAAAGGCCGGGCGGCCAAGACAGCGGCCAAGCCATGCCCCTGCATTAGGGTAGGGCGCCATGTCGAATTTCGCCATTTGCAACCAGGCCAGCACCGCCGCCACATTCAGATCAGCGATAGAAAAGCTGGACCCCAGCAGATATTCCTTGCCGGCAAGCGCGCCATCCAGCACCTTCAGCGCCGCGCCGAGCTTGGTGTTCGCCGCCGCCACTTCGGAATCCGGGGTGGCGGGATTCATCCGCTTCATCAGCAATGTCAGCGCCGGACCTTCCGCTTCGGTCACCGCCCAGAAACTCCATTGCAGCGCCCGGCCTTCATCGACGATATTCTTTGGCTGTAAATCACCACCATATTTCTTCGACAAATACAGATTGATGGCCAAAGATTCGCATAGCACCACGCCATCATCTTCAATGGCTGGAATATGCCCATTCGGGTTGATTTTCAGAAAATCCGGTTCGCGCGACCCGCCCGTGTTGGTGATAGGCACATTTTTGTAATCAATGCCCAGCTCTTTAGCCAGCCATAGGACGCGCAGCGCGCGCGACTGAGGAATCCCGTATATTGTAAGCGCCATTGTTCTCTCCCTGCGTTATGGACAATCCGTCACCGAACGCCCTATTATTCCAGTCTCGACATTTGATCAGAAATCCGCTCCGGACACAATGGACAGGCTGCCCCCCATGGAAAATGAAATTTACAGCGACGAACTCATCGGCAATATCCTGAAGGCCACCAAAACCATTGCCGTTGTGGGGGGCAGCCCGGAACGCAACCGGCCCAGCTATAGCGTCATGCAGTTTCTGCAAAAACGCGGCTTTCGCATTGTTCCGGTGAACCCGCGCGCCACTGACCAGACCATTCTGGGCGAGAAGGTTTATGCCAGCCTGTCGGACATTCCCTTTCCCATCGACATGGTGGATATTTTTCGCACCTCTGACGCGGCGGGACAAATCTGTGATGAGGCCATTGCAATCAAGGCCAAATGCGTATGGATGCAATTGGGCGTTCGCAACCCCGCCGCCGCCGCCCGCGCCCGCGCCGCCGGGCTGAAAGTCATCATGGACCGGTGCAGCAAAATCGAATATGGACGCCTGTCCGGCCAGATCGGCTTTATGGGCGTGGACACCGGCATCATCAATAATTCGCGCCGCCGCCGCGTATAAAGGGAGTTCATAATGCGCACTTACGGATTTGATACTTTATCTATTCACGCCGGCGCCGCCCCCGACCCAACCACGGGCGCGCGCATCACGCCAATTTATCAGACCGCCTCCTATGTATTTGATGATGTCGATCACGCCGCCGCGCTGTTTAACCTTCAGGAATTCGGCAATATCTATTCGCGCATCACCAACCCGACCAATGCGGTGCTGGAGGCGCGCATCGCAGCGCTGGAAGGCGGCAGCGCCGCACTTGCGGTGGCGTCCGGCCATGCCGCGCAATTCATCGTCTTTCATACCTTGATGGAAAATGGCGGCGAATTCGTGGCCGCCAACAAGCTTTATGGCGGCTCCATGAACCAGTTTTCGCACGCTTTCGCCAAAATGGGCTGGCATGTGAAATGGACCGAAGCCACCGAGCCGGAAAGTTTCCGCCGCGCCATCACGCCAAAGACCAAGGCCATATTTATCGAAAGCCTGGCCAATCCCGGTGGCGTCGTGATGGACATCGCCGCCATCGCCAAAATCGCCAACGACGCCGATATTCCGCTGATCGTGGACAATACAATGGCAACGCCCTATCTGTGCCAACCGCTTGCGCATGGCGCGGATATTGTCGTGCATTCCGCCACCAAATTTCTGGGCGGCCATGGCAATTCGCTTGGCGGGCTGATCGTCGATGGCGGCAAGTTCAACTGGTCGAACGGAAAATACCCAAGTCTGTCTGAACCCAGCCCCAGCTATCATGGCATGAAGCTGCATGAAACTTTCGGCAATCTGGGTTTTGCCATCGCCTGCCGGGTGCTCGGCCTGCGCGATCTTGGCCCGGCGCTGGCGCCGATGAATGCGTTTTTGATCCTGACCGGCATCGAAACACTGGCCCTGCGCATGCAACGCCATTGCGAAAATGCGATGACCGTTGCCAAATATCTGCAAGCGCACAAGCAGGTCGAATGGGTGTCCTATGCCGGATTGTCCGACAGCCCCTTTAACAGTCTGGCGCAGCGTTACCTTCCCAAAGGCGCTGGCGCGGTGTTTACGTTCGGCGTTAAGGGCGGCTATGACGCGGGCGTAAAACTGGTCAGCGAAGTAAAGCTGTTCAGCCATCTCGCCAATATCGGCGACACCCGCAGCCTGATCATTCATCCATCTTCAACAACGCATCGCCAGCTTGACCAGGCCGCCGCAAAAACCGCCGGCGCGGGGCCCGACGTGGTGCGCCTGTCCGTTGGCATAGAGGATGTGCAGGATATTATTGCGGATCTGGATCAGGCGCTGGCAAAGCTGTAGCGCGTATTACAAATACATAGATGCAAACGCTTCGTCATTGCGAGGAGCGTGAGCTTACCTGCCAAGCAGGGTAAAGTTGGCGCTGGGCTTTCCCAGCAAAGCTTTCCATAAGTCCGCCATCAGAATGTCCGCCGCTGCCACAGAATAATGCACCGGATCCCAATAATTTGTGTCCGTCGTCGTAAACGGGCTTTCAATCATAAAGTCTGCGGCCACAGTGTTTGGGATTTGCGCCGCGATATCTCCAATACGCTTTTTGCATTCTGCCCATTCCATGGCGCTTTGGCTGCCTGGCACGGACTGCCGCGCAAAATGATACGGGGCCAGGAATAATATTTTGCGTGTTTCAGCGGGAAGCCCGGACAGCATCTCGCGCAGCATTGGCAATGCGGGAAAATTCAATTTCGCCGGATCAAACCCTGCATCGGCCTTACCTTCCGCGATCCCGTTATTGCGTGAAATTGCGATCGCCGCCTGCACTTTGGCCAGATCATAGGCCGCCGGATCGGGCAGAAAATTGGTATATCCGTCACGGCCATATTTCAACTTTCGGACACCCAGCATTGTACCTGCCTGCCGGCCCGCCTGTTCAATCGTGTACAGATCAAAATGGTGCAAAAAATCATTATATGGATTGGTGTCATACATCCATTCCGGAAATGGGCGCGGCGTGTATTTTTCGAAAGTTTCACCCGCCTTGCACCAGACCAGATCAATCCCCACAACCGCCATCTTTGCTTTTGGATGATGACGGGAAAAAACCTCAAGCAACCGGTATTGCTCATAGGCCGTTGCGCTGTTCATCGACAGATTGGCGAAACGCGCCGAGAAAAGTTTATCCAGAACTTCCGGCCGCAGCAATCGCCCGATGGATGTGCTAATCACCACGCTGTCATATTCCGCCTTGCGCGCCAGCGCCGGAAATGAAAACCGCGCATTGGACGCAATCGGCACGCGGTCCAGCGGCGGCGAAAATGGCAGCGTATCAAACGGATCAATTATAAAGATCAGCAGATACAAAAACGCGCCCAGCCCAATGCCGCCGCCAAAAAACCAGCGGGCAAAACGCGCCCAGGCGTCAGCGCCCGCGTGATCAGAACTGGAAATAGATGAATTCACTCTGCAACCCCCCGCCAATCAGCAGGATAAGAAATACCGCCACGGCGCCCGCCAGAAAACCCGCAGGCCGCCAGGGGCGTAACCGCTCCAGTATGGCGGTCTGGCTGGATGGTCCGCTCAGGGCGGCAAGCGTTCCCGCAATCAGCACCAAATAATTTCCGGTATGGCCTATTGCCGCCCCGCCAAATCCATTCTGACCTATCAACGATCCATAGATCGACCAGGTGGCCGAAAAACTCTCGGTACGGAATAATATCCAGGTGGCGCCAATGAACAGGGTCATGCACACCCACCCCAGCAGCGGCGGCATGGAAAGTCCGGCTCGCCGCCATAGAATATTGGCTGCAACCCCCGCCCCGTGCATCGCGCCCCACACCACATAGGTCCAGTTCGCCCCATGCCACAACCCGCCCACCAGCATGGTCAGAAACATATTTCGCGCCTGATGCCACACGCCGCCCCGGTTTCCCCCCAATGGAATATACACATAATCGCGCAGAAAGCGGCTCAGCGTCATATGCCAGCGCCGCCAGAAATCCTGAATACTGGTGGCCATGTGGGGACGGTCAAAATTAAACGGAATGATAAAACCAAACATCAGCGCCATGCCAATGGCCATATCCGTATAGCCGGAAAAATCAAAATAGAGTTGCAGCATATAGGCATGCGCCGCCAGCCAGGCCTCGCCCAGATTCAGCACGCCGCCATCCAGCACGCGCCGGAATAATGGCGAGGCCATGCGCGCGGCGCTATCGGCAATCAGAACTTTTTTCGACAGGCCGGCCAGAAACATCACCCCGCCACGCGACATGCGTTCACTCAATCCCGCACGCATCGGGTTCAGATGAAACTGACCGATAATTTCATTATGCCGCACAATCGGCCCCGAAATTAGATGTGGAAAAAATGCTACAAACAATATGTAATCTCGCAGCCCATGCACCGTAACCTCATCACCCCTGGCGGCGGCGCGGCGTAAATCCATCAGATAGGAAATATGCTGAAAGGTAAAAAAGCTGATGCCAAGCGGCAGGATGATGCCAATCGGGTCATGGTTCCAGCCGCCAATAGCCGCCAGACTGCTGGTCAGAAAATCCGCATATTTGAAAACTGCAATAACACCAACATTGAACAGCACCCCCGCCAATGGCAACCAGTCAAATTTCCGCAGGCGCGCAAACGCCCTGGCGATCAGCCAGTTGCCAAGGGTGGAACCAAGCAGTATTGGCAGAAACCGTATATCCCAATAGCTGTAAAAAATCAGCGATGCGAGTACCAGCGCCCACAGGCGCAACTCCACACGATCCGACAACGCATAATAAACGCCCAGAGAAAGCGGCAGGAACAGCAGGATAAAAATTTCTGAATTGAATAACATGCCGTCCCGCTATTTCACCCGCCGCGCATGCGCGCCAGCCCTTCTTCAAACGTGCAGGGCTTTACGCCAAGACGCACCTGCATGGGGCCAATATCAAATGCCTTGTCCTCAAGCAAGCGGCGCACTTCGTCACGGGCAATCGGCGCAACACCAGGAACACATCGCGTCAACCAGGCCAGCGCGATCATTGCCGGGAATGGAACAGAAATCACGCGCACCCGCCTGCCCACCGAACGGCCACAGGCTTGAATAATCCGGGCATAGGTCATCGCTTGCGCCCCTGCAATAATGATCGGCGCATTGCCAGTATCCGCGCTGATTGCCGCAAGCAAACACCGCACCACATCATTGCGGTGAACAGGCTGCAACAGCGCCCTGCCCTGTTGCGGCAGCGGCACGAGCGGCGTCCACCGCACAATTTTCAGAATACGGCTGATATTATTATCCGCCCCGCCATAAATCATTGTGGGATGCAGAATAATACCATTAACGCCCTGGGCATGGGCTGCTTCCGCATCCTGCATCTGGGCTGCTTTTTGATCGGGAAACCGGGTGAATTTGCGGGTTGATCCCAGCGTAATCAATCGCACCGCATTATGTGGCAGGGCCGCAATAATTTTTCGCGTAAATCGGGCATGCGCCACATTTATAACGCAACTCACGCCCTCCAGGGCTTCGCGTAACTTCTGTTCATCGCCATCCAGATCAATGGCGCGGGGATGAACCGCCCCGCCCAATGACTGCAAGTCAGATACGGTGCGGGCAATCGCAACAATCTCCGCACCCCGCGCACCCAACGCCGCCACCAGCGCGCGCCCTACATTTCCCGTCGCGCCAAGAACCGCTATCGGCTGCCCCTTCATACGGCTTTGGCGGCTTCGCGTTTTGGGGCTACCATCTCGATGCCGTTTTCCCTGAATGCACGAACGATCGCCAGCATCACTTCACTACGGGGTTTAACGCGCCCATCACAAATCACGTCTTCAATCCAGAAGCTCAGAACAAAATTGATACCCTCACCGGCAAATTCCTGCAGATAACAGTTTACAGGGCGGAAACGCGAACAGCATGGATGCTGGCTGGCCGCCGCAAGCATCAGCTTCTGCGCAAGATCAATATCAGCGCCATAAGCAATATTGACCCGGATTTCGATCTGCACCCCCTTGCTGGAATAGGTCCAGTTGGTGACCCGGTTGGAAATAAAATCATCATTTGGCACCATGATTTCGCGTCCATCGCCTGTATCAATCAGGGTGTATCGCGTGCCGGTATGGCGCACGGTCCCGGAAATACCGCCCCCCAAATCCACCAGATCGCCATTTTTCACCGACTTTTCGACCAGCAGAATAATTCCGCTGATGAAATTCGCGGTAACTTTCTGCAATCCCAGACCAAGCCCAACACCCAACGCGCCGCCAAACACCGCGAATGCCGTCAGATCAATGCCCAGCAGATCCAGCGTAACCATGAACAGAACGAAATACAGCACAACCTGCAACGCCTTGGTAAGCAGCGCCCGATTGTTGGCCTCAAGCCATATCATCCGTCCGATTGATTTTTCGACAATGCCGGAAACCAGGCTGGCCGTCCAAAGCAGGAAGACAATCCCGAACATGCCGCTTAAAATGCTGTAAAATGAAATTTCCGCAGCGCCAACCTTGAATGTCAGCCGATCCGACTCCAGCACCTTGCGTACAGGGTCCAGCAGATCAAAATAACCCAGCAGCGCAACCGCCAGTGCGATAACGCCAATCAGCGCCAGCGACGTGCGCCTGCCCGGCTTCAGGATGGCGAGAATGGTGTCTTTCATGCGGTGATTATCTAATTTCAGCCCTCTTTCTGCACCTGATCGCGGGCCTTGACCAGTAATTCGTCCATTTCGCGGCGGATCTGGTGGTCTGACTGGCTGACGCCCCTGGCGTCCAGATCGCCTTTCACCTTGCGCAGCACATCCTCGTCACCGGCTTCCTGAAAGTCTGATTTCACCACTTCCCTGGCATAGGCGTCGGCATCTGCGCCCTTCAGTCCCATTTTTTCCGCCGCCCACAGGCCCAGAAGCTTGTTGCGCCGCGCCATTGCCTTGAATTCCAGTTCGGAATCATGGACAAATTTGCGCTCAAAACCCTTTTCGCGTTCGTCAAATGTACTCATGGCAACGGCAAGCTCCTCTTGAATCAGCATTATGGCTAAGCTTTAGCGCGGTAATGGGACGGGGGCAATGAAATCTCCTCCCCTCCGCACTGCCCGCCCTATATATAGGGCGTAATGCACATTGTGCGAAGCGGCGCTTTAGGTTAGGTTCCGTCTTTACTTCCCAGCCCCGGGATTCTCCTGGGAACATCCTCAAGGACGATTATGAGCCGCCGTAGAAAAGTGTATGAGGGCAAGGCCAAAATTCTGTATGAAGGGCCGGAGCCAGGTACGCTCATCCAGTATTTCAAGGATGACGCCACCGCCAACAATGGCAAAAAGCACACGACAATCGTGGGCAAGGGCATCCTGAACAATCGTATTTGTGAACATATCATGGTGCAATTGGCTGGCATTGGCGTGCCAACCCACTTCATCCGCCGCTTGAATATGCGCGAACAACTTATTCGTGCTGTTGAAATAATTCCTCTGGAAGTCGTGGTGCGCAATGTCGCGGCTGGCTCGATCGCCTCGCGGCTTGGCATCGAGGAAGGCACAGCCCTGCCCCGTTCGATCATTGAATTCTATTACAAGAACGACGCCCTCAATGATCCGCTGGTGTCTGAAGAACATGTCACCGCATTTGGCTGGGCCAACCCGCACGAAATTGACGACATCATGGCCATCGCCCTGCGGATCAATGATTTTATGAGCGGCCTGTTTGCCGGTGTCGGCATCAAGCTGGTGGATTTCAAGATCGAATTTGGCCGCATGTACGAAAATGACATGATGCGCATTGTCCTGGCCGATGAAATCAGCCCGGATTCGTGCCGCCTGTGGGATATGACGACCAACGAAAAACTGGATAAGGACCGTTTCCGCCGCGACATGGGCGGTGTTTCGGAAGCCTATCAGGAGGTTGCACGGCGGCTGGGCATTGCGCCGGATCTGGAAAGCCGCCTGCATGCGGTCCCCAAGGTTGTAAATTAAATATCGGCTGTCGGTGATTATATGAAGGCGCGTATCCATATTACCCTGAAAAAGGGCGTCCTGGACCCGCAGGGCAAGGCTATCGCCAACGCCCTTTCCCATCTGGGCTTTGACGGCGTCGAGGAAGTCCGCCAGGGCAAATATATCGAAATTGACCTAACTGGCAGCGACAGCGCCCAGGCCCGCGCCAAAGTGGACGCCATGTGCGCGCAACTGCTGGCCAATACCGTTATCGAAAACTATACCGTTGAGCTGGACGCGTGAAAAGCTGTGTAATTATATTTCCGGGTTCCAATTGCGACCGCGACGTGGCTGTTGCGCTGCAAGCCAGCATCGGCAGCGCCCCGCAGATGGTCTGGCATGGCGAAACCGAATTGCCCAAATGCGATCTGATCGTACTACCCGGCGGTTTTTCGCATGGCGATTATCTGCGCTCCGGCGCCATGGCGGCGCGCGCCCCTATCATGCGCGCGGTGGCGGCCAGGGCCAATGCGGGAACCCCGGTGCTTGGCCTGTGCAATGGTTTTCAGATCATGACCGAAGCCGGATTATTGCCCGGCGCCCTGATGCGCAATGCGGGACTGAAATTCATCTGCCGCGACGTGTTTCTGAAAGTCGAAAACACCGGTAACATCTTCAACCGCCGTTACACACAGGGGCAAGTGGTGCGCATTCCTATCTCGCACCATGACGGCAATTATTTTGCCGATGCCGCAACGCTGGACCGGCTGGAATCCACGGGCCGCGTCGCCTTTCGATATTGCACGGCCGATGGCGTGGTGAACGCGGCCGCTAATCCCAATGGCTCGCTGAACAATATCGCTGGCATTCTGAACGAGGCCGGAAATGTTCTGGGCATGATGCCGCATCCCGAACGCCTGATAGCAAAGGAACTTGGCGGCAGTGACGGTCGCCCCATGTTTGACGCACTCGCATCATTGTTGCAAAACGCATGAAAATCACATCGGAAATCGTCGCCGAACATGGTTTGAAGCCGGACGAATACGCAAATATTCAGCGTGTATTGAACCGTGAGCCAAATATTACCGAACTGGGAATTTTTTCGGCCATGTGGAACGAGCATTGCTCGTACAAAAGCTCGCGCGTCTGGCTGCGAACCATGCCGACGACTGGCCCACAGGTCGTTTGCGGCCCTGGCGAAAATGCCGGCGTGGTAGATATTGGTGATGGCCAGGTGGCGATCTTCAAAATGGAAAGCCACAATCATCCCAGCTTTATTGAACCCTATCAGGGTGCGGCAACCGGCGTTGGCGGCATCATGCGCGATGTGTTCACCATGGGCGCGCGCCCCGTCGCCAATCTGAATGCGCTGCGCTTTGGCGCCCCGGATAATCCCAGAACCCGGCATCTGGTATCGGGCGTTGTGGCGGGCATTGGCGGCTATGGCAATTGCATTGGCGTTCCTACCGTCGGTGGTGAAGTGAATTTTGATCCCGGCTATAATGGCAATATTCTGGTCAACGCTATGTGCGTGGGCATCGCTGATGCGGACAAGGTGTTCTATTCCACCGCCAGCGGCGTGGGGAATCCTGTCGTCTATGTTGGATCAAAAACCGGCCGCGACGGCATTCACGGGGCCAGCATGGCGTCGGCGGAATTTGACGAAAATTCCGAAGAAAAACGCCCAACCGTACAAGTTGGTGATCCGTTCACGGAGAAATTGCTGCTCGAAGCCTGCCTGGAACTGATGGCGGGCGATGCGGTCATCGCCATACAGGATATGGGCGCGGCCGGGCTTACCTGCTCGGCTGTCGAAATGGCGTCCAAAGGCGGGCTTGGCCTGTTGCTGGATCTTGACAAGGTGCCGTGCCGCGAACCTGGCATGACCGCTTATGAAATGATGCTGTCGGAAAGCCAGGAACGCATGCTGATGGTGCTGCACCCTGACCGTACCGAGGCGGCCCGCGCCATTTTCGAGCGCTGGGAACTGGATTTCGCCATTGTCGGCGAAACCACCGATACCGGGCGATTTATCATCCGCCACAAGGGCGAACAGGTTGCCGATCTGCCCGTTGATGTGCTGGCGGAACAGGCCCCCGTCTATCAGCGCCCCTGGACGCCCACCCCGCCCGCGCCGTATCTATCTGCCAAAGACGTTCCGGATACGGATGATCTGGGCGTAACCCTTGCCAGGCTGATGGGTGGCCCGCATCTGGCCAGCCGCCGCTGGATCTGGGAACAATATGACCATATGGTCATGGGCGACACCGTGCAACGCCCAGGCGGCGACGCCGCCGTGGTGCGTGTGCACAACAGCCGCAAAGCCATTGCCGCCACCACCGATGTCACACCGCGTTATTGCGCCGCTTCCCCTGTTGAGGGCGGCAGGCAGGCGATCGCCGAAGCCTTCCGCAATCTATGCGCTGCCGGCGCAAAACCCCTGGCCGCCACTGATTGCCTGAATTTCGGAAATCCCGAACGTCCCGAAATCATGGGGCAGTTTGTGGGCTGTATTGAGGGCATCAGCCAGGCCTGCATCGCGCTGGATATGCCCATCGTATCCGGCAATGTGTCGCTGTACAATGAGACCAGCGGCATCGCCATACCGCCCACCCCCGCCATCGGCGCCATTGGCCTGATTGATGATATTGATCACATGGCGACCATCGCCTTCAAACAGGACGGCGATGTGATTTTTCTGATTGGCGAAACCAGTGGCCATCTGGGGCAATCCATCTATGCCCGCGAAATTGCGGGCCGCACAGATGGTGCGCCGCCCACCGTTGATCTGGCGGCCGAACGCCGCAATGGCGATTTTGTTCGTATGCAGATTACTTCTGGTAATGTCACTGCGGCGCATGACATTTCCGATGGTGGCTTAATCGTGGCGCTTGCCGAAATGGCATTGGCCGGTGATCGCGGCTGCACGCTGAATTTGCCAAAGAATGCCGGCCTGCGCCATGCCTATCTTTTTGGCGAGGATCAGGCGCGCTATGTACTGAGTGTTGCGCCTTCCAAAGCGGACGCACTGATCGCGGCGGCAAATGCAAAACAGGTTCCCGTCACAAAACTGGGAATGGTTGGCGGGCGTGATATTGTGCTGGATGGCAAAGCCGTGCAATCGCTCATCGCCCTTCGCCATGCCCATGAAAACTGGTTTCCCAACTATATGGAGGGCTGAAAAATGGCGATGCAGGCATCTGAAATAGAAAAACTGATCAGGGAAGGCCTGCCCGGCGCCGAGGTGCGCATCGAGGATTTGCGTGGCGATGGCGACCATTACGCCGCCTATGTCAAATCCGCCGCATTCAAGGGAAAAACACGGGTGCAACAGCATCAGATGGTCTATGCTGCCCTGAAAGGCAATATGGGCGAAGCCCTGCACGCCCTGGCGCTGCACACCTCCGTGCCGGATTAGGCAAGCCCCCTTGAACTTGTCACGCAAACTAATTAGCTAGTGTCTGTCTGCATACTACGGGAACCGATACCATGAGTGAAATCACAATACTCGACGAAATCAAAAATGCCGTGGATAGCACGGATGTCCTTTTGTTCATGAAAGGCTCGCCGCAATTTCCGCAATGCGGTTTTTCATCAACCGTGTGCCAGATATTGAATCAGCTTGGCATTGACTTCAAAAGCGTCGATGTGCTGCAAAATGCAGAAGTGCGCGACGGCATCAAACAGTTTTCCAGCTGGCCGACCATTCCCCAGCTCTATGTGAAGGGCGAATTTCTGGGCGGCTGCGACATTGTGCGCGAAATGTATGAAAGCGGTGAACTGGCCGACTTCCTGACCGGGAAAGGCGTTGCTGTCTCCACTTAACCAGCGCAACGTTTTATCCATGATCCAGTTACGCGCCGCCCGCCCAACTGACGCCGCCGCCATCGCCGCCATTCACGCGGATACCTGGGCGGAAACCTATGCCGGCCTTCTGCCGCCCGATGCGATTATAGCCAACAATTATGACGTCTGCCTGAAATTCTGGAAGACGGAATTGGTGCATGCGCCACAAGGTGTGTTCATCGCCGAGGATGATAAATTAGGCCCTATGGGCTTTGTCAGCGTTTGCCCCGCGAAAGACCCGCTCCGCCTTGAAACCGGAAATTTCCGTGGCGAGATATCCAGGCTCTATGTCCGCCCGGTCTGCCAGGGCATGGGGCTTGGCGCGCAATTACTGGAATCTGCCCTCGCCAATCTGAGCCGCGCAGGCTATAGCGCCGTGATGCTGTGGGTATTTGCCGATAACCCCGCCTGCAAATTCTATGAACGCATGGGCGGCCAGCCCATCGGCGAACGCACCACAGATTACAGCGGCAAAATCATGCGCGAAACGGCCTATGGCTGGGGCGGCAAATTGCCGAAACCGGCCAAACCGGAACCCATCAAAAAACCCCGCTGATCACCACAAAAAATGGTTGGCCTATAGCATTTGCCGCTCCCTCGTTATAGCGGGGCGCAGCGCCCCCGCACCAGATACGCACCGGTACATAAAATTTCTATATCAGGGATGCCGGACATGCCATAAATCTGGCTTGTGGACATGAAAAACATACAAAACCGGCATGCCCGCTCTACACGGGGAAAACTAATTCCGAATGCTATTCAACGCTTATTCCTTCATTGCGGTTTTTCTGCCTGTTTCATTATTTGGATATTTTCTATCCGGTTGGCTGGGAGGTGACAAATATGGCGGCCGCGCGGCAATACTCTGGCTACTGGCTGCGTCTTTGGTTTTTTATGGCCTCTGGAATGTCCGCCTGATTGGCCTGTTATTGCTCTCAATCAGTTTCAATTATGCATTCGGAATAATATTAATTCGAAAACCAGGCCGGATTCTGCTTGGTTTCGCGATAACCTGCAATTTGCTCCTTTTGGGATGGTTCAAATACGCCAATTTTTTTATCAGCACACTGAATGACATAAGCAACGCACAACTGCCGCTATTCACAATCATCCTGCCTCTGGGAATTTCGTTTTTCACCTTTACCCAGATAGCATTTCTGGTTGACACCTGGCGCGGCAAAGTGCGTGAAGTTGATCCGTTTCGTTACGCATTGTTTGTGACTTATTTTCCGCATCTGGTTGCCGGCCCCTTGCTGCACCATCAGCAAATAATGCCACAATTTGGAAATCCGGCTACGCTGCGCCCGCATGCAGCCAATTTACAATATGGTTTCGCACTGTTCATATTGGGCCTGGCGAAAAAAGTGCTTCTTGCCGATAGCTTTGCCGAACACGCAACCCCTGTATTCGATGCCGCCCAGGAAGGCGCATTGCTCGAAGCCTTTATATCATGGAAGGCCGCCCTGGCTTATACGCTGCAACTTTATTTTGATTTTTCAGGATATTCGGACATGGCCATTGGTATGTCGCGCATGTTTGGAATTACGTTACCAGTTAATTTTTCATCGCCCTATAAGGCGCGTAATATTTCCGAGTTCTGGCGGCGCTGGCATATGACATTGTCAACATTCCTGCGCGAATATTTATACATTCCATTGGGCGGCAACCGGCATGGGGCCGTTCGAACGGGTATCAACCTCATGGCTACAATGCTGCTTGGCGGCTTATGGCATGGGGCCAACTGGACCTTTGCGGTGTGGGGCGGATTACATGGGCTTTATTTGCTCCTGCACCGCCTATGGCAATATTTCCGCCGCAATGCGGCGCCGGCGGCCGGCATGACGGCATGGCTCGGAAATGGGCTGGCAACCGGATTAACATTGCTTTGCGTTGTGATCGGATGGGTTTTTTTCCGGGCTGAAAGTTTTGAGGCCGCGACGATCATGCTTTCAGGGATGCTTGGCTTGAACGGCCTGGGATCACTGATGCTCGACAACTGGGGTGTAGCGTTGTTTGCCACCGGCGGCATTATCGTGTTATGGCTGCCAAGCAGCCAACAATGCATTGAACGCATAAGCAGCTTTGATGGAGACTCTGACAAAAGATTAGGGATGTTCAAACCCATCATTCAGGGTGCCGGTCTTGGGTTATTGCTGCTTGCGTCACTGCACCGGATTTATGGCGGAAATAGTGAATTCCTTTATTTCCAGTTCTGAACGCGCAGTACATTCTGAGCGCGCAGTGCTATGGCGATGGTTTGGCATGGCCGGCGCCGCAATTGTAATGCTGATAGTGCTGCTAAGCCTGCCTGTCCTGTTTGCGGGGACGGATGTAGAGGCCGGACGCACAAATGCAGATTGGGTTAACCGCAAGGCAGCGGTCTCAGCGGCGCTGACTTCAAAGCGCATCGTTCTTCTCGGCGGTTCAAATACGCTTTACGGATTTTCGGCGGAAACGATTACCAGGCAGACCGGCCGTCCGGCATTAAACGCAGGACTCAACGCCGGATTCGGGCTGAAATATTTACTGCACATCGGCAGAAATATCGCCAAACCTGGCGACCTGTTTGTGTTACCGCTTGAATATCCACTATTCGAAAAAGCGCAGGTGCACGATTCAGCTATCTTTCAATTTATTTCACATGACCAGGCCTGGCTAAAATCATTATCCTGGCTGGAACGGTTCGAATTTGCCTGGGCAGTAAGAATAAAACATTGGCAATATTATTATCTCAGTAGCCAAAATCCGCCAGCGCCAGTTGCCATAGGCGCGCGTCTGCCAGGCGCGCCATTGTTAAACAATGTGGGAGATGTGATCGACGCCGATCCCGCCAGCATTACACCGCAAATGCGTGAAGCGGTAAAAAACGAGACGATACGTGTTTGGAAACTGGATAATGATGCCCTGAATGTGCTGCAAAAATTTACAGAGGACTTGCAGGCGCTGGACATTACCGTGATTGTCGTTCCCCCAAATGTCCATGAGAGAATGCTGAACAATACAGCTAACAAGGCATTTTTTCAGCAGCTCTCGCGCGCCATGACAGACCGGGGGATCGCCACACTGGGCGATCCGCAACTGTTTTTATTCAATGATAATTGCGCCTATGACACGAATTGGCACCTCACGCGCCCATGTCAGATAAAGCACACGAAAAAACTTATCCAGCTACTTAAAGACGCTGGCCGGATCTCGCCGCCAGAATAAAATTAATACTGATCCGCAAACGGATGATATCCGGAAAACAAAGGCGCGTCCTTCGCAGACGCTGGCAAACGCCTAGAAATTATCCTTACGCCGCCGTGTTTCGGCAAACACCGCCACCGGGTCTGCCCCTGCCATCCCCAGGCTGCGTTGCAGGCTCTCACTCATCGGCCGCAAAAACGGATTGGTCGCCAGTTCAAGACCGATACTGCTCGGAACCGTGGGAATACCCTTGGCGCGCATCGCGTCAATCTCCTTCGCGCGGGCCACCAGCGCCGCATTATCAGGATCCACGCTCAGCGCAAAGCGTGCATTGGACTGCGTATATTCATGGGCGCAATACACTTTTGTCTCCGGCGGCAGCGCCATCAGCTTTTGCAGTGACGTCCACATTTGCTGCGCGGTGCCCTCGAACAAGCGTCCGCATCCCAGCGCAAACAATGTATCACCGACGAACGCCACTTTATCCTGCGCAAACCAGTATGCAATATGACCCGCAGTATGCCCCGGCACATCAAACACTTTGGCGGTGGCGTTACCAAACTTCACCTCGTCTCCGTCCCCTACCTGGCGCTCAATTGCGGGTATACGCGCGGCTTCGGCGCGTGGGCCAATAATCTGGCATCCGGTTTTGGCCTTCAATTCCTCGTTCCCGCCCGCATGATCCGGATGCCAGTGGGTGTTCAGAATATGCGTCAACTTCCAGCCTGTTTGATCCAGCGCCTTGAGGATTGCCGAAACATCCGGTGTATCGACCACCGCCGTGACATTGGCCTCCGGCTCATGCACCAGCCAGGCATAATTATCGGTCAGGCAGGGAAATTGGTGAATCTGCAACGGCATGACGGCCTCCTCTCCAACAGATTAATTTATTCATCCTAACATAAGATTGCCGTTCTATAGTAGGGGCATGCATCTGGATGTCATCGATCTGCGCGCGTTTTACAGCAGCCCCCTGGGGGACGCCGCCCGGCGCGCTATTGGCCTGAAAACCAGGCAAATCTGGCCAAACCTTACAGGCCAGTCCCTATTGGGTCTCGGCTATGCCACCCCCTATTTATTGCCGTTTCAGGACGAGGCGTCGCGCACCCTGGCCATGATGCCCGCCAGTCAGGGCGTCATGCGCTGGCCCGGTGAAGGCCCAAGCCTGACAGCGCTGGTGGATGAAACCCGACTGCCGCTGAATGATGCGTCCATTGATCGCATCCTCCTGGTGCATTCACTGGAAACCAGCGAACAAATCCGCCCTGCCCTACGGGAATTGTGGCGGGTGCTGGCGCCGGGCGGAAAATTGCTGATCATAGCGCCCAATCGTATTGGTCCATGGGCACGTCTGGAGACAACCCCATTCGGTCATGGCCGCCCGTTTTCGCGCAGCCAGTTAACACACCTGCTGCGCGATTGTCTGTTTTCACCCGAACAATGGTCGGCGTCATTGTACATGCCGCCGCTGGGCCGCATGATGATGCTGCGCAATCCCGATGGCTGGGAACGGGTGGGGAAATTACTCTGGCCGCGCTTTGCCGGCGTCTGGATAGTCGAAGCCAGCAAACAAATTTATGTTCCCATCCCGGAACAATCCACCGCCCGCATCCGGCAACTAATCACGGCGCAGTTACAGCCGCGCGCCTGACTATTCCGCCCGCAACATGAACAGCGCCTGCGCCGCGAGCAGGTTGGCCACTGGGCGGCACCGGTTGGTCAGGCTGACTTTGCCTTGCTGGTCCAGTGCGATGAAACGCTCGATGGTGACGCCCATGCGCTTGGTCATATCCTCGAAATCATCTATCGCACACAAATGAATGTTCGGTGTTTCAAACCATAGAAATGGCAAAGTGCGCGTTACCGGCATTTGCCCGGTAAGCATCACATGCAGACGCACGCGCCAATGCCCGAAATTCGGAAATGAAATGATCGCGCGCTTGCCGATGCGCACCATTTCGCGCACCACCTTTTGCGGGGCGCGGGTGGCTTGCAGGGTCTGGCTCAAAATCACATAATCAAACCCCTTGGTTGGATAATTTACCAGATCGGTGTCTGCGTCGCCCTGCACCACCGACAGGCCCTGCGCCACTCCCGCATTCACGCCCTTCTGGCTCAACTCAATGCCCCGGCAATCTACGTCCCGCGTAGCGTTCAACAGGCGCAGCAGTTCGCCATCGCCACACCCCACATCCAGCACACGGCTGCCAGGTTCGATCATGCTGGCAATCAGTTGCAGATCAACACGGCGGCCATTTTGCTGTGCCGGATCAATCGCCATTTTTCAAACCACGCTTTTGCGCCGCCGCATTCAGAAACCCGGTTAGTGTGGCGAACAGTTCCGGCTCCTCCAGCAAAAAGGCGTCATGGCCTTTCTGGGTTTCTATTTCCACGAAACTGACATTGGCCGCCGATGCGTTCAGCGCCTGTACAATGTCGCGGCTTTCCGAAGTGGGAAACAGCCAGTCGCTGGTGAATGAAACCACGCAAAACCGCGTAGGCGTACCCCGGAAGGCCTCTGCCAGCACATCGCCATATTCCGCCGCCAGATCAAAATAATCCATCGCCCGCGTCAGATACAGATAGGAATTTGCGTCAAACCGGTCAACGAACGTGGAGCCCTGATGGCGCAAATAACTTTCCACCTGAAAATCGGCATCGAAACCAAAACCAACTTTTTGCCGGTCCTGCAAATTACGTCCAAACTTGTCATGCAGTGCGGCCTCCGACAGATAGGTAATGTGCGCCGCCATGCGCGCCACCGCCAGGCCTTTCTCCGGACGCTTGTCCCGCGTCAGATAATCCCCATTGCACCAGTCCGGGTCCGCCATGATCGCCTGACGTCCGACCTCGTGAAAGGCAATGTTCTGCGCCGAATGCCAGGCCGCCGTTGCAATCGGGATCGCGCAAAAAACCTTTTCCGGATAATCATAGGCCCACTGCAACACCTGCATGCCCCCCATCGAGCCGCCAATGACGCAGAACAATTGCTCAATGCCCAACGCTTTCACCAGCCGCGCCTGCGCGTTCACCATGTCGCCAATGGTGATCACCGGGAACGATAATCCATAGGGCTTGCCGGTTGCCGGATTGATGCTGGTCGGCCCCGTACTGCCGATGCAGCCGCCAATCACATTGGCGCAGATCACGTAATAGCGATCGGTATCCACCGGCCGTCCCGGCCCGACAATCGTGCTCCACCATCCCGGCCGCCCGGTGATCGGGTTCGTACTCGCCACATATTGATCAAGCGTCAGCGCATGACACACCAGAATGGCGTTCGAACGCTCCGCATTTAGCGCGCCGTAGGTCTGATAAGCAATCTCCAGCGGGGCCAGGCTGACGCCACAGTCCAGCAACAGCGGCGCGTCCATGCCAAAACGCATCACCGGCTCAAAGCGGGGCTTCTCATCCAGATTTTCCGTAACCTTGTTCATGGTGCTACCTGTCCCACAAGGCGGACTTCTGTCAAGCCGCAATCTGTTGCCTTGTCTGCCCGCGTCACCGGCAACGTCCCGCAGCAGTTGCGGAGCTTATTCACTATGTGGCATTGATGCTCCATGGAGACGCTGGACAATCTTATACGCTTTACGGTCATCGGCATTCTGGCGCTGGCTGCATTGCGCCTTGTTTGGGGCGGAAGGCTAACACAGGCCGGCGTGGCAATGCTGTTTTTCGCAGTTAGCATCATGGCCTATATGCTCTGTTCCTCAAGAACGCTATTCCCCTTGCTCGGCCCATTTCAGTATCTGGTCATGCCGGGATGCGTTGGCCTGCCATTTTTCTTCTGGTGGTTCAGCAGTGCGCTGTTTAATGACGCCTTCGGTATCCGTCTCTGGCATGGCCTGTTACTTGCCTTTCTCGAAGGCCTTGGGTGTTGGATGGCTTTCGGCCCCCGCATGGGACCGGAACTGGTCAACACAGGCAGCCTTGTTCTGCACCATGTCATTGCGCTTGGCTTGGCCTTTTCCGCCCTGTTTGAGGCGCTGAAAAGCCGCGATAGCGACCTGGTCGAAAGCCGCCGCCAGATTTGCCTGACCATAGTGATTGGGGCTGGCGTCTATATCCTTATGGTTCTCAGCGTTGAACTCGTGTTTGGCGATACGCGCGCGCCGGAATGGCTGGAAACCGTAAACGCTGCGGGAATATTGGTTTTGACGCTGTTTCTTGCGCCAAAACTTAATAGAGAGTTGTTCACTGCGCCGGATGCAATAGTTTCAACCGCACCGGATATTGCCCCCGCCGACCGCTCCCTTTTGCAGGCACTGCTGGCCACAATGGAACAGGAAAAACTTTATCACGAAGAGGGGATGACCATCGGCATGCTTGCGGAACGCCTGGCAGTGCAGGAATACCGGCTGCGCCGCATGATTAACCAGCATCTGGGCTATCGCAACTTTAACGCATTCCTGAATCATTACCGCATTGAAGAGGCGCGTTCGCAACTGGCCGATATAGCCCTGGCGCGGATACCGGTGCTGACCATCGCCATGGATTTGGGCTACCGTTCGCTCAGCCCATTCAACCGCGCCTTCAAGGAAATCACCGGCGCCACCCCAACTGAATATCGCCGGGCGCAATTGGCGGCGAATAATCCTGCTGATTCCGGAAAAACAGCAGCGATTCCGGAATCCAGCTGATATTTTTGGCTTCGATGGGACCTGAAGGGACATTCAAAGGCACAACATTCCTAGGTTCAACCCTATGGAGTGATGCATATGTGCCTTTCACAATTGTCTCTGTTCTTATCCCAGGCCTGGGTTCAGATATGGTCCGTCATATTTCTGATGGATTTTGTCCGCTATCTGATCGCAGCAGGTGTGGTTTACGTTGTTTTATGGATCGCGCTACGCAACCGCGTGGCGCACCGGCGAATCCAGCCCGGCCTGCCTGAGCGCAAGCAAATGCGCAGGGAGTTTGGTTATTCCCTGCTCACAGTGCTGATATTTGCGACCGTCGGGCTTGGCGTCTATTATGGCGGGCAATCCGGAATCCTGAAAATCATTCCAGAACTTAAAACCGGCGACACCGCCTATCTGGCCTTCAGCACCACCCTGATGATTGTCTCCCATGACACCTATTTCTATTGGACGCACCGGCTGATGCACCATCCGCTTTTGTTCCGCTGGATGCATTTGCGGCATCATCTTTCCCGCAGGCCAACGCCGTGGACAGCCTATTCGTTCGCCCCGGCCGAAGCGCTGGTGCAGGCGGCCTTCCTGCCCCTGTTTATACTCTTCGTGCCGGTGCATGAGCTTGGCGTCATTCTGTGGGTGACGCATCAGATCCTCCGCAACGCCCTCGGGCATTCCTCCATCGAAATATTTCCGCGTGGCTGGGTCGGCAATCGCTGGCTGGACTGGAGCAATACGGTGACCCACCATGATCTGCACCATCAAAAATTCCGGCACAATTATGGCCTCTATTTCACCTGGTGGGACCGGATGATGGGCACGGAAGATCCAGACTATAAAGCGAGATTCGACGCCGTCACCCAGGCGCGAACCGCCGCCGCAAACCCGGCTGCGGCGCGCCTGGCGGAGTGAGCCCCGGCGGCTACAACAGCCCCAGCGCCATCAATTCCGCGCGCATTTCCGGCGGCATTTCATTTTTGCCGCTGGCTTTGCCGATATCCCGGGGCGCGTCTTCCGCCTTCAGATAGCGCCAGCCCTGAAACGGGCGGCGGGGGTGCGGCTGGGTGCGGACCAGTTTCGGGTCCAGGATCAGCGCGCAATGCGCGATCCCTTCCGCATCCGTTACCGGCCGCAATTCCAGCAATTTTTGCCGCGCCTGAATATGCCCCTTGATCACCCAATAGATCGAGCCGCCCTTGAGCAATTCATCGCCCCGGCGCGGCGTCATGCGGGTGATATGTTGCAGCACGCCGTCCTTGCGCTGGCGGTGCTGCTGCCATGCCACCAGTTCCTCGAACTGCGATATGCCGACACATAACTTGATCAGATGCAGCGCCATGTTACGAT
Source organism: Pseudomonadota bacterium (assembly GCA_049325255.1). Classification (GTDB taxonomy): domain Bacteria; phylum Pseudomonadota; class Alphaproteobacteria; order UBA11222; family UBA11222; genus UBA11222. Next base: position 27,746 of record JBMOMW010000020.1, on the reverse strand, counting down.
GAAGACCCTATTTCTAACTTGTCAATCCTGAGCAAAGCGAAGGCTCCCTGCCACAGACAAAATTCTTCGCTTCGCTCAGAATGACAGGCTGGGGGCTTGATACAAGGTTTTTTAGACTTGTGCCGCACTCATGGCCAAAAAGCTTTCGTGGGAAAGCTCAATGAAATGCACGCCAATTTCGCCATCATCGGCCGTCCAGACAATGGTTGCCTCATAGGCGCCACGATCAAAAAAACCGGGACCATGTATGGCGCCGCTAATGCGTTGATTGGTGACAAAATTATTGCCGGGAACCACGACCCTAAAACCGCCCAGCGACCAGTCATTGGTCTTGTAGCGCTTGTCATTGACAAAAATCGTCAATTTAGAGGATTGGGTACGGCGATGGCGCCGCCGCTCAGCGCCGGGCTGCTGACGCGGTGCTTCTACCGGACGGGATTCCCCCCCGGCAAACGCCTTAATCCGTTGAAACAGTCCCATAATGGTTCCCCAGAAACCTGCACACCGTGACAAGGGTCAAGCGGTCCATAGAAGAATATTATTCTGGAAACGGTTAACAATTAGTGGCTATCTGTAACCCACACATTCTGGCCTCCATATCAAATGCGCCAGCCAAAGCGCGGCGCTGAAGCTGATCAGGCCCCCCATTTGATGGGCCGCCGCCAGCGCGGGCGGCGCAACCGCCAGCAATGTCCAAACGCCGAGTGCGAATTGCACAGCCACCATACCCAGCACCATCCATAGCGCGGATCCAAGATGGGGCACATGCCTTCCCGCCAACCACAGTGCGGCGGTCAAGGCGGCAACAAGCACCGCCATATTCCGGTGATTGAACTGCACTAGCGTAATATTTTCAAACAGATTGAGATGCCAGGGGGTAAGCCGTATCAAACCCGGCGGAATCCAGTATCCGTCCATCAAGGGCCAGCTATTATAGGTCAGCCCCGCATCCAGTCCGGCAACCAGCGCACCCAGCAGTATTTGCAAAAAAACCATGGCGCACAGGGCAATACTGCCTACCTGCAACAGACGCGGCGATGTTGCCCCGCCAGATTGCCCCCGCCAATGGCCCAACCCCATCCACAGACTGTAACCATAAACCAGAAAAGCCAGCCCCAGATGCGCGGCCAACCGGTATTGACTGACATCTACCCTTACGCTCAGGCCGCTTTTTACCATGTACCAGCCGAGCGCGCCCTGAGCGCCACCCAGAACAAACAGCACCACAAATTTCGGCAATTCGGCACGGTTGATTTTTTTCGTTGCCCAGAAATAGACAAAGGGTATCAGAAAAACCAATCCGGCCATACGCGCCAGAAACCGATGCCCCCATTCCCACCAATAGATTGATTTGAATGCGGCCAGATCCATATCCCGGTTAATCAGCCTATATTCCGGAATTTTCTGATATTTGGCGAATTCCTGTTGCCACGCCTCCAGCGATAAGGGCGGCAACATTCCGGTGACCGGTTTCCACTCGGTAATTGACAGGCCAGAATCCGTCAGCCGTGTCATCCCGCCAACCAGAACAACAAGCCCGATAAAGCCGCAGAGGCAAAACAGCCAGACGGCAATTTGCCGGCGCGCAGGCAGGGATGAAATGAAAATATTTATCATGCTCAATTACACTGAAACTGCTTCTTCGCACCAGATTTTCAGGCGCTCACACAAACGGCTGCGCGCCGCAGGCATCGGCTTGCCATGCGGCTCCAGCACATGGCGGGCCATGAAAAATCCAGTCAGGTCAAGCCCCGCCAGAATATCTGTTGGCTGTCCCTGCATCTGCGCACCAAGCAAAAAGCCCGGCAGCGGCATCAACCGTTCATGATACGGCAAACCTGGCACGCGGCTAACCGCGCGTCCGGTGCGCGGCGACACATAAATCAGATCATCAATCGCGCCGGTTGCTGCGCATTTGGAAAGATCAAGCCCAAAGCCCAGTTCTTCCAACACCCCCAGCTCCCATCGCACCAATGCGGCCGGCCACATTTCGATATGCTCAATCGCGTCCAGCATCACCCGCATCCCGTCAAAGACCGGGCCATGCGGCTCACGTTCCGGCAGCACCTGTTGCGCCACCGCGCATGCAGAAGTCAACCCGGCAAGACGCAGCGGGTCATGCATTACCGCCGCCGCGCGGGCGCGCACCGGTTCAACAGAATAATTTCCCAGATGTTCGGATAGCCGCGCACGCCATTTGACACTGACTTCATTGCCGGGTTCCAGAACCCCGCGCATCTGCTTTGAGGCGCCATAGCGCACCAACCCGGCATGCCGGCCATGGCTGCGCGTCAGGGCATCCACTATAACCCCACGCTCCCCATGGCGCCGGGCCGATAAAATAATGGCGTCGTCAACCCATTCCATCTGCATATGCCATCAGTCTGCGGATCGCCTTAATCCTTGCTGAAGTCCAATCCCATTTCACGATAACGGGCCGGTTCATCGAGCCATTTTTCATTTACTTTAACATGCAGAAAAAGATGAATGCGCCGCTCAAAAGTTTTTTCCATATCATGGCGGGCGGCCTCACCGATCTGTTTCAGGGTTTGCCCGCCCTTGCCTAAAACAATGGGCTTCTGGCTGTCGCGCCGTACATAGATGGTTTGATCGATGCGCGCGCTGCCGTCTTTCATTTCTTTCCAGGATTCGGTTTCGACCGTTGAATCATACGGCAACTCCTGATGCACCCGCAGAAATAACTTCTCACGGGTGATTTCCGACGCCATCATGCGCCCGGTCGCATCCGATAGCTGGTCTTCGGGATACAGCCACGGCCCCGGCGCAACAACCCCCGCCAGGAATGTACGCAAATCATCCACCCCATCGCCGTTTGAAGCAGAGATCATGAAGGTCCGGGTAAACAATCCTGACTGATCAAATTTTTCGGCCAGCGCCAGCAAGTCCTCGCGCCGGATCAGATCAATCTTGTTCAGCACCAGCACAGCCTTGCGCCGGTTTTTTGCCAGCCCATCCAGGATGGTCTGGGCATCAGCGTTTAACCCGCGCACCGCATCGATGACCAGCACGATGCAATCCGCCTCGTCCGCGCCGCCCCATGCCGCCTGCACCATGGCGCGGTCCAGCCGCCGCTGCGGTTTGAAAATTCCCGGCGTATCGACAAAGATAATCTGCGCATCCCCAAGCACCGCGATGCCGCGCAGCCGGGATCGCGTGGTTTGCACCTTATGGGTGACAATGGCCAGCTTCGCCCCAACCAGGCAATTCAGCAAAGTTGATTTTCCGGCATTGGTCGGCCCGATAAGGGCCACAAAACCGCATCGGGTCTGGGCAACAGCGTTCATGTGTTTTCCGGTGTTATAAAATCCACGTGCACTTCACGTAGCATGGCCAGTGCCGCTGCACGTTCCGCTTCGCGTTTCGAGGCTCCTGTGCCACATAATGGCGCATGACCCGGTAATTGCACTTCTATCACAAATACCGGCGCATGGTCAGGCCCTTCGCGACGGATCACGGAATAAACCGGGGTGCCCAGTTTGCGGGCCTGGCTCCATTCCTGTAATGCCGATTTGGCGTCAGAAGGCACAGCGGCCAGCCCTGCCAGCCGAGGCGTCCAGCAGGCTTCCACAAATGTGCGCGCCGCCTCCATGCCACCATCCAGATACAAGGAGCCAATCACCGCTTCACACGCGTCGCCCAGAATAACAGGCTTGTTCTGGCCGCCACTTGCCGCTTCCGCAGGCGCCAGGATCAGACAGGCGCCCAGTTCGATCTCCAGCGCCACAGCGGCACAGGTTTCACGCCGCACCAGCGCATTCAGCCGCAACGCCAGCTCCCCTTCGTCCGCATCTGGATAATGTTGCAGCAATAAATCCGCAATCAGAAACGCCAATACCCGGTCGCCCAGAAATTCCAGCCGCTCATTATTGCGGCTGTTTGCCGCCGTGGCGCTGGAATGGGTCAGGGCCTGACGCAGCAGGCCGACGGACCTGAATTGATATCCAAGCCGTTGCTGCAGACGTGCAAGGCGGTCTGTGCTCACCTATTCTCCCTGTATCGAGCCTATGCTGCGGAACATCCGGTCATAGCGTGCGGCTTGCAACCAGCGCCAGAATTCCCACCATCGGGCGCTGCCATCTGTTGAGAAAAACAGAAACTCCGCCCGCCCGACAAGATTTTCCATCGGCACAAAGCCAACGCCGCCATTGGGAACCCGGCTGTCACTGGAATTATCGCGGTTATCGCCCATCATAAAGACATGCCCCTGCGGCACGGTAAACACCCCCGTGTCATCGACCGGGCCGTTGATCAGCATATCCAGTACATTATGGCTGACGCCGCCCGGCATGACCTCACGAAACTGCCGGATTTGCATGGCATTTCCCACAGCGTCTTTTTCCAGATAATCTGCAACCGGCGTTTGCGGCACAAGCTGCCCGTTGATGTAAAGTACACCGCCACGCATCTGAATGCGATCACCGGGCAAGCCGATCACGCGCTTAATATAATCCGTATGCCCATCGGTGGGCAGTTTGAACACCGCAACATCCCCGCGCGCGGGTTCCCTTCCCCAGATACGTCCGCCGAACAGCGGTGGACTGAATGGAAACGAGTGACGGCTATATCCATAGCTGTATTTGGAGACGAACAGATAATCACCCACCAGCAGTGTCGGGATCATGGACCCGGATGGAATATTGAAAGGCTGAAACAAAAACGCCCGGATAACAAGGGCAATCAGCAGCGCATAGACAATCGTCTTGATATTTTCAACCAGTTCACTCGGTTGCTTTCCGGACATTAAAAATTTCCTAGTTATTTGATACTGCAAGCGGCACGGCGGTAATTAGCACAATCGCCTGCGCCAGTGGAAAATCATCGGTAAGGGTCAGATCGATCTGCGCGCTGCACCCGGCGGGGGTGATTTCCTGCAGCCGCTGCAACGCACCGCCGGTCAGCACCATGGTTGGCTTGCCGGAAGACAGATTGCTGACCCCCATATCGCGCCAGTAGACACCTTTGCGAAATCCGGTTCCCAGCGCCTTTGAGCAGGCCTCCTTGGCAGCGAAACGTTTGGCGTAACTGGCGGCGCGGTTGTGTTTGCGTTCAGAGCGCGCCTGTTCCTTTTCTGTGTACAGACGGTTTATAAAGCGCGCGCCAAACCGTTCCAGGGTTTTTTCGATGCGCCGGATATCGATCAGATCATTGCCAAGGCCAATAACCATTAGCGGCACGCCTCATCCATCAGCTTGCGCATGCGCGTGATCGCCGCGTGCAGGCCACTGAAAATCGCTTCGCCAATCAGAAAGTGACCGATATTCAGCTCAACCACCTGTGGCATTGCGGCAAACACGCCGACCGTATCAAAACTGATGCCATGGCCCGCATGCACTTCCAGCCCCAGTGCGGCAGCATCGATGGCGGCCTTGCGATGTTTGGCAAGCTCGGCCTCCGCCGCCGCACGATCCCCGGCGCTTATTTCCTCACAATAGGCGCCTGCGTGTAATTCAATAATGTCCGCGCCAATTTCCTTTGCCGCGACAATCTGTCTTTCGTCCGGATTAATAAACAGGGAAACACGAACACCCGCTTCACGCAGGCGGCCTGCAAATGGCTTCAGAAAATTATGCTGGCCAGCCACATCCAGGCCACCCTCGGTGGTTTTTTCTTGGCGCTTTTCCGGAACCAGGCACACCGCATGGGGGCGGTAACGCAATGCAATGTCCAGCATCTCAGCAGTGGCCGCGCATTCCAGGTTCAGCGGCAAATTAATCTCGCGGCTAAGACGCAATATATCGTCATCCGAAATATGCCTGCGGTCTTCGCGCAGATGCGCGGTAATGCCATCGGCCCCCGCATCCGCAGCCAGCTTTGCGGCGCGCACCGGATCGGGGTGCAGCCCGCCCCGCGCGTTACGAATGGTCGCAACATGGTCGATATTCACGCCAAGCCGCAGGTAAGGGGGGACGCCCATCAATGCACCACGCCTGTTTGCGATGGCATGGCGCCCGCAGCAAGTGAGGGGTGCGTTTTGATAAAACGTGCCCGCCTCGCGGTCTGATATTGTGCAACACCATTTTTAACAGGAAAGTAAAACACCAGCCCTGCCAAAATGCCGACGGGAATACTGCCCACAAGAAACGGCATGAACAGATCCCAAAAGCTGGCGGCGTCGAACCTTAGCAGAGTCAGGTCAATGGCCGCCGCTGATGATTCTCCCAGAATCGCCGCACCTGTCTGATATACCGCCGCCCACATCAGAGGATAGGTCACAGGATTCCCAAGAAAATTTCCCAGCATCGAGGCCGCGATATTCACCCGCAACGCCCACGCAACCAAACCGGACAGGGCAAGATGAAAACCCAGAAATGGTGAAAACGACATAAAAACGCCAACTGCAAAACCCAGCGCAACCGTATGCGGCGATGCATCCAGGCGCACCAGCCTGTGCCATAAATACATCATGGCGCGCCGGTAACCCGACGTCGGCCATATCAACTCCCGCGTCTTTTGAAACAGCGTCCGTTCTGTCCGGCGTTTGAACACTTCTATTAAAACCTTTTTAACCGTGGGTGCGTTCCACCTTGCTGACATGAGGCGACCCACGCAGCGCAGCAATGATATTATTCAAATGTTTAACGTCGCGTACTTCAATATCCACCAGCATGTCAAAAAAATCCGGGGTACGGCCGGAAATTTTAAGATTACTGATATTTCCCTGATTCTTTGCGATAAGGGTTGAAAGCACGGACAAGGAGCCCGGCTCATTCGACAATGTGGTTTCGATACGACCCACAAAAAAATCCGGCGCGTCACCGCTAGCGTCCCAACTGACATCCAGCCAGCGTTCAGGCGTATCGCCGAATTGCTCCAGAATTTCACAGTCAATGGTGTGTATCGTTGCGCCGCCGCCGGTGGTTTGAATGCCGACGATACGGTCTCCCGGCAGGGGGTGACAGCAATCTCCATAATGCACAGCAATCCCCGCCGTCATGCCGCGAATGGGAATGGCTGCCGAACGCGGACGGCGGCCATCTTTCGCCGTGGTCAAGGCGACAGGTATCTGCGGCGCCTTCATTTTAATGCCGGGGAAAGCGGCTTCCATAAGCTGCAACCCGGTTAAAAGACCGCGCCCCAGCCTTTCGTAAACCTCCTCGACTGAATTCAGATTCAATGGTTGCAGCGCCTGCGCCACCGCTTTTTCCGTAAACGGATAATCTTCCGTGCGGAATGCCTTTTGCGCAATTTCGCTGCCCAGTGTGACATATTCTCCGCGCTGACTTTCACGCACATATCTGCGCACGGCCGCGCGCGCTTTTGCAGTCACCGCCACACCTTCCCATCCAGGCGAAGGTGTTTGTGCCTCAGACCGGATTATCTCCACCTGATCGCCATTTTTCAGTTCTGACTGTAATGGCATAGGGCGTCCATTGATGCGGCATCCTACACAGCTATCGCCAACCTCGGTATGCACTGCATAGGCAAAATCAATCGGCGTCGCCCCGCGCGGTAAGGCAATCAAGTCTCCAGCAGGCGTAAAACAGAACACCTGATCAACGAACAGATCCAGCTTTGTATATTCCAGAAACTGCTCGGGGCTTTCGCCGTCTTCAATCATGTCCACCAGTTCACGCAGCCAGACATAAGGATCATGCAGCAATACGGACGTATCTGCGCCATTCTTCTGCTTGTACTGCCAATGCGCGGCAACGCCATATTCCGCCAGGCGGTGCATATCAGCGGTACGGATTTGAATTTCCACGCGCTGCTTGTCCGGGCCAATCACCGTGGTGTGAATGGACTGATAATTGTTACGCTTTGGCGTCGATATATAATCCTTGAAACGTCCCGGCATGACGGGCCATGCCTGATGAATGATCCCGAGCGCGCGATAACAGTCATCCGCCGTGTCGACAATCACGCGGAACCCGAAAATGTCAGAAAGCTGTTCAAAGGAAATTGCCTTGCGCTGCATCTTGCTCCAGATGGAATAAGGACGCTTTTCACGTCCGGACACCATCGCCCTGATACCTTTTGCAGCAAGCGTTTCCTTCAGCAGAACCGCAATGCGGTCCGTGCTTTCACCGGTACGCTGGCGTAAAAAATCACGCCGCACGATAACCGATTCCCGCGCCTCGTTATTCAGCTCCGCAAAAGCTAAATCCTGCAACTCCTCCAGCATTTCCTGCATGCCGATGCGCCCGGCCAGCGGCGCATAAATTTCCATGGTTTCCCGGGCAATCCGTTCGCGCTTTTCCGGATTTTTGATAAACTGCAATGTCCGCATATTGTGCAGCCTGTCGGCCAGCTTCACCAGCAGCACACGAATATCCACCGACATCGCAATCAGCAGTTTGCGAAAATTCTCCGCCTGTTCGCTCTGTTTGGACGTAAAGGAAATTTTGGATAGTTTGGTGACGCCCTCAACCAGCGCCGCCACTTCCGGGCCAAAGGACTGGTCAATTTCTTCCGGTGTCGCTGCGGTATCTTCCAGCGTATCATGCAACAGGGCCGTGGTAATCGTCGCCGTATCCAGTTTTAATCCTGCAAGAATGCCCGCAACCTCGACAGGGTGGGAAAAGTATGGGTCGCCCGACGCACGTTTCTGATCACCATGCGCACGGGTTGCGAAAATATATGCGCGGTTCAGCATCGTCTCGTCCAGATTTGGATCGTACGCGCGCACCATGTCGACAAGTTCATATTGCCGGATCATCCGCGTGGCCCATGTGATTTACGGCCAACAGAAAATATCGTCAGAAATTTGTTCTGCGCACACGCCAGGCATGCCTGCGCAATGACATCGCTATCAGGAATGAAACTGCAACGCTTATCTGCCACCACTGGATGATGCACTTCCGCCATCTGCTTCATTGCGCATTGCGCGAAGCAAATCCTCTTCGCTCATAGTATCAACTGCTTCATCATTTTCCGAACCCGCCAGCAGGGGCAAACCGCCCTCTTCCGCATCTTCATTGCGGCTGTAACGTTGCAGGCTGGCAAGCAGATCTTCGCGCAGACGATCCGGCTGCACGGTCTCTTCCGCAATTTCGCGTAACGACACTACCGGATTTTTATCATTGTCGCGGTCCACCGTAATGGGCGCGCCGGACGAGATTGCCCGGGCCCGCTGCCCGGCCAGCAATACCAGTTCAAACCGGTTCTGAATTTTGTCGATGCAATCTTCAATAGTAACGCGCGCCATGGGCTGGCCTCCGGATAAGTCTGAATCTGGGAAACTAACCCTCTATCTAGTCATTTATGCATTGCAGTGCAATAGATTATGCTAAAGCCGCCATACGCCATGGGGCTCCGGCAGGGCGGTAAAAAGCTCCCGCGCCGTGCGTTTTAGCACAGGATGCCGCCATTCCGGCGCAATATCACACAGCGGGGCCAGAACAAACGCCCGCTGATGCAGTCTTGGATGCGGGACCTGCATCCCATTTTCAAGGCAGATATCATTATAAGCCAACAAATCCAGGTCCAGAGTCCGGGGAGCATTTATAGCGCCCCGAACCCGCCCAAATTCAAGCTCGATAGCCTGTAAACTTGTCAACAGGGCCTCTGGCGGCAGGGGCGTCGTGATGCAAACAACGGCATTTACGAAATCCGGCTGCTCAGACACCGGAACCGCATGCGCCCCATACCAGGGCGAACAGAGCACAACCCGCTCCCCCCGCGCTTCCATCATGCCCAAGGCATGTGGCAGGCCCATTTCGGGCGCACCAAATTGGCTGGGCAGATTGCCCCCTATCCCGATCAGGATCATACACCGCCTTATATTTTGCCACATCACACAATTATGTAATATAGTCGGCCTGGTCACTTCTTTGCCACAAATGAATGCCCACTTTAGGTATTACGTGGCTATAACCTTGGCAGGCAGGCTTGTAACAAAGCACTGGGCGCTGATCTATAAGCTCAATGCAGATATTTAATTAAAAAGGTTATTTTATGAAATTTTATCCAAACGAACGCATTGCCCTTTTTATCGATGGCTCAAATCTTTACGCCGCCGCCCGTGCCCTGAACTTTGACATTGATTACAAACGATTGCTGGATCATTTTTCTGAAAACAGCATGCTGGTGCGGGCGTTTTATTACACGGCCCTTATCGAAGATCAGGAATATTCCCCCATCCGGCCACTGGTGGATTGGCTGGATTATAACGGCTATACCATGGTCACCAAGCCGACCAAGGAATTTACCGACGCATTTGGCCGCAAAAAGATCAAAGGCAATATGGACATTGAACTGGCCATCGATGTCATGGAAATGGCCGAGCATCTCGATCATGCAATCATTTTTTCCGGCGACGGAGATTTTCGCCGTCTGGTCGAAGCAATCCAGCGCAAAGGTCTTCGGGTAACGGTGGTTTCCACTGTGAAGTCAAATCCGCCAATGATCGCGGATGAATTACGCCGTCAATGCGATCGTTTTATCGAGCTTATGGATATCGCCCCCACCATCTCACGGGATTCAGGAGCCAGACCAACACGGCGTCATGATGATTTCCGTGATGCGCAGCCAATTCTGGGGGGCACCCGCCGCCTTGATCCTGCACCTGCCATAGCCGTTGGTGACGAGGATGATTTCGAAGATGATGACGACAATTACGAAGATGATGAAGACGGCGACTATGATGACGATGATGATGACGACGCCAATTGACAGTTAGGCATGCGTGCCGAAGAACCAGCAGGCGACTGTCAGCTTTGCCCGCGACTGGCCGCAATGCGCCAGGCCAACCGGCAGGCCTGGCCGGACTGGTTTAATCGCCCGGTTCCATCTTTCGGAGACCCAAACGCCCGCCTGTTAATTGTCGGTCTTGCCCCTGGCCTACAGGGGGCGAACCGCACAGGACGTCCGTTTACAGGCGATTATGCGGGCGATCTTCTCTATGCAACATTGGCGGCGCACGGCTTTAGCCAGGGCGATTATGCGGCCCACGCGCAGGATGGCTTACGTCTCAAGGATTGCATGATCACCAACTCGGTGCGCTGCGTGCCGCCACAAAACAAGCCGGAAACTTCTGAAATTGTCAATTGCCGTAAATATTTAGAGGCAACAATTGCAATCATGTCAGAAGTGGAAATCATTCTGACCCTGGGAAAAATCGCCCATGACAGCACCGCAACCGTGTTTGGCCTTCGCCCATCAAAAGCCAAATTCGCCCATGGCGCGCGCCATGAATTGCCGGACGGGCGTATACTGATTAACAGCTATCATTGCTCGCGCTACAACACGAACACGCGACGCCTGACGCCGGAAATGTTCAGTACGGTGTTTGACGGTATCAGAAAAATCCTTAAATAAATTTTTCTACTTCACCACATGCAAAATTCGCGGTGTCCGCGACAGATCACATTGCACAGGCCTGCCATCGCGATGCACGGACACAGGATGATATTGCCGCACGCGCATATGCGGCAGATCAACCAGATAGACGCCGCTATTCCAGCCAAAATAATGGTCCCACTGAAGAAAGCCCCATTGCGGCCAGTCTGCATCCGGGGGCGGCACAATATCCGCGACCAGTTTATGATGCACCGCGCAAAACCCGGAAACACAGCGCCCCGGACTTGTGGGATCAAAAAAAGCGGCGGCCGCCTGCAACATGCCCGGCACGTAAAATCCATCTTCAAGCAACAGGATGCCAACGGAAATTTGCGATCCAAGCGTAAAATGAATAAGAGCCCGGTCCAGCATGCCTATCCTTTCTCGCGCATCAGGCGGCCCTGTTCGCGTTTCCAGTCGCGGTCTTTTTCACTGGCGCGCTTGTCATGCTGTTTTTTGCCGCTGGCCAGAGAAATGACCAGCTTGGCCAGACCGCGATCATTGAAGTACAGCCGCAACGGGATCAGCGTAATGCCCTGCTGTTTGCGCAACCCTGACAGGCGGCTGATCTGCTTGCGATGCAATAACAGCTTGCGTTTGCGGCGTGGATCGTGGCTGTCATACCGGCCGGCGGGATCATAGGGCGGGATATAGGCATTGATCAGCCACATCTCATCGCCTTCTGCGCTGGCATAGGATTCCGCGATATTGGCGCGGCCCGCGCGCAACGACTTCACCTCCGATCCCTTGAGCATGATCCCGGCTTCCACCGTTTCGCCAATTTCATAATTGTAGCGCGCCTTGCGATTATCAGCCAGCAACCGCCCTGCATCTGATTTTTTAACCGGCTTCTTCGCGGCTTTGTTTTTGCCTGCCATTATTTTATATGCAGATCCTCAAGCGCCGCTGACAGCTTGCGGACGGGTAAGCAGCCCAAGTCCGTCCATCGCCGCGCGTACGGTTTTCCCGGTCGACGCCGCAACCGGAACCATCGGCAGGCGCAACTCATTGCTGCACAGTCCCCGCAGGCTGACGGCATATTTAATTGGCCCGGGACTGGTTTCCACAAACAGCGCATCATGCAGCGGCATCAATTTATCCTGCCACTGCAAAGCGGTTTTGAAATCCCCCGCCATCAAAGCATTCTGAAACGCCGCAACTTCCGCAGGCGCCACATTGGCGGTCACAGAAATGCAGCCATGCCCGCCATGCGCAGCCTGGCCCAGCGCATTTCCGTCATCACCGGAAAGCTGGATAAAATCGGGCCCAATTGCCACGCGCTGCAAACTGGTGCGCGTAATATCATTCGCAGCGTCTTTCACCCCGGCAATATTTGGCAGTTTGGCCAGCCGCGCCATGGTCTCAACGGTCATATTGACCCCGGTGCGGCCCGGTATGTTGTAAATCAGGATCGGAATATCCGCCGCATCGTTCAGCGCCTTGTAATGCTGATACATGCCTTCCTGGGTTGGCTTGTTGTAATAGGGAACAACCACCAGCGCGCCCGCCGCCCCTGCCCGTTTGGCATGCACTGTCAAATCAATGGCTTCGGCAGTGGAATTGGAACCTGTGCCGGCGATCACCGGCACACGCCCCGCCGCCGCCTCAATACACATTTCCACAACACGTTTATGTTCGTCATGATCCAGTGTCGGCGATTCGCCCGTCGTGCCGCAGGGCACCAGGCCGTGCGATCCCTGCCTGATCTGCCAGTCCACAAACTCCTGAAACGCCTTATCATCCACCTTGCCGTTGCGAAACGGGGTGATAAGGGCCGGAATTGAGCCATAAAATATAGGCCTGGATGAGGGCATGGGCTGCCTGCGGCTTGGAGTTGAAATATTAAAGAGAAATTACCACACTCATGTGCCGTGGCAAGGGCGCCTTTACAAGCTGTAAAGCAAAGACGCCTTAAATTACATCTCTATAAAGCTTGGCTGGGCATCCTGGCCCGCCTATTGTCAGGACCACTGCATTTAAGAGATTCGCAATGCTATTGCACACATCACCGCGCCAGAAAATTTGGCGTTATATTGTCACCGTTAGCATGGCGCTGCTTGCCGGAACCCTGGCGCCGCTGCAAGCGCATGCTGCGGAACAGGGCGGCTTGGTTGCGCGCGCTGTTGGCGCCATAGATAGCGGCAGCTGGCAATATGCCCGCAAGCTGGCCTCGCAAAGTGGTGATCCCGCCGCCCGCAAGCTGGTCGAATATCTGTATCTGACTTCCTCGCGCAGCAGCCCAAGCTTTGCGGAAATCGCCAGTTTTCTGATCGCCAACCCAAGCTGGCCGGGCATGAAAGAACTGGTGGTCCGTGCGGAACACAGTTTTCTGCCCTCCATGCCTCTGCGCGAACGTGTCGAATGGTTCCGCCGCTATCCGCCCTATACGGCAAAGGGAAAATATCAGGCAGCGCAAACATTCATGGATGCAGGTGATCATAAAACCGGATTGCGTGTCCTGCGCACATTATGGCGCGAAGGCGGGTTTGATACTTATATTGAACGTGAAATTTTACGCAAATATGGCCATGACCTGGACCGGCAGGATCACATCGCCCGCTTTGATGGATTATTATGGCGCGGACAACGCGATGCGGCGGTACGCATGTACAAACTGGTTGGTCAGGACATGGAGCGTCTGGGCAAGGCCCGCATTGCCCTGCGCTATCGTGCGCCGGATGTTGAGGTGGCTTTGTCCCGCGTTCCCAATATCTTGCGCGCCGATGCTGGCCTGTTTTATGAGCGGGTGCATTGGCGCCTGAATAACGGCAAACCGGAACTGGCGCTGGAGCTGGCGCATAATGCCGCCAACAGCCTGCGCGCCCCGCAATCCTCTATCGGTGAAATCTGGTGGGATCATCAGGAAACCATTGCGCGCATGGCGCTGGAAAAGCGTGATTACAATACAGCCTATCAAATAGCCGCTACCCACAACTTTCAGCCGCCGGATGAAGCCGCGCCTTATGCCGAAGCCGAATGGCTGGCGGGGTGGGTCGCATTACAGTTTCTCAAACAACCCGCCAAAGCATTTCCGCACTTCACCCGCCTGTACAATGCCGTGACTTCGCCGATGAGCCGTAGCCGTGGCGCCTATTGGGCAGGCCGCGCCGCCGAGGCCAAAGGCGATCAGAAGGCCGCAAGATTCTGGTATGGGGAGGCCGCCCGTTACCCCGTCAGCTTCTATGGTCAGCTTGCAGCCGAATGGAATGGCGGAACCGTAGTGCGCGCGGCGCTGGATAACACCAGGCGCCCCACACAGCAGGAAATGAATACCTACGCCCAGCAGGAATTGGCCAGGGCCACACAAATTCTATTGTCCCTGAACAAGGATGCGCTGGCGAAACAGTTTTTTACAGCGCTGCTGGATAAGGCCAAAAAGCCGCAGGAATACCGGCTGGCTGGCGCTTTCGCCGTAACATTGCAACGCCGGGATTTTGGTGTTCTGGCCGCGAAACAGGCGGGCCGTGACGCGGTGTGGCTGTTCGAGGAAGGCTATCCCATAATAAATCTGCCTTCGGACGTAACCTGGCGCAATGGCCCGGAAATAGCCCTGATTCTGGCCTTGTCCAAACAGGAAAGCGGCTTCAATATCAAGGCCCTCAGCCCTGTTGGCGCACAGGGCCTGATGCAGATCATGCCCGCTACCGCGCAAGGCGTCGCGCGTTCCCTGAAAATACCCTATTCGCCACAAAAGCTGATGGACCCGGTTTATAATCTGCGCCTGGGTACCGCTTTTCTGAATGAAATGCTGGAAAATTATGACGGTTCTTACGTGATGGCGCTGGCCGCCTATAATGCAGGCGGCAGCCGTGTATCAAAATGGGCCGCCAAAAATGGCGACCCGCGCAAATCCACCACCGACATGATCGACTGGATTGAACTGATCCCCTTCAGAGAAACCCGCAACTATGTGCAGCGCGTCATGGAAGGCGTGGGCGTATACCGTCTGCGCCTGGGCGTCACCGGCGACCCGTTCCGCATCGACACCGACCTGCTGCGCGGCCGCCCCGCCCGCACCATTCAGCTAACCCCGCCGGGAAAACCCGCGCGCAAAACGGGGTGAGGGGGGAGCGCCATCAGCCATATATGGCTAACGGACAAAATCTCTGCGTATAAATTTTTACTGTGATAGAATTAAAAAATTATCTGATCAGGGAGAATCATTTGCGACATGAACAAGGAATCAGCAAACCGTGACCTGATAGGTATTGGGCTTTATTCTGTCCCGGAAGCAGCGCGTCTAACGCATATATCTGCTGCCCGTCTGCGCCGCTGGCTACTTGGGTATGATCATGGCAAAAAAGAGGACACTCGTCATGCTCCCCCCGTACTGAAGAGAGATATTGAAGTCATCGATGGATACGCCGCGCTCTCTTTCCTTGATTTAATTGAGGCTCGTTTCGTGGACGCCTTCCTGCGGCAAGGTGTCAGTTGGCGAGAGATACGTGCAGCCTCTGCCGCTGCATCGGGTATGCTTGAAAGCCCACATCCCTTTGCCACCTATCGTTTCATAACAGATGGCAGAAGCATTTTTGCTGAAATCCTAAATCACGCCTCGGATCCGGCTTTAATCCACCTTTCAGGTCAACAGTACGTTATCAAAGAAGTTTTAGCGCCCAGCCTGCGCAAAGGGCTTGAGTTCGAAAATGACAATCTTGTTAGATGGCGCCCATTTGGTGGCAGGCATCCCGTCGTTCTCGATCCCAAGCGCGCTTTTGGACGGCCCATTGTCGAACAATCGGGGGTTCCCACGCATATTTTGGCATGTGCGTTCAAAGCAGAAGGTGGCGAGCAGAAAAATGCGTTGAGTATCGTTGCCCGCCATTTTGATATTACCAAACGGGAGGTCACAGCTGCCGTCGAATTTGAGCGGCAAGTCGCAGCGTGAGATTCTTCTTTGATAATTGCGTATCCCCGAAACTGGCTTCGGCAATCGGAGAGCTTAGCGAATATGAGGTCGATTACTTACGGAAGAAGTTTCCTTCCAATACGCCTGATACAGAATGGATTCGTCAACTGGCGGCAGAAGGCGGATGGATTGTGATTTCTGCCGATAACCGGATTTACAAGGCCCCGCAGGAATTGGAAGCTTGGCGGCAGGCAAAACTTACGGGTTTTTTCTGCGCGCCAGCATGGTCCAAAAACGGTTTATGGGATCAAGCGTGGCGACTGGCGCGCTGGTGGCCAAAAATCGAAGCGCAAGCTGAGCTGGCTGCTGTAGGCTCTATTTTTGAGCTTCCACTAAAACATACCTCAAAGTTCAGGCAAATTACTATACGCCCTATAAAACAGAAATAATAATCCTGATTAAAGGCCGCCGAAAACTCCAGAACCGCCATAATCGCCCTACCCTTTCCTACTCACCGCCTGAATCATCTGCTCAAAACCGTTGAGGAAATTCGAGCGGTCCTTTTTGCCAAAGCCCGCGCTCTGGCTGTTGATGGCGCCCTGCTCGCGCAATTGAGTAAGCAGATTGCGGGTGGCGAGCACATCGCCGATGCTGGCTTCGGTAAAGGCTTTGCCGTTCGGGCCGATGCAGGCGGCGCCCTTTTTGATAACGCGCGCGGCCAGCGGAATATCGGCGGTGACGCAAATATCACCCTGCGCGATGTGCTCGACAATCCAGTCATCGGCGGCGTCCGGCGTGTTACTTGCTACATGCTGGCGCACCAGCGGGCCATCCACCCCGCGCAGCCATTGATTGCTGACCAGCACCACCGGCAGCGCGTGGCGGGCGGCAACTTTCAGCGCCTCCTGCTTTACCGGACAGGCATCGCCATCAATATAGATTTGCATAGGGCATAGAAATTTTATGTGGCGATTTTATAAAAAAACAAACCCCGTCATCCTGAGCGAAGCGAAGGATCCCCATCAGGGGACCTGGGGGCGGAATTCCCGGAGGGAGATGCTTCACTTCGTTCAGCATGACAATGAGTTATAATTCTGCGCGATAATATCACATCCCGTACAGATCGGCCTTATCGAGTGTGTTCTGCACGATGCGCACCGAGGCGGCGTCGATCATCATGCCCTCATAGGTCACGGCGCCTTCGCCGCGCGCCAGGGCTTCGTCATAGGCCTTGGCCATGGCGCGGGCGCGCAGCACTTCTTTGGGATCGGGCGAGAACACCGCCTGGGCGATTTCGCACTGGCTGGGATGGATGGCCCATTTGCCTACCATTCCCAGAATGCTGGCGCGTTCCGCCTCGCGGCGATAGGCCTCGGGATTTTTGAAATTGGCAAATGGGCCGTCCACCGGATCAAGGCCATTGGCGCGCGCGGCGATGGTCATTTTGTAGCGCGTGTAATGCCAGATGTCGCCGGGATAGGCGCTATCGCCGCCAATATGGCGCACGTCAATGCCCTGGCTGGCGGAATAATCGCCCATGCCGAAAATCAGGCATTCCAGGCGCGGCGTTGATTTGGCGATTTCCTCGACATTCATCATGCCTTCGACTTCCTCGATCAGCACTTCGATGCCGATGCGCCCTTCGACAAGACCCAGCTTTTTTTCAAGCTGATTGAGCAGCGTATCGACAAAAGTCAGATCATGCGCCGATTTCGCCTTGGTCAGCATGATGGTGTCGAGATTGCGCCCGGCCTTGGTCACCACCTCGATAATATCGTCATGGCACCATTCGGTCGCGCAATCATTGACGCGCACACAGCGCACCTTTTTACCCCAGTTCAGATTATTCAGCGCATCGGCGATCAAACTCCGCGCGCCCACCTTGGCGCTGGGCGCAACCGCATCTTCCAGATCCAGAAACACATGATCGACGTTGGGAAGGCCAACCCCTTTCACCATCATCTTCTCACTGCTACCGGGTATCGATAACTGACAGCGCCGGGCGCGTTTGGGACGTTTGTTATGGTGAGCCATGATCTTCTCCTATTTATGTTTTAACGCACAGCGCCGCTGTTGCGCAGCGCCAAAATCTGTTCCGCCGAATAACCGGCGTCCTGCAAAATCGCATCCGTATCTTCGCCCAGCAGCGCGCCGCGCCGCGCCACGCCGCCTGGCGTTTTGGTCATGCGGATGGGCGTTCCGGCGATACGCACCGGATCGCGCCCCGGCTGATCCACCTCTGGCAGCATTTCGCGCACCGCCGTATGCGGATCATTAAAGATATCCACGACATTATTGACCGGGCCAAACGGAATTTGTCCGCCCAGACATTGGGCCAACTGTTTTTTGGTAAGGGTTTTGGTCCACTCGCTCACCAGCGCCACCACTTCGGCATTGCGCGCCACACGCGCCGCATTCAGAGCATAGCGTTCGTCCTCGCCCAGTTCCGGCCTGCCCATATTTTCAGCCAGAATTTTCCAGAAATGATCGCGCGGACAGGCAATCGACACCCAGCCGTCTTTCGCTGGAAACAGGCCAAACGGGCACAGCAGCGGATGCGAATTACCCTCCGGCCCCGGCACCGCGCCGTCATAGCTGTGCTGATAGACAATGCGTTCGCACAGCGCCAGCACGGCGTCATACATGCCGACATCGACAAATTGCCCCTCGCCGGTCATTGAAGCGTGGCGCACTGCCGACAGAATGCCAATCGTCATCAGCATGGCGGGAACAATATCGCCCACACCGGGGCCTATTTTCAGCGGCGTATTGGCGTCCGGCCCGGTAATGCCCATGATGCCGCCCATGGCCTGGGCTATCACATCAAAAGCCGGCCAATCCGCATACGGACTTTTCCCGGTGCGCGGATCGCCAAAACCGCGCACCGTCGCATAGACCAGTTTGGGATTGATCTTCGCCAGGCTTTCATAGGAAAGCCCCAGCCGGTCCATCACGCCGACCCGGTAATTTTCCACCAGCACATCGGCGTCCTTTACCAGACGGCGCAGCACGTCTTTACCGGCCTCAGATTTCAAATCCAGCGCAATCGACAGTTTATTGCGGTTGATGCTCTGGAAATAACCGCCAAAGGGCATACCCTTTTGCGCCAGACCAACCGTGCGGGTCATGTCGCCGCCCTTGACGGGTTCAATCTTGATGATCGTCGCACCCTGATCGCCCAGCAGCATGGTGGCGAACGGCCCTGCCAGCATCATGGTCAGATCAATGACCTTGAGGCCTTTCAGCGCGCCGTTCGGTACCGGGGATGCAATCATTTCGCGCCGCGCTTTTTGATCAGCACCCGGCGTTCGCCCTCGAACACTTCCTTGCCGTCCTGGTTCAGGCCGTAATGCTTGAAATGAACAATGCCCGCATTTGTCTCACCCGTGTCATCCTTGCCCAGAACTTCCGTATACGCATAAAGCGTGTCGCCGTGAAACACCGGTCCTTTCAGCCGGATTTTATCCATGCCGATTTCGCGCAACGCGTTTTCGCCGGTGTCCTGCATGGAAAGGCCGACAATGGTGGCGATGGTGACGCCGCCAAAATTCACCCGGTGCGGAAAAATCGCGCCGGATTTCTGCATGACATCTTCGTTGAAGTGCCCCTCGGCGGTGTTCATCACCTGCAATGTGGTGCCGACATTGTCATATTCCATGATCGTCTTGCCACGCGCATGCTTGTAGACATCGCCAATAGCGAAATCCTCATAGTAGTTATTTGATCCGGTGATGGCCATGGTCAGCTTTTCCCCCGCCCCATCAGACTGTCGGAAATGATCCGTAGCTGAATTTCAGAAGTGCCTTCGAATATTTTGGTCAACCGCGCGTCGCGCCAGTACCGCTCAACCGCATTCAGCTTGGTGTAACCCGCGCCGCCAAAAATCTGCAACGCCTCGCTGGTGACGCGCTCGGACATTTCGGACGCAAAATATTTGACCATCGCGGCTTCGCGGTCACAGCGTTTGCCGGTGTCAATCTGGTGACAGACAAAATACATTAATTGCCGCGCCGCTTCGATCTCGGTCGCCATTTTGGCGATCTTGAATCGGATCGCCTGAAAATCGCCGATCTGTTTGCCGAACTGCACGCGCTGTTTGGCGTATTCCATGGCGTCTTCCAGCGCGCCCTGCGCCAGCCCGATGGAGCGCGCCGCCGTATGCGCGCGGGCGCGTTCCAGCCCCGAACTGATCTGATAGAACGCATTGCCCGCGCTTTTTTTGCCGCCAACCTGGGCGCTTAGCGGCACCCGGCAGCCGTCAAACGCCAGCTCGAACGTGTTCCAGCCGAAATAGCCGATCTTCGGGATGACCGCGCCCTTGCAATTGTTCGGCAATTCGCCGCGCGGCTTTTCAACGATGAAACCGGAAATGCCCTTGTGCCGCGCCTTGGGATCAATCGGCTCCGTACGGGCGACGACATAGATATAGTCCGCATCATCGGCGAAAGTGCACCAGTATTTATTGCCGGTGATGACCCATTCATCGCCGTCTTGAACCGCGCGGCAGGTCAGCGCGGATATATCCGACCCCGCGCCAGGCTCCGACATGGAAAATGCGCCCAGCCATTCGCCGCGCGCCACCTTTGGCAGGCGGTCCTGCAATTCTTCCTCGGTCATGCCGCGCGACCCGATCAGGCCGTTGCCGCGCGCGATCAAACTCGCCACGCTCATCCAGCCGCGCGCCAGCTCCTCCGCCACCAGGCAATATTCAAAACAGCCCAGCCCCATGCCGCCATACCGGGTGGGAATGGTGATGCCGAAATAACCCATCTCACCCATCTTTTTGCGCAGATCCATGGGGATTTTTCCCTGCACCGGATCAAGCTGATTGGCGACAGGCAGTACTTCTTTCATGGTGAAGGCGCGCGCGCTTTCCTTGATCAAACGCCGCTCGTCGGTCATATAGCCTTCGCCGGCATTTGGGTTAATGTCCCATGCATCGCCGCCCAGTTTTTCTGTCGTGCTCATGCTCTGATCCTCACTAAATTCGTACGCTGATAATCCACCACCAGTTCCTTGCGCTGATTAAAGCCTTCCGTGCGCCAGGTGACAATGCCAAAGCCCTTCGTCTTTTCCGAAATGCGCTTGTCTTTGACGGTGGAGCGCGCTGTCACCGTATCGCCTTCATACACGGGGCGATGATAGGTAAGCGCATCCACGCCCAGAAACGGCCCGCCGCCTTCGCTTAAATCTTCCACCGTCAACCCGAACACCGTGTTGAACACCAGCATCGGATTAACCACAATGCCCGGATGCCCATGCGCCTTCGCATATTCCACATTGAAATATAGCGGATTGTAGGAAAGCGTCAGCGTCGTGAACAGCGAATTATCGCCTGCATTGATGGTGCGCCCCCAATGATGTTCAAACACCTGACCAACTTCGAACACCCCATAATGGTTGCCCTTCGGGATCAGCCGCGCCCGTTCTGTAATGTTTCCCGACATTATTTTCTCCTGTTTAGAGCCTAATGATTTTAGGTTTATCCATGCAACTAACTCTGTAGTCACCCCGGATTTATTCCGGGGTCCAGGAGCCACAAATAAAAGCCTGCGGACTTGGCCCCTGGACCCCGCATCAAGTGCGGGGTGACACTGAGATCGGAGCAATTCAAACTAAAATCATCAAGCCATAGCTTATAATACTGCCCAATTTGGTCCGATGAACACGAATAGTTAAATTAAGATAAAGATAACCTGAACTCCTCTCTAACTATAATGATCCTCTCTCTGGCATACTGAATTAGTCCAATAAGCGCTTCCATACGATCACGTGGAAAATCCTCTGATATAACCACCCCATCATCTGCCTTCGGTTTCTGCGAAAGCGCAATCGGAATATTGTCTGGCATTAAAGTTCCCCATACGCCATGGCAGATAAAGTTACGATTATCTTTAAACTCGCCAATGAGGTTGAGCAGATCATTAAAGTCGGAAAGCCCTTTTTCATCAAATTTACGGCGAGGAGCAAACTGTCGAAGAAGTTGAATTTTTGCCTCGGCATCAAGGCGCCTGGTAATAATACGGCCATCATCTTCTTCGAGATTCAGAAAACACCAGATACAATCCTCAAGAGCTGCTTCAAGTCTGGACCAAGACACGACGACTTGGCCTATTAAACGGAAATGCTCATCTGATATGGTGAGTTCAATGTGCTGACCAGACTTCAATGCCTGTATTGGCGGTTTTTCTACCATAACATTTTCTCCGGGATGGCTTTAAGCAATAATGACGAGCAAGACATTGTAGTGTTCCTCTTGCAAATTCTCTCAGCCCGCCCGCAGCAATGGCCCCAGATCAGCAAAATTCTCAAGTGATTCCAGATTGCGGATGGCGGCGGCCAATTCCCGCGCCCGCCCCTGCCCCACTACAGGCCCGGCGATAGCGTGAAACTTGCTGGTCAGTTTTTCCCATTGCGCATCCAGATTGCTTGCGGGAATGCCGACATTGGCGCTGAGCGCGAAACTGCTTCCGTCCGCCATATCGATGATCACTTCGCTTTCCTGCGGGTCGGGTTTGTTATGCACCTCGACCGTCACTTTGTCACGCAGACTGACGACATCCGCGCGGTTGGCGTTCTCATCGCTATAGGTATCAATGCTGGCGGTGTCCAGACCCGTCAACGCAAACGCCGTGGTCGTCCGCAGGCTGAATTTCGTCTCCAGCCCGGTTGCGGGCGCGGGAATATTGCACACCCGCAAATGGCCCTTGTCGACCATCACCCGCACCGCCCTGATCTTGTCCGCCGCAATATCATGCTGGCGGCGCAACCCATGCGCGGCTTCAAGGCTGGAATGGGTCAGATAACAGGCGGCATGATATTTGAACAAGGTGCTGCGGATATGGCTGCCGCCTTTGGGCGCAGCCAGCGCGGCTTCGGGTTTCAAGCCCTTGCTCTGGGTTTCGCCAAAGCCCTGCTCGACCTCCAGCACGTCAGGCCGGCTGGTGAAGCCGCGCGCCGCCAGCCGTGCCGCCATCAACCCGCTCATCGCCGCATGGCCCGCATGAAACGGCTTGCACATGGTGCCGAACATGCTCTTGAAACCGGAAGCCTGCGTGCCCGCAATGCCCAGCGCCATGGCGGTCACATCCGCATCCAGCCGCAGCAAATTCGCCGCCGCCGCCGCCGCGCCAAAACAACCCAGGGTCGCCGTCGCATGCCAGCCCGCCGCATAATGGCTGGGCGAAACACTCGCGCCAATCCGGCATTCGGTTTCAAAGCCCGCCACAAAGGCGGCAATCAGATCGGAACCGGATTTGCCATATTGTTCCGCCAGCGCAAACACCACGGGCGCCACCGGCACGCTGGGATGCCCCATCATGAATAATTGCACATCGTCATAATCCAGCGCATGCGACGCCGAGCCATTGATCAGCGCCGCCTGGGTGGCTGTCACCCTGCCCGGCAGGCCGATCAGGCTGGCCTGGGGATTGCCGCCCTCGGCCAGCGCCTCTTCATGCAGAATGGCGGTTAACGGCTCGCTCGCGCCCGCCAGCGTCACCCCCAGAAAATCCAGCAGGCACTGCTTGGCCATGATCGCCGCTTCATCCGGCAGACTGTCATATCTATAATCCGCTGCCTGGGCCGCCAGTTTTTGGGTTAATCCCTGGGTCTGCATGGTTCCCTCCTGTTTATTATGCCGCCATGTTAGCATTTCACTTAATCTAGTGTAATGGTTTGCACCCCGCCATAGAGATGATTTATAGTACGGCTAATGGCGTCGGGCCAGCGGCCCGCAACCGATAACGATAAGACTGGGAGAAAGCATGGCCGAACGTAGCTTAAGAGGAAAGACCGCCGTTGTTGGCATCGGCGAGACCACCTATTATAAACGCGGCGGCGCGCCGGACGCGGAATTTGTGCTGGCCATCAAGGCCATTCTGGCAGCCTGCGAGGATGCGGGCATCGATCCGCGCGAAGTGGACGGCTTTTCGTCCTATAGCAATGACCGCAATGACCCCTCGCGCATTTCAGCGGCGCTAGGGCTGAAAGAACTGAAATTCGCCTGCATGCAGTGGGGCGGCGGCGGCGGCGGCGGTTCCGGCGCGGTGGCCAATGCGGCCTCGGCGGTCGCAAGCGGCGTTGCCGATGTCGTCGTTGTGTTCCGCGCCCTGGCGCAGGGGCAGTTCGCCCGTTTTGGCCAGGGGCCGAAAATGTCCGCCATTGCCGGTGACATGGCCTATTCCATGCCTTATGGCGTGATGTCGCCCGCGCAGATGTTCGCCATGCGTTGCACCCGTCATCTGTATGAAACCGGCATCACCCGGGACACTTATAAAGCCGTGTCGCTGGCAACCTATGCGCATGCCCAGAACAATACCCGCGCCGTGATGTATGGCCGTCCGCTGACGCCAGAAGCCTATGATAATGCCCGCTGGATTGTGGAGCCCTATCAGCTTTACGATTGCTGCATGGAAAATGACGGCGCGGCCGCGCTGGTGATTGTTTCTGCCGACCGGGCCAAGGATCTGAAAAAGAAGCCCGCCTATATTCTGGGCGCCACGTCCGGTTCGGAATATCGCAACGCTGCGCCCGCGCATAATGCGCCGCTCTATGCGACATCCAGCTTTACATCGCTGGCGCCGCGCCTCTATGAAATGGCGAAGGTCGGGCCGAAGGATGTGGACGTGCTGCAAAGCTATGAAAATTTCACCGGCGGCGTGGTCATGTCGATTATCGAACATGGCTTTTGCACCCATGAAGAAGCCAACAGTTTTATGACCTATGAAAACTTCCTGGCCAAGGGCGGCAAGCTGCCACTCAACACCAGCGGCGGCAATCTGGCCGAATGCTATATGCATGGGCTGGAACTGATCACCGAGGCGGTGCGGCAAATTCGCGGCGAATCCCCCAATCAGGTGAAGGATGCGAAAATTTCCATGGTCACATCCGGGCCGATGGTGACACCCGTCAGTAATTCAATCTTTGGCAGCCGGGAGACCCTGTAATGAGCACCTCACAATTTTACCTGCCCGAAGGTCTGCCTGCCCCAGCACCTTCGCCCGATGGTCTGGACAAGCCCTATTGGGAGGGCGTTTCCATCAACAAACTGATCGTGCAGCGTTGCAAGGGCTGCAAGACCTACCAGTGGGGGCCTGAATGGGTGTGCTATAAATGCCATTCGTTCGATATTGGCTGGGAAGAAGTGGCGCAGACCGGCATTATCTATAGCTGGGAACGCGCCTGGCACCCAGTGCATCCGGCCCTGAAAGACCATGGCCCCTATATTGTGGTGCTGGTGGAGCTGCCGCATGCGGGCAATATCCGCATGATCGGCAATCTGCTGGGCGACCCCAGACAGGACATCAAAATCGGCTCGAAAGTCGAAGCCGTGTTCGAACATCACGCCGGCTCCAAAATGCCCTATACGCTGGTGCATTGGCGCGTTACAAAATAACCCATTCCCTATCATTGCGAAGCATGAGGACACGAAAATGGACCTGAATTACGAAGTCAACGAACCGAACCTGTGGCGTCTGGAAACTCCCGGCGCCAAAGGCTGGCCGCGCACGGCGCGCCCCAACGATCCGAACAAGTTTTTCATGATCTCGTGCGATGGGCATGTGTCAGAGCCGTCGAATATTTTTGCCGACCGTCTGCCGGAAAAATACAGCTCCCGCCTGCCCAGGGTCGAGGTGGACGCCAAGGGTGAAAAATGGCAGGTGCAGGAAGGCTTTCGCAAAGCCAAAATGCGTGAAAACACATTTACCGGCGAGGAGAAACTCCGCAACGACGCCGGCAAAACACCGGAACAGCGCCTTGCCGAACTGAAGATGGATGGCGTGGACGGTGAAATCATATTTCCCAATCGCGGCCTGATGGCATGGGCCACCACCGACATTGATTTCAGCAACTCCATGTGCGTAGCCTGGAATGACTGGGCCTGGGAAACCTTTGCCAAATTCAATGACCGCCTGAAGCCGATGGCCTGCATTTCGACCGCCAATATTGATTACGCCATGGCCGAAATTACACGTTCCGCAAAGCGCGGATTTAGCGGCCTGACTTTACCCTGCAAGCCGATTTTCGGCGGGCATAATCATGAGCACCCGAATTACAATCTGCCCATGTATGACCGCATGTGGGCGCTGATCGAGGAAGTCAATCTGCCGATCACCTTCCATGTTTCTACCGGCCGCGACCCGCGCGCATCCACAGGTAACGGCGGTGCCGTGATCAATTACGTCTCGCACTCTCTGGCGCCAACCATTGAGCCGATGGCCAATCTGTGTTCATCGGGCGTGCTGGAACGCTTCCCGAAAATGAAATTCGCCACCATTGAAGCCGGTATCGGCTGGGTGGCCTGGGCGTTGGACGCCATGGACGAAGCCTATAAAAAGCACCACATGTGGGTGCGCCCGAAACTTCAGGGCCTGCCCAGCGACTATTACCGTGCGCATGGTTTCTCCAGCTTCCAGGAAGATGCGGCTGGCCTCGCGCTGGCGGAACCGTTCAATCTGGTGGATAATTTCATCTGGGCCAATGATTATCCGCACCATGAAGGCAGCTGGCCGCATTCGCCGGAAGCCATTGAGCGGACGATGGGGCATTTGAAGCATGAATCGCGGATGAAAATCCTTGGCCTTAATGCGGCGCGCCTGTTCAAATTCGAAGTGCCGGTGTCGAAGCAATTCTAGAATTTTAATCTACGCGAATTAAACCGGGGTTGTCTCAAGCAGCCCCGGTTTTTTTGTACATGGTAATCAGCCCGAAATTTGACTAATCTGCCCCTGCCATAAAAAACCACCCCAGCAGGGAGACCAACCATGAAATTCTATGATTCCATCGGCCCAAATCCGCGCACCGTGCGCATGTTCATGCACGAAAAAGGCATTTCGCTGCCCACCGAAAAAGTCGATCTGATGAAGGGCGAAAACCGCAAGGAACCCTATCTCAAGCTCAACGCTTTTGGCCAGACTCCGGCGCTTGAACTGGACAATGGCTCTTTCTTGTCAGAAATCACCGCGATCTGCGAATATCTGGACGAGAAAAATCCCAACGACACGCTGATCGGCAAGACAGCCGAAGAACGCGCTGAAACCCGCATGTGGACGCGGCGCGTCGATCTCAATATTGTGGAGCCCCTGACCAACGGCTTTCGCTATGCCGAAGGACTGGGCCTGTTCAAGGACCGCATCCCCACCATTCCAGAAGCCGCCCCCGGACTGAAGAAAGTCGCGCAGCACAATCTGGCCTGGCTGGACAAGCAAATGGAAGGCAAGCAGTTTATCGCAGGCAGCCGCCTGACGCTTGCCGATATTCTGCTGTTCTGCTTCCTGGATTTCGCTGCCAACGTCGGCCAGCCCATCCCGGCGGAACTGAAAAACGTCACCGCGTGGCACGGCCGCATGAAAGCGCGCCCGAGCGCCGTTGCCACTGCGGGTTAATTGCCCTCAATCTTCAAACGGGCAAACCCCGTGCAGAATTAATACGGGGTTTGTTCGCTTCGACAGCATTCAATCCGCCCAGACGAAAAGGAGACGGTATGAATTGAATTGCCGGCGCCGCTGGTACGGAGCAGAGATGATCCGGGGTGGATAGGCGGCAGGGTGCATGCGTGATGTGAGGCCCCGCGCGTGCCGCGATAAGCGGCGGGAGC